>JAISUT010000028.1 GCA_031271905.1 Acidobacteriota bacterium
GACAAGAAGCAATGGGACGCCGACAAAGAGGCGACCCGGCAGGAAACCATGCGCAATCTGAAAGCGGAAGGCGTACCGGTTGAAGTTATCGCAAAAGTGATGAACCTGACGCCGGGCGAGGTGCGCAAGCTGGACAAGCAAAAAAAGCGCTGACGGCAGCAGACCACATCGCAAGCCGTCCAACCTCTGGAGCAGTGGGCGGTGTTCTTCGGCTGCGCCGACCGGCCGGAGCACCGTGAGGCGGTGGAGTCCCAAAATACAGCGGCGGTAACGTGCCTACAGACGTGGCGTGGTATTCCGACAACAGCGGAGACAGGAAGCATACGGTGGGGACGAAAAGCGCCAATGAGTTGGGATTGTACGATATGAGCGGGAACGTATCTGAATGGGTTGCGGACGTGTATGGTGGCGACTATTTAGGATACCATCCCGATTTCGGTTGGATTCCGGGGCGGCGCGTGATTCGCGGCGGGAGCTATCACGACAGCGCAAGGAACGCGCGAGTCTCTATTCGCAGCTACGAAGAGCCCGGCAATCGCCACTCCAATCTCGGCTTCCGCTTGGCCTGCAGTTCAAAGTAAGGCGAGGGCGCGGAGCGCCCAATGGTTGTTTTGAGCGAAGAGTTTTGACGCGAGGCGAAGCGAGGGACGAGCGGAGCCGACAGGCAAAACTGCGCTGATTAAACCAAGGAAACCATTGGGCTTTCGCGCAGGCAGGGTCGCCAATGGTCAGAGACTTCAGCGCGTCACTCATATCTTCCGTCCGAAAAGGCAGATTCAAGCGCACCGACCCCTCCGCGCCGCCCCGGTGTTCAAAGTAGGCCACCCCTGAAGAAAAGATTGCGAGCCGTCGCAGTTTCAGATCAGGATCCTGATATTCCATGAAAACACTCCCTTTCATGGCATCATAAATTTTCACGCCAAGCTGTTCTCTTAGTGCCTGACCTATTATGTTATGCACCATCATTATGATGGATTTCAATCATTATAATATGATCATAATACATCAACACTTTATCGAACAGTTTGACAGTTGCTTCGTCGCTGTTTATTGTGATTGACAAATCGTCATATAGTCTTTTACAACAACAGTTACATCGGTATGTTCTAAGCATGGGACACCGCTTTCATGGGAATCTAAACGACAACTTTAGTTTTACCAAAATTAAAGGTATTCTGCAAGGGAAAACAACGCATGTTTCCCGCACGATTATCGGCGGCTGGAGCACCCTTCGAATAGATATAATTTTCGCCCCTCAGGACGATAAATAAATAGAACGACGTTTTAACCAAGGGTGAGGAGGATGAGTCATGAAAGACAGCATCTGCTTCAGATTGCCGATGGCGTTGTCGGCGCTTGCCGCGTGCCTGCTCCTCGCAGGATGCGGGAACGCTCCTTCCAACGGTGGCGGTCTGCCGGAAGGCGACCAGGGCGAGGCGTTCTCCGCGAGCGCCGTGGCGCTTTCTTCCGACAGCATCAGGATCGACTGGACTGCTTCTCCGGGCGCGGAGGCCTACTGGGTCATGTATTCCGAAGAGGAGAACCCGGACGCCGGAGGTCTCCGCTTGGCGTACCCCGGTTCGGTTGCCGACAGGTCGTATGTCCTGACGGGGCTGGAACCCGACACCGTCTACTATTTTCGGGTCTACCCCAACGACCAGTTGGCGGGCGAATATGCGGCGGCGAGCGCCCGGACTTTGGCGCAACCCGCGCCGGTGGGCAACGGCATGACGCTTTACAACAACTCCGTCTATGACGACGACCCGATAACGGCGTTCGCCGTCTTTGACGCCACAGGCTCCGTCGTGGGCGAGTACGCCGCCGGGGAGATCGGGGCGGGGAAGACGTTCGCCATCGCGGACGTGCCTAACGGGACGTACCGGGTCATGGTCGAGGACGCCTACGCCTCCGGCAAGTCGTTCGCCTCCACGCTGTTCGACGTGGACGAGGGCACGTGGCCGCTCGTCACCTACACGGGGGACGGCATCGTCGTCACAGGCGGCATCCCCGCCTCGGACATCCAGGGGATTTACGAGACGACCGCCGACCTCGGCGCGGGCGCCGCGGATTATGACGCATTCCTCGCCTCGAACGGGACTTACTTCGTCGAACGTCCAGACGACGGGCGCGTGGTCGTCGAACTGGGCTCTTACTCCGTTGACGGCGACGCCGTCACCTTCTCCCCGACCGAGGTGTGGCGCGGGGGCTTGGACGGCGAGCGCGTCCAGGCTTCGCCCGACGACGCGCATGAGGGGGCTTATGACGCATCCCGCCAGGTGATGACGGCGCGCGGCGCGGCATGGGGAAAGTTCCAGCAACCGCAGTAGCGGGTGAAAACTGCATCAAGGCGAGGCGGTCGCGCCCCTGCGGCCGCCTCGCCCCCCCGCACAGACATCTCCTTCAAAATTCCCAAGACGCCCTTCTTGCTTTGTCGTCGCCCCGCAATTTTTCCAGTCTTCCGTCATTTCCGCCTGCGAGAAAAAAAAAGAGGGGTCGGATACAGGTATGTGACAGACGAACGTTCATGAAAGGTCGCGTAGGGCGGGACGGGGACGGAAAAGCGCGACGGCATCGAGGACGCGATGGCGGGGGCGGCGCGCCGCCTCTCCCCCGGAACACGGCGACGATTTGCGATTTGAAAACCTAAAAGGAGGTCGACATGAAAAACGGTATCGGTTTCAAAGGGTTGTTCATTTTGTCGGCGCTGGCCATGTGCCTGTTTCTCGTGGGATGCGGCGGCGGGTCTTCCGACGGCGGGTCTTCCAACACCGGGCCTTCGACCGGTGGGGGTTCTTCCAAAGACCAGCCGTTCACCGTGACCGCCACGGCGCTTTCCTCCAGCAGCATAAAGGTGTCGTGGACCGAGTCGCCGGGCACCGCATCCTACTGGGTTTTTTACTCCGACAAGGCGAACGCCACGGACATGGACACGCAGATGGTCTATAGCGGGTCGGCGACCGACCGGAGCTACACCATGACGGGGTTGAACCCCGGCACCACCTATTATTTCCGGGTGTACCTGGACGGCAACATGGCGTTGTACTGGAGCACGAGCGCCACGACCCTCTCCGGCGCGGCGGCAGGGAACGGCATCGAGGTCTACAACTACTCCGTCTACCAGAACGACCCGATCACCAGCATCCGCGTGTACGACTCCACGGGCGCGAAGGTGGATGAATACGACGCGGGGCAGGTTGGCGACGGGGAGGTGCGCGAGTTCGCCGACCTGCCCGCCGGGGCTTACCGGGTCGAGATAGAGGACGACTACGGTTACACGGGGACGTTCAAGTCCACTTCGTTCACGGTGGACGCGGACGCCTGGGTGCGGGTCACCTACACCGGGGACGGCGTCATCGTCACCGGCGGCATCCCCGCCTCGGACATCCAGGGGATTTACGAGACGACCGCCGATTTCGGCGCGGGTACCGCGACTTACGACGTGCTCCTCGCCTCGAACGGCACCTACTTCGCCACCCGCCTGGACGACGGCGACGTAATCGTGGAGGTGGGCGCGTATTCCGTGAGCGGCGGCATCGTCTCCTTCACCCCGGACAAGGTGTGGAGCGACGCCGACGGCGAGCTGGCCGACGCCTCGTCCTCGGATGCGTACAAGGGGACGTACAACGCCTCGAACCAGGTGTTGACCGCCCGCAACGTGTCGTGGGAAAAGCTGTGAAGGGCACCTCTAAAAGCTCGCAGACAAGGCGTCGCCGCAAATCGAAAAGCGGAGTTTACCAAGGTAAATGAGCATTTTCGATCAAGGCGCAACGCAGCGTCCGGGGTTTTTAGAGGTTCCCTAAAAACCATTGGAAAGCTGTGGTAAGGTTAAGGGCGGTCGCGAACACGGCCGCCTTTCTTAATGCGTCATATGCGTCAGGAAAACCGCTGCGACGGGGCATGCCCGTTTCAGCGGGGGCGAGGGAGGAGTCTTCATGGGAAAGCATACTTTTTGGCGTGCGCTGCTCGGCGTCGTCATGTTGGCGGCGGTCTCGACCGGTGCGGCGACGGTCGCCGCCAAGGACGCGGCGGGCGAGAGCCCCTTGGTTGACGACAACGGGAATGCCGCGCCTCAAACGGAACCGGCCCCGTTGCGGAACGTCTTTGACAAGGTCAAGACCCGGTTCAACAGCAAAGCCGGTCCGCTGGTCGATAAAGACGCCGACCTCGTCTTCGACGACGACGCCCGGAAGCTGATCGTCAAAAACGACCAAAAGCCGTTGGAGGTGGGCTATGGCGACATCCAGCGGGTGGTGTTCGACGTCAGCAGGCACATGCGCGGCGGCGGGCTGGGCGACTTCATCGGCGCAGGCAGCGGCGTCGTAAACATAATGTTGCAACACGCCCTGCAGAATCGTGCGGTACAGGACTATTGGTGCTTCATCCAATACAAAAGCGCCGACGGCTCCATCCAACCCTACATGCTGGAGATCGACAAAGCGTCATCCCAAGATGCGATAGGGAAGATGCAGGCGGTCTTGGGCGACAAAGTGGAAATTGCGGAGTTCGCCGAGCAGGCGGAGGCCATCGATCGAAAGACCCTGCCGGACGTCAAGTCGAAGCACAAGCTGCGCGTCGCCTCGACACATCCCCCGGTGCCGGCAATCCGGCCGGACAAGGCGCTGCTGGTCGTGGTCTGCCCTCGGTTGGCGGCGCGCAAAGGCGGCGGGATCCAGAACAAGCTCCATGCCAACGACCATGTGGTCGCCGTCAACACCATGGGCACTTACGGCTTCGCCTACCTCGACCCCGGCGAATACCTGCTGGCGACGGAGTCCCGGGGCGGCGCCAGCGGCTTTCGGATGCGGCTCGAGGCGGGAGAGGATTACTACTTCCTCCAAAATGCCGTCAACGCCGCCACGACATCCTTGTCGAGGCAGACGAAGGAGTTGGTGATGTACGAGTTGAGCGGATCGTTCTTCGCCGACTGGCAGCGCAAGGCGGGGTCGGGTGACGACGAAACCGACGAGGATTCCGTGCAGGCCGCGTTCGGCACGGAAGGGGTGGACGCCAACGGGAACGTCGTCAGCGCCTCGGCGGGTTCCGCGAACCCATGCGGCGCCGTAGAAATCGATTTCTCCGTCAAAACCGACAAAGGGCAGCATCCGATCGCCAAGTCCCAGCCGGGGAAGGCGATCGTGTATGTCTTGCGCAAACCCGGAATGACGGGGGCGCTGGTGCAGACCAAGCTGGCCATGGACGGCGCCTGGATGGGGGCGAACCAGCGCAACGGCTATTTCTTCTTCGCCGCAGAGCCGGGGGCGCATTCTTTCTGCTCGGTGGTCAAGGCTGGCAGCTCCATCCTCCAGATTGAGCTGGAGCCGGACAAGACCTATTACCTGGAGCAAAAAATCCAACTGAGCACAAAGGAGCCGACCGTCCTGACGCAACTTTCGGAGGGCGAAGGCTTGCGCTTGCTAGGTAAAAACCATTATAGCGTCATCGAGGAGAAGAAATGACCATGAACGCATCCCCAAGAATCGTCCGTCTGGCATTGGCCGTCATCCTCGCATCCCATCTGTGTTTCGGGCAGGCGGCGCAGACGTCCATCCCCGAAGGCACCAGGATCAAGGTTCGCCTGGAGCAGAGCCTGTCGGGCGATTCGGCGCAGGAGGGGCAGCATGTCCAGCTCTCGGTCGTGGACGAGGTCAAGGTCGGGGACACCGTTGTCATCGCCCAAGGCGCGAACGTGACCGGACAGGTGACCCTCGCCCAACCCAAGCGTCGCATGGGGCGCACCGGCAAGATCGACTTCTCCATCGAGCGGGTCACCGCCGTAGACCAGTCCTACATCCCCCTGCGCTACACGGCGAACAGGACGGAGGGGGGGAGCACGGCGATCTCGACCGGCGTGCTGACGGCCGGAATCGCCATCGTCTTCTTCCCCGCCGCGCCCATCGCCCTCCTGCGCCGGGGCAAGGAGGCCAGGATAGAGGCGGGGACGGTGTTCGACGTGTTCACCGACCAGGCGCACACGCTGTCCGTCCCGGCGGCGACCGCAGACGTCGCCGGCGCGAGGTACGCAAAGCTCGATGTCGCATCCACCCCCGCCGGGGCGGATGTGGAGCTGGACGGCGACTTCGTCGGCAGCACGCCGCTGGAGCTGGAGCTGGAGGCGGGTGCGCACGAGGTCGTCGTCAAAAAGAAGGGGTTCCAGCCGTGGCGGCGGTCGCTGAAGACCAGCGGCGCCACCGTCCGCATCAGCGCCGACCTGGAGCCGGACTCCGCCGTGGCGGAGGACGCCCCCGTCGCGTCGCCCGCTCCGGCGGCTCCGGCGGCACCGAGCGCGGCTCCGGCGCCGCCGGGGCTAGACGGCACGCGGTGGACATATTCCGACTCCGAGGAAGAGTACGAGATCGAGTTCCTGCAGGGAGGGCGGCTCCGGGTGGGGCAAGCCGCCGACACCACCCCCGACGATGACACGTGGGAGGCGGGCGGGGACGCCGTGACCTTGTACCGGAACGGCCGCTACGTCACCCAAGACGGCAAGATCGGCGGAGACGGCGTGATTCGCGGCACCGCCGTCAACGAGCGCGGCGAGACCTGGTCGTTCGAGATGCGCCGGTCGGAAGGCGGAGAAGGCGTCGCCAGCGCGCATGCAGCGACCGTGTCCGCACCGCCGAGTCTAGGCGGCACGCGGTGGACATATTCCGACTCCGACGGCGAGTATGAGATCGAGTTTCTGCCGGACGGGAGGCTCCGGGTGCATCAGACCGCCGACACCACCCCCGACGATGACACGTGGGAGGCGGGCGGGGATGCCGTGACCTTGTACCGAAACGATCGTTATGCCACCTACAAGGGCGGTTTCGACGGAGACGGCGTGATTCGCGGCACCGCCGTCAACAAGAAGGGCAAGACCTGGTCGTTCGAGATGCGCCGGTCGGGGCGCTGATCCGAGATGATGAAAAAATACTGAGAAGGCAACCTCGTCTTGGGAATCGGGGTTTTGGGGACGCAGCCTTTTAGAATCAACGGCGGGCTTTTGTTCCTAAATTATTTTGGACAGGTGTGAGCGCGGGGGCAAAGACGATCTCTTGATAGTTCATGTCACGGATGGCGACATTCACTTCGTTGGTGTTGCCAGACGCGGCGACCGAAACATTCAGCTTGGCAGAGGGGTCGAGGTCGGGCGCGCCGTTGTCAAAAACGATGGCATTCAGCTTTTCGGCCATTTCGCAGGTGAGGAGGGATCGGCAGGTGTAGCCGTCCTTCACCAGCTTCTCTTCGTCCGCCAAGGCGGCATCGGCACCCCAGCGCAGATTGGGGTGCACATCGCCACTGAATATAGGCGCATGCCTCGGTGTGCGGCGTCCGGCAGCCGTTTTTACTGTTCACTGTTTTAAAGTTATATTCCCTTCGTCGTCGATATTTGCAATTGCCGACATTTCGGGGAAATCCGTTTTGGTCAGATTTTGAATGACTTTCAGCACACGTTTTTCCTTGTCTATATGTACGGGCTGGGATTTCACCTGATTGGTCGAAATGATTTGACCTTCCAGAAATCTGCCTTTCGTGTCGGTTTTGATTTTGATGATCGGCGCCAGCCCGCTGACGTCGTTTATATTTATTCTGCTGTAAGTGCAGAAGTTGCCCATACTGTAAGCGATAAATCTGTTTTTATAGACTTCGACCGCGCGGGTTACATGCGGACCGTGCCCCAACAGGACGTCGCCGCCCGCGTCAATCATACGGTGCGCAAATTCATAGACATTGCCGCGGTTTTCGCCGATAAACGTGTCAGTTTTGCGCGTGACGTGCTGAAACGACTTGCCTTCGCCGCCTGCATGGAACGACACTATGACGATGTCGCATTGGCGGTCGAGTTCGCGCACGATTTCCTCAGCCGCCGCCAAATCATTGACGCTGACCGTACCGGAGTTCGGCGCAAATGCGCAAAATCCGTAGTTGACGCCTTTTACGGTAAACGTGTCCGTCGGGTACGACAGCAAACCGGCATAGCGAATCCCCTGCTCTTCCAGGGCTTTGACCGTGCTTTGCCTGCCTGTGTCGCCAAAGTCGCCCACATGGTTGTTGGCGATGCTGAGTATGTCGAAACCGGCATCTTTAAGGCAGGACGCAAACTTTACAGGCATGCCGAAAGTGTAGCATACGCTGGGATTGTTGCAGGTTTTTGCATCCATGTGCGAATCGGTGAGCACGCCTTCGAGATTGCCGAAAGTCAGGTCGCCACTATGCAGAATCTCTCGTACTTCGGACAATTCCTGGGAACAGTCCTCGCCCGGAGGCAAAAATTCCCTGCTTGGATAATGCGTGCCCAGCATTATGTCGCCCACCGCGACAATGTTCACGGCATCGTCAATTGATTGCGCATAAATAAACAAGGGGCATATCGCAAACACTAACAACAACAGCCTGTTTTTGTTCATGTTATTCCTCAAAAACTTACAGCGTTAAGGAAGTGCTGATTTATTCGAAAATCAAAGAGATTTGCGCCTGCAAACGCATTGTTTCCAGCAGTGCATCTTCCTGAAAACGAATTAATCAGCGTTTCCTTAAGTGATTTATCTGTTTATGTGCAGTAAAGCAATGAAATGGCGGTACTTTTCGCTGTCATCGTTTTCTTCTTCCGTCGGGTCAACGCAAAGAACACCGTCTAAATCAAAGCAAGACTGCTCAATCACCACATGATTCAGGTAATTCCATTGAAACAGCCGGGGCATTTCCAATACCGTAAACGCAATATCGACTAACTGCTCTGAACCCGGTTTCACATAGACCGCCGTGTAGAGCATAGTTTTGTCCGACAAATCGACTGCAGAAATAATCGCGTCCTTTGCCGCTTTCATTGCGCTCCCGTCATAGCAGGAATCGTCTACGACAAGAATAGTAGTTAAGCCGCGCTATAGGAAGGCAGAGTACCAACACTGTTGGAATTTGTCAAACGACCGTGTCGTTTACGGTTCGAAACATTGGGTCAAAACATTGGGGCCCCCGGACGCTTGTTTGGTTGACCGTGCTTTGCTAGACTAGCCCCCTGTCATGCATACGATAGCCACAGCGCGGAGGGAGGTCTGCGAACGATTGCGGCGGGCGGGCGTGGACGCGCCGGAGCTGACCGCCGACCTCTTGGTCGGGTTCGCCCTCGCCTCGGACGACGCCCCGGCTGGCGACCCGTGCGGAGGCGCAAGCAAAGGAAAGGATCGCGTGTTCGTCCTGAGCCACCCCGGGCATCGGCTCGACGACGACGCCCGCGCCCGCCTGGACGCTTTCGCCGCGCGCCGCGCCGGGGGGGAGCCCCTGCAATACATAACCGGCGAACGGGAGTTCTACGGCAGGTCGTTCCATGTGACGCCCGACGTGTTGATCCCGCGCCCCGAGACCGAGTTCCTGGTCGAGGCGGCGGTCGGGATCATCCGGGAGCGCTACGGGCGGCGCCTTTCGCCCGCGCGCGTCGCAGACGTCGGCACGGGCTCCGGCTGCATCGCGGTCTCCGTGCTCGGCGAAGCCCCCGCGGCGTTCTGCCACGCCATAGACCGCTCGCCCCTCGCCCTGCGCGTCGCCCGACGCAACGCGCGCCGCCACGGGGTCGAAGGGCGCTTGGCGCTGGTCTGCGGCGACCTGTTGGAAGGTTTTTCCCCCGAATGCTTCGATTTGATCCTGAGTAATCCCCCCTATGTCGCGCGAATGGATTATAATAGCCTCCCTGTCGAAGTCAGGGGGTTCGAACCGCACCTCGCGCTTTTCGGCGGCGAGGACGGGTTCGAGGTCTACCGCCGGTTGGTTCCCGCGAGCCATTCCCGGCTGAAGGCCGGCGGCTTCCTCCTGCTGGAGCTGGGCGCGGGTCAAGACGCGGAGGTCGCGCGGCTCGCCCGGAGCGCAGGTTTTTCGGTCGAGTCGGCCATCGAGGACTTGCAGGGGACGCCGCGTTGCCTTGTGGCGCGGAAAACCGCATGGTAGGGCGGTCGCGCTGCGACATCCCTGCCTTTGGCGGTTCGGGGATTTTTTAACGACGGAGGAGATGGGCGGGGATGGACAAGATTCGGGTGGTGGGTGGAAAGGCGTTGCACGGACGGGTGGAAGTCAGCGGCGCGAAGAACGCGGCGCTTCCCGCCATGGCGGCGACGCTCTTGACGGCGGAGACCATCCGGCTGGAGAACATCCCCTACGTCAAAGACATCCTGACGACCCGCACGCTGCTCGAAAGCATGGGCGTCGCGGCATCGGTCTCCGAGGATGGCGCGGGGGAGTTCAAGGCGGACGCCCCCACCTCGCTGGAAGCCCCATACGAGCTGGTCAAAACGATGCGCGCGTCGGTGCTGGTGCTGGGCCCCCTTCTGGCGCGCTTCAAGAAGGCGCGGGTGTCCCTGCCCGGCGGGTGCGCCATCGGCGCCCGCCCCATCAACCTGCATTTGCAGGGGCTGGAAAAAATGGGGGCGAAATGCGAAGTCACCCACGGCTATGTGGATGCGACCGCCGAGGCGTTGCGCGGTGCCTACATCCAGATGGATACCGTGACCGTGACCGGCACGGAGAACCTGATGATGGCGGCCGTCTTGGCGGAAGGGGTGACCGTTCTGGACAACGCCGCCTGCGAACCGGAGGTGGAGAACCTGGCGGACATGTTGCGCGCCATGGGCGCGGAGATCGAGGGGGATGGGACGCGCACCATCCGCATCCGCGGCGTGAAGAGGTTGAAGGGCTGCCGCCACAAGGTCATACCCGACCGCATCGAGGCGGGGACTTTCGCCATCGCGGCGGCGATCACCCAGGGCGACGTCGAGATCGCGAACTGCAACCCCAAGCACCTGACCTCGGTGCTGACCCAGTTGAACTTGGTCGGCGCAGAGATCTCCTTGGGGGAGAACGGCTTCCGCGTGCGCGGTCACGCGGCGGTCTCCTCGAAGAACGTGACCACCTTCCCCTACCCCGCGTTCCCGACCGACATGCAGGCGCAGTACATGGCGCTGATGACCCAAGGGGACGGGACCGCCATCATCACGGAGACCATCTTCGAGAACCGCTTCATGCATGCGCAGGAGCTTCGCCGCATGGGGGCGGACATCGTGGTGGAGGGGCGGCAGGCGGTCGTGCGCGGCGGCAAGCCCCTGACTGGCGCGAAAGTCCAGGCGTCGGATCTTCGCGCCAGCGCCTCGCTCGTACTGGCGGGGCTGGCGGCGCAGGGCGAGACCGTCATCGACCGCGTGTACCATCTGGATCGCGGCTATTGCCGCATCGAGGCGAAGATGGCGGGGCTGGGGGCGGAGATCGAGCGCATCCATTGAGCATGGATGATGGGAACCCCTAAAAAGCTCGCAGGCGATCGAAAGGCGGAGTTCGCCAAGGTGAATGGGCGTTTTCGATCAAGGCGCTGGCACCGTCATCCGGGGTTTTTGAGGTTCCCTGATGTGAATTTGCGCAAATCGACGGGGGGGCTGGACGGGAGATGAGACCGTGGAAGATTCTCAGGATGATCCCGTTTTCCATCCAGAAGGTGTTCTTTTATGGCTATTGGAAAGGAAAGATGAAAATGCTAGGTTGCCTTTTCTGTCAGATGGCGTCGCATGAAAAACCGGTGAAAACCCTCTACGAAGACGACCGGTGCCTGGTCTTTGAAGACATCAACCCCCAGGCGCCGGTACACCTGCTGGTGATCCCGAAAAAGCACATCTCCTCGCTCAACGACGCCGGGGACGGGGATCGCGAGCTGCTCGGGCACCTGCTGGGCGTGGCAGCCCGCATGGCGAAGGAGAAGGGGATCGACGGGAGCGGCTACCGTACCGTCGTCAACACCAACGCCGAGGCGGGGCAGACCGTATTCCACCTGCACATCCACGTCTTGGGCGGGCGGCTGCTCGCCTGGCCTCCGGGGTAACCGCGAAGCCGACCGCTCGGCTGAGCCGAGAAATGAACTGCGAGTCAACGACTGTTTTGGGATTTTTGGAGTGCCCCTCGAAAAACCCGGGATGACGCATTGCGCCCCGTCTGCGGGAATTCCGAGGTGTCACAGAAAGGGTTCTACCATGGCTCACGATGAAAAACCGGTGAAGATCGTCGCCGACCCCACCCTGAGTTCGCCGCGCATCTACTCCAACTACGTGCAGGTCAACGCCTCGCCGGTGGATTGCACGCTGACCTTCTGCGAGGTCATCGGCCCGCAGAGCGAACAGGAGGCGTTGCGGATGCAGGAGACGGGGGTGTTGCCGGCACCGGTCAAAGCGGTGATCGCCGTCCCTGCGCAGATATTGGACGGGCTCATCCAGGCGCTCCAGGCGCAACGCGACAAGCATGTGGGGCGGCCGCAATCCTTCAGCGGCTCCACCGTCCAGTAGAGCCTGGCCCCGCACCCGGTTTGCGCGGCTGGCGGCGGCGGCTTGGCTGCTTCTGGTGGACGGCGCGCCGCCCCCCTATTTCACCCCTTCTATCCAAGCGGCGCTGTCGTCGGCGACTTCTCCGTCGGCGTAGAACTCCTTCTTCCAGATCGGGACGATCTGCTTGATGGTGTCGATGGCGTAGCGACAGGCGTCAAACGCCGCTACACGGTGCGCGGAGGCGACGACGATCAGCGTGCTGCATTCGCCGACCTCCATGCGCCCCAAGCGGTGTACGATGGCGATGCCCAGGATGTCGAACTTCTCCTTCGCCAGCGCCCCCACCTCCTCCAGCTTCTTGAGCGCCATCGGCTCGTAAGCTTCGTATTCGAGGTGGCGCACCGCCTTGTCCCGCGCATTGTCGCGCACGACCCCCTCGAAGACCACCAGCGCCCCGGACCCGCCGCCCTGCGCCGACTGCAAAGCCCTTACGACCTTGCCCGAATCGATAACCTCGTGTGTAAGCTGGAACATAAACAGTCCTCATGCGCCCCTGCGCCGCCCGCCGGCGTCGCGGCGGAGCCCTCGTTAACCGCCGCTGACGGGGGGGAGAAACGCGACCTCGTCCCCGTCCTCGACCGGCGAGGACGGGCGGGCGAACTCGGAGTTCAGCGCAAAAAGGAGCGAGGCTCGATGACCCTCCAACTCCGGGAATTCCGCAACGAATTTGTCGAATATCGAGGCGACGTCGGAAACCCCGGCGGACTCCACCGTGCGCTCCCTCCCGCCGACGACATCTGCCAGCGATGCAAAAAACAGGACGCGAATGCTCATGACCGACAGAGTTTAAATCAATACGATTTGACAAACAACGAGCAGATTTCGTCGATGGTCTGTTTCACCTTCGCCGTGGCGGTGACGCTGTTGGCGAAGATGCAGAAGGCGAGGTTCTTGCCGGACTGGGTGGTGATGTAGCCCGAGAGCGTGGTGACGCCGTTCAAGGTGCCGGTCTTGGCGTGGACGGAGCCTTTGACGTCCAGCGCCGCCAAGCGGTTCTTCAGCGTCCCGTCGGTGCCGCTCACCGCCAGCGTGTTGAAGAACAGGCTGAAATAGGGGCGGTTGAACAGGTATTCCAAGAGCGAGGTCTGGAAGCGCGGCGTGAGGAAGTTCTCGCGCGAAAGGCCGCAGCCGTCGTCGAGCTTGATCTTCTCGCTGTCGATGCCCGCCTCCACCAAGAACGCCTTGACGGCTTGCAAGCCCGCCTCGTTCGTGCCGACGCCGCGAAACTCCGCGCCCAAGGTCCGCAACAGCATCTCCGCGTGCAGGTTCTGGCTTCGTTTGTTGATGATCTCGAGCGCCTTGACCAGCGGCAGCGACTGGTGCTCGGCCAAGAGTTTCCGCTCCGCCGTGACATCCTCCAGTTCGTCGCCGTAGTGGACGGCCCGCACGCCGCCGCGAACCGCGACCTCGCGCCGTTCAAGCTCGTCTTTGAAGATGGCGGCGGTGGTCTCGGCGGGCTTGGCCAAGACCACCGCCTGCGTGACGGTCTTCGTCGCGGGAAGCACGCCTGTGATCACCAAGGTGTTCGACGCGCGTTGCAAGGTCACCCGCAGGGTGCGCTTGGCATTGCGTCCGCCGGTGAGCGCCTGGTTGCTGATGCGGAAATAGCTGGTCTTCGGCTCCAGCGACACCGCCACTTTTTTCTTGTACTTCGTGGGGCTCGCCGTGACTTGGATGACGTTGTTGTTGATGCTGAGGGCGGTGACCGGGGCGCCGTAGCGCTTGCCCAGCTCCGACGCCGTCCAGCCCTTGCCATTGTCGTTCGGGTCGAAATAGCTGTCGTCGCCGACGATGTCGCCCTTGACCTCGCGTATGCCCAGCGCGGCGATCTTCTCGGCGAGGTCTTGCAAGGCGGGCGACTGTTGCAAGTCGCCGTATGCGTCCATCAGGTTCGGGTCGCCGCGCCCCACCAGGATCAGGTCGCCGTCCAGGACGCCGTCCTCGTCAACCGTGCCGTTGGAGTACACGCCGGTGCGATAGCGGAAGTCGGGGCCCAGCTTCTCCACCGCCGCCGCCGTCGTCACCACCTTCAAAACCGAAGCGGGCAGGAACGCCTTGTCGGGGTTGACCTCCACCAGAACCTTGTTGTCCTCCGGGTCCAGTATCTGTATCCCCCAGTTGGCAGAGCGCACGCCGGGGCGCTTCAGGTACTGCGCGACCTTCCGCTGGATGGTTTCCAGCGCGTCCGTCGCCTGCGCCTCATCGGCAGAAGCGGAAGACGTTAGCAGGATGATGGCGACCAACATAGTGACCGGCTTGCGCAGAAACGACACGTCCCCTCCCTCGACTCTTTAGGGAACCTCAAGAAACCCAGGACGCTGCGTTGCGCCTTGTCTGCGAGGTTTTTAGATGTTCCCTTTTATCCTTCTCCTCTGGCGACCCCCTTCAAGGGACTCATCGGCAGACAACGGCCGGCACGTTCGCGAATACCCCGGAAAAAATCAGGGGGATCAAATCTCCCTCCCGCCAATCCTTTCAAACATCGCCGGATAAATACGTCTGGCGCGCGCCTTTGGTTTCCTGTGCTTGTGGAAATCGGCAGATGGAATCCGCGCGGCGGGGCGTCAGGCGCCGTCGTCCAGGCGTCTGACGGCGGCGGAGTCCCGGCACCCCGCCAACAGCTCTTGGACGGTCTTCCCCGCCAAGGGGTGCCGCACTCCTGGCGCGATCTCGGCGAGCGGCTCCAGCACGAAGCGCCTTTCCGTCATACGGGGGTGGGGGATGGACAGATCCGCCTCGGCGACCACCTCGCCGCCGTACAGCAGGATGTCCAGGTCGAGCGGCCGGGGGGCGTTGCGAAACGTCCGCACCCTGCCCGCCTCCCGCTCGACGGCGTTGCACCACGCGAGCAGCTCGCGCGGCGACAGCGGGGTCTCGATCTCCAGCACCTGGTTCAGGAACCAAGGCTGGTCGGCATAACCCACCGGCTCGGTCTCGAACAAGGAGGAGGCGCGCAGGAGCGTCCCCTTTTCCGCCAAGCGGCGGGCGCCGAATTCGAGGCAGGCTTTGCGGTCGCCGAGGTTGGCGCCGGCGGAGACGTAGGCGACAGTCATGGGGTCCATCCTCCTTTGCCCGACAGGGGCTAATAGGTGTTGCGTGTGCCGCGGACGTTGCCGAAGTTACCGATCCCCTTGAGCGTGAACGAGAGCGACACGCGCGATTCGGTGCGCAGCCCCAAGTCGTACTGGTTCACCTCCGCGCCCACGCTGCAACAGTCCCAAGTGTATCCGAGGCGCGTGTTGCTGTTCAGCCACCGCCCGGTCGAGAGGTTGTAGCTCGCGGTCAGGCTCGCGGCGAAGCCGCGAAGCGGCGAACCGTAGCCTATCTGCCCTTGGACGTGGTCGCCCGAAAGCATGCCCGGCTCGTCCGGCCGCAGGATGAAGTAGGTGCCGGAGAGGAAGAAGTCGCCCTGCTCCCAGAGCGTCGAGAGGCTGACGGAGCGCCAGCGGCGGCGCTTGACGTCCAGGTCGGCGCGGACGTCGTTGTAGACGCCCGCCTGCGGCGACAGTCGGAAGACGGCGCTCAGGGGCGAGAAGTCGCTCAGGCGGCCGGTCTGGTAGAAGCCGGTCGCGCTGTCGAGCGGGTAGAACGAGTTGGCGCGCCCCTCGACGAAAGCGCCGCCGAAGGTCGGGTCGAAGTAGTATTTCTGCACGAGGCTGAGGGACATGAACTCGTGCCTGCCCGCCTTGCCGCCGACCCGCGTGAAGCGGTTGACGACGCCGTACTCGACCTCGTTCGTGTCGGCGACGGCGTCGTGCTCGTCGAAGCGGATGGTGTCGTCCAAATCCCGCACCCCCTCGATCCGGCGGTAGGTGAAATACGGCTCGACGGAGTGTCTGAAGCCCCCCGACCCCGGCGACTGGAAATCGCGCTCCAGCACCGGCGTCCGCACGTCCACGCTGAAATCGACGTAGCGGCGGTGGAAGCCCTCGTTCGACACGCCGGAAGGGGCGTCCGGGGCGAGCCGCGCCCCGTACCAGGTCTCCCGCACCCCGACCGTGGGGGTGACGGAAAATCCCGCCAGCGACGGCAGGCGCGCGGAGATGTGCGGGAACACGTCCAGCCGCTGAACCAGGCTGCCGGTGTTGACGAGGCTGTCAGAGCGCGAGAGCCCTTCCAGCGCGGCGCGGAAATCGAGGACGAAGGGGGATGCGCCCAGTAGCGTCCCCAGGCTGGAGAACTCCAGCGCCGGGGTCTTCTTGGTGATCATGGGCGTGTCGGGGAACAGCATCACGTTGCGGCTGAAAGAGACGTCCGTGGAAATGCTCCCGTGGTTGCGCGTGAAGAAGCCGATGGCCTTCTCCATCGGCACGGTGGCGCTCTCCAGGTCTTCCGCGAACGCCTGGCGGAAGGCGAAATCGGAATAGATGTTCGCGTGGACCACCGCCCGCCAGTCGTCTCCGAGCAAGGTCTCGCCCTCCGCCTCGATCTGCACCCCCCCCTGTCCGCGTTTGTCGTCGATGCCGTACAGGCGCAACTCCAGGTGCGTGTCCTCGTCCGGGCGGGTGCGGAAAAGCCCGCCGAGGGCGAGCCCCCGCAGGCTGTACCAGTCGCCGTAGACCAAGAGGTCGGAACTGCGCCCGAGCGTCTGGTACCAGCCTTCGCTGAACAGGCGCCCCTTGGAGGTGGACGTCCCGGTGTGGAACGGTATGAAGCCGCTGTTGCGCTCCTTCCGCCCGGTCGGCAAGATCAGGTAGGGCGTGTAGAACACCGGCATCCCCTTGATCTTGAAAACCGTGTCGCGCATCCGCGCCGTGTGGTCGAGGCGGATCTCCGCGCTGGAGGCGGAGAAGCTCCATTTGGGGATCAGGTCGCGGCACGCGGTGGCGAAGCCGTCCTCGATGCGGAAGGTGTCCGGCCCGGTCTTGCGGATCGTCCTCCCGCTGACGAGGAACTCCTTGTCCGTGTAGCCCGTGGCGTCATAAAAGACGCCGGTCTGCGAGGCGAAGTCGAACTCCGCGCGGGAGGCGGAGAGCCACTGGTCCTTCTGCGAGAAATGCACGACGCCGGAAGCCCCGCCGTCGGCGCCGACGACGAAGCCGGTGGACGCCTCCTCGTCGTATTCCGCCTCCCCGCCGCTGATGACGATGTCCTTGTAGGCGATGCGGACGCCGCCTTTGGCGCGGTATCTGGCGCCCAGCTTCTCCTGGGTGTCGGAGGTCAGCGTGACGACGCCGTCGCGGAAGCGGAGTTCCGTGCGCACCTGCCCCGCCGCAGACGCCGGCGGCGCGAGATCTTGCGCCGGAAGCGCCCGTCCCGCCAAGGTCGGCGCGAACGGAACGAGGAGCAGGAGCAACAGGCAACGCCGCATATCCATTCCATCCTTGTCCGTGACTTCGCCCCCGGCCCCTTCCAACGCCGTCCACGCCCCTTCTCGCGGCGCATCTGCGCCTGCGGCCGGCGGCACCCCGCGCCCCCACCGGCGGCTGCGCACATTCGCCCCCCGCCGGGGCGACCCAGTATGTTATCTTATGCCTTTTGCCGGAACCAGACTTATGCGCTTTGTCGTCAAATTAGGAACCTCGACCCTGACCCGGGGGACGCAACGCCTCTCGCCGCCCTTGGTGATCGACTTGGCGCGGCAGGTCGCCGCGTTGAAGGACGAAGGGCATGAGATGGTCTTGGTGTCCTCGGGCGCCGTCGCCGCCGGACGGGAGCGCCTCCAGGTGCCCCACCTGCCCAAGAACGTCCCCGCCAAGCAGATGCTGGCGGCCGTCGGGCAGCCGCGCCTGATGGCGTTCTACGAGAGGATATTCGAGATGTACGGCGTGACCGTGGCGCAGGTGCTCCTGACCCGGAAGGACTTCGCCGGACGGCGCGGCTACCTGAACGCGCGCAACACGCTCGCCGCCTTGATGGAGAACGGCGTCCTGCCCGTCGTCAACGAGAACGACACGGTGGCGACCGACGAGATCCGCGTGGGGGACAACGACAACCTCTCGGCGCTGGTGGCGAGCCTGGTGGACGCCGACTGGCTCGTCCTCCTGACCGACCAGGCGGGGTTGTTCACCGCCGACCCGCGTTGCGACGCCGACGCCTGCCTCATCGCGGAGGTCGCCGGCAAGGAGATCCCCCCGGACATCTGGCGGGCGGCGGGCGGCAGCGGCGGCTCGGGGCTGGGCACCGGCGGCATGGTCACCAAGCTCCAAGCCGCGGACTTGGCGCGCCGCAGCGGCGCCTGTTGCGTGATCGCGCAAGGGGCGGAGCCCGACGTGCTGACGCGACTCGCTGGCGGCGAACACATAGGGACGCGCTTCCCCCCGCTCGCCACCGCCGTGGAGAGCCGCATGCGATACATCCTGTCCGGGGGGCATCATGCCGTCGGGCGGTTGCTGGTGGACGCGGGGGCGGTCGGCGCGCTGCGGCGCGGGGCGAGCTTGCTGTCGGTGGGGTTGACGGCGGTGTCGGGCGAATTCGACCGGGGCGACACGGTGCGCGTCATGATGAAGGATCCGCAGGGGGCGGATGGCGAGACGGAGGTCGCACGGGGGATCGCCAACTACGACAGCCGCGACCTGGTGCGCATCCTGCGCAAACCCTCGGACGAGATCGAGTCGGTCCTCGGCTATCATTTCGGCGACGAGGTGATACACCACAACAACCTCGTGCTGCTGTGACGCGGGGCGTCGATGGGAACCGAGGTTCGCGAGGCCGGGGCACGCCGTGCCCCCAACTAAAGGGAGGCGGGATATGCTGACAGAGATGGGACGCAAGGCGCGGGCGGCCGCAAGGTCGATGGGTTCGGCGGCGACGGAGGTGAAGAACCGGACGCTGCGCGACTTGGCGGCGTTGTTGGAACGGTCGCGCGACGCGGTCAAGCAGGCGAACCGGGCAGACATAGACGCCGCAGCCGCTTCCGGCATGGGCGAGGCGCTCATCGACCGGCTGACTTTGACCGATGCGCGCCTGGACGGCCTTTCGCACGACCTGCGCGCCTTGGCGGGGCTCCCAGACCCCGTGGGGGAGCGCTATGACGAGACGACGCTCCCGAACGGCTTGCGGCTGCGCCGGCAGCGCGTCCCCCTAGGCGTCCTCGGCGTGATCTACGAGTCGCGCCCCAACGTCACCATCGACGTGGCGGGCCTTGCCGTCAAGACCGGCAACGCCGCCATCCTGCGCGGCGGCAAGGAGACCATCCACTCCAACCTGGCGCTGGTGGGGCTGGTGCGCGAGGCGTTGCGCGCGAACGCCTTGCCGGAGGACGCCGTGCAGTTCATCGACGACGCCGACCGCGCCCTCGTGCTCGGGCTGCTCCAGTCGAACGACTATGTGGACGTCATCATCCCGCGCGGCGGCGAGGGGTTGCACCGCCTCTGCCGCGAGAACAGCCGCATCCCGGTCATCACGGGCGGCGTCGGCATCTGCCACGTCTTCGTGGACGAGTCGGCGGACATGGAAAAGTCGTTGGCGGTGATCCACAACGCCAAGACGCAACGCCCTTCGGTCTGCAACGCCTTGGACACGGTGCTCGTACACCGCGCGGTCGCGGCGCGGGCGCTCCCCCTCGTCGTCGCGCACCTGGTGCCGGCGGGGGTGACCTTCCGCGCCGAGCCCGTGGCGCTGGCGGCCTTGGCTGGCGCGGGTGGCGATGCGGTGCAGCCTGCGGGGCCGGGGGATTTCGACACGGAGTGGATGTCGCTGGTGCTGGGGCTGAAGGTGGTGGACGGCATCGACGAGGCGATCGCGCACGCGAATGCGCACAGCATGGGGCATTCCGACGCGATCCTCACGGAGGACGCCGCGAACGCCGCGCGCTGGGTGAACGAGGTCGATTCCGCCGCCGTGTACGTCAACGCCTCGACGCGCTTCACCGACGGCGGGCAGTTCGGGCTCGGCGCCGAGGTGGCGATCTCCACCCAGCGCATCCACGCCCGCGGCCCGATGGGGTTGCGCGAGCTGACCTCCTACAAATGGGTCGGCGAGGGCGACTACCATGTCAGGGGCTGAGGGCGCACCCGACGCCGACCGAACCGCCGCCCCGTCCCGGTCGAGCGGCATGCCGCGCCTCAGCCGAAGAGCAGCACGGCGCCCACGCTCCTTTTGCAGAGCCGAGGCAATCCGCGCCATCCGCCACGGCGGCGAAAGCGTCAGGCGCGGGACGCTTGCGACGGCGCGTCGCCGATGGACTCGCCACGGCGCAGGCGTTCACGCAGGCTCTGGAGCTGCCGGTCGATGCGCTCCAGTTCGACCAACGCCTTCTTCTCCGCCTCCGAAGTCCGCAGCACCGCTTGGATGCCGCCGCCGCAGATGACCAGCCGCTGGTCGGCCATCAGGGCGAGGATGGGGTCGTGCGTGGCCATCAGCACGATCTTCTCCCGGCGCACCAGCAGATCCAGCGCCTGCTTGCGGTCGATGCCCGCGTTCTCGATCTCGTCGATCAGCACGATGGGTGACGCGCTCAGAAACGCCGTGTCGGCTATCATCAGCGCCCGCGACTGCCCGCCCGAAAGGGAGGTCAGCGGTGCGTCCGCCGCAAAAGCCTCCCCCGCCAGCAGGTTCGCCTTGGCGATGACGTCGGCAACGAGCCTTTCCGAGGCGCCGCCGGCCGTGTCGCGCGACGTTGCGGCAGACCGCCGGCTCTCGGCGTGCATGCGGACGAACTCCCCGGCGCTCGCGTCCATGACGAAATTCATGTTCTGCGAAAGTTGCGCCACCAGCTTGCGCCCTGGGGAGAAGCGGCTGCGGAGGTCGGGCGGCTCGCCGTTGACCAGGACGACGCGACCCGTGGGGGTGTCCCCCTGCGCCATCCACTCGATGTCGGCCAGCAGGCGGCTCTTGCCCGACCCGGTGGGACCGACGATGCCGGTGACGCTGCCAACCGGCAGCTCCAGCCGGACGTCCTCCGCGTTGCCGGACTTGTCGCGCCCGCCGACGACCGTGATCGAGCGCACCTGGGCGCGCGCGCCGTCAGCCGCGCCTCGGGCGTCGGAAACCCGGGCGGCGAGGAAAAACCCGAGGTTGGCCTCCAGACGCCGCCGGTCGATGCCGATGTCCTCGAACAGCTCCTCGGGCAACTCCGCGAGCCGCCGCCGGAGCGAGACCCCCGCCTGCGGCCCAAGGCGTATGCCGTAATCCTCCAAGAAGCGGAGGACTTCGGGACGAGACCCGGCAAGGGCTTGCACGTCCGCGTCGAGGATCGCGTCGGGAGGGGCGTCAGCGGCAGACGCCTCCCGGAGTGGCTCGTTCATTGATCTTTCCAAAATCGAGGTTGTCGAGGTACAGGCGGGCGAAATCCGCCTCCATCCGCCCAAGACCCGTTTCGAGCTCGCCGAAGTCGGCGAGGGAATAGGAGGTCTCGCCGTCCAGGTCGCCGGGGAGGATGCAGCCGCCGCGGAGCAGCGCGCGGAACTCGTCGTTCCAGAACTGGTCGATGACCGGACGGCACTCCTCCAGGCGGGACGTGCGCGCCACCATCATGACGGGGTTGAGCAGCCGCCCCTCCTTCATCGCGGGGACGCGCACCTTCTTGTGCGACGGGATGCGCGCCACCGCCACGTCTGGCAGCAGGCTGTAGGCCGTCCTGTGCGGGTCGCCCGAGCCGAAGCGCTTGATCGTCTGCGAGAAGTGCTTGATATCGACGACGCTTTTGGCGAAGCGGACGATCCCCTCGTCGCCGAAACGCTCGCGCAGGAAATACATCAGGCCGAACGGCGCCTTGTCCACATGGCCGTGGACCGTCAGCCCGAGGCCGGAGTCCAGCAGCTCCGCCCAGGAATCGACGGCGGGGACGCCGGGGACGGTCAGGTCTTGCACCACGCTCCAGGACATGAAGCAGAGGATGCCGATGCCGCTCCGCAGGACGCCCGCGCGGATCTTCTCCGGCAGCGCGTCGAGGTCGTCCGGGCGGGTGAGGCCGGTGTACAGGCCGGTCTTCAGGAAGCGGTCGGAAAAGCCGTGCGTGAAAAAGACGCTGTAGTTGTTGGTCACGATGACGTCGGGGAAGTCGCCCTCCTCGCGCCGGGCGCGCAACAGGAACTCGATGTCCTGCGAGGCGCAGTCGGTGAGGTCGGAGCAGGAGACGGGCTTGTCGGGACGCTCGGCGTTGTACCGTTCGACGAACGGCGCGAAGAACTGCTTGAAAGGGACCTTCAAGGGGCAGGGCATCGACACATGGACGCGGACGCCGTCGCGCAGGCGCGGGTCTTCGACATATGCCGGAGCGCCTTCCTCAAGGATGTTGATTCTCATACGTCCCCCCTTTCGAACCTCTTACGAAAATCCTATCTTCTTCAGGTTTCCCACCTGGTACTCGCCGCCGATCTTGGTCTCGCCCAGGCAGTAGGAGCAGAGCGCCGCAGGCATCGAGAAGCGCAGGCGGCTCTCCTCCACCGTCGCGGTCTCAGGCGCGTCCCCGACGAGGCGCGCCAGCTCGAACACCCCCTGACCGCTGATGCCGTTGACAAGCAGCAGCCGCGCCTTGGGGTTGGCCTCCGCCACGCGGAAGGCGAACACCTCGCGCTCGGCCTGTGACACAATATCATATTTTGTAATGATTACAATGTCAGCCATCCGCAACATGGGGCCGATCTTGCGCGGGGTGTCCATCCCCATCAGGTTGTCGATGACGCAGACCGCCGCCACGTCCCGGACGTGCGGCGAGCAGCGGTTGCACAGCCCCGCGCTCTCGGTGAAAAGGTACCCGAGTCGCAGGCCGAGGCCCCAGTCCACCCCCTCCTGGATGTTGCTGACGAAGAAATGGTCGGGGCAGAGCCCGCCCGCCAGACCCACCCGGACGGGGACGCCCATCCGCTCGAACAGCGCCGCCTCGTTGGCGTACAGGCAGTCGAACTTGATCACGCCGGCGGACTCCCCCGTGCGCGCCAGCTCCTGGATGAGCTTGGCGAGCACGGAGGTCTTGCCCGACGACGGCGGCCCTGAAAACGTGACGAGTTTCATCCCACTGCCCCATGTTGCGCTGCGTTGCGCCATGTTGAGATTGCTTGGGGATGCGGAGCCCCCTCCCCGCGTCCCGCGCCCTCGCGGCGGGCTACTCCGCCTTGAGGGAGCGATCCATCAGTTCGCGGATGGCCTCGCGAGGGGCGACCTCGCCTTCGAGGATGCGCCGCACCTGCTCCGTGATCGGCATCTCCACCTTCAGCTCGCGCGCCAGCTCCACGGTGGCGTAGGTGGTCTTGACCCCCTCCGCCACCTCGCGCATCGAGGACAGGATCCCTTGCAGATCGCGCCCCCGCCCCAGCTCGACGCCGACGGAGCGGTTGCGGCTGAGGTCTCCGGTGCAGGTCAGTATCAAGTCGCCCATCCCCGCCAAGCCCGCCAGCGTCTCGCGGCGAGCGCCCAAGGCCGTCGCCAGCCGCGCGATCTCGGCAAGGCCCCGCGTGATCAGCGCCGCCTTGGGGTTGTGCCCGAGCCGCAACCCCTCGATCACCCCCGCCGCGATGGCGATGACGTTCTTGATGGCACCGCCGATCTCCACGCCGACCACGTCGCCGGAGGCGTAGACGCGCATCGTCTTGCCGGAGAAGGCCCGCTGCACCCACTGCGCGGCGTCGGCGTCGGTCGATGCCGCCACCAGCGCCGTCGGGTCGCCGACCGCCACCTCGCGCGCGAAGCTGGGGCCGGACAGGACGACGACGCGGGGGGGGCGGGGGGAGAACGCCTTCGCCGTCACGTCGCGGATGACCTGGCTCATGCGCTGGCGCCGTTCCGTGTCTATCCCCTTGGTGGCGCTCACCAACGGCATGTCGGCGGAGAGGTGCGGCAGCATCCGCTCGTACAGGCCGCGGCAGACGTGCGAGGGCATGACCGTCAACGCGCACTCCGCTCCCGCCAAGGCTTCGCCGAGGTCGCCCGTCGGCGCGACGTTTCCGGGGATGGCGACGCCGGGGAGGAACAAGGTGTTCTCGCGGCGTTCGCGGAGCGAGGCCACGACCTCCGGCTCGTAAGCCCAGAGGCGCACCTCGTGGCCGCTGTGCGCCAAGGCGTGCGCGAGCGCCGTGCCCCAGCTCCCCGCCCCGATGACCGCAATTATCGACATGGCCGCCAACCCGTGAACATCTCTAACGCCCGCCCGCCGTTTGCCGCAACGCCTTTTCGATGGCGGCCTCCACGAGCGGCGCCATCAGCGCGTACCCCTTCTCGTTCGGGTGCAGGCCGTCCATCGAGAAGCCGTCTTTCAAAAAACCCTTGTCGTCCGCGAGGGCGGCGTGGTAGTCCACGTACTCCGCCCCGATCTCGGCGGCGTATTCCTTCAGCCAGCCGTTGACGCGGAGGATGTCCGCCGGGGGGCGGGCGGCGGTCTGCGGCCAGCGCGAGTAGTCGCTGACCGGCGTGACCGAGCAGAGGACTATTTTGATGCCGTGCGCCTTCGCCAGCTCCGCCATCGCGCGGAAGTTGTCCTGGATCATCCCCAGCGTCGTCGGACCGGTGTTGCGCGCGATGTCGTTGGTCCCCGCGAAGATCACCACGGCCGCAGGCCGCAGGCGGATCACGTCGGGGTACATGCGCGCCAGCATCTGGGGGGTCGTCTGCCCGCCGATGCCGCGGTTGACGTAGGGCTTGCCGGGGAACGACTGTTCGAGCTTCCACATGTCGGTGATGGAGTCTCCCATGAACACCACCCGCCCCCGCTCCGGCGCGGCGGCGAGCAGCTTCTGGTTGTCCTTGTGGTAGCGCCCCAACTGGTTCCAGTCCTGCAACTGGTTCGCCAAGCTCTGCGCCTGCGAGGGGAGGCAGCAGTTGCCCGGCGGCGGATCGAACTCCCCGGCGATCTGCGCCCTCGCCGCCCCTGCGGTCGCTACGAAGAACGCCGCCGCGAAAAACAGGCCAAGCACCGTCACCCTCGACACCCGCATCCCACATCTCCTTTCCAAGCCCCTTCAAGCTCCACCCGTCCGACGATCAGCCGCCGCGAAAACGGCGCCGGGGTCATCCGCCGATGCTGATCATCTCGATCTTGCGGCGCGAGTCGGCGCGATAGCTCCCGGAGTTCATCGCCTCCAGCCGCTCCTCCGAATAGCGGTCGCGCCGGCTCGTCCACGCCTCGCGGATGACGCTGGCGACCTCCCGGTCGTCCGCGCCGCCGCGCAGCAGCTTTTTCAGATCGACGCCCTTGTCGGAGAACAGGCAGAGCACCAGCCGCCCGTCGGCGGAGAGGCGCCCCCTCGTGCAACCTGCGCAGAAAGGCTCGGTCACCGAGGCGATGACGCCGATGTCCCCGCCGCCGTCCTTGAAGCGGTAGTTCACGGCGGGGGCGTTCGGGTCGCTGCGCCCGACCTCCTCCAGCGGGTAGCGTGCGCCTATCCGCTCCAATATCTCCCGCTTGGGGACGATCTTCTCCGACTCCCACCGGTTGGCGTTGCCGACGTCCATGTATTCGATGAAGCGCAGCCAGAAGCCGTTGCGACGGGCGAACTCGGTCAGGGGCAGGATGTCCTCGTCGTTGACGCCGCGCTGGACTACGCAGTTGACCTTGATCGGCGCGATGCCGAGCCCCTTGGCGGTGAGCAACCCTTGCAGGACGTTCGCCAAGTCGTCCCGCCTGGTCATGGCGCGGAACTTCTGCGGGTCGATGGTGTCGAGGCTGACGTTGATGCGCCGCACCCCGGAGCGCCGAAGCGCCGCCGCGTGCTGCCCCAGGAAAGAGGCGTTGGTGGTCAGCGAGAGGTCTTTCAGCCCGAGCCCGTCGAGCTCGGCGAGCCGGCCGACGAGGTCGCACAGCTTGTGGCGCAACAGCGGCTCGCCCCCCGTGAGCCGTATCTCCTCGACGCCCAGCGAGACGAAGATGCGCGACAGGCGCACGATCTCCTCGAAGGTCAGTATCTCCCGCCGGTTGATCCACTCGTAACGGTCCAGAGGCATGCAGTAGGCGCAACGGAAGTTGCAACGGTCGGTCACCGAAAGGCGCAGGTCGTTCAAGGGCCTGCCCAGCGCGTCCTTCAGGCATTCCCGAGCCGTCCCGTGCGAACCTTCCCGCGAAACCTCTCGCCCCGCCACCATCGGAATCTCCCCAGAAGTGAGGAATGATAGCATGGAGCGCATGTTTTCGCATCCACGGATGCGCGCCTGCGGCACCCGCGCCCGCCCTGTCGGCGGCACGCCGCTACAGTTCCGGCCAGGCGTGCTTGGGGTAGCGGCGCATCAGTTCGCGGCGGATGGCGGGGTAATGGCGCGTCCAGAAGCCTCCGAGGTCTTGGGTCACCTGCACCGCCCGCTGGTTCGGCGCCAGCAGGTGCACGGTGAGCGGCACCCGGCCGGAGCAGATGCGGGGCGTCTCGCCCATGCCGAAAAAATCCTGTAAGCGGGATTCGATCCACGGAGGCCGGTCGGCTTCGTAATGGATGCGCACGGAGCGTTTGGGCGAGAGCGCGACGCGCTCCGGCGCCTCTTTGGCGAGGCGCGCCCGTTGCCGTTCCGAGAGCATCCCCAGCAGGATCTCGCCCGCCGGCAGCGCCTCGACCTCCGCCAAGCTGCGCTTGTCGCGGCAAAGCCCCCTCACGCCCGCCCGGATGTCCCCGTCGCCCGCCTCCGGCCACCCCTCCCCGGGAAACGTCCGCGCCAAGAGCGCCAGCCTGCGCCGCAACGCCTCCAAGGCCCCGTAGCCGGACAGTTGTTCGACGCCGCGCGCCAGGAGCGCGTCCGCCAAGACGCGCGACGTCTCCTCGGAACAAGGGGCGGGGCGCACGGCTTCCTCCAGCACCAACCCCTCGTACAGGGTGCGCCGCGACTCCTCGACCCTTTTCGCCGCATCGTTCCAAAGCGTCTGGACGACATCGACGACCTTCTCGGGGAACATCTCCGCGAGCCATTCGACCTCTATCGCCGAAGCCAGGCGGATCAATCCCCCATCCTTCTTCTCCTCCGCGTCCGCCGCGACTAGGAACATCGCCCCGTGCACGACGCTGGACGGGGCGAGCCGCGCCGCCCCCCCGTTTGACAGCAACACCTCCCCGTCCCCCTTCTTGCGACGGCGGGCGACGCGGTCGGGGAACGCCGCCAAGACCGCCATGCCCAGGGCCTCGCCCCTGTCCTCGTCCGTCAGGCGCACCCCGCCCCCGCCCCCGTCCTTGCCGGGGGAAAGCCGGGTCAACTGCCGGTGCGCCTGACGCACGGCGTGGACCGCCCCGGGATCGAGACCGAGGGAGCGCAACCGCTCCGGGTGAAAGCCCGCCGCCTCCGCCTCGCGGAAGAGATCCGCCAGCTCCAGCAGGTCGGAGCGTCCCGAGGAGCGCCGCGCGCCGCCGCAGGCGCCAGCGTCCGCCCGGGAGACGGTCGCGCGCGCGTCCAGCCGGATGTCCCTCTCGGAGAGCAGCGCGGCGGCGAGGACGCTCTCTTCAAACACCCCCGCCGCCGCCCCATCCAGGATCAGGCGGGAGACGCGGGGGTGCGTCGGCAGGGAGGACATGCGCCGTCCGGCCGCAGTGAGGCCGCCCGCGCCATCCACCGCGCCGAGCCTCTGGAGCAACCCGTCCGCCGCAGCGATGGCGGCGTCGGAGGGGCGTTCGAACCAATCGAAGGCGGCGAGGTCGCCACACCCTGCGCCGTGCAGCAGCAGCGCGGTCTCCGCGAGGTCGGCGCGCAGTATCTCCGGCGTCTCCCTCGGAGGGCGCGCGTTGTAGTCGGCGCGCGAATAGAGCCGCAGGACGACGCCCGCTTGCGTGCGCCCCGCCCGCCCCGCCCGCTGCGCCGCCGCCGCCTTGCTGATCTTCGCCGTCTGGAGCGTCGGCAAGCCGCTCCATGCCGAGTGTCCGGCGCGGCGGCAGAGGCCGCTGTCGATGACGGCGGCTATGCCCGGAATCGTCACGGAGGACTCCGCCACGTTGGTCGAGAGGATCACCTTGACCTTGTCCGAGGGCGCCAGGGCCCGGCGCTGCACGGCGGCGGGCAGGTCGCCGTGCAGCGGGACGACCTCGAGCCCCGCCCCTTGCGCGACGGGCAGCAACGCCTCCGCCGCGCGGCGTATCTCCGCCGCCCCCGGGAGGAACACGAGGACGTCCCCCCGCGTCCCGGAGCGGAGGATGCCGAGCACGGCGCCGCGCACCTTCTCGTGGAGGGGGCGGTTGTCGGGCTTCTCCTCGTATGCGACGGAGATGCCGTAAAGCGGCTCGTCGAGGGCGACGACCGGCGCGCCGCCCAGATATGCCGCGACCGGCGCCGCGTCCAGCGTCGCCGACATCACCAGCACCTTCAGCCCCGGGTCGGCGCGCCGCGCCCGTTTGGCGAGAGCCAGCGCCAGATCCGTGTCGATGTGCCTTTCGTGGAACTCGTCCAAGATGATCACGGAGGCGCCGCCCGACCCGCTGCGCCGGGGTGCGGCGCCCGCGAGCCGCCTCGCCAAGATGGCTTCGGTCAGGAAGCGGATGCGGGTTCCGGGGCCGCCGACGTTCTCGAAGCGGATGGAGTACCCCACCGTCTGGCCGAGGGGTTCGCCCAGCTCCTCGGCGACCCGAGCCGCCGCGAGGCGCACCGCCAGCCGGCGCGGCTCCAGCACCAGTATCTCGCCAGCCTTGCCGGCGGCGGCGAACCCCGCGTCGAGGAGCGCGCGCGGGACGCGCGTCGTCTTCCCCGTCCCCGGCGGCGCGGTCAAGACCAGCGTCCCGGCGCGGTCGAGCGTCTCCACGATTCCCTTGAGGTGCGCGTCGATGGGGAGGGGGGCGAGTCTTTCCATCAAGCTTCCGTGGCTCCACGAAACCCAGCCGCCGCCGGCGCATCGGCGTTGGCGGCGCGAACGTCCCTGAACCAGGCCTCCGTGGGTCGTTATTGCGGCGCGAAGCGCCTTGGGGCGCGGCGGCTAACGCAGCCGGTCGCTGACGCCGCGCCAAGAGCCCGGCTTGGCGCAGGCGGGGTCCTGGCACCTGAGGATGTTGGCGTACTCCGTCGCCTCGCTGCGCAACGCGCCTTCGCCGCAGGCGGAGCATCGCAGCCCCAGCGCGTCCGCGAGCCGTTGCAGAAGCCCGGCGTCGATGCGCAGGCTCGCGCCGCACCGGCGGCAGAGCGCGACGATCCCTTCCTGGGTGAGCGCGAGTCGCAACGCTCCGCCGCATCCGGGGCAGGTCGCGGAACGCAACTCCGGCTCCAGGCGTTCCAGCTCTTCAAACAAGGGGTTCGCAGGCGCGGCGCCTTCCGCCGGGACGCCGTCGCCAGCCGCCTGAGGCGCCCGCGCCGACCCCTCCGGCAAGGCGCATCCGTCCGGCGAGGGCGCCGGGGGCGCGGTTGCGGCGGGCGACGGGACGGGAAAGCCCGAGTCCGCCTCCTCCATGTCGTCCAGCGGGATGACCGCGCGGACGCTGTCGCCCCGGGCGAGCTCCAGCTCGTACTCCTCGCCCTCGAACGTCTTCAGGCGCAGGCGCACCGCGTCGGCGGCGGTCTCCAACACCTCGAACCAGTCGATGGGGCCTTTGACTTGCATACGGTTCCCGGCGGGGAGAAGGCGAGCCCGGCGGGCCCCGCCCTCGCCCCGTTAGGATGCGGGAGCGAGCCCCCGCATCGGAAAGCGGCTGCGAGCCGCGTCAAAACGGACTAGCGGATGCTCTGGCGCTCCTCGGACATCCCCTGCTCGTAGGTGCTCCAGCCGGAGTTCATCCCGTAAGGACAGCGGTGGAACACCGCCTCGATGCGGCGGATGTTCTCCCCTTCGATCTTGAACAGTTCGGCGATCTGCCAAGTCCAGTTGATCTGGACGTGGTCGAAGAAGCCGAAGGCGAAGGCGATGCCCTTCTCGCGGTCGATGGCGACGAAGCGGCGGTCGCGGATGCGGGTCACGATGCCTTCCAGTCCGTGCTCGAACTGCTGCTTGCACGCCTTGGGGATCAGCTTGCCCTCTTTGTCGAGGCCGCACGCCATCATGCCGTTTTCGAAGCGCACCGCGTCGTCGGTGAAGGGGTAGTAGCCCTTGCCGTCATTGCGTTGCAGGCCGTCGAAATAGTAGTTGCCGATGCGCACCAGGTCTTCGCGGGTGTGACGCTGCGCCTCGGGGATGGACTCGGTGAACATCTTGTGCGGCGCGCCCATCTTCTCGACGGCCTCGCCGGTCGCGGGGAAGGCGTTGGGCGCGGGGGCGGCGCCGGTCAGGCTCTGCTCCGGGCGGATGGCGAGCTGCTCGGCCTCGGTGATGAGCCCGCCCACGATCTTCAGGCGGATGGCGACGGCGACGGTCGTGGGCGCGGCGGGTTTCGCCCCCGGCGCGGCGGCGGCGTTGCCGCCTTCCTTGACGGTGCCGATGAAGGCGACCTGCTGGGTCTCGACGTCGGGGATGTAGAACTTGTAAGTCCCCTTGCCCGACATGCCGTACCACAGCCCTTCGTTCCCGAGCGGCAGCTCGACGCCGTTCTCCGTGAACCGGACGTCTTTATGGAACAGCGCGGGATCGACCTTGTGCGCCTGCATGGCGTCCAGGTACTTGTCGATGTAGCCTTCCAGGCACGCCCGGTCGCAGGCCGGTTTGACTGCGGGCGGCTGAGCCAGCGCGACAGACGTTAGCGCCAGCGCCATGAAAACCCCGAGAGCAATCAGTTTCGTTCGCATCACATTCCTCCCCGATGGATAGAAAATCCAGCATCATCGACAGTGCAAAGCCTGTGGATGAAGAACGCGCCCATCATACCCACCTTGCCGCGTCCGCGCAACAAATTACGACACCGCCCGGGACCGCCCGGGACCGCCCCGAAGTGCCCGGCCGCCGTCCCTACGCTTCGCGTCGGGCGGGCGGGGTGTGCGTGAGCGCGACCTCCCCGTGGTGGCGCTCGAGGAAATGCTCCATGCTCCACTCGCTGGTGAACAGGAGCACGCGGCGGCCGGTCTCGTCGTAGGCGACGGCGGCCTCATACGGCAGCAGCTCGGCGAGCGCGCCGTCGTCCAGCTCCGACTCCGCCCAGCGCAGCACCTTCCACGGCATGTTGTCGATGCCCGCCTCCGCGCCATACTCGCTTTTCAGGCGGTGCAGCAGCACGTCGAACTGCAAAAGGCCCACCGCGCCGAGCAGGGTCTTGTTCTGGTGCGCGGGCGAGGGGACGCGGAACGCCTGGATGATGTTCTCCGACAGCAACTGCTCCAGCCCCTTGCGGAACGGCTTGTAGTTCGCGGGCGAGGGGTTGGTTATAAAGCCGAAGTGCTCGGGGGCGAAGCGCGGTATCTCGTCGAAGACCAGCCCCGGGTCGCCGCTCAACGTGTCGCCCACGCGCAGGTCTTGCCGCGTGACCAGGCCCACGATGTCCCCCGGCCACGCCTCGTCCACGATCTCGCGACTCTGCCCGAAGTGGGTGTGCGAGTCCGACAGGCGTATCCTCTTGCCGGTGCGCGAGACGTACGCCTGCATGTCGCGCTCGAACTTGCCGGAGCAGACGCGCACGAAGGCGATGCGGTCGCGGTGCAGGGGGTTCATGTTGGTCTGGATCTTGAAGACGAAGCCGGAGAACTCCGATGCGTCCATCGGCACGACGCCTCGGTTGGAGCGGCGCGGCACGGGCGGCGACGAATGCTCGGCGAAGCCGTCCAGCAGCAAGTCCACGCCGAAGTTGTTGACCGCGCTGCCGAAGTAGACCGGTATCGACCTCCCCTCCAGCACCGCCGCAGGGTCCAGCGCCCCCTGCACCGCGTCGAGTATCTGCAGCTCCTCGACCGCCTGCTCATACGCCTTGCCGTGGAGCTCGCCGGCGAGCGAGGGGTCGGAGAAGTCGCGCACCGAGACCGGCGCCTTGTACGCGCCGCCCGAGACCCGCTCGTAGAGGTGCGCCTCTTTTTTCATACGGTCGTAGACGCCCCGGAAATCGACGCCGTCGCCCAAGGGCCAATTGACCGGGCAGGCGCCGATCCCCAGCACCGTCTCCACCTCGTCGACAAGCTCCAGCGGCGCCTTGCCCGGGCGGTCGAGCTTGTTCATGAAGGCGAAGATGGGGATGCCCCGGTCGCGGCAGATCTCGAACAGCTTGCGCGTCTGGCTCTCGATCCCCTTGGCGGCGTCGATGACCATCACCACGCTGTCCACCGCCATCAGGACGCGGTAGGTGTCCTCGGAGAAGTCCCTGTGGCCGGGGGTGTCCAGCAGGTTCATGCGCCAGTCCCGGTAGTCGAACTGCAAGAGGGTGGAGCTGACCGAGATGCCGCGCTGCTTCTCCAGCTCCATCCAGTCCGAAGCCGTCTCCCGCTGCTTCTTGCGCGCGGTGACCGACCCGGCCAGTTGCAGCGCGCCGCCGTAGAGCAGGAACTTCTCCGTCAGCGTGGTCTTGCCCGCGTCCGGGTGCGAGATGATCGCAAACGTCCGCCTCTTCCGTATCTCGTCGTTGCCCGTGTAGCCCATGAACGTCCCAACTTCCCCCATGCCCGCAGTCCACGCCCGCGTCCCGCGCCCAACCGCAGGATGGCTGGGCGGATGAAACGCAACGTATATTAACAGCCCCCGCCGAAAGGAAAAGGCTTGAATATGCCGCATGCGCCCCGACCGCCACGCGGGGACGGGGCGCCGAGCCGCTACAAGGGGCGGGGGTCGAGGAGACGGGCGAGCGCGGCACGTTCGCGCCCGTCCATCGCGGCGAGGGCGTCCGGGGCGAGGAAGAACCGCTCCTCGCCGTTCTCCACGGCTGCGACCGGCACGCCGTCCCGATAGACCACCCGGTTGCCCGCAAGCGCCGCGACGCGCTGGCCGGGCGTCACCACCCCCGCGAGGTTGAGCGGGTCGCATGCCGAGACGCGCACATACGCCGCCCGCGACGCTCCCGCGCCCACATCCCCCCCGGACGCCCCTCCGCGCTCGGCGCGCAACGCCGCCACCGCGTCCGGCGACGCGAACTGCTCGCCGTACAGGCCTGAGACGAAGCGGCCGCCGCGCACCTCCCCGCGCGCCTCCAAGCGGCGCAACGCCGGCAACAGGAGACGCCAAGGGGGCGCCGCCTGCTCGCGCGCCAGCAGCTCCCGGCAGAAGACGCCGTAACGGTGCAAAAGCTGGCGCGCCCAAAGCTCCGTCCGTCGAGGCGCGGCGCCCGCGCCCATGTCCCCCCCGGCGGCGCCGTCTCCGGGGAGCGGCGCCGCCAGCAACGCCCACCGCCCCTCGCGCGTGCGGCGCACCGGGCGCGGACGCCCGCGGCGAGGACGGGCGATGCGGCGGGTCTCGCCGCTGTACAATGCGCGCAACGCCGTGAAGGCGTCCGCCGTCACCAGCCCTGCAGACACCAGTTGCCACAACGCATCCTCCGCCTCGGACGGGAGCCGCCGGACGCCGGCGACGACCTCTTGGAAAAAAGATGCGCCCCGGACGCGCAGGAACTCCAGCACCTCCCGCGCGGCAGGCGCAAGCTGCGCGGCGTCTACGGGCGGAGGCGCGCCGTCCAACAGCCACGCCAAGTCGCCCCGCAACCCCAGGCCGACCGGTGCGCCGCGCGCGAGGCCGGGGCGGCGCGCCGGTCGCCCGGCAAGGGTCTCCCGCCGACGCCAACGCCCCCAGACCACCTCGCCCCCGGCGCAGAGGTCGTCGAGGAACTCCGGCGCGTACGCCTTGATCCTGGGGGCGATGATCTCCGGCTCCCACGCCGCCGCCGCGGCCTCGTACCCTTGCAACTGCCGGACGACCTCCAACGCGCCCGCCGCCCCCTCGAGGTTCCCTCCCGGCGCGAGATGCTGCCATTGGAACAGGAAGCGCAGGAACGCCGCCGGGGGGACGGGCTCGACCTCGCGGCGCAGGCGTGCGACGGTGGCGCGGTGGATGCGCGCCAGGATGCGACGGTCGCAAAACTCCTCGCCGTCCGCCCCTTCGGGGGTGAAGCGGCCGCGCAACACCGCGCCTTCCGCCTCCAGACGCCCCAGCGCCTCTTGGACGGCGGCGGCGGGAAAGCCCAGCATGGCGGCGAACGCCTCCGCGCGGAACGGGCCGCAGGTCTCCACCCAGCCGCGCACCAGCGCCAAGGTCGCATCCCCGTCCCCGCCGCCCTCCAAGCGGGACGCCTCCCCCAACCGCTCGACAGCCGCCCAGTAACGCCCGCCGCCCCTCCGAAGGAGGGAGGCGCGCCCGTCCCGCTCCAGATCCGCCATCCAGGTCGCGGCGGCGGGCGGCAGGCGGCGCATCTGCGCCTCGGGAAGGAGCAGCCAGCCGAACAGCGCGTCGTGCAGCTCCTCGGCGTCGCGCACCACCGGCCAGGCGGCGTCCGCCGCCGCACGGACGGCGTCGGGGTCGAGCCGCCCCAGCTCCGCCGCATCGTCCGGCAGGGCGCGGCGGAGCGAGACGGCGCGCGCCCTACGCTCCTCCAGCGGCGCGTTGTCGAGGAAGGCGTAGGGCATGGCGTTCAACATCTGGTGCGCGAACGCCGAAGGGGCGGACGACTCCACGGCGGAGAAGCGGACGCCCTCATCCCGGACGTCCTCCAACACGCGGCTCAGCCCCTCGACCGACATCGCCTCGCGGAAGCAGTCGCGCAAGGTCTCAAACAGCAACGGATGGTCGAAAGACGCCGTCGCGCGGCACGCCGACGCCCCCTCCGGCAGAACCGCCCCCAACAGGTCGTCGGCGCGCATCCGCAACAGCGGTGGCGGCACCCTGCGCCCGCCTGAGAAGCGCCGCAACGCCAGCGAGCGCGTCAACGTCCAGCGCCAGCGCGTCCTGAAAAGGGGCGCGGACAACACCGCGCCGACCAACGCCTCTTCGACGCCTTCCGCCCCCAGGAAGCCCAGGAGACCCTCCATGGGGAACGAATGCCGCGGCGTGAGCGAGATGTTGCACCCGTCGTCGGTCGCCGACGCCTGCAAGCCGTCGCCGCCCTCCCCCGCCCCTGCCGCGATGCGGCGACGCAACAGGAGCGCCAGCGCCCGGTTGACCCGTGCGCCGAACGGGGCGTGCACGACCAGTTGCGTCCCGCCGGCCTCGTCGAAGAACCGCTCGGCGACGACGTGCGCGTCGGAGGGGACTGCGCCGAGGACGCGCCTCCCCGCCGCGATGTAGGCGCACGCCTGCTCCGCCGCCGCCGCGGAAAGGCCGGCCTCCCCCGCCAACCACGCCGCCGCCCCGCCGTCCGGCAGCCGCAGGTCGATGCCGCGCCGCACCTCCGAGACGAATCGGGACAGCTCCGCAGTCCGCGCCGGCGCCTCGCCGACCCAGAAAGGCACGTCGGGCGCCTGTCCGTGCGCGTCTTCCACCAGCAGCCTGCCCTTCTCCACGCGCCGGATGCGCCACGACGCATTCCCCAAGAGGAACACGTCCCCCGCCATGCTCTCGAACACGAAGTCCTCGTAGACGCTGCCGACGCGCGCCCCGTCCACTTCGTTCACCACGTCGTAGTCGGACGAGTCGGGGATCGCGCCGCCGCAAGTGACCGCCGCGAGCCGTGCGCCGCGTCGCGCCCGCACGACGCCGTTCACGGCGTCCAGGTGCAGGTATGCGCCGCCGCGCCCGAGGGACGGCGCGAAGCCTTCGGAGAGCATCTTCACCACGGCGTCGAAACGCCCGCGCGGCAAGTCGCGGTAGGGGTGCGCCCGCCGGACGGACTCGAACAACTCGTCAAGCCTCCAGGCGCCGCCGCAGCCCCCCTCCTCGGCGGCGCACATCGCCACGACCTGTTGCGCGAGGACGTCCAGAGGCCATTCGGGGATGTGGACGCGGTCGAGCTCGCCCCGGCGCACGGCGAGCAACAGCGCCGCGCATTCGACCAGCTCGTCGCGGGTGAGCGGGAACACCCTCCCTTTCGGCATGCCGCCGAGCCGGTGGCCGGAGCGCCCCACCCGTTGCAGGAGCACGCCGATGGAGCGGGGCGAGCCTATCTGGCAGACCAGGTCCACCGCGCCGATGTCGATGCCCAGCTCCAGGGAGGCGGTCGCCACGCAGACGCGGAGCTCCCCGCGCTTCAGCCGCGCCTCCGTCCGCATCCGCGCCGCGTGCGCCAGGCTGCCGTGATGCGCCGCGACATGGCCAGCGTCGATGCCCAGCTCGCCCAGCTTCTCCGAGAGCTGGTGGGCGACCCGCTCCGCCAGGCGGCGCGTGCCCACGAAGACCAGCGTCGTGCCATGCCCCCCGCAGAGGTGCGCGATGCGCGTCACGGTGGCGTCCCAGAGTTCGAGCGACGCCACCGCCGAAAGCTCCATGTCCGGCGTCTCGACCTGCAAGTCGATGTCGCGGCGGCAGCCAACGCCCCCCGCGTCCACGATGGCGCAGGCGCCGTCCCGCCCGCCGGACGCCGCACCCGCCAGGAAGCGCGCCACCTCGTCCAACGGGCGGATGGTCGCGCTGAGCCCGATGCGGGCGAGCGGCCCGGGCGCCAGCCGCGCCAGCCGCTCTGCGGAAAGCGACAGGTGGGCGCCGCGCTTCGTCCCGGCGACGGCGTGGATCTCGTCCAATATGAGGGTGTGCGCGCCCGCGAGGCCGCGCCTGCCGCCGACGCTGGTCAGGAGGATGTAGAGCGACTCCGGCGTCGTCACCCAGACGTGCGGCGGGCGGCGGGAGTACGCCTGCCGTTCGTGCGCGGGGGTGTCGCCGGTGCGCAGGGCGATGCGGATGTCCGGGACGTCCAGCCCCCTCTCCCTGGCGAGTCGCGTGATCTCCCCGAGAGGCGCGGAGAGGTTTTTGTGGATGTCGTTCGAGAGCGCCTTCAGCGGCGAGACGTAGACCACTTGCGCCGTGTCGGGCAACGTCCCCGCGACGGCGGCGCGCAACAGGCGGTCGAGGCAGAGCAGGAACGCCGCGAGGGTCTTGCCCGCGCCGGTCGGGGCGGTGACGAGCGTGTTGCCGCCCTCGGAGTTCGCGGCGACCACCGGCCAGGCGGCGGCTTGGACCTCGGTGGGCTCTCCGAACCGGCGTTCGAACCACTCGCGGACGACCGGGTGGAAGAGGTCGAGCGGCGACGGTGAGCTCATGGCGCACCCGGATCGGCGAGGCGCGCCAACGCGGGCAGCCAAAACCCCTCGAAAGCCGCGACGACGGAGGGGATGAGGACGGTGGGGGCGTCCCCACGCCCTCCCCCGGCCGCGCGAAGGCGCGCCAACAGTTGAAGCGCAGCCTCCTGCTCGACCTCTTGCATCGCGCAGTAATCGAGTCGCAGCTCCCGCATCACCTCCGGCGGGAGCGCATCCGCGAAGTTCCTCTCGCACCAGTCGTCGAACAGCCCCCCGTCGGAGTCAACCATAGGCAACCCCTCCAGGCGGCACGCCAGCGGGCGGTCGGCGTAGACGAGGCACAGGTCGCGGCTCCCGCCGCCATCTCCCAGGAACGGGCACCGCGCCCCGGTCAACGCCTCGACCAAGGCGTCCACCTCGCCGTCCCGGCACGGCTCTATGAAGTAAGGGGGCGCGAGCCCCGGCAACCCTTCGCGGATCGCGTCCTGCAACCGCGCCGCGCGCCGCGCGACGGCGGCTTGCGCGGCGCGCGGCAGGGCGGCGTAGGCTTGGGCGAGCCTCCGGGCGTCGGGGAGCGACACGTCGAAAAGGCCGTGGCAGCAATCGGCGCACCCGCCGCCGCAGGCGATCGCGCCCGGATGCCGTTCGCGCAGGGCGCGGAAGCGTCCGTCCATCGCCGCCAGCAGCCCGTCGTATCGCCGCACGGCGTCCGGCATACCCGTCACCCCACCAGCAGCATGCCGCCGTCATGGACGATGACCGTGCCGGTGATCTGCGCCCCCGCCGGCGAGGAGAGGAACACGCAGAGCGCGCCGATCTCTATCGGCTCGGCGAAGCGGTGCATCGGCATCAGTTTGGATATCTTCTCGAAGGCGTCCGGCGGCAGATCCTTGTCCAAGTCCGAGTGCGTCGGCCCGGGGGCGATGCCGTTGACGCGGATGCCGTGGTCGCCGAACTCTATCGCCATGTTGCGCGTGAACATGTCCAACGCCGCCTTCGAGGCGTGGTACGGCGGCATCGGGTGCGTCAGCGCGCCGCCCAGCGACTGACCGCCGATGGAGGAGATGTTGATGACGCACCCCCCCTTGCCCGCCGCGATCATGCGCGGCACGATGGCGTGCATCGCGTGGGCGGGGCCGTTCAGGTTGACGTTGATGACGCGGTGCCACTCCGCCATGTCCTTGTCGTCGAGGAAGCGCCCGACCGTGGAGACGCCGGCGTTGTTGACCAGCGCGTCCACCGTCCCGAACCTCTGGAAGACCTCGTCGGCGGCGGCCTTCACGCTGGTGGCGTCGCCCACGTCGCAGTGGACGAAAAAGCAGTTCGTCCCATGCCGCCTCAACCCCTCGGCGGCCAGCCTGCCGCTCTCCACGCCCCGGCAGAGGATGGCGACGTTCGCGCCGCTCTCGGCGTAGGCGCGGCCGATGCCCAGCCCGATGCCCCGGTTGCCGCCGGTGACCACCACGTTCTGCCCCTTCACGCTGAAGGCGTCCTTCATGTCCTTGATGGGATGTATCATCTCGACCCCCTCCGTCCCCCGTTTGATTCGCCATCTCCCGTAAAATGGCTTTCACCGCTCCGATTCCGACAACGACCCTGCGCCGCCGCCCCGGCGCACCTTGACCAGCTCGGCGGCGATGGCGAGCGCGATCTCCTCCGGCGACTCAGCCTGGATGTCCAGGCCGATCGGGGCGTGGACGCGCTTGAGCAGCTCCTCGGATATCCCCTCCTCGTCGCGGAAGCGGATGAAGCACGCCTTGATGCGGCGGCGGCTCCCGATCATGCCGATGTAGCGCGCGTTGCTGCGAATGACCTCGCGCAGGCAGGGCTCGTCGAACTGGTGCCCGCGCGTGATCAGCACGATGTAGGTCTGCGGCGTGATCTCCAGGCCGCGCAACGTCTCCGCCATGTCGCCCACCAACACCTCGTCGGCGTCCGGGAAGCGCTCGCGGTTGGCGTACACGACGCGGTCGTCCATCACGGTGGTGTGGAAGCCCAGGATCTTCGTGAAGGCGGCCAAGGGGATCGCCAGGTGCCCCGCGCCGACGATGACCACCTTGCGCACCGCCGTCATGACCTCGAAGAAGACCTCGGCCTTGCGCCCGCCGGAAAGCTCCAGCGTGGTGCGCAGGCAGTCCTCCCGCTCCTCGCGGACAGCCGCCTCCCTCAAGATCGCCGCCTGCAGCCCCGCATCCCGTATGTCCCCGCAACGGACCTCTCCGTTGCGGACCAGACACTTGTCCCCCGGCGCGGCGTCCGCCACGCCATCCACCGACAGGACGGACGCCAGCACCGCCGCATTGCCGACCCTGGCTATCTCCTCCAACTCGCCGGCGAGCCGCACCGCCACGCCAGAGTCCTTGCCCCATGTGTCGATGAAGGCGTCCAGCACCCCGCCGCACACGGCGGGGCTGTCGGACTCGATGTCGTCCAAGAGCTCGACCTTGACCATCTCCGGCTTGCGGGAGCGGATCGCCTCCACCGCGCGGCGACGGACCTCGGCCTCGCCGCAACCGCCGCCGATGGTCCCCAATATCTCGCCCGACGCGGTGACGATCATCTTGGCGCCGACCTCCCTGGGGGTGGAGCCGAGCGTCGAAACGATGGTGGCGACGGCGAGCGTCTCACCCTCCGCCAAAAGCTGCTTTATCTGTTGGTACATGGTGCCGCACCCCTTCCTTTCCCATCCCGCCCCGCGCCGGGGACATCCATCAGACCGACCCCTCCGGCGCGCAGGAAAACCTTATTCAATACACGATTGCGCCGCCCAAGACCAGCGGAAATTTTTTACAGCGGCGGCGCGAAGTGACATACTTACCTGTTTTCACGGGCGAGTCCCGCCCGACCCCGGAAAGGAACTTGCATTGCAGAGGACATGGGAGACAAGAGGGGCAGCCGGCGGCCGCGCCCACGCCTGCGGGGTGGCGCCATGACGTCCCGAGAGGCGTTTCGCACGGAACACGACCTGCTCGGCGAGAAGGAAGTCCCCGCCGACGCCCTCTACGGCATCCACGCCGTCCGGGCGGCGGAGAACTTCCCCTTGGCGGGGCGGCCGCCGCACCCGGCGCTGATACGCGCCTATGGCGCGGTCAAGCTCGCCTGCGCCCGCGTCAACCACGAGCTGGGGAGATGGGACGGGACGACCTTCCGCGCCATCGAGGCCGCCTGCCTCGAAATGGCGGAGGGGCGTCTGGGCGGGCACATCCTCGCGGACGCCCTGCAAGGGGGGGCGGGCACCTCCACCAACATGAACGTCAACGAGGTGTTGTGCAACCGCGCCCTGCAACTGCTGGGACGCCCCTTGGGCGACTATGCGACCCTCCACCCCGTCGAGGACATCAACCTCCACCAATCGACCAACGACACCTACCCGACCGCGTTGAAGGTCGCCGCCATCCAGATGTTGCGGGACTTGCAAGCCGAGGTGGTCGCGTTGCTGGAGGAGTTCCAGCGCAAGGAGCAGGAGTTCGCGCGCGTCGTGAAGGTGGGGCGCACCCAGTTGCAGGACGCGGTGCTGACCACGCTGGGGCGCGAGATGGGCGCCTACGCCGAGGCGTTCGCGCGCGACCGCTGGCGCATCTACAAGTGCGAGGAGCGCCTGCGCCTGGTCAACCTGGGCGGCACCGCCATCGGCACGGGCCTGGGCGCGCCCAAGCAGTTCATCTTCCGCGCGGTCGAGCGGTTGCGCGAGGTCACCGGGCTCGGCATCGCCCGCGCGGAGAACCTGGTGGAGTGCACGCAGAACGCCGACGTCTTCGTCGAGGTCAGCGGCATCCTGAAAGCCTGCGCGACGAACCTGCTGAAGACCGCCACCGACCTGCGCCTGCTCTCGTCCGGTCCCGACGCGGGCTTGGGAGAGTTGCGCCTGCCCGCGCGGCAGGCGGGCTCGTCCATCATGCCGGGGAAGGTGAACCCGGTCGTGCCGGAGGCCGTCTCGCAAGCCGCCATGCTGGTGATGGCGCACGACCAGGCGATAGCGCAGGCGTGCGCGGCGGGCAACCTGGAGCTGAACCCGTTCCTGCCGCTGGTGGCGGAGGCGCTGCTCGGCAGCCTCGGCCTCCTGGCGGGCGCCTGCCGCATCCTGCGCGAGAATTGCGTGGCGGGGCTCGAGGCGGACGAGGGGCGCTGCCGCCGGCATGTGGAGGGGGCGACCGCCTCGCTCACGGCGCTGGTCGAGGCGATAGGGTACGAGAAGGCGGAGGCGCTCGCCGACCTTGCCCGCAGGGAGGGCAAGTCGGCGCGCGAGGTCGTCGTCGCCTCCGGCGTCCTCGGCGCCGAGGAATACGACCGGCTGACCTCGGCGGAAAGCGTCACCAAGCTCGGGTCGTAGGCGCCGGGGACTCCATCCTACCGGCGGCCCTTGATGGGAGCCTCTAAAAACCCCGGATACTGCGTTACGCCTTGTCTGCGAGCTTTTTTGAGGTTCCCTTGATGTGGGCGGCGACCTTCTTGTCCTCTTTCTTGATGTGGTTGATGAGCCAATCGCCCACGTTCGAGCTCACCTGCACGACCAGCGCGACCGTGGGGCCGTCCCTTTTCATCTGATCCGCCAAGTTCCTCACCAGCGCGGTGAAGCCGTCGTGCAACTGCTTGTGGCGCGCATAGTCCGGATAGCCGTACCGCTGTTGCAACATCTGCTCGTCGGTGAAGTGCTTCACCGTGTAGTCGTGCAGGAAATCGACGGTCGTGCCGATCTCGGCCTTCCCCTTCCCCTGCGAACATGCTTCCAAAAGGTTGTTGATGGCCTTGATCAGCTCCTTGTGCTGGGCATCGATCTGCGCGTTTCCGGTCTCGATGTCCGACGACCACTCATAGACGACGGTAGACATTGGCGAACTCCTCGGCGGCGTGTTTTTAGGATGGGGGGATCGGGCGACGCCCCTCCCCTCCCTTCCCGGCGCGTCTTTGCCGGGACAGGCGTCCCCCATATCGGCTCGGCGGATCGGGAACTGTAGCGTTTCGCGGCGGGGCGTCGTTTGACCGGGTGCGCCAGCGGCTATTTCTAAAGATTTGCGGAAGGGCTCGGCGTGGAAGCCGTCGCCGGGAACATCACGCAGCGGGTGGTCGGCGGCGGGGCGGGAGCGCCTTCTGCAACAAACACGCCAGCAGCACCATCGCCGCGCAGCCGATGACGTTGTACCAGAGGTACGGGATCTCCGTGAAAACGAAGCAGCCCAAGACCAGCGCCTCCGCCGCGAGCGCCGCGACGAAGACCGGCGTCCCCGAGACCCCCTTCAAGAAGAACGCGATCAGGAACAGCCCCAATATCGTGCCGTAGAAGAGCGAGCCGAGGATGTTGACCGCCTCGATGAGCGAGCCCTGCCGGTTGGCGAACAGCGCGAAGCCGATGGCGAACAGCCCCCAGAAGACGGTGGCCAGGCGCGAGACCCGCAGATAGTGCCGGTCGTCCCGGTCGGCGCGGACGAGGCGCTTGTAGATGTCGATGACCGTCGTCGATGCCAGCGCGTTCAGCTCGGCGGCGGTCGAAGACATGGAAGCCGCGAGGATGGCGGCCAGCACCAGCCCGACCAGCCCCGTCGGCAGGACGTGGATGGCGAAGTTCAGGAAAATGTAGTTCGTGTCGTCCGCGGCGGCGTCCGGGGCGGCGGCGCGGACAAGCCCTTTCGCCTCGGAGCGCAGGCGCAGCTCCTCGCGGTGCAGACGCCGCATGGACGCCACCGCGTCGTCGTCGAAACCGCGCCCGACGGAACCGGAGGCCCCGGCGGCGGCGAGCGCCGCCCGGATGACCGACTGCTTCTCGGCATGGACGCGGGCGAAGTCCCCTTCCAATCGCCGGTACGCCCCGGCATCCTCCCCGGCGTGGGCGGCGGCTTCCGCGCCCGGGTTGAAATTGAGCGGCGGCAAGGCGAACTGGTAATAGGCGAAGACCAGCACGCCCAGGAGCAGGATGGCGAACTGCATCGGGATTTTGACGATGCCGTTGGCAAGCAGCCCGATGCGGCTCTCGCGGACGCTGCGCCCGGCCAGGTAGCGCGACACCTGCGACTGGTCGGTGCCGAAATAGGAGAGCGCGAGGAACGTCCCGCCGACCAGCCCGCTCCAGAAGTTGTAGCGGTCGCGCCAGTCGAAGTCGAAGGTCAGGACGTTCATCTTCCCCAGCTTGCCCGCGACGCGCACCGCGTCGAGGCCCGACACGCCTTCGGGCAGGGCGCACAGGACGAGGACGAACGCCAGCCCCATCCCCAGGGCGACGATCGCCATCTGCAGCAGGTGGGTCTTGCCGACCGCCTCGGACCCGCCCACCGCCGTGTAGAGCACGACCAGCGCGCCGATGACGGCGACGGTCAGGCGCAGCTCCCAGCCGAGCAGGACGGTGAGGATGAGCGCGGGGGCGAGGATGGTGAAACCGGCGGCCAGACCGCGTTGGACAAGGAACAGGAACGCGCCGAGCAGGCGGTTTTTCAGGTCGAACCGCTGTTCGAGGAACTCATACGCGGTGAAGACCTTCAGGCGGTGGAAGAGCGGCACCGCCGTCTGGCAGAGGATGATCATCGCGACGGGCAGGCCGAGGTAGAACTGCACGAAGCGCATCCCGTCCACATACGCCTGCCCCGGCGTGGAGAGGAAGGTGATGGCGCTGGCCTGGGTCGCCATGACCGAGAGCATGACCGCGAACCACGGGGTCGAGCGGCCGGCGAGCAGGTACCGTTCGGTGCTTCCGGCATGGCGGGTCTTCCAGACGCCGTACAGGACGACGAACGCCGAGAAGCCGACCATGACCAGCCAATCGATCCAGCTCATCGGGGCACCTAGGAAAAGACCTTGGTTATCAGATAGAAGACCATGATCAGCAACAACAAATTCCCTAAGAGGGCGAGGTAGATGCCGCGCCATGTCTTGAAAACGGGCGGCCTCTCCTCCGGCGCAGCATCTGCGGGGCGCGTCGTCATCGCTTCCGCGCCTCCAGCATGTTCTGGAAAAGGCGGAACGCGCCGGGGACGCCCGCCGGGAGCTGCCGGAAGAAGGCGAGGCTGGTGTAGACGAAGACCCCCTCGCCGTATTCGCAATAGAGCGTGCCCCCCTCCAAGTCCCGCTCCCCCGCGTCATGCCCAGCGAACAGCGGCGTGTAGCGCCCGTCCCACTGCTCGGCGAAGTACAGGCCGCGCTCCTGCACCCAGCCCTCGAAATCGTCCTCGGCGATGGCGTTCGGCGCGACTAGGAGCGGGTGCGCGGGGTCGAGCGGGCGCAGCTCGGCGTCCTCCTCGACGATGCGGTCGCGCCCGACCTTGAACGGGTACGGCCCGATGTCGGCGGTCTGCAAGCCGGTGTTGACGTTGTACTGCACGATGTAGGTCCCGCCGTTTTTCACGAAGTCCATCAACAGCGGCTGGGCGAAGCGCATCCGCTCGCGGGTGTTGTAGGCGCGGATGCCCGCGACGACGATGTCCAGGCCGGAGAGCGCCTCCGCGTTCAACGCCTCGTCGTCAAGGAGCGTCACCTCGTAGCCCATGTCCTTCAATATCTCCGGCAGGTCGTCGCCGGAGCCCATGATGTAGCCAAGCCGCTTCTTCGCCCGCCCCGCCGGGCGCGCGTCCAAGGGGACCAGCCGCAGCACGGCGTCCGTGAAATGCACCTGGGCGTCGATGTGGGGGTAGTCGATCTCGGCCAGGGAATAGGAATATTCTTCCCCATCGACGTCCACGACGGCGCGCACGTCGGCGGCTTCGGCACCGGCGGGAGGCCGGACGCGGAAGGCCGCGACCTTCTCGCCGTGCCGTTTCGCGAATTCGAAGGGGACCGCTTCCGGTTCGACCGCCCAGCCCTCCGGCGCTTCCAGGCGCACCGTCCCCTTGTTGGCGACGTCGTGGTTTTTCAACGTCACGGCGATCTCCTTCCCCTCGCCCGCGCCGCCGTCACGCCCGCCGTGGAAGACCGCCACCTTCTGCTTGAAATCGGCGGTGACGGGGGGGCGCACCTCGAAGGGGCGCTGCCTCTCCCCCTCGGCGCGCTCCACCCAGCGATAGCGCACCGGGACGACGAACGCGAACGTCTCGCCCATGATCTCCAGCGCCACCGCCACGGAAAACGCCGGGAGGTTCTCGGGCGGCCCGACGTCCCGCTGGTCGGCGACGACGTAGGCGCCCTCCTCCGGCGGCTCACGCAGCCAGTAAGGCTGCGAGACCGGGGACTGCGGACGGAACAGGACGCTTTGGCGGATGGACGCCGTCACGTTGTGCGGGACGTCCCGCCCGGCGTAGGCGTAATACGTGTAGTCCCGCACGTCCGCGCCGTTGCGCCAGCCGTCCGTCGGGCGGCCCTCCTCCGCGACGCCGATCTCCCACCGGGTCATCCCGTCGGGCGTGGCGCGAAAAACCAAGGTTTGGCGCGGGAAACCGAGGTAGCGCACCCGGAGCGGCCGCCCCGTCCGCTGGATCACGCTGACGTCGATGGCGGTCGCGTTCTGGGACAAGCCCGTCACCTGGGGCGAGGCGGAGTAGTCTTCCGCGAACGCCTCGACGCGCAGCCCCGCGCAGTCCCGGATCAAATCGAGCAGTTCCCGCCGTTTCAACGAGACCCAGGGGTCGTCGCCGAGCCGCGCCATCTCCGCGTCCAGCTCCAGCAGCGCGGGCAGCAGCGCGGCGGGGTCGTCGCCGCGATAGGAGGCCAGGATGTCCGCGATTTTTCGCGCGACGGCCCCGCCCCCCGCGACGCGCGACCACGAGACGTCGACGCCGTCCATGATGTCGCCCCGCGCCGGCTCTCCGTCGAGCTGCTTGAAATACTCCATCTGCGAGCCGCTGGACGGGAGCGAGCCGAAGCCCTGGCTCTTGTGCATGCTCCGGCTGCGCCCCGCGAGTTCGTTGTAGGACTGGCCGAGCAGGGGGTTGTAGGCGCCGATGTCCACGCCGGGCAGGTCGTCGTCCGCGCCCGCCGCCGCGCCGAAACGGAAGCTGTTCAGGAGGATGCGCCTGGTCTTCCACGGCTTCACATGTTCGAGCTGTTCGGGGAAGCGCCCGGGGTCGGCGGCCGCCGCGAACGCCTCGACCGCCAAGATAGCGGACGCCGTGTGGTGCCCGTGCCCGCCGCCGCCCCCTTCCTCGGTGGGGAAGCGCGTGACGATGACGTCGGGGCGGAAGTTGCGGATCACCCAGACGACGTCGGCGAGCACGCGGTCGTGACCCCAGAACCCGAACGTCTCCGCCACCGACTTGGAGTAGCCGAAGTCGATGGCGCGGGTGAAGAACTGCTCCCCGCCGTCGATGCGCCGCGCCGCCAGCAGCTCCTGCGAGCGGAGGATGCCGATGTCGGCCCCTTTCTCCGTGCCGATGAGGTTCTGCCCGCCGTCGCCGCGCGTGACGGACAGGTACCCGGCGCGGTATTTCCTCTCCTTCGCCCAGTAGGCGATGAGCCCCGTGTTCTCGTCGTCCGGGTGCGCGGCGATGTAGAGCACCGAGCCGAGGACGTCCAGCTTCTCCAGCGCGAGGCGCACCTCGGCGGCGTCGCGCACCCCGGCGTCTGCCGCCGCGTAGAGCGCGCCTGCGGATAGACCTGCGCACAGAAATAGGAAAATGGAAACCAGCGAGATTGGAAAGCGGCGTTTCATAGTCATGTCCCGGCCCGGCGCGCGGGACGGTCCGCGCGGACGGCGCTCCCTATATGTTTTTCCACGGCGTCACTCTGTCGCGAGGCGGACGCCGAGTTCGTAAGCCTTCTTGCAGTCCTCGGGGAAGGTCTTCTCGGCCTTTTTCACCCGCTCCGCCGGATCGACCATGCTGAAGACGTACTTCGAATAGTCGTCGAACTGCCTGGTCTCGCACGCCAGCGCCGATTCCGCAGGCCGCCCGAAGATCATGCCCGCCGACCACCCGTTCCCCTCGATGTGGACGGGGTATTTCACGTCCTTGAACTGCGCCTCGCCGACGTTCATGGTGTAGATCCACGCCGACTTCACCTTGCGCGGGAAGAGCGTGACCGGCGGCCAGGCGTAGACCAGGTACTGGAAAAAGAGGCGTTCGGTGAAGGAGCGCATCATGCCGGTCATGGTGCCGAAGTAGAACGGCGTGCCGAAGACCAGCGCACCGGCCTCGTCGTGTATCTTCTCGAGCAGCGGCGTGAGGCCGTCGCGGACGGCGCAGCGGCCATGGCTCTTCCCGTCCTTGAGCTTGCAGGCGAAGCAGCTATGGCAGCCCTTGTAGTCGTAATCGTAAAGGTGGACGAGCTCGGTCGCCGCGCCCGTGGAAGCCGCCCCCGCGAGGGCGTGCTCCAGCATGGTCGCGGTGTTCCACTTCTTGCGCGGGCTGCCGTTGACGGCGATAACTTTCATGTCCATCATCTCCTCCGTGTCGCGGATTCAGGTTTACTTCGCGGTCACAGTCACCTGGTCGGCGGCGACGGTGACGACCGGGACTTCGCCGATCTCCACCAGGTCGGCGACAGACTGCGGCAGCCGCCGGTAGCTGAGCACGGCTTTGATCTCCACCTCGCCCTTGGCGAGTCCCGCAGGCACGTCCCAGGAGTATTTCTCCACCACCGCCTCAAGCGGCTTCAGACGGTTGTCGAAGACATCGGTGTCGGCGGTGTACCACTGGGCGACGGTCTCCTGCCCTTCGGCGTTCAGGTAGACCTTGCGGTAGAGGCGGTCGCCCTCCGGCAGCGCGTCGCGCGAGACGCCTTTGAAATCATCGAGCCCCATGATCTTCCCCAGGTCGAAGTAGGCGGGCTTGGCGGTGGTGACGCTGTAGCTCTTCTCCGGCGAGTCGCCCGGCGCGAGGCTCGCGGGGATGTGCCACGTCTTGCCTGCGGCGTCGCGCGCCTCGATACGCAGCCACAGTTGCCGCTCCTCGGCCGAACCGGTGGGGATGCGGTGCCCGGCGCGGCTGTTCTGCACGGTGACGGCGATCTCGAAGCGTTGCCCCGCCTGCGCCTCCTTGCCGAGCGGGTGGATGAAGACCTGCGCCGCCCCGGCGAGCATGTTGGGCGAGTAGGCGCCTTGGAAGATGTGCTGGGCGACGTCGGCACGCTCCGGCGCACCTGTCGCGGCTTTGCCGGGGGCGGGGGGCATGTGGCAGCTCAGGCAGTAGATCTCCGCCTTGGCGTAGGGGCTTTGCGCCCACTCCCGCTGCGTCTCCTTGACCCACGCCCCCCAAGGGCTGGTCTCGTTGTGGCAGACGCCGCAAAGCTCCGACTTCTTGAAGAGGTCCGACTGCCGCGCCTCGTGCAGCATGGGCTTTGAATCCGCGCGCGGACCGTGCTTGACCTTGCCGGGGCTGACGGCGAAGCCGCCGTTGGCGGGGACGTCCCCCTCGAAGCCGACGATGGAGTGGCACATGTCGCAGGAGACGCCGTCGGCCTTGGGGTCGGCCTTGCCCGCCTCGGCGGGCGGGATGTCGCCCGCGAGGAAGGCCTGCGGCGCGTGGCAGTTGATGCAGCCCGCCTTCACCGGGGCGACCTTGGGCTCCCGCCCGGCGTGGGGGAGCGCCAGCTTGAAATATTCCGCCTGATCCCAGGGGAGCGCCTGCGCGCGCGCCATCGCCGACTGCTGGAACTGCGCGGCGATGTCCTTATGGCACATCGCGCACCGTTCGGACGGCTCGTAGGCGTCGTATTTGTGCGCCCCCTGCGGCGTCTTCCTCAACGCCTCTTCCGTAAAACCGGCATCGCCGCCGGCGCAGAAAGCGCACGCCGCCCCGACGAGGGCGATGGCGCATTTCGCCAAGGTTCTGTTTCGCGTACCCATCCGTCGCCTCCCCATGAATCAAGATGCGTCGCCGCCGGTGGCGCGAGCCGCCGCGACATACTGGCAATCATACATCGTTTCGGGGAAAACCGATACGCATTAAGATGGGGCGGGCGCCTTCCGTCAGCGCCCGGAGGGAGGCCCCGCGCCGGGGAGCCAGGACGGAAGGGCGTCCAGGGGCTGTCCCCAGAACAGCGGGAGCAGGAGATAGACGGCGGCGGGGATCAGGACGAAGGAGACCAGGTTTATCCAAACCCCCGCCAGCGCCATGTCCCTGATGCTGAAGCAGCCGCTGCCGTAAGCCACGGCGTTGGGAGGCGTGGCGACGGGGAACATGAAGGCGTAGGATGCCGCGACGGCGGCGGCGAGCATGGGGCCGAGGGGGTTCATGCCGAGCGCCACGCCGACGGTTCCCATGAGGGGGACCATGAGCGTGGCGGTGGCGGTGTTGGAGGTGACCTCCGTCAGCAGGATGGTGAAGACGACGACCAGCGACATGAAGACGTAGGCGTGCACCCCCCGCAGGTCGCCGAATGCGTCGGCGGCGTACTGGGTCAGCCCGGTGACGGCGAAGCCGTGCGCGATGGCCAGCCCCCCGCCGAAGAGCAGCACCACGTCCCAAGGGATCGTGACCGCCGTCCGCCAGTCCAAGAGGAACTCCCGCTTCTTGAGATCGACGGGGAGCGCGAACAACAGCAACGCGCCGCCGATGGCGATGGTGGAGTCGTCGATGTGATCCAGCCCCAGAGGCTTGGCGACGAAGCCCCGGGCGATCCAGGCGACCGCCATGAGTCCGGCGACGGCGAGCACCGCCGCCGCCGGACGCGACAACGGGCCGAGGCGCGCCAGCTCGCCGTCGATCACCCCGTCCGCCCGCCCGCGGCCGAACCCCTTGGTGGGGAATTGCAGGCGGCACAGGATGAACCAGGTGGCGAGGAGGGTGACGGCGGCGAGGGGGCAGCCGAACAGCATCCACTGGCCGAAGGTGATCTCGTAGCCGTACATCTGCCGCACGACGCCGACCAAGATGGCGTTGGGCGGCGTGCCGATGATGGTGGCAAGCCCTCCGATGGACGCGGCGTAGGCGACGCCCAGCATCAGGGCGCGTCCGAAGTTCAGGTCGGGGTTCGAGCCCGCCTGCCCGCCCGCCTTGATCTGCGCGGCGCCGAGGCCGGTCACCTCGCCCACGACGGCGAGGCCGATGGGGACCATCATCATGGCGGTGGCGCTGTTGCTGACCCACATGGACAGGAACGCCGTCGCCGCCATGAACCCCAGCACGAGCCGCGACGGGCTCATGCCGACCACCTTGATGGTGTGCAGGGCTATCCACCGGTGCAGATTCCACTTCTCCATCGTCACGGCGAGGAAGAAGCCGCCCATGAAAAGGTAGATCACGTCGCTGGCGTAGGGGGCGGCGGCATCCTTGGGACTCATGACGCCCAGCGCGGGGAAGGCGAAGATGGGGATGAGTCCGGTGGCGGGGATGGGGACGGCCTCGGTGATCCACCAGACGGCCATGAGCGCCGTGACGCACGCCACGTCCCACGCCCCCCGGGTCATCCCCACGGGGACGGACATGGCGAAGCGCATCACGCCGAAGACCGCCAGACCGCCGAAAAAACCGATGTATTTTCCAAAAGGTGCGCCCGGAAGCCGCATGTCCGCCCTCCCGCGTCGTTTATGGCACTTAAGTAAGAAGACCGCGTCGTTTCGCGTCATGGCGGCAGACCGACGCACGGCCATGTCCCTATGGAGGGGCTTATCGGCGCCAGCGCGGCTGCGCCGAAGGTTTTTCTTTCCCGCCGCCTGGGCTCGCCGCCTGCGATGGGGCCGGCAGGCGCCTGCGGCGGGTGCCCGACATGCCCGACATGTCCCGAACATGTAATCCTTTTCCCCGGTTCCGCCGAAATACATAATAGGCTCGCAATTTTTCCTCCGGTGTCGGCGCGACGCCTTCTCCCCGACCCGGATGGGGGCGCACCGATGTCTTCTCCGATTTTCTCACGGGAAAAGGAACCGGCGGGTTGGCCTTTCCTCCGTTGCTTTTTGGTGTTCTTGCTGGTCGCAGGTTGCGCCGCGTTCTTGCTCGCGACCGTCTCCACCGTGATGGAAGCCGGCAAAGGGGCGATGCCGTCGCCCGTGCCGGGGCATCCGCCGGCGGTCGCGGCGGTCGCTGCGACAACACCGGAGATCCCGCCAGCCAGCGAGCCGGCAAGTGCGCCGGAAACCGGTTCGGCAACGGTCGCCGACGCCGAACCGCACGCCGGACTGGCGAAAAAGGCGTACCTCGCGGGCGAGGATCCGGCGTTCGCCGCCAAACACGGCTGGCCGGTCGCATACCCGGCGCCGCTGGACGGCGCGATCCTCCCCGGCAAGAGGATCGTCGCCTACTACGGCAATCCGCGCTCGACGCGGATGGGGGTGCTGGGCGAGTATCCCAAGGACGAGATGCTGGAGCGGTTGCGGCGGGAGGTGGAGAACTGGCGCGAGGCAGACCCGGAGCACGAGGTGCAACCCGCCCTGCACCTGGTCGCCGTGGTCGCGCAGGGGACGCCCGGAGCGTCGAAGAAGTACCGCCTGCCCATGCCCGACGAACTCATCCGGGAGGTGCATGGTTGGGCGCGGGAGGCGGGGGCGCTCCTGTTCATCGACATCCAGACGGGGCACGACGACATCCGCACCTTGCTGCCCCGCTTCGCGTGGATACTGGAAAACCCCGACGTCCACCTGGGCATCGACCCCGAGTTCAACCTAGTGGGCAGCGACAAGGTGCCGGGGACGAAGATCGGCTCGTTCGACGCCGAGGACATCAACTACGCCTCAGCCTATCTGCGGGACATCGTGAGGGAGCGCGGCCTGCCGCCGAAAGTCCTCGTCGTCCACCGCTTCACGCGCCGCATGGTGACGGGCGCGGACAAGATCGAGCTGCGCCCCGAAGTCGCGGTCGTCATGAACATGGACGGTTGGGGCGCGCCGTTCTTGAAGCGGGACACGTACCGGGACTACATCGTCCGCGAGCCGGTGCAGTTCACCGGCTTCAAGCTCTTCTACCACAACGACACCAAGGGCGGCCACCCGCTGCTCACGCCGAGCCAGATCCTCCGCCTGATCCCGACGCCGCTCTACATCCAGTACCAATAGCGACCAGGGCGCGACACCTGCGGGGCGGCGCGTGCGGGGCGGGGGGCGCCACCCCCTCCCCATGGCGCGTCGCCATCAGGGAACCATCAACGAAATATTTCGAAAGTTACTTTGATGCATGGTCGATATTCTATTCCGGCGCGTCTGCGGACTGCGAACGGGAGAAAAATCGATGCCTGCGGAATTCTTGAAAACGACGGACGACGCGGAAGGGATACCGAAAGACCTGCGCAAGCGGTTGCAGTCATGCAGGACGCTTCCCAGCGTCCCCGCCGTGGTGGTGCAGGTGCTGGACCTGGTGCAGAACCCGGACGACATCGGGACGGCGGACCTCGCCAAGGTGGTCGCGCGCGACCCGGCGCTCGTGGCGAAGATATTGAAGGTCGCCAACTCCGCATGGTGCGGCATCACCCGCGAGGTGAAGACGCTGGAGCAGGCGGTCATCCTCCTGGGGCTTTCCGGGACGATGAGCCTCGCGCTCAGTTTTTCACTGGTGCGGAGCGTGAAGCCGGGGGCGGGCGTGGGCTTCGACCATCAGCAATACTGGCGTCGCGCGATCATCTCCGCCGCCGCCTCGGTCGCCGCCGGGATGGCGCTCAAGACCGCCCATCGCGAGGAGTTGTTCCTGACCGGGCTGTTGCAGGACATCGGCATGCTCGTGCTCAACGAGGCGGTGCCGGAATACGGGCGCATGGCGGCGTCGGCGCTGAACGACCACATGGCGCTGGTCGAGATCGAGCGCAGGGAGTTGCAGGCGGACCACGCCCAGGTCGGCGCGTGGTTCCTGCATCGCTGGGGGTTGCCCGACGGGCTGGTGGCGGCGGTGCGCGGGAGCCACGGGAGCGAAAAGAGCGACTGCCCGTTGAACGACTCGACGGCGCTCAGCAGCCGCATCGCGGACATCTGGATCAACGCCGAGTCCGTCAAGGCGGTGGAGGACGCCGCCGACGCCGCCGACTCGCTGTTCGGCTTGGGGCAGGAGGGGTTGAACCGCATCTTGACCCAGACTGCGGAGGACTTCCCGTCGATGGTGGCGGACCTGGACATGAAAGTCGGCGACGAGTTCCAGATCGACAGGCTCCTAGACCAGTCGCGGGACGCCATCGCCGAGATCAACGTGCAGATGATCCGCGAGGCGCGGGGGCTGGCGGCGCAGGCGCAACGCGACTCGCTGACCTCGCTCTACAACCGCTCCTACCTGGAGCAGATACTGGACAACCAGTTCACGCGCAGCGCCAGCCTGGGGCAACCGTTGACGGCGATCTTCATCGACGTTGACAACTTCAAGGGCATCAACGACACCTACGGCCATGCGGGCGGCGACGTCGTGCTGGTCGAGATCGCCAAGACCATACAGTCGGCGGTGCGCAACTACGACACCGTGGTGCGCTACGGCGGCGACGAGTTCATCGCCCTGCTGGCGAACGCCCCGTATGGCGTGGGGGCGGACGTATCCGAACGCATCCGCACGCTGGTGGCCGACCGGGTTTACGACGTCGGCGAGGGGACGGAAATCACCGCCACCGTCTCGATCGGCCATGCGACCATGCTGTCCAAAGCGGAGATGGCGACGCCGAAAGCGCTGCTCGAAGCCGCCGACAAAAACCTCTACATCGCGAAATCCAACGGGCGCAACTGCGTCGCGTGAAGCGCGCCGCGCACGGGCGCGTCACCTCGGCCGTTCGGCGGAGAGGGCCTGGTCCTTGGGGACGCTCAGATAGCCGCCCGCCTTGTCCTTCTGCACCCAGTTGACCACCACTTCGTAACGGATGCGGTTCTGCCCGACCAGGAACTGCACCGGCTCGTTGATCATCCGGTCTTTCTTCTCCAGCTTGCTGTCGTCCACGTAGACCTTGACGTTGTACCTGCCCTTCTTGACGTCGGTCTTGGTCAACTGCAAGCGGATGTCGCCCACCTTCACCAACGCCTTCTTGTCCGGGAGGGTGAACTCGTAGTAGTCCCGCTCCCCCTTCAGGCGCAGTTGCGCGAGCTCGGTGGAGTTTTTGGCGACGGCGGCAGAGAGCGAGTCGCGCACATCGACGAGCTGGCGTTGCGTCCCCTCCAGGTCGCGGCGGGTGTTGGCGAGGTCGGCCTTGACCGTGACGACGTCCTCCTTGACGCCGCCGACCTCCGTGTTCACCTTGCCGATCTTCGTCTCGGCCTCGGCCTTGGCGGCCTGGACCTGGGCTTCCAAGGTCTGCGTCCGGGTCGAGATCGCCTGCGTCAGCTCCTGCCTGGTCTTCTTGCCTTCCTCCTGGAGCCGGGCGGCGGCCTGCTCGACCTTCTCCTGGGTGTCGTCAACCGCCTGCTCCAGGTCGGACGCCAGGCTGGAGACCTTGTTGGAGATGGCGGCCTCGGTCACCTTGTGGCTGGTCTCCAGCTCGGCGATGCGCCCCGCCAGCGCGGCGATCTCGGCGTCTTTCGCCTTTTTCGACCTGATGTTGTCGTAGAACAGCCAGGCGACAGCCAATATCAGGATGAGGATGAGCGCCAGCTTCACCGGTTCCGGCACCAACCCCTTCTCCGCGACGACCACGGGTTTCGGCGGTACTGGAGCGGCAGGCGGCGCTTGCGGCGCCGACGGCTGTTGGAGATTCAACCCTTCTGTGTCCATCGCTATCCCTCCGAAGGGAACCTCTGAAAACCCCGGATACTGCGTTGCGCCTTGCCTGCGAAGTTTTTAGAGGCCCCCCAAATGGTTTTTATTTTCAGATCCCTTGTTTTTGCTGGTGAGGAAGTAGCCGCCGAGCGAGGCGAGGATGCACGCCCCGACCCAGAGGCACAGCGTCCAGGACTCCGTGAAGCCGAAGTAGAGCATGACCCCCGCCAGCGCCAGGTAGCAACAGGCGGCGGCGATGACCGACGCCGACGGGCGCGGGTACTCCTTGCGTCGGAACGCGACCCAGAAGATCGAGAAGACGGTCAGCGCCGAGAAGAGCGTCAGGATGGCGCCGACGTTGTTGAGCACCTCTTGCAAACGGTAGACGAAGACCAGGAACAAGGCGATGACGCCTTGCAGCACCACGGCGCCGACGGGCGGCTTGCCCGCCTTACCCCGGAGCGCCGCTGGCAGGAAGCCGTCCCGCGCCATCGCGGCGTAGACCCTCGGGCCGAGGAACGTCATGGCGCTGACGGCGGAGACGAAGGCGATGATCGCCAAGACCGACATGCAGGCGGCACCCTCCTCGCCCAGGATGTGCTTCATGATGAGGTGGCCGAGCGTGATGAGGCTCGGCTCGTCCTTCAACACGGCATTTTTCATGTTGTAGTTGAAACCGCCCGCGATCTGCTCCGGCGTCAGGTTGGCGACGAAGACCCAGTTGACGAAGAGGTAGAGGACGCCGACGATGACACACCCCAGCACCAGGGCGCGCGGCACGTCGCGTTTGGGATCTTTGAATTCGGAGGCGGCGTAGACGGCGGCGTTCCAGCCGCTGAAGGCGAAGGCGACGTAGAAGAGGTTGCGCATGAAGGGGCTGAGGGGGAACCCCTCCGACGGGGTGGTCGGCGTCCAGGCGGGCCAGGAGTTGCTGCCTCCGATCAAGCCCGCGACGATGAAGCCGACCACCAAGATGAGCTTCAGCGCCACCAGCGCGTTCTGCGACGCCAAGGAGAAGCGGAGCCCGACGGCGTGGACGGCGGTCAGCACAGCGATCATCAGCGCGGCGAAGACGACGGGGTTCACCCCGGGGTGCAGGGTGCGGGCGAACGCCCCCGCCGCGACGGCGTCCAGCGCGATGGGCGCGGAGAAGCCGAGCAACAGCGACGCCCATCCCGCCAGGTAGCCGAGCGCCGGGTGGACCAGCGTGGAGAGGAAGCGGTACTCCCCGCCCGACTGCGGCACGAGCTGCGCGATGCCGGAGTACGCCTTGGCGCCGGCCAGGGCGAACAGCGTGCCGATGAGCCACGCCGCCAATATCTGCTTGGGGTTCAGGTCTTGCGCCATATATCCGGTGCTGATGAACACCCCCGCGCCAATCATGTTGGCGACCACCATCCCCACCCCGGAACACATCCCCAGCCGACGATCTTTCATACCCGATCCGACCTCTTTCGCATTGACATGACTGCCCCGACCGCCCTGGCCACCTTGGTCGCCATGACCGCTCCGCCGCCCGCCTGACCGTAAACGGCGGCTTTGAAACCCAAGACTATACTACGTCGCCGCTTTTTTCGCATCACCCTTCGACGCGCCCCGACATCTTCGATGTCTTTGGTGCATCCCGGCGCATTTCGGTTCATGCCGGGAAACACCGGGACGGCGTGGGGTGGTCGGGGGAGGGGGCGGGGTTTGCGGGGCAGGGCATGGAACGGCGTGGACGCCATATCCGAATCCGAAGAAACACAAACTGTCGGCGCAGCCCCATCCCACCGCCCCGCGCTTCCCATCCCGCGTCCGCCATTGCCCCGCGCCGCGCCACGTCCCGAGACCTCGCCCCGAACCCCGTCCCGAACCCCGTGAAACAATTCCTATCCTTCTACGGTATCTCATGATAGAATCGCGACTTGCGTACAGTCCGAAACGTTGATGGAACAAGGGGTTGGGTCTAGATGTGACGCCTGTTGGCAGAAGCGCTGTCGGGAAGGATGGGCGGGAAGATTCACCCTCCATCTTATTTTTCCCTGTAAAATCGTTCGCCGTAAGCCGTGAGAATATGTCGGAAATCAATTATTCCATCGTCATTCCGCACAAGGACATCCCGCAGTTGCTACAACGTTGTCTGGATTCCATCCCACTCCGCAGGGACACGCAGGTTGTCATCGTGGATGACGACAGCGATCCCGCCACCGTGGACTTCGACCGTTTCCCGGGAGCAGGGCGCCCGGACACGGAAGTCTATTTCACCAAAGAAGGCAAGGGGGCGGGCTATGCCCGCAATATCGGTTTGGCGCACGCCAGGGGCAAATGGATTATCTTTGCCGACGCCGATGATTTTTTCACGCCATGTTTCGACGAAATGCTGGACAGGTACCAAGACGCCGAATATGACATCGTCTATTTCAAAGTAACCAGTGTGGACTCGCAAACGATGCTGCCGCACACGAGGCATCTTCAAATAAATAGTTGTCTGTCGAAGATACAGGAAACGCATGATTGGAGTTTTTGCGTTTTAATGACGTCCGTGTGGGCTAGATTCATAAAACGCGATTTGCTAAAGCAAAACAATATCGTATTCCAAGAAACCGCCGTGGCGAACGACACGCTCTTCTCGGCGAAATTGGCGATGCTTGATTTAAATAGGGTGATCTCGGAAAACATAATCTATTGCGTCACCCATAGGGATGGTTCCTTAGAGGGTAATCGCAATATCGGGTCATTGAAAACACGCTTTGAAATCTCATGCCACGCATATCGATTTCTAAAAAAATCCAAGAAGGCAAATTATTATTACGCGGCATGTGGCTATTGGTGGATGGAGGCATTCTTCAAAAACCGCTTGATCGGCGTGCGCCTTTTACCAGAATTGTTCGCGACCTGCGGGATTTATTATGGCGTCAAGGGCGTATTTTGGGCATTCGACGGCAGGAGATGAGCGGCGCATGATTCATTTTATTTGCCATTATGCGCTTGATAGCGATTTCCGTCCGACGCTTCGCCGCATGGGGGTCAGGCACAAGATATTTCTCAAAGAAATAAAAATGAATTATAGATATCGTCTCATGCTTGCAATGAATCGAATGCCGAAATTATTCCTATTCGCGATGGTACATTCTTTCCGATCATGCGTGCTGAGCCGCCCCGCCCCGGATTTCGCCATAATCAGCTCAGACATGGAAGCCGTCGCATATATATTGATAAAGCACTTGTTTTTCCGATCAAAAACAAAAATAGTTTTCAATAGCTTCATCTTCACAAAAAGCCATGGTGGGTTTATCGACAGGGGAAAATATATTTTCTTTTGCTTAATATTTAAATTCATCGACTTGGCGATCGTCCATTCCAGACTGGAACAGGAACGGTACTCCCACTTGTTCAACGGAGGGAAAGCCGTCTTTCGCTTCGTGCCTTGGGGCACGACCATAGACGCCCTGCCGCGACTGCGCGTCAATGCAAAATCATCTGCTGCCAACAACCGAAATCCTATTGTCGTCGCCGCCGGTCGCTCCAAGCGCGACTACGCCACCTTGTTTAAGGCGATGGAGACGGTCGATGCCGAACTTCGGGTGATTTGCGATCATAAGGATGCAATTCCCCCGTTGAATATCGGCAAGCACACCGCTATCCTCTCAAATTGCCACGGCGATGATTATCTGCAAGAGTTGTCGGATGCTACGGTTGTGGTGATCCCGCTGGCGGAGGGCGACATCTCCGCCGGACAGATGGTTTTGATTCACGCCATGGGGTTGGGAAAGGCCGTGATTGTCACCGCGACCCCAGGGATACAAGACTACGTCTCGGATCGATCTGACGCTTGGCTTGTCCCGATGGGGGATGATTCGGCGATGCGGCAAGCGATTGAGGGGTTGCTTGTGAATGATGGGGAGAGGGAGCGGATGGGGCGCAATGCCAAGGATACATATGCCCAAAGGTTTGACACGGGGCATTATCTTGAACGCATCGTGGATGTGCTGGAAGAATTTCAAAACACTGAGATTCGGCGCGCTTTTGAATAGTTCATTGCAAAACCGATTTGCCCGTGGCACAGGGGGTTTTTAAGACGATAGCATGGACAGTGCGATAAAATTGAGCATCATCATACCGGCTTACAACACTGCCGCATTGATCGGGCGTTGCCTGGAAAGCGTTTTTGACCAAGATTTGCCGACGGATGATTTCGAAGTGATCGTCGTAAACGACGGTAGCATGGACAACACGCTCGAAGTCATAGAAAATTTCGCAAAAGATAAAAACAACGTAAAAGTGTTTTCGCAGGAAAACAAACGCCAAGGCGCCGCAAGGAATCTGGGGTTACGGCACGCACGGGGCGAATATATTTGGTTTATCGACAGCGATGATTACATCGAGGCTAATTGCTACAGGAAGATTTATGAAAAAGCAAACTCATCGAAATTGGATATCCTAAGCTTCGGAAGTTGTCGCATAAACACAGATACAAACTACCGGGAAGATCATTTTTGCGACAGCAAATACGATTCCGTCGTCATGCGTGGGGAAGACGCTCTTGTTAAAAGACTAGTGCCTATAACCATATGCCACCTCTTTCATCATTCGTTCCTCGTCGACAATGACCTCTATTTTAGGGAACAGATGGTGTATGAAGACAACGAATTCATCATAAAATCATATTATTATGCCCAAAGGGTTTCCTTCGTCAGGGACATTTTTTATTACTACAACATCACCACCCCATCGACGACCCGGTCAACGTCTTCGCAACCTATCTTTGACTTGATAAAGGCGACGAATCACACCATCGACTTTTGCAATTCGATTCAAGTGGGGGTGCAGACACGGTGCGCCATGAGCTTTTATGCGATCATTGCATTTAATTGCATATTTGACAAATTGAAGCAACAGGGGGGGGATGTTGGGAAAGAGGTTATTCGGAAAATACTCCCCATGAGGAAAAAATTAGTTCCAACCATGCTTTTATCTTTTCATCTAAAATATTGTTTGGAAGCCATCGTGCTGGCGGTTTCCGTAAAATTGCTTTTAACGATAAACAATATGAGGCGATGCTGAGGGGATGTAGGGGGGGGATGCCAGTGCAGCCATGCCGCCTGCGTCGGCGGACGGCATCACGTTGGCGTGGTCTTGAAAAGATACGTGGAGGGGGAGGGAAGGCTACTCGGGGTAAGGGGGAAGGTGTTAAGTTATTTACGGCTGGTGATTTCCGATGATTTCAGTGAAATGACGATATAACCCTGCGGCCGTATCGTCCCATGAATGTTCCCGCGCATACTCGACCAATGCGGCGCGATCCCAGTTTTTCGCCAATCCCCGTTGGATGGCCATGGCAAAGGCTTCGGGGGTGCGCTCCGCAACAAGAAGACCTAGGTTTTCCGTAGGGATTATCTCCGGGACGCCCCAGGTGGCATGGGCGACAACCGGAGTCCCCGAAGCCAGTGATTCGAGGATCACATTGGGCCATCCTTCTTTTTCGCTGGCGAGGCAACTTACATCGGCTGCGGAGTAGTAGCGATGCAATTCGGTGTTTGCAGCGGCACCGACCCAATGAATGCAATCAGAGACGCCTAAGTCGGCGGCGAGTTTTTTCAATACCCCTGTATAGTCCCCCTCCTCGCCACCGGCACCGACGATCAGGTAATGGAGGTCGTCGTGCCCCTGTTTGCGCAAGATACCAAGGGCTTTTATCAGAACGTCGATCCCTTTGCGCTTGACGATATGGGAAACGGAAAGCATATAACGGAATTCGGGGGGAAGACCGAGTTCCGCGCAAGTATTTCGTCGATCTGACGGGAAAAACCTCCGGGAATCCACGCCGTTGGCGCTACGATGCCCCTTTTCCTTTGGAGCCCCGAGTTTGACTGCGCCATCCACCAACGCTTGGGAGACGCCAAAGAAGCGGTCGCACCGTCGCAAGGCGTAAATGACCTGCTTGATGCGAACGGGATAGCGGTACAAATCGTTGATGTCATGCCCGCGCAACGTCACGACGAACGGCTTATGGAAGGTCTTTGCCAGAAGTGCGCCAGCATAGCCGTCGGGAAATCCCAAATGGCAATCCAACAGGTCGAAACCGGCACCGAAACGACGTTGGCGCAACCAAGCGCGCACCGCGTACGCCAAAAACAAACCATCCAAAGGCTTGAGTATGCCGGGAATGGAAAGAAATTTGGGAAAAGCGGTTGGATACGGGTTGTCATCTGTGTGAGAAGGGACGAAATGGCGGTTCCGGTATCTTGAAATCCATTGCTCCCCGGGAAACCAGGGGATGGGGGAGACGACGGTCAAATCAACCAGTTTGGACAAGGCATCTAAGCGTTGTTTGACAAACTGGGCATGAACCGGCATACGCGGATTGGGAAACATCGAAGCGATACTCAACACCCGGATTTTGTCGCTCATAGCCCGTCAGTGACGATACGCCAAAACTCTTCCGCCTTATTTTCCCACGACTCGCTTTTCAAAAATGTCATCAGTGCGCCATCCGGCGCAGTCGATGAAGCGTCCGCCTCCAATGCTTGGTTTACAACCCCTGGGAAATCATGTCGAGAAGCGATTCGCATGAATCGTGACAACCGAACTGCTTCTGGAAGCGCCGTCGCGACCACCGGTTTGCCTGTGGCGAGATATTCCCGAAGTTTCAGCGGATTGATGGACTGGGTGCTCACCTCGACTTTATAAGGCAGTATGCAGACATCAAAACCAGATGCCCAGCGAGGAAGTTCCGCATAGGGTGTCGAACCGAAAAAATGAACGTTCGCCAGATGTTCAAAGGGCTTCAAATCCCTGTCAATGGGCCCCAACACGGCAATGCTTCCCGTCGGGAAGCGCTTGGCGAGATCAAAAAGAATAGACACGTCAATACGATCATCAAAAACACCCCAAAAACCGATGACGGGTTTTGGCAAAGCCGCCAATTCCGCTGGAGGCGACAACTTCGCTATTTGGGAGAAATGGTCGAAGTCAACTCCGTGCAAAAGCAAGTGCGCCCGACGGCATCGCGCACCGCGAGATCGCAACAATGTGTCAGAGGTGGCGATCAACAGATCGCAATGCACCAGCGTTTCTTCTTCAAGTTGACGCATCGCCACGCCGTCAACTCCCGGCCAGTTGGTGAAATCATCGACACAGTAATAGACCGTGCGATCAAACAGAGTAGAAGAAAAAAGACGTGGAATGAAGGGGAGGGTGCTTACAAGGATGGTGCGGCTATCTTCGGTGGTTGGCGACAATGCTTTGATGACCGCGCGTTGAAGAATTTTCTGATTGATGCAGGCGGTCACCCGATTGCGAAAAGAGGGAAACATCTTAGGCGACAATACATTTGGATTTCGCGGGGATTTTGTTTGCGCTGGGGGTGCCGTCCATTTTCCCAGCACCTGAAAAGCCCGTTTTAAATCGTAAATGGAGAGGCGTGGAGTCCGGAGTCCAACGGTATTCACCCATGTGACTGCGACGCGATCCAACAAATATCGAAATATATGTTGGCAACTTGAAGGATGGCGTCCCCAATCGTCCGAAAACACCACCGCATGAAATTGCATAAATTTGATTTTTCCCTATCACAAAATTTTTATATCATATCAAACACTGCATTGTCATATTATAAAGTATGTCGTTATACCGTCGACTACTGTTCTTATGATACTTTCGCTTTAACATCAAGATCCGCCACTCCCGCCCATGTTCTGCCCTCGTCTACTGAAAAATGCCCTGCAGGAACTATTTCCACCAAAAAAGATTGCGTCTCACCATAAAAAATATGCCAAGATATGTAATATTGTCCTTTTGTCAAATGCGATGTGAATTCGAAACTAAACTTCACTGGTTGATTGGGGGACAATTCGGGGCACCCTAATTCATCACCTGTCCAATTTCCGTCGTATACCACTAATAGATCTGTTGAACGAACTACTTTGAATCCTATGTGATAGTCCTTTAATTTTATCTTTGGAATAGCATTAACTGTAAAATTTAAACTTGTTCTCGGAGCAATATCCGTCAAAGATTTTGACGAAGATGACAAGTTAAAATCATTAACCTTTAAATATCTTTCAGAAAAATCCGTATTCGGAATCGTATCTTTTAAATATTCTTCCAATACTTGTGTCACTTTCCCCATGGCCATTGTTTTGTTTTTCAAATAAAGCGCATTGTCACAGAGCATGCTGACAGCCTGCAAATTATGTGAAACAAAGACAATTGCAACACCATTATGTTTGAATTCCTTCATTCGATTAATACACTTTTGTTGGAATGCAACATCACCAACAGAAAGCACTTCATCAATGACAAGCGCTTCTGGATTAAGATGCGCCGCTATCGAGAATCCCAAACGCGCATTCATACCCGACGAATAACGTTTTACAGGGGTATCAATAAAACTTGAAAGTCCAGCGAAATCAACTATTTCATCAAACCGTGAGGTTATCTCCTTTCGACGCATCCCCATGATGGCACCTTGAAGATAAATATTTTCCCGTCCTGTTAAATCGGGATGAAATCCGGCAGAAATCTCTATCAAGGCTCCCGTTCTACCAACAATACTACATGTTCCGCGATTGGGGCGAAGGATTTTCGTCAATAATTTTAAAATAGTAGATTTCCCAGCACCATTGGGACCGATAATACCAAGAGCCTCACCATGTTTTACCTCGAATGAAACATCTTCTACCGCCCAGAATTCCTTTTCTTCTAATTCACTGGAGCTATTCTTGCGAAACAAGGCTTTGGCTGTGGCAGGAATAAGGTCGCGAAGGCTGTCATGCCGCTCCCCCTTTTTAAATTTTTTCCATACGTTATCGAAAGTGATTATCGCACTCATTATATATTCTCCGCAAACTTGAACTCCGTACGATGGAATATTTGCCAACATACGACAAACAATCCTAAAGAAACTATCGTTGTTAAAACAAACGATATAGGTTCCGGTGGTTTATTTAACAATAATACATTATGATACGCATCTATAATGTAAGTCATTGGGTTGAGTTGAAAAGCCAGACGATATTTTTCGTTGATTTCCTCCAGGGGATAAAGAATGGGGGTCAAATACATCCATATAGATAAAACGAATTCAAAAACATATTTTACATCGCGATAGAATAAGTTTGCCATCGCAATAATAAGAGCTATGGCTGCCGTGAATGCAACATGTACCAGTAAAACAACAGGAAACAGTAAAATACTTGGACCAACACCTATATGGTAATACATCATGAGAACTACAAGTACGACAGCTCCCACAAAAGCATCAATCAGACACACGATGACAGCAGAAAAAGGAAAGATTTCCCGAGGAAAATAAATTTTGGTGACCAAATTAATATTGCTGACGAGTGAGGTCACAGAAAAACGTAGCGACGATGAAAAAAAATTCCAGAAAAGTAAGCCGCAATATGCATATACGGGATAGGCGACAGGCGTATCGATCTTGGCGACTTGAGTAAAAATAATTGAAAAAACAGCAGTGTTTATAAGAGGCATGAATACCGCCCATCCAAAACCCATGGCGGCTTGCTTATATCGAATGATTATATCCCTTCGGGTCATTTGCCATAACAACTCTCGATATTGGAATTGTTCCGATACCGCCTCGATAATATCAGCGATAAACTTTTTCATAGTAAAACATCCTTGATTCAAAATTCCCGTACAACCGAGCATGGATTTCTAACAATTGTTTGCGTTTGACCAGGGTCGTCAAAGCTAATTTTTACACCTATTTTGATACGAATGATTATTAAATATACCGTCGAATATTCCTTTGCCCTTTACTGCGATTCTGAGGCAAAGACATTTAAATAAAAATTGGATGCTCAGGCTCACATTATTTTTTATATCATCAATAATTTTTAAATCAAAATAAGTTATGAGATTAATCCTGAATTTTTTCTCCATCCGCGAAACAATAATGTCCATGAAAGGCGTTCTTGTGGCATATTTCCAAAAATATTCAAAATATTTTATATAAAAGATGCTATTCCACGGCTTGCGCGATGCCGCATAATGTATAATTTTCGGATTTTTTTCTCCTTGGAGATATTCCTGTCTGATGTGTTCCGGCAGACAATTCGCATTTTCTACAGGTGAAAAATCCCAAGCAGTTGATAGATATAATATGCGCCCCTCGCACAACACATTGAGAACATCCTGATCATGATGATTCCATTTACGACTCGTAGCGAAATCAAGGATTTTTTCCAATGTTATAAAATTTCTAAATACGCGATTATTAAACACGATCATCCCCGCGATAAAATAATCATCTTGATTTCTTATACCTAATATTTTATATCTATCCGTATCCCCATTGCAAAGATAATAGTCATATGCACCCAATATATCTCTACACGATGAAATCATATACTCGCTAATATCAACATCATAAAGCTCAGAAATATCATCCAGACAAATCATATCCCCATCAAGATATATAACTTTATCATATTCCATAAACAACCACGGAATGACTATTCGATAATAGGTTTCAACAGTGATACCTATCCTATTGGATGATCTATTTGAGAAGAAAAAATCACAGTCTGTCAATATTTTCCCCACATCAAGAAAATCAATAGTAAAATTTGAAAAACAAGCGACTTGAGTTCCAAGTTTTTTTTGCGACTCTTCTGTAATTCTCGAATGGAGCACAAAAAAGGCAAATCGTCGCCTGGAATCCGCATTTTCCATTATGGACTGCATCATCGTGGCCATGTATGGCACGAAATAGTCATCTGATGCAAAACAGATTGGTACGGCATCTTTATAGCATGGCACCTTAATTTGCATGATTACCTTTAAAAAATACCACGTTGAAATCAATCTTCATGTGTTGACTTTAAATTAAGTGTATCCGCATTTCGAGCTTGTTTAAAAAACGCTCTTATCTCTGGCTCTTTTAAATTATCCCAATATCTTGTAGAATGGATTATCTTTTTATTATGTCTAAGTATTGCTTCAGGCGATGCTGGTAGACCTCTCCAAGCTACACCAAGTGGAAGTCCACCACTTTCTAAATCACCGAACTCAAAACCTATGGCTTTTGCCAGCATGCTGAAAATATGGTCTTCTTCTATGCGCACAGCACGTAGGCTGAATTTTGGTAAAAGACCATACTGGTCGAGGCTTTTTAAAAAGCATTCGCTTACAAAATATGCTCCCCCAAAAATGTTTTCACCAATTTCGTAACCGTTTTTAAAAGCCTGTATAGCGTATTTACGCATAGTGCGGTTGGCCACTGGTCGTCTTATCCACCTCCAAGTAAATGCATAAGTGAGTATTTGCATGCGAGGCCACCAATTATCAATAACATTATCAAATGAATCTTTGGGCTTAAGCCCGCTACGTATAAGTCCAGCAATGCCTATTTCAGGTTGTTTTTCAAATAATTCAATAGCGTCTACCTGCGGATTAAAACCGGTTATCAATGCATCTGTATCCATTCGCATCAGCACTTTAAAACTGTATGTATCGATGGCATACTTAAAAGCCAAAGATAATGAAATATACAAGCCACCCCATAATCCATGTCGTTTCTTCGATCTTAAAATATCGACATCACTATATTTAGATTTTATGATTTCCCCTGTTTTCTTTTGTGAATCATCATACAAAATTATCTTGTGCGGACATAAACAGTAATGCTTTATACTATCAATAGTATCGCTTATATATTCCACCTTACAATTAAGTCCTACTGGTATTACAATAACTAAGTCGTATTGTTCTTTTTTCATATACTCATTACTGCCTTCCCATGAAAACGCAGTTTGTTTAATATTTTAATCATTTATCTTTTGAGCATACAATTTATCAACATGTCCATTAATTTCTTTGCATTCCTTTCATGCATTCCTTTATCTTTGAAACAAATCGTCCAACTACAAAATCTTCTTTATGCGATAAAAAATCCGGGGTGTAACCAGAGATATAATATTTCATTTCTAAATTTGATCCACCGAAAGCATTTATGTTTCTCATACATTTTTCTTTAAATTCCTGGTATGATTTTGTCCAATAATGATTTACCCTTATACATTCAATAGTTATTTTATTTATATCAAGCTCGCGCCCTAATTCATCAATTCTTTTTGCATCCCATAAAAATTTGCCATCATGGATGGTATACGCATATGTCATCCTAGGATTAATGATAGATTTCACCTGTTCATCCCTCAACCAATTCCACGCCGCAGGGATATTTTTCAATTTGCTCTTGTCAAGACTTTTTTTGTAGTTCTCCAATACTAGACCATCTGGTTTATTTTCATTTCCATCATAACCAAAAATAACCCAAAATATTCCAATGGCTGGAATATTTTGGGCATTTTTTACCTTGCCTTCAATAAGTTTAATCGAAGATAAAATATCATCGGTTTTTAAAGGGACGATGAATTCATCCGCATCGATAATACCAAGCCATTTCGTTTTATTCCGAACATTTTTGATAATGTCATTATAAGCAGCCATTTGAACTTCGATTCCATGCTTTTTTTCTCCTGGGAATAGTTTATATATAACAATCCCGGATCTTATATATTCATCAAGAATCTCAATGGTGTTATCATCGCTATAATTATCATATATATAGAATCTATCGACCCCTACTAGTTTGTGATATTCTATCCATTCTTTAAGGAAACTTGCTTCATTCCGAACAAATGCAGCTATTGATAAATTATCGTCAAAATTATCCTTATTATGCATCCAATAATTCATTACAACCGGAAAGAATCTTATTACATTTTTTATTGCAATAAATACATTCATAGCCGATAAAAATATTTTTTTCATATGTTGATTTAACATATAGATGCGTAATACATCGTTGATATCCGCTATGAATTATGGATACAATAGGGATATTAAATCGAACTGTAGTTGAAATTCTACTGTTTCCGAGCCAAAACGCTTAAGTTGATTCCCAATCCAAGCTTTTTATAAAAAATAGGATCAACAATTATTTTTTTAATTATTTTTTTTGTCATAGATAAAATCGATTCCTTCCTACCGCATAATTTTTCTTGATAAATATTATCTTTATCGATATTGTTTATATTTATATTTTCATTATCATATGCATTTAATATATCACTTTTCACCCTCCTCCCTAATAGATTCTCCCAATTCAGTCCACCTGAAGTTGTGATAAGTTCAATAGAAAAACCCACCGCACTGATCATCTTAGAGAAATTATTCGGAGAGAAATAATTAATATGTTGTGGCGGTTCATTCCAAGTAAATTTATCTCTACCAAATATCATAGGTAGCGTATGGTAGTTTGGAACATCAGCATATAGAAGACCACCTGAACGAAGGATTTTCGAAAGTTTTTGCAATTCATTTCGAGGCTCTCTCAAATGTTCAAATACTTGAGCAGCATAAATGACATCAAAATATTCTTCTGGAAAATTCAATTCATCTAATGATCCTATATGAATATTTGACACGTTTCTAGCGTCACAAGCCGCCTTAGCCCATTCTCCAAGTTCACTACCATGTGCCTCCCAACCAGCATTTTGAGCTTGTTCAAAAAAATAACCGGCACCACATGCAAAATCAAGTAGTTTCCCTTTACCTGGAAGAACCTGAGAAATTTTTTCAAGACATTCTTGATATTCAAAAATTTTTAATACGGCAATGCGTTCATATACTGATATTATTTCATCAAAATTTTCTCGATTAGTGTATAAGTTTTCAATATCTATAGGGGATGGACGTGGAGAAACAAAAACCATGTTACACGAAACGCATCGTTTTAATTGATATCCATTGACTATTCGTTCTGGATTTATTTGTTTGCAACCACATACTGGACAAATTTCAAGAACCATATGTCTCCAAATCCAATACACCTGCAATTGGGGAGCATCGCCTGGGCAAGGTGTTCCAATATGACCTACCAGACAATAAAATTACCACAGGTCATGGAACACCCTGCACATCGCAAGCGATTGGTTATTCTTTAATGCGAAATACCATAATCGCCGGTCTAGGATAATAAGTCGTGGTTGGATCCATCCATCCGACCGAAATAAAAAGGAGTCGCCTTTCTTCATCGAAAACTGAACCACCAAACAAACGCCGGGGCATGCGTCCAGATGGATGAGAACTTAACTCAATAATTTTATTAAGTCTAAATAAAGAGTGCGGTTTTGCATCCCAAGGTTTTTGTTTCCCATTAATTATTGGTACAAACTGTGATGGATCCATGATAAAAACCCAAGGTACACGAGAATGAGCAAAAGGACCGTTTGATTCCCAATAAGGGTCGTCTTGACCGTGACAACAATGCCCAGCAGGTCGTCCTTCGCTTCCCCCAATAGGACTATCATATCCATAATGCGGCAATCCATCCGGATCTCCTGGTGCTTTATAACCAGGCTTTACATCCACTAATAAACCAAACCACACTACTCCTTGTTTGTCGGGCAAATCTATCCAAGTGCACGTCCCCGTTTCATCTAATTGTTCCGCCCAATATGATGCGATTTCCTCTGAGCCTACGCCTGGAAGAGGATATACCACACAAGCTTTTGTATCCCTTCTATATCGTCTGGCAGGGACATTTAACCTGTGGTCGATATCATAACCAACAAGTGGCAATGCATTTATACTAGCTGTTCCAGTATATTTATCAATATTATAAATATCTGGAGGCGTTTTTATGGATGGAAACGCGAATGCATTTAAGTTGGGTCCATATGGGGTGGATTGGTATCCAGAATGTTCATTATTTGCACCAATGCCATGTGTTTGTCCCTTTAAATAATTTTTCGCGAAATCTTTTGGTATTTCTGTAATAAAATTGCAATACCGAAAAGTTCCGTATGGAGCTATACGCCACTGTCCATAAGCGACGGATGTACCATCATCATTTAAAATACTACAACCAAGACATGGATCATTAAAAGCACTTCCCGCATTATATGACCTTGCCGTCTGCCACCATAGCTTTCCCCCATCCCAAAAATATCCATAAACAGAAGGAGTCTCAAGTCTCTCCCCCCCATCATTCTGGACAAGATGTTGTTTATGATAAATATCACCCCATAATCTGATTAAATTACTTTGGGGTGTAGTTGCATCCATTGTTTTACTATATATTTCAGGATCCGCAAACTCCACACATGCTTGCTTGTAAATATGTGAAGTCATAAAAAAATGACGCTTACCTCCAACCACCCTTGTTGCCAACGCCCCCGTAGAAAACATGAAATCCAAATCATACCCTGGATAGGGTTGAATATACGGCAGACGAAACCATCCTTCAAATACAAAATCATCGATAGATAGGGTTTTTTTGTCTTTTTTCAGTCGAAGATTCGTTGGTGGATTGATATTGTCATCCCCCACTAAAGATTTTACAGCACCTGCGCCGACCAGCGTAGACGCCACCGTTTTTTCCATGAATTCTCTGCGAGATATAGTTTCTTTCATTTTTTTCTCCAGTCTGGTTGTTATTGTTTTATCCACACATATTAAAACAGATATAATATGCCAATTAAATTATATCAATTAACAATTACAACAACGCGATTAAAATCCACTCATCGTTCTGTCACAAAAGATATACATAACAACGGCAACAGCAAATAATACTATGGATAATAACAATAAAGATTTTAATCTGCGCATAGCAATAATTTTTTGTGGTACAAAGTAAGATCTTGACGAAAACCTATACTCGGTCTCATCATCTGCGAATCTATGACTTTTCTGATCCTCCAAGCATATCTGCTTCCATCCGTATGATAATAATAAAACAACAGGTCGACAAAGAGTATGGCTCGAAAATTTTAACAGCGATTGAATTGATTCATTGAAAAAGAATTCTGCTCTATCGACAAACAATGATCGCTCGGACGCATTCGCATAAACAGATGCATATTTGAAGATTTCACTTTTTCGTATATCCTGCGCCGCCCAAGTTTCAGTAGGATATTCCAAAAGTTCCGGCTTTTGCAACAATGGATATTCTGATCTAGCCATCCACCGTGCAAAATGCATTAGCACTTTTTGGGCATAGTAGTACATCGCATCAATACCAAATTCCCGTTTATAGTCAAGATATTTACCAAGCGCTTGAAGAAATACGGTATAGAACCAACGATTTTCTACATCAAGAAGATTCAATGCCTGAATATCTTGATTTGGATGAGAAACACGACGAATCAATTGTTCTGCTTTTTCCAAGAAACAAGATGAATGCGTAAGTCGATGCGCATCAAGCAAAGCATTTAGTGCATTGCCAGATCCTCTTCCGGGACCATGGTAGTCCGCACTCTTCGATGAACTCGCAAGACCAGTATCCGCATGAGAAAACCACTTAAAAACTGTTTTTCTCCCATCATCAATATCGATTATATATTGACCTAGCCCTATCGCGGCATCCCGCGATTGGATATTTCCTGTAAGGAAATAATGAAACATCAATCCGGTCGTATACACATGTTCATTTGCCGGACCGCCGCCGTTGGATTTTCCAATTCGAGGATATGATCGATGTGTGGACAAACCTGCATCAATATAATGAAATGTATGCCAAAACAACCCATTATTATATGCAGATTTATCCTCAGACGTGTGATATATATCAATATCAACTACGTGATTGGCAAGTTCTTCAAATTGTAACCACCAACGAATATCTCCAGATCGAAGCCACTGATAGCAAAACCCCGCTATGGGATCATATTGGTTGTTGTAATGAGAAACCAATGGATCGCCCCCAGTGTATTCTTTGGCATAGATCGCTTCATGGTCGGCATAGATATCACCAAAATTGCGCCAACCAAATTCATCAATGATTTCTCTTTTCTGGTTAAATGAATCTTGACCATCAATGGCAGACCTGACTAATAATTCATATCCATCTTGTTGATTTATTATAGGTGTTAGATATGGAATTGCTTTTGTATGCGCCACCCAATTCGGATTCAACGATGGTAAAAGCGGATTGCGAAACCAGTCAAGTGGAAGATCTGTAATCGTATCTGAACCAAATGCCATGGCAAAAGAATGTGTTTTTTGCTCACCCCCCTGTAATTCGTGAAAATCATCCCATTGGCGTGGAAACAATCCAAGTTTTAATCCTTCATCTGAAACCTCAATGGCTTTAGGGAAATTTTGCCAGAAATACTTCATTGACAAAGTAACGACGCCACTTTGAGTTTTAAGTTGCACCGTTGGCGTAGCACGGAGTCCAAATGATTCCTTATCGTTTATACGGTAGCCACGGAACTGTATAGGAATATGTCCGTTCCTATTGATATGATTATGGCTACGATAATTAACACCACCACTTGAATCTTGGTAAAGTTCGAAATCAACAGGGTATTTTTCAAAATCACTGGCTAATTCTGCAGAAGTATAAACTTCACAATTATTCATCGAATATGGAACAATATTCACTCCGATTTCTTTAAATAATATGGAACCGCTGTCCCCAAGCTCCCAATATCCGCCAGGATGTTTCGCGCGGTGTGGATTTCGAATCATATTATGAATGACAACCACAGCACTTCCTGCAAAGAACTCAATTCTCCATTCAATATCAATACGTTTTCTTTTGGTCAGTTGCGCTTTTCCTTTAGCCAACATGGCCACGCGATATTTCCCTTGGAGTTCTATCTCTATGGAATCAATTTTACCTACATTTATTGAATTGTCTTCCATGTGAAAAAAAATACCACTTGCCAATTCATCTAATAATTGCGCTCCATTTGAAAATTCCACTTGTTTTATTGGCCAACTATTTCTAGATTCAAGATGAAAAACAGCATTGCCAGTATTAATTTTGTAGCCATTATCCAGTCGTTCGACATGGATTTCTGGTATGATTTCTTGATATGAAACCTGCCTCGAAACATCAACTATTTTGAAATAAAAAGATTCTTCCATACTTTGCACAGTGGCAAATAATGTAACCAAAACCCATCGTGCTGAAGAATCATTCCATCGGTCAACAACGAACCATTCACAAGGAACAATATTTCCATCGGAGTGAGTTATTTGTAACGTTTGACCATCGTTCAACATCCCCAAAGGAAGGGGTAGGCCAAAGGTAACAGGTTCTCCTCGACGTGAGCTCCCTTTAAAATTGGAGATAAGCTTAAATGTAGAATCATTATTCATAATTGCAATTTCATATTCTATTACAGATAGTCGGAACCCATTTTATTATAGCGCATCCAGGTCATAACAAACCATGCATTTTCACATAAAGATCATTATATTTATCTATTGTTTGCGTCAACAAATATTTTTCATTTACAAATTCACACCCTTTTCGACCCATTTGAGAACACAATACATCATTTGTAAATAGACGAATACATGCTTTTGCAATTTCATCGGCATCTCCTCTTGCAACAAGAAACCCATTAATTTCGTCTTCAACAATTTCTGGATTTCCACCTACATTCGTCACCACAACTGGCAAAGATGACGCCATTGCCTCTAAAAGAGTGATCGATGCCGCTTCTGATACCGAAGTCAACACAAAAACATCTGATGCATGCATGAGATCAGATACATCTTTACGTACCCCTAAAAAATGAATGCGCGGAGAAATTCCCAACTGCATCGCTTGTTGTTCCAAGAGGCTTTTTAACGAACCATCTCCCACCAATAACAGATCAACATCAGACAATTTCTTAATAATTTTTGAGAAGGCATTTAAAAGAGTCGCATGATCCTTAACCGGATGGAATCTTGCAACACAAATTAGATAACGTCGCTCGGAATCCAATCCGACTTTTTCTTTAGCGTTTTTTTTATCTATAGAATAATTGTATTTTTCAGGAACGATTCCGTTTTTGATGACATGGATACGGTTAATTGGAAAACCATCTTTTTCTGCAAGTGCTCGAGCAGAAAAAATGGAAACGGCATTGATGTCATCGGCGCAACGACTTAATAGATAGCGATTGGCAAGCCGCCTTTTAACGGATACTACATCTGGATAATGGCGACCGTGTTCGGTAAAAATCAATTTAAATTTTTGTAATGTAACAGCTTTTGCCAGGGCTGAATAAAAAAATGGGGTGTATTGATGCGCATGTACGATTTCAATATGCCTTTTTCGGATTTCCTTAGACATTTTAAACGCAACATTGATATCTATCCCAGCGCGTCTTCCAAAATTAACGACAGGAATCCCGATGTGTCGAAGTTGTTCGCCAAGCTGACCAATAGAATCTAGGCAAAATACAATAGGGTCTATCTTTTTACCAAGCTGTTGTATGATATTAAAAACAAGAACTTCGGCTCCGGCAACCTGCATAACATGCAATACGAATGCAATACGAATAGAAGAAGTTGTTAAATTTGTTTTTAATCTATTGAAGTTGGGCACCAATTATCCCTTCAACGATTTCAGCGATGCAAGTGCGACGGTTGCCGTTTTCATCCATGAGTGCTCTTTGCAAACCCATTCCCTTGCTTGCATCCCTGAAATATGTCTTAATTCAGCGTCGTTCCAAAGCTTTTCTATTGCCACAGACCACTCCTGCGGTGTGTGGGCGATCATCATTGGGGGAGTCCCATTCAATCCGTTCGTTGCACTTTGCGAACAAACTATGGGTTTTCCCATCGCTGCCGCTTCTAATAACTTGTTTTTGATTCCGCCTCCAGATGTAAACGGAAGAACAACAATTTGACTCCGATTAATCTCAGGACGCAAATCCTCGACATCTGCAAGGAGACGAACACCTTTTGTTTCTTTTAGTTTTTTAATAAATTGTGTCGGGTTTGCACCCATTATTGTAAAAACAGCGTCTTTATTTTTAGATACGATTGCAGGCCATATTTTTTTACAGAACCAATCCAATGCTTGAATATTAGGGAGGAAATCAAGACGCCCCCAAAATATTAAAGACTTTGGTATTTCATCCGTTAACTCTAATTGATGAAAATAACTCGCGTCCACACCATTGGGAAGAATGTCTATATTATTGATACCTGTTATTCGATGCATTGCACGGGCATCGGACTTTGTAACAACCCAAATACGATCCATGAATTTTCTATAAGACCATTCATATAATCCTTTTATTAATGCAGAATAAACCTCGATCCAACTTTTAATATCAAAAGGTTTGACGAGAGACAGGTGATGCCAAAACCATTCATCAGCGGCATACCAGACTCGCTTCGCTCCGGAAACATTATAGAGCATGGGAAGACAATCTAATCCAGAGACGATAACGACATCGGCATTTATTTCATTGGCGATTTCAGCAAACTCAATCGTATGATTCCTCGAAATCCCCCAATAGTTGGCAAATCGTTCTGGTAATGCTCTCCCCCAACAGCTATTTTTAAAATCATTTAGACAAATATCGTTAATGGAATATGTAGAATTCAATTTGAGACCGGCTATTGCAACATCAGTAGGTTTGTAATAGGTCGCAAGACTTACTTCATTCCCGAGTTCAATCCATGCCTTCATCATCTCATATGTATGCACATCATGACCACTTAGCCTTGGCCAATCCAATGTACTTTTATATACTAATAAATGCATTTAAATAAACGAAAAATCATCAAATTATATTAGTTTAGTGAGTTAAACCATCGAGTACAATCATAGAACATACGAAAAAATGTTGGAATAATAAATACAGGTCTTTTGTGCCGTAGATTTTTACGTCCGACCAATGCATCCACCAATCCTTCTATACATGCAGTCGCGGATGCAATATTTTTTGTTTCAATCTCATGGCAATAACAATAATAAATATATCGGAAATATCTTACATAGCTTTCAACTCTAGACCGTCCGTTGTATTGTCCGTGTGAACGCAACAGACGAAATAGGTTTCGCGCGTCATAATATCGTTGATACTCTTTCCCCTCCCTTTTAAAAGAACTGGATCCCTTGTGCCAAACCAATACTTTATCAATTATTCCATTATTAAATCCTGATTTTAAAGCTCGCAAGCAGAAATCAGACTCCTCATGTACGATAAAATAAGATTCATCTAATAGTCCGATTTTTTCAAATACTTCACGTTTTATTACCATGGCGCAACCATTGACTATATTGGTTGGAATAATAGAAACATCCCCCAATGTGGGCAATATTGGTTGTTCAATAAAAAAATATCCGTTTCCAGGTGGATTGAATATACACCCAGATGATCTGATTACACTGGGCTCATCCATATAATTTATTATTGGTCCAATGATCCCCCAGTCGACATTGCGTTCCATTTCATCAGAAACTATACTTATTGCTGCATCAGAAATTATCGCATCGTTGTTTAATAAAAACACCGCCTCGGCACCTTGTTGCAGCGCAAATCTTATTCCGTCATTACTACCACCGGCAAACCCTCTATTTGACGCATTCCGGTGAATATGTACATCGGGGAAATTTTTATGTATTTCACCACAATAATTTTCTTTCGAGGCATTGTCTACAAGGATTATGCTATATGGCTTATATGCTGACGCGACCACACTACCTAAGCAATGCGATGTGTCATCCCACCCATTATAGTTAAGTATAACAACGGACACCTTCATTTCAGGATATTTTTTGTATATCTAAATTTAATTTAAATAGCCACGGCATTATTCGTCGCATTAAATTTTAATCTACTTGGAGCATCAGAATTACTGGAGGCGACTTCCATAGACAAATACGATGCGTTGGCGATACTGTATATGGTTGACGACAATGCGAAATAATGCCATAACATCTCCACATATTGAAATGGTAAAAATGTACCTCCAATAGCACACACAACTAAGCCAACTTCAATCGCACTAGAATAGTTGGCCAAATAACTCAATTCTGGAATATTCCTACACTTTTTACGTGTGGCGGTGCACATATACCAAGAATAAAAATAAATGCCCAAAAACAAAATCATCCCTATGAAACCTAATTCAGATAAAATACCAAACCACATACTATGCACCGACCGCCCTGTGCCATATTCCCCATGCGTGTAATCATATTTGTCAAATTCATATTTATATCCATATACTCCTACTCCGAACAAGGGATTATTCAGCGCCATATCAAATCCAACCTTCCAAAAATGTACTCGTGAAAATGCAGAGCGATCTGTTTTGTTTTCATCGGTGGATATAGTTCCCATTCTATCCCAAAAACTCTGCGGAAATATTGGCAGGATTATTGCAGCAATTAAAATTATTGCAATTAATGAAATAAGTTTATTTTTTGACCTAAACCACCACATGACGCATAGAGCACAAAACGACAAAAACCCGCCTCGAGAATATGTGGACAGCGCACGGTAAACAACACCAACTATCATAATAATGAATCCAATCTTGAATATTCTTTTATTTATCGATGGAAATAATGATCGAAATATTGGAACTAGCATCAACATGCCAACGGCCACACAATTATTATCACCTAAGAACGGGATCTCATTATTGTTTGGCGCCCCGGGATTTAACACCATATTCGCCCATCCCTGTTTTGCACCCTCAAAGCCAAGGGAAAGTGCGATTAATAGAAAGACAATCTTTAATTCACGTTCTGATGTGACAAGGATTGTTATTAGATAGGATACGACTAAAACTTTTAGGAAATTTACCCAATAAGAAAAACATATGTCAAAATGTGAAGATAGTAATGTAGATATGAATGATTGGACTGCTATAATCAATAAGAATGCCGTAAATTGGTTGAATTTAAATTTCCTCCCAGTGACAGCCGTAGACACCAATAAAAATACCCCGACATAGAAGGAAAGGCTGATATTTTGAAGGAAATCAGTCCATAGCCACGATTCGGGACGAAAATATGCGATCCAAAGATAAAATAATAATGCATAAAACGATCCGTAGAATGATGCGATTATGCCTACGAGTATACATGTGACTACAAATATCGTTCTTAACACAGAATTTTATTGGCGAAAATTTAAATGCTCTCCGCCTTTAGGCGGTATTTTCCTCGCCCCTTCCGCCAAGGAGACTATTTCAATTTGCAATATATCGGCGGAGGTATGAGCCGATGCCGGTGGCAATTTCCACCGGAATATGTTTCCATAAAGTTGCTGCCATTGGAAAGCCATGGCTTTCCAATGCAACTGAAGCATTACCATCGCTGAAACGTCTCCAATGCAATGGTTCGGGTCGGGCACCCCATTGGGTTTTGAAATTGTAAGTTCCAGAACCGACCGAAGACCGTCCGAAATCGAAAGTATGGCAACCGTGATCAAATGCGTATTGCATCGCATCCCAATAAAGCAAGTTGTTGGGACACTTTGAAAAATGTTGCCGATAGCAGGATGCCCAGGGAACGACAACGTTATTTTTGAAAAAAAACGCAATCAGACCGCCGATTGTCTGCTCGCGCTCTTGCACGAGCACCACACGGACGCCTTCGCCAAACACGGAAAATACTTTCCTGAAAAAATTCAAATGGTGCACAGGTGAACCTAGATCCCGCATATTGACTGAAAATGGTCGATAGAACGCTTCCAGCAATTCCATACCACCTATTTGCGTACTCAATCCTGCCTTTTGTGCCTTACGCACTTGATTCCGTACTTTTGGAGAAAAGGACTTCCAAAGATTTTCCACGCCAACAGAAATATCTAGCAACAATGTAACCTTGTCTCCAAAAAATTTGCCATCCCTTTTCTCATAAACATCTTCCACGGACTCTTCATCGGGGTGGAAGTGCGCGGGACGCATCCTGTCTCGCAATTCCAAGGAATGCGCACCCAATTCTTTTTTCAATTGGAGCGCATGATCCAGAAGCGCCCGAAGCGCTTCCTCGTCTCGAGCGACGATTCCACCATAATCCTGAAATGGCATGGAGACCAACGTATTGCCGAACAAAAGACTTCTGATGTGAACTAGCGGCAAGACGCCTACAACCGCCCCGTGACGTTGTGCTGTCAGGTAGAAAGTCCTGTGCTTGTAACTCTGGGAAATAACATTTCGCCAACCGTAGAGGTGGGAGATCGTAGCCATGGGAGCCTGCGACACAAACTCATCCCATTGCTCGGATACAGCTTCGCCCTCTGAGTTACATATCGTTACTTTCTCCGAACACATCAGAAAAAAAGATACAGGCAAAAGATGAATAATTCAAGGCACTTGACTGTGGACTATCCCCATTTTTTATGGGGATTCGAAAACCAGCGGGAGCACAAATTGCCGTAAATGAGGTGTTGGAAGAACCGCCCGACGCGGGCAACCATCTCCCGTGGCGTCCAAACAGGCACGCGCTGTCGTCGGAGATGGCATAGTGGTGGAATTCCACGACGTCGAAAAACCGTCTGGAGACATGCATGATATTTTGCGTCGCCCCCCAGCCATGGCGAGATGAAGAAGGTTAGCGGCGGACACCGGTGCCATCAATGTTCCTCAGCCCGGTGCGGTTCATGAGGCGGTATGTCCTCCACCCGAGAGCATCTTCGACTTGTCGCCGAAGCCTTTCAAGCTCTCCGACCATGCGTTGTCGCCCGCATCCCCCACGCGCGAAAAGCTGTGCCTGACGCCGCTCTCGGCCAGAAGCGTCTCGAACGCCTCGGACGTGTACTGGCTGCCGCAGTCGCTGTGGAAGACGCATCCCTCAGCGAGGTGTGGATTGGGGCGGGGGTGGGGATGGATCGTAGATTCCCGAGTGTTGTGACGCGATTTGATTTCTGAAGACCTTCCAAAACCGTTGAAATTACACTATATACCTTAGCCGCGCATCCGCGTGTCGTTTTGCAGTGCCCACTTCA
>JAISUT010000057.1 GCA_031271905.1 Acidobacteriota bacterium
GACAAGAAGCAATGGGACGCCGACAAAGAGGCGACCCGGCAGGAAACCATGCGCAATCTGAAAGCGGAAGGCGTACCGGTTGAAGTTATCGCAAAAGTGATGAACCTGACGCCGGGCGAAGTGCGCAAGCTGGACAAGCGGAAAAAGCTCTGACGACAGCAGCTAGAGCCTTTTTGCGGCGAGCTGTTCCGGCGCATCGCCAAGGAGCGCTCCGCCCGCGCCCGGCGGCACTGGCTGTGCGCGGCGTTGGCCGGTGCCCTCTGCGCCGCTTCGGCCTCGTACATCGTTTCTGTCATGGCGTTGCTGTTCGCCGGGCTGGCCCGCGTTTTCGCCGTCGTCGGCGATTTCCTCGCCGCCCCCGCTGGCTTGGCGGCGCTGGCTGTGGCGGTTCTGCTCCCCCTGCTGTTCCGGCGCCCCTGGCTCAACCGTCTCGCCTGACGGCCTCTTTTCCCGTCCGGAAGGTTCACCCCCGCTCCAGCAGCCAGTCGATGACATGCATCTGCCTGATGCCGTCGTGGTTCGCGGAGCGGGGGATTTCGTCCAAGGTGAGGAGCGTTTTCGGATGGTTGTCCGTGATTTTCCGGAGCGGCTCCAGCTCTCGTTTCAAGGTGTTCGCGTCCAGCACGCTGGCCGATACTTGGTAATAAGCGCGGCCATCCGCCCGTTCGGCGACAAAATCCACTTCGTTCTCGGCCAGCTTCCCGATGCTGACCCTGTGGTCGCGACGCAGGAGCTCCAGATAGACGATGTTTTCCAGGACATGCCCGATATCCGGCGATGAACGCGCCAGCAAACGCTCCCTCAACCCGCTGTCCACGGCATAGTATTTGCCTTGCGTTTTCAGGTGCTGCCGCCCGCGGATGTCATACCGGTCCGCCTTATAGAACAGATAGCTTTGGCACAACGCCCGCAGATATTTGTCCACCGTGTTGACCGAGGCGGTTCTGCCCGCGGAATTGAGGGTGTCGGCGATTTTCTTCGCCGACACCGGGCTTCCCACGTTGCTGGACAGAAATTTCGCGACGCTTTCAAGGACAGCCATGTCCGCAAGCCCCAGCCGCTTCGCCACGTCCTTTATCAAGACGGTGTTGAAAACGCCGTCGAGATAGGACGCTATCAGGTTGTCGTCGCCCGCCAAGGCGGCGACGGCTGGCAGCGCGCCGTATCGCAAATAATCGCGAAACGCCGCCGTCAATTCGGTCCACGCCGCCCCGGTGAAGGCGACATGCTCCGCAAACGATAAAGGCAGCATGTCGAGCTGGACGTAGCGCCCGGAAAGCAATGTGGTAATTGCAAAGTATTTTTAAAATATTGACAAAATAATGGAATTTTTTAGGGGAACAGGCGACCGCGTACGGCTGCCATAGACGACGGCATCGCCCCGCTTTCGCAGATCCTGTCGAGCTGGTCTCCCACGAATTTCTTCATGGGCGAGCTCCACGGGAGGGATGCACAGCCCTTGGACAGCCTCCGGCGGCACGTCCTCCCTTTGCGCACCCCGCCGCGGCCTCGTCCCTACGTGCGCGCCGTCAGACGACGTTCTCCGTGCGCGTGATCAGGTCGTTCTGGCAGTCGGTGCTCAGCTCGACGAAGTACGCGGAGTATCCGGCGATGCGCACCACCAGGTTCCGGTATTCGTCCGGGTTCTTCTGGGCGGCGCGCATCGTCTCGGACGAGACCACGTTGAACTGCACCTCCGCGCCCCCCTTGCCCATGTACGCCTTGATCATGCTCCCCAGCTTCTTGTTCCCGTCTTCGCGGGACAGCGCGCTGGGATGGATCCTCAGGTTGAGGCAGACGCCGTCCATGAACTTGCCGTGGTCGTAGCAGCAGGAGGAGTTCAAGACGGCGGTGGGGCCGTTCACGTCACGGCTCTGCACGGGCGATGCCGCGTCGGCGATCGGCGTGCCGGCGAGGCGCCCGTCCGGGGTTGCCCAAGTCACATACCCCTGCCCCACATGGTCCGCGGCGCCGTACAGCCCCGCCCTGTAGTATTTTGCGTATTTGCTGGACATCTCCTGGCAGAGGTCGTAATAGGTGTGCGTGACCCACGTCATCCACTTGTCCGCGTACGGGTCGTTGTTGCCGAAGTGCGGGACGTTGCCCAGCAGCTTCTGCCGGAGGTCTTCGTACCCTTCCCAGTTGGCCATCACCGCGTCATACAGCTCGCGCGTCGTGCAGATCTTCTTGTCGAAGCAGGCGTACTCGATCGTGGACAGGGAGTCGGCGACCGTCGCCAGCCCCGTGCCGGTGCCGCCGAACGAGTTGTACCTGGCGCCCCCCGCGATGACGTCCTTCCCCCTCTCCATGCAGTCCGCGATGGAGATCGACAGGATCGCGTGCGGCGTGTTGTACGCGAACACATATTCCATGAAGTTGTTGATGGAGATGTGCGCTTTCAAGATGTAGCGCGCCATCTTGACGAAGGCGGCCTTCACGTCCTCCATCGACTCCATGTCGTACAGATAGCCGGTCTGGACGGACGCCTGCTCCCCGTTCATCGGATTCTTGCCGTTGTTGATCGCCATGTCGAGGACCACGCTGTAATAGACGCTTCCATGCGGCGGGGCGATGCCGTTGCAACAGGCGTACTCTATGCCGGAGCCGGTGATCTCCTGGCATCCGATCAGCGCGTAGTCGCGCGCCTCCTCCAGCGTGAAGCCGAGCTCCTTCTGCATGGCGGGGACGACGACTTCGTCGTTGTAGTACAGGGGCAGGCCGCCGGCCAGCTTCGTCGTCTCGATGGCGCATTCGAGCAGTTTTTCCGGCGTGTCCTTCGTGAGTCGGAGCGTGATGGTCGGGTCGTGCAACCCCATGCGCCCGACCGCCTCCAGCACCATGTAGGTCACGGCGTTCGAGGCGTCCTTGCCCGTGACCGGGTCCACGCCGCCGATGGTCGTGTGCATGTAGGTGTTGCCGACGCCGATGATCTTCACCAGCTCCGGCACCATCGCCCCCCAGTTCCGGCTGATGTCGAGGAAGAAGTTGTCTACGACCTCCTGCGCCTGGTCCAGCGTGATCCTCCCCGCCGCCAAGTCTTTCTCAAGGTACTTTCCCGTGACCTGGTCGAACCGTCCGCAAGAGCCGACATCGCCGATGCCGGACATCAGGATAAGCTGGATGTACAGGAGCTCGGCCTGGCAGGCTTCGCGGAAGCCGCGCGCGGGGTTGTCCGCTATCCACCGCAAGCCGTCGGCCATCTCCTCCAGCTCCCGCCGCCGCGCCGGGTCGCTTGCGCCTTCGGCCTTTTCCAGGCAGGCGTCGGCGTAGCGCGTGGCCAGGACGTGGGCGGCGTCGCAGACGATCACGGCCGACTCGTAGAACAGGTATTTTTCCATCTCGTCGCCGATGATGTTGTTCCTGTGCGCGTCCAGCCAGTCCTGCGCCTCCTTGCGGATGGCGGCGTACCCGGTATCGACGATCTTCCTGTAGCCCGGCGTCAGATGCCCCGCCGGCAGGTTGACCAGCAACGCGCCGGGGACGGCGTGGGTGCAGCGCAGGCGCGCCAGCTCGTCGTATCCGTCCGGCGTCCAGCCGTTGGCGATGTCCGTGTAGGTCTTCCCTTTCCAGAACTCCTCGATGGAGCAGAAGGCTTCGTAATCCTCCGGCGCCATCGTCAGCGGGACTTCCTCGGTGTCCGGGTTGTGGTAGAGCCCGTCGTCCCGCAACGTCCATACGCCGGCGCGGATCATGTACGGGATCCAGCCGATCCCGCCGTAGTCGGGGTTGATCGCGCATCCGCAGAAATTCTTCCCCATGTTGCAGACCAAGACGTCTTCGTCTTCCACGCGCAGGGTCATCTGCGCGCAGATGTCGTAGAGCGCCTTCGGCCTGCGGATGGCGGGCACCGCGTTCCCATACTTCTTGTAGCTCTCGGTCATGATGAGGGCTCTCTCGGCGTCTGTCTGGATCACCCGGTCGCGGATCCTGCGGTGCAGGCGCTGCATTCTTTCACTGATCGGTCTGAACTGGTACATGGTCGATGCCCTCCTTCGGGGAGAGTTCCTTTCGGGAACCTCTAAAAACCCCGGATGCCGCGTTGCGCCTTGATCGAAAACGCCCGTGCGCTTTGGAAAACCCCGCTTTTCGGTATGCGTCCGGCGGCGCCGCCGACATTGGGAATTCTACCACGGGACATTCTCGACGAAGGATATACTTTCGGCGGATGCCGCCCAGATGGGGCGGAGGACAATCACCGGCGGAACGGCGTCGGGAGCGGGGGCGGCGTTCAGGGATGTGACGGGATTTGCGTTCGGGGGGCATCAAGTCCGCATCCGCCGCATGTTTCATTCCACTTTCATTCCACGCGGATGGGGGGGCGGTTCGGTCGGTCCGTTCATAAGAGGCGCAAGCGGGCGCCTGCGCCTCTTGGTTGCCCGGGGTGCCTGCAATCGAACTGCGCGTTTTTGCAGACCCCCTCGCTTGTATTGGCGCCTGCCGCTCAGTTGCTGCGGCGGTTGACCATGATCAGCAGGTTTTTCGCCTCCTCGACCTTGCCGGCGTCCGGGCCGATCTCCACGTATCGCGTCAGCAGTTCCTTCGTCCGGGAGTCCTTTTCCTTGCCATCGGCGTAATAGAGCCGCCCGAGGTCGTAGTAGGCGTCCACGTTTCCAGGGTTGACCACGAGGACACGCTCCAGCGCCGCCTCGGCGAAGGTCGGATTCGTGTTCTTGGTCTTGGCGACCAGATCCAGCAACTTTTGTTCCGGGTTGGAGCTTCCGGACGCCACCAAGTCCAGCGCCTCGTCAGGCCGCTTCGCATCCAGGTAATACTGGGCGAGGGACATCTGGAAGCTCTCCTGCTGATCCGGCGTCGCCAGTTCGATCGCCCGCCGGAACGCCGCGACGGCTTCGCCGTCGTTGTGCAACTTCGCCTGGGCGCGGGCGATCTGCCTCCAGATCAACGGTTGCTGCCCCCCGGTGAGGTCGTTCGCCTCCTGGAATTTCTGCAACGCGGTGGGGACGTCGTACTCCAACAACTTGTTCCCGTCGTTGAGGAGGTCGTTCGCCTCCTGGCGTCTGGCGTTCTCCTTCTCGCGCTCGACGTTCGCCAGACGGCTGTCGATGGCCTTCTTGACCTGTTGCGCCCGGGCGTCGTCCGGGGCTTGCGCCAGCGCTTTGCCGATGGCGGCGTCGGCGTCTTCGAGCTTGCCCGCCTGGGTCAGCGCCATGGCCTTTTCCGTGTAAAGGGCGAAGGCCTGGGGATTCGCCTGGAGGGCCTCGTCGTATAACGCGGCGGCCTCGTCGAACCGCTTGGCTTCGTATGCGTCCTGCGCCCGCATCACCGGGATCACGAGTAGCTGTTGCGCCGAGTTCCGGGCGATCTCCTCATACACCCTCTGCTTCGAGGGCTGCCCCGGCGCGTCCGGAATCGTCCTGTGCAGGTTGGCGACCTCCGCAGCCTTCTTGAAGGAGGCGGCCGCCTGGTCGTACTTCTTCTGCCGGCTTTGCGCGACGCCGAGGTAAAAGAGCGCGTCCGCCCCGTTGGGGACGCTCGCCAGGGACTGGCCGATGAGCCGCTCCGCTTCCGCATAGTTCCCCGCGTCGATCGCCTGCGCGCCGCCAGTCAGGGCCGTGGCGGCCTGACGTTCGATCATCGGATCCTCGAAATATAATTTCCTGTCGGCGCCGGGGACGAGGTCGAACCCCACCGACGACTTGACGTCATGGATGGCGGCGACTTCATAGAAGGCGGGCGCGAACCCGTCTTTGCGCGCCACGACGCGATAGTAGCCGTTGTCCAGCTTGTCGAACAACGCCACGCCGGTCGCGCCGGTCTTCTTGTCCTTGCCCTTGGTGGAGTTCAGCGGCAAGACCGTGACTTTGACGTCCTTCTCCGCAGCACCCGAAACCCCTCGGCATATCACCTCCAACGAACCGGTCTGGGCGAAAACCGGGGCGGCGGACAGCATTGAAACGACCAGGGCGACAGACAACAACAATCCGAAAAATCTCATTCTGTTCATAGACAGTCCCATCCAGTTGACTTTTGTTGCTCCCAGATTTTCAAAAAATAACCTTTAGACATTACACGCAAGGCTGGAATCATGCAACATCATAAGGCAATATCATTTGTCGGCAGGCTGTGGGGCTTCCGGGCGACGCGGGCTAATGGATTCCGGGAGTCGAGCCGATCTAAACCAATTATGGGAAAACGGATCATCACGGCATTGGCGCTATCGGCGGCGTTGTCTTGCCTCCAAGGTTGCGGTTCTTCTGGCCCGGATCATGTCATGCGGCGGTATGCCGGATTCGACGCCGTCCCCGCCGACAGCAACAAAGCGGGGGTCGTCATCGACACGGAGATCCTCGGCAATTTCTTCGCCGTCTTCGCCTACGCGAACCCGGCGTTGGCGCGGAACAAGGAATACATCGACCTGTTGCAAGACCGGTTCTGGGTCGCCGACGCGGAAACGCCCACGCACCGCTTCAAGATCAAGTGCGGGATACTCACCCGCAACCCCGACGACGGTGCCGGCGGGGCGCCGACCTACGAACATGCCATCGTGCTGACCGATTCCAGCGAGGGGGGGGCAGCAGCGGACTACGTGCTGGTCGGCTTCAAAGGCATCGCCCGGGACGAGTCCCCGGAACTGGCGACCGCCCCGCTGTTCTTCATCATCGACCGCAGCGGCGGGAGGCCGCGGTTGCTGACCGAGCGGCCTTTGTTCGCCGGAGACCTCGCGCCGGACGAATTCACCCCGGCGCATTTCCCCGTCCGCACCGCGACCTTGACAGGGAGGAACGGCAGGGACTATGCGATCAAGTTGGGGGCGATAGACAGGAACGAGCAGAATTACACCTTCGTCGAGTTCCTGTCCGAGGACATTGAGAAGGAGGCGTGGTTCGCCGAAGGCGCGCTGATGAAGAAAAGGGAGCTGACCCCCTTCTCGACCGAGATCATCCTGCGCGGCCAGAACTTCCTGGCGACGGGGTACGGCGTGGCGGAAGACGGCGGCATGTTGCGCGAGACCTATGAGACCCAGGAACTGCCGGAGCGCGTCGAGGTCTTCACCGAGACGGGGAAGATCGTCTTCGACGGGAAGACCAAAGAGGTGATCCCGCCGGCGCAGCCGTGACCGTCCAAAGGACGTCGCACGGCGGCTTCCGCGCCGTAGGCGCCGCCACCCGTCTCGATCTCGTTGGGATACGCCTCCACGAGTCCGCTCTTGCAAATATATTTGCAAGATGAGATGATAGCCGTCGTTTTCCTCCCGGATGCGCGGGTTCAGCTTCAGGCCGGAAGTCGTCGTGGCGTCGGCGCGGGAGGACGTCCACCCGGGCGAGACGCGCACCCCCGGCTACGCGACCGTGGAGATGAACGCCTCCTACACGCTGGCGCGCACCCACCTGATGCATGTGTTCTCCCTGGGCGTCGTCAACGCTGGAGACAGGCTTTACCGCAACCACCTGTCTTTTATCAAAGACCTCGCGCCGGAGATGGGGCGCGCCGTGCGCTTCTCCTACAGCCTGCGCTTCTTCTGACCCCTACGCGACCAGCAGCGCCCCGGCGTCGGCGAAGCTGTAATAGTCGTCATGGCCGAGCACGATGTGATCCAGCACGCGGATGCCCAGGAGCCCTCCCGCTTGGACCAGCCGCCGGGTGCAATCCAAGTCCTGCGCACTCGGCTTGGGGTCGCCGGAAGGGTGGTTGTGCAGGAATATCAGGGCGGCGGCGCTGTCGCGCACGGCGGGGGCGAAAACCTCGCGCGGATGGATCACCGCGCCCGACAGGCTCCCGATGGCGACCGTCACCTCGCGGATCAACTGGTTGCGGGCGTTCAGGTGGAGCGAGAAGAAGCGCTCCCGGTCGGCGGCGAAAAACCTCGCGCGGTAGCGGAGGTAGATGTCCCGGCTGTCGGTGAAACGCTCCCCGGGGCGCAGGGGGGCGCTACAAGCCTCCACCCCCAGCTCCAAGGAGGACGCCAGCGCCGCGACCTGCCGCTCGGAAAGGCCGCCGATGACGCGCATCTCCTCGCGTGACGCATGAGCCATCTCCCGCACCGACGCGAAATGCGTCATCAGCCGCTCGGCGGCGGCGACGGGACTCGGGATCTCGCCGTCGCAGGACAGGACGGCGGTGAGCAACGCCAACGGTTCGGACATGAGATATACGCTCCCCCCTTCGTATATCTAACTGCCCACCCCTCGAAACGGGCAACTTTTTTTGCGATCTCCCCTGTTTTTTTTGCGGCGCCCCCGCGATTTTCCCGCAAGGGGTCACATCGCCATGCCGCCGTCGGCCTGGACGACCTGCCCGGTGATGTAGCGGGCGTCGTCCGAAAGCAGGAACGCCGCGACGCGAGCCGCCTCCTCCGCCGTCCCGGCGCGCCCCAGCGGGATGTTTTGCAGGATCTTGGCTTTTATCTCTTCCGGCAGGCCCTGGGTCATCTCCGTGTCGATGAGGCCGAACGCCAAGGCGTTGACCGTGACGTTGCGACCCGCCAGCTCTCGCGCCAAGGTCTTGGTCAGCCCGGCCAGCCCCGCCTTGGAGGCGGCGTAGTTCGCCTGTCCGATGTTGCCGGTCACGCCGGAGACGGACGAGATGTTGAGGATGGCGCCGAAGCGCGCCTTCATCATGACGGGCGCGACGGCCTTCGAGAAGTTGAACGCCCCCTTGAGGTTCGTGTCCAGCACCTCGTCCCAGTCCCTCTCGCTCATGCGCAGGATGAAATGGTCGCGGACGATGCCGGCGTTGTTGACCAGGTAGTCGATGCGCCCGAAGCGGTCGGCGACATCCCTCACCATCGCCTCGGCGGCGGCGAAGTCCGCGACGTCCATCTGCGCGGCGGCGCATTCGACCCCCAGCGCGGCGAGCTCGCCGGCGAGCCGGTCGGCGGCGTCGCGGCTCGCGCGGTAGTTGAAGGCGACATGGCAACCGCGCCGCCCCAGCTCCAATGCGATGGCGCGACCGATGCCGCGCGCAGCCCCGGTGACGATGGCGACCCTTTTTCGCAATGCCGCCGTTGCAGCCTCGTCCATGTGTGTCCTCGCAGTGGAGCCCGCCGTCAGAACGGGAAGGGGTACATCAGCCAGCCGCCGACGACGGACAGGATGACGAAGGCGAACATGAGGATCAGGAAATAGCGGACGCGCGCCCGCGCCCCCTGCTTCACCAGGAAGGTCAACACCAGCGAGGTCAGGACGCTGAACACCAGCATCATGGCGAAATGGCCTCTCACGGCTTCCTCCCCCTGGCGATGTCGAACACGTCGATGACCGTCAATATGTTCAGGCAGCCCGCCACCCAGATGAATTTATTGGCGTAGTCGTAGGTGTAAGCGGTGGGGTCGCCCACCCCCGCGCCCAGCATCCACGGGATCCAGTACGGCAAGCCCGACCACACATTCGCGATGGATTCGAGCGTGGGGAAGAGGCCGCCGAAGTTCGGATCCGCCAAACGCCCGTCCAACCCGACGCCCAGCAGGATCATGGCGGTGATGCAGCAGAAGAAGACCCCCGCACGATCCCATTTGCGGAAAAGCGCGTGCCCGAGCCCCGGGACCAGCCAACCCGCCACGCAGGCGACCGCCGTCTTCGCCGCGTCGGCGCGGGGCAGGACGACTTCAAGATCCGCCGGGACATCGGCCTTTTCAGCGGTTTTCCCCCCTGTCTGCCTATTCTGCGCGTCCATGGCATGGAATCTTACGGAACGTCCCTAGGCCAGTCAAGCACAAGGTGGCGCTTCATCCCCGCTTCAGCCCGGTCGCCTCAACCGGCGCCGACCGGCGGTCTGACGTGCGCCGGAGACGGCGGGAACCGTCCGCTACGCGCCGAACAGCGAGCGCAACGCGGCGAGGTTGCCGAGATCCGCGCCGCCGTCGGGCGCACCGTCCAGTTCTTTCGGGGTCTCCAAGATTTTCGGCACGGCGGCAAAGCGCCGGTCGTTGACGACGCAGGAGAAGGCTTCCATGCCAAGGCACCCCTTGCCGATGTGGAAATGACGGTCTACGCGGCTCCCCAGCCCTTTCCGGCTGTCGTTGACATGGATCACCCCGATCTTGCCGACGCCGACCAGCCGGTCGAACTCGCGCATCGTCTCGTCGTAGGCGTCCCGCGTCCGCAAGTCGTATCCGGCGGCGAAGACGTGCGCGGTGTCGAAGCAGACGCCGAGACGCCCCGACGAGACGGCGGCGACCTCCCTTTCCAACGGCTCCATGATGGCCGCCAGCTCCTCGAAGCGGCTGCCGAGGACGCTCCCCTGCCCCGCCATGGTTTCGAGCAGGATCGCGACGCCGGGCGCGAGCCGGTCGAACGCGCCCCGGAGCGCGGCGACGACCCGCGCCACCCCGGCGTCCACGCCTGCGCCCTTGTGGGCGCCGGGATGGAGCACCAGCGAGGGGATGCCGAGCAGGCGCGCCCGCTCCGCCTCCTCGACGAAGGCGTCCACCGACTTCCGCCACAGCGCGTCGTCGGGCGAACCCAGGTTGACCAGGTAGCTGTCGTGCGCGACCACGGCCGCGATGCCGCAACTTCGCCGCCGTTCGGCGAAAAGCTCCCGGTCGCGGTCGGTCAGGGGTTTGGCAGCCCACTGGTTGCTGCTTTTCAGGAACATCTGCACCGCGCGGCAGCCCACGTCGCGCCCGCGCTCCAACGCACGATGCACGCCGCCCGCTATCGACATGTGCGCCCCGACCAAAAGCCCTTCCGCGCCCCCTGCCCCCATGACGTCGCGCCCCTCCCCCGGCAAACGCGCACTTTATCGCACCGCCCCGCCCGCCGCAAGCCCGCAGGGCGCAGCCGGGCGGCAACCCGGCTATTTACTTCCCTCCCCCCCTCCCTTAAACTTCACCGCTTATGAAGATGAAGATCTTGAAATACGGCGAGCCGTCGCTGCGGGAAGTCAGCAAGCCCGTCGAGGCGTTCGACGAATCCTTGGAGAAGCTGGTCGCGGACATGTTCGAGACCATGTACGCCGCGCCCGGCGTGGGGCTCGCCGCCCCGCAGGTGGGGGTCAACCGCCGGCTGGTCGTCATCGACGTCTCCGGCGGCAAGGAGAAGGGCGCGGGGATGGTTTTGTGCAACCCCCGCATCGTCGCCGCAGAAGGGACGCAGAAGGGGGAGGAGGGGTGCCTGAGCGTCCCCGATTTCAGCGAGAGCGTGACCCGCCCCATGAAAGTCGTGGTCGAGGCGCAGGACGCGAAGGGCGAGCCGGTCCGCGTCGAGGGGGAGGAGCTTCTGGCGCGCGCCATCTGCCACGAGCTCGACCACCTGGACGGCGTGATGTTCGTCGATCTGCTCAGCCCGCTGAAGCGCTCCCTCATCCGCAGTAAAATCAAAAAGCTTGCCAAAGCCGGGAAGTGGTGATGCGCGTCCTTTTCCTTGGAACACCGGAGTTCTCCGCCGTCTGCCTGCGGGCGTTGCTCGAAAACCCCCGGAACTACGACGTGTGCGGCGTCTTCACCCAGCCCGACCGCCCCTCGGGGCGAGGACACCGCCTGCACGCCTCGCCGGTCAAGGAGTTGGCGCTGGCGCGCGGCATCGAGGTCTTCCAACCCGCGCGGTTGCGCGCCGAGGAGAACCGCCCGGTCGTGGAGCGCCTCCGCCCCGATGTGATCGTGACCGCCTCCTACGGCCAGCTCGTGCCGACCTGGATGCTTCGGCTCTCGCGCCTCTACCCGGTCAACGTCCATGCGTCGCTGCTACCGCGCTGGCGCGGCGCCTCGCCCGTCGCGCGGGCGATCCTCGCAGGGGATGCGTCCAGCGGCGTGAGCATCATCGTCATGGAGGAGGCGCTGGACGCCGGAGGCGTCCTGTCGAGCGAGGAGCTCCCCATCCCGCCCGAGGCGACGGCGGGGACGCTCATGCAGGCGCTCGCCGACGTGGGGGCGAGGTTGATGCTGCGCACGCTGGAAGGGATGCAGGCCGGACGCTTGACGCCGACGCCGCAGGACGAGGCGCGCGTCACCTGGGCGAAGAAGATCACGCGGGCGGAGTCGCCGGTCTCCTGGGAGAAGCCGGCGGCGGAGATCCACAACCAGATACGGGGGTTGAACCCCTGGCCTGCGGCCAGCGTCAGTTTCCGCGGCGAGAGGCTGAGCCTCTGGCGAAGCCTGCCGGCGGAGGCGGTTGACGCCGCGCCGGGGACGATGCTGGGGGTGCACGGCGACGCCATGCGCGTGCGTTGCGGCGGCGGCACGGCGCTCGACCTGCTCGAAGTGCAACGCCCAGGCAAGCGGCGGGTGAGCGGTCGCGACTTCGCCGCCGGCGCGCGCCTCAAGCCCGGAGACCTCCTGCGCTGAACCATACGGAGGATTCGCATCCAGACATGCCCGCACCCGCCCGCCAACTGACCTTCGACCTCCTCGGACGCATCGAGTCGAGGCGCCTGCACAGCGACGACGCCGTGAATTCTCCCGAGATGGCGCGACTCGACCCACGCGACCGCAACTTGACGACGGAGCTGGTCTACGGCGTGTTGCGCCACCGGGCGACGCTCGACTGGCTGATCAAGGCGCACAGCTCGCGCCCCTGGCAGGCGACTGAGGCTGGCGCGAGGATCGTCCTCCGCATGGCGCTCTACCAGTTTTGGAAGATGGATCGCATCCCGGACCACGCCCTGGTCAATGACGCCGTGGAGCTCGCCAAACGCCGCATCGGCCCCGGCGTCGCCGGCTACGTCAACGGCGTCTTGCGGCGGTTGGCGCGCCTGCGGCCGTGGGACAAGGACGGTTGGCTGGCCGGCGCGCCGGAGCATGTCGCGCTCTCGTTGCCGCCCTGGCTCTGGACGCGCTGGCGCAAGCGCTTCGGCGGGAGGCGGGCGCGGGAGTTCGCGCTGTCGCTGCTTTCGCCCCCGCCCGTCGCCTTCCGTTGCGACGGCGCATCCGGCGGGGAGGCGCCGTCGTTCGCAGGCTTCCGGGAGTCGGAGGTCGTCCCTGGCGCGTACCTGCCCGACGGCGCAGGCGAGGGCGCCCCGCCGCCCGACGCCTACTTCCAAGACGAGGCGTCCCAACTGATCCCGTTCCTCGGCGGGGCGCCCCCCGCGGGGGGCGCGGTATGGGACGCCTGCGCCGCGCCGGGGGGGAAGGCGGCGATCCTCGCCGGGATCGCGGGCGCGGGGACGGTGTTGGTCGCGAGCGACCTGGACCTGCGACGGGCGGGACGGCTGCGCGAGGTGTTGCGCAGGGCGCGGGCGGGATGCGCCGTCGCTCCTACGGTGGCCGTCGCTGACGCGCGTGAGACGCCGCCGTTTCGCGCCCTCTTCGACCTGGTCTGCGCCGACGTCCCCTGCTCCGGGCTGGGGACGCTGCGGCGGAACCCGGAGATCAAGTGGCGCATCCAGCCGGAAGACCTGGGGGCGTTGCACGAGACGCAACGGAGGATCCTCCAAAGCGTCGCCGGGGCGGTGCGTCCGGGCGGGAGGTTGCTCTACTCCACCTGCTCCACCGAGCCGGAGGAGAACGAGCGGGTGGTCGAGGGCTTCCTGCGCGAGCACGGGGGGTTCCGCGTGGAAGCGCCCGTGCAGCCTGCGGGCGTCGGACTGTGGACGGGGGACGACGGGATGGTGCGGACGTTCCCGGGAACGCGCCCGTGGGACGGCTTTTTCGCCGCCCTCTTGGTGAAGGTGTAGGGAACCTCTAAAAAGCTCGCAGACCAGGCGCAACGCAGCGTCCGGGGTTTTTAGAGGCTCCCTGTGGCAGACGGCGGCCTGCGTCGGGCGGCTTGCGTGAAGTTTGCGATTGACGATTGCGGCGCAATCGGAAAAAATCTCCTTTTGCTTTTTCCTTCATGTTGGGCGTGTCGCGCCCACGCAGGTGGACGATGGAGCTTGCGCCTTCGATATTGAGCGCGGATTTCGCGCGGCTGGCGGACGAGATCGGCAAAGTGGAGGACGCCGGGGCGGACTTGGTGCACCTGGACGTGATGGACGGGCGGTTCGTGCCGAACTTCACCTTCGGGCCACCGGTGGTCGCCGCCGTGCGCCGCGCCACATCCTTGCCGCTGGACGCGCACCTCATGGTGGAGTCGCCGGCGAGACTCCTGGACGCCTTCATAGAGGCCGGGGTGGACCGCCTCTCGGTGCATCTGGAGGCGGACCCGCACCTGGATCGGACGCTGCACGCCATCAAAGAGGCGGGGGTGGTCGCGGGGGTGGCGCTCAACCCATCGACGCCGCTCGGAGCCTTGGACGAGGTGTTGGGGCTCGCCGACTTCGTGCTGGTCATGACGGTCAACCCCGGTTTCGGCGGGCAGCGTTTCATCCCCTCGACGTTGAAAAAAATCAAACGCCTGCGGGAGATCGTCGTATCAAACGGCTACCAGGCCAAGATCGAGGTGGACGGCGGCATCGGCGCGGACAACCTGCGGGAGGTCTTGGCGGCAGGCGCGGAGACCATCGTCGTCGGCTCCGCCGTGTTCGCGTCCCCGGAAGGGGCGGCGGCGGCGGTCAGGGAATTGAGGGAACTTGCATCGAACTGACGGGGCGAGCCTCGGAAGCAGGCGGGCGCCACGTTGCGAACCACGGCCTTGGCGGTGACAGGTCGTTCGGGAGGCGGTTGGATCGGCATGGGAAGTTTGAAAAAATTCAGGGACCGGGGAGGTCTTTCCATGGAACGGGCGGCGCGCGGCGCCTTGGGCGTGCTGGCGGTCGCGTTGTTGGGTTGCCTGCCCGGATGCGTGCAGAAGAGCGCCAGCCTCCAGAAGAGCATCGCCCCCCCGGACAAGACCCTTTTCGAGACCGGCGAGAACTACCTGAAGCGGGGGCAGTACATCAAATCGCGGCTCGCGTTCCAAACGTTGCTCAACACCTACCCCGACAGCGACATGGCGTCGGAAGCCTACTTCTCCATGGGCGACTCCTTCTATGAGGAGGGGGGGACGGAAAACCTCTTGCAGGCCGAAGACCAGTACAAGAACTTCATCGTGTTCTATCCGGGCGACCCCAAGTCAGACGACGCGCAGATGAAGATCATCTCGCTCAACTACAAGATGATGCGCTCGCCCGACCGCGACCCGCAGTACGCGCATCGCACGCTGGAGGAGATCGAAGTCCTCGAGCGGAAATACCCGAACAGCGACTTCCTGCCCATAGCCCGCCAGCTCAAGGTCGGCGTCGAGGACAACCTGGCGCGGGGCGACCTGAGCGTCGGGGAGTTCTACCTGAAGCGGAAAAACCCGCTCGGGGCGCGGCTCCGATTCCAAGAGGTCGTGGACAAATACAAAGACTTCGAAGAGATGGACCGGGTGCTGTTCCGCCTCGGGGAGCTGTACGACCTCGTGCAAAACCCGGAGGCTGCCATCTACTACACCAAGGTGGTGGAGGGCTACCCTTTCAGCGAGTATTACGAAGACGCCAAGGCCCGGCTGACGGAGCTGGGGCAGAACATACCGGAAGTCAACCAGGACCTTGCCGCCGCCAACCAGGCGAAAATCAGGCCGGACGCGGGTTTCTCGCCGCTGAAGCCGCTAGTCGATTTCGGCAAGGCGCTGGGGTTCATCGCGCCGCCCGACCAGTACGCGGTCGCGCAAAAGACGATCGCCGACGAGAAGGCTGCGGCGGCGAAGGAGGCTGCGGCGGGGGCGGGCGAGGACATCCTGATCGAGTCGGAGATTCGCAAGAGCGCTTCCGGCGCCGCCACGGACGAGTCCTCACCGGCTGGCGCGACGACGGGAGGCGCGGGTGAAGTCGCCACGCCTGACGGCGCGTCCGGCGACGGCGAGACGCCCCGGAAACCTAGCCGCTACCAGCGCAAACCCGCACGGTAGCGAGAGGGACAGCCTATGACGTTGCGATTGCTGGTTGCGGACGAGAGCGGGGCGCTACAGAAGATGGTGCGGCTGGCCTACGCCACGGAGGACGCCGAGATCGAAGCCGTGTTCAGCGGGGATGCGGCGCTGGACATCCTGTACGAGTTCAGGCCCGACGTCGTGCTCGCCGCCGTCGCCCTGCCGGGTTACAGCGGCTACGAGGTCTGCGAGCTCATCCGGCAAGACCCGGAGTTCGCCCTTACGCCGGTGATCCTCCTGTCCGGGGCGTTCGACCCTTTCGATGATGAGGAGGCCGCCCGCGTCGAGGCGAGCGGACATCTGACCAAGCCGTTTGACACTTCCGAGATGCTCGACATGATCGAGAGGTTGCGACCGTCGCCTGTGCGCGACAGGCAACCGTCGCACGTCGGGCAGTGGGGCGATTTCGAAGAATCGCATGAGCTGTCGCCGGCGGAAGCCGAACAGGTCGGCGACGGATTCGAAGGCGGCGGGGACGGCGCGGGCATCGCGGAATCCGCCGAGGCGGTCGCCACGGCTCAAACCCGGAACGAGCCATTGGCGGAAACGCCCGCGTCCGCGCCGGATGCCGCTCGCAACGACAGTGCCGCCGGGCGCGCCGAGCCAGAAGAGGTGCCGGGCGCTATGCACACCTCGGCGCCGACCGCACCGGCGGCTGCAATGACGTCGCCGACGCCGGCGGGATTTGCCTTTGGCGTCAGCTCCCGCGCCTGGGAATCCTTTTTAGGCGCCGGGCGCATCCTCGACATATTCGACCAGCCGTCCGCGCCGACCGGCGAGGTGGCGGAAACCGACTGGCGCATCCCCGACAAACTAGTCGACCGGGTGGTGGAGGAAGTCCTCGCCCGCATGGCGCCGGAATTGGAAGCCCTCGTCCAGAAATACAAATAGCGTCCGTTCATAAAACGAGGGTTCACGATAATTACAGTTCCGCAATAAACACCTATTACTTCCATATTGTTATATGTGATTCTAAAAAGTACCATTCGACCGACGGAATGGTCGAGGACATGAACCATATGGCTGGGAAAATGCTCCGGGTGTTCATCACAGGCGTGGCGGGCGCGGCTGTCGCGCTTTTGTCCTTGGGCTTTGCGCACGCGGAACCCGCCGACGCCGCGACGGAACGCCTGGAGTTGGACGCGCTGGTGGCCGAGATGCTGGCGGCGAACCCGGAGCTCGGCGCCGCCCGCAAGCGCTGGGAGGCGGCGCGCCAGCGCCCCGGTCAGGAGCGCAGCCTGCCCGACCCGACCGTCGGCGTGGGCTGGTCGGCGGTGGGCGCGCCATATCCGGGCGCGGGGCTGGGGACGGAGATGTCGGCGAACGTGGGGGTGACCGTCTCCCAGATGCTGCCGTTTCCGGGGAAGCTCGGTTTGAAGGGGGGCGTCGCCGAGCAGGAGGCGCGCGCGGAGGCGTCCCTTTTCACCGGCGCGGAACGCGCGCTGGTCGCGCGTCTGAAGACGGCGTTCTACGAACTCCAATACGTCTGCGAAGCGCTGGACATCCTCGACCGCAACCGCGCCCTGCTGGAGCGGCTGTCCGAGTCGGCCCGCATCCGCTACGAGTCGGGCGAAGGGGCGCAGCAAGACCTCATCAAGATCCAGTTGGAAATCACTCTCTTGGAAACGCGCGCGGTGGAGCTGGAGCGGCAGAAGCGGGTCTCGGAGGCGGAAATCAACACCCTTCTCGCCCGCGCCGCCGCCGCGCCGCTCGGACGGCCCGCGCCGCCGCCGGAACTTTCCAGCATGCCGGAACTCCCCGCGCTGGAGGCCCTGCAAGAGGCCGCCATGCTGTCGGCGCCCGCCCTGCGCGCCCAGCGCTCGGTCATCGACGGGCGGCAGCTCGGACTGGAGCTGGCGCGGCGCGACGCCTACCCGGACTTCGAGGTCATGGGCGGTTATTTCAACCAAGGCTCGATGAAGGACATGTGGGAGTTCCAGGTGCAGATGAACCTCCCGATCTTCTCCATGGACAGGCGGCGGCTGGCAGAGGCCGAGGCGGCGGCGCGACTGGGGGAAGCGCAACGCGCCTACCGGGCGCGGGAGCAGGAAATAGGATTCCAGTTGCGCGACCGGCACCTGGAGGCGGAGAACGCGCGCAAGCTGATGGAGCTGTATTCGGTGCGCGTCCTCCCGCAGGCGGCGCTGGCGCTGGAGTCCTCGCTGTTGAACTACGGCGCGGGCAAACTCGACTTCCTCTCCGTCTTCATGAACTTCACGGCGATATTGGAGAACGAGACCAGCTACGCCCGCAGCCGCGCGCAGTATTTGCAGGCGCTGGCGCGGCTGGAGGAATTGAGCGGGATGTAGGGGCGGCGCGCCCCTGGGAACGGCTATGAAAAAATTCTTGCTGGGGTTTCTGACGGCGGCGGTCCTCCTCGTGGGCGGGGCGGCGCTTTACGTGAAGCTGGGCGGCCGCCTGCCCGGCGCGGGGGGCGGACAGTCGGCGGCCAAGGCGAAGGTCCGCTACCACTGCCCGATGCACCCGACCTTCACATCCGACAACCCCAAGACCCCCTGCCCCATCTGCGGCATGGACCTGGTGCCCATCGGCGAGGCGACGGAGTACGACGCGGAGCCCGACCCCGTCCCCGGCCAGTCCATCGTCGTGCTGACGCCCGAACGCATCCAGACGATGGGCGTCACCACGGCAGAGGCGAAGCGGATGGATTTCACGCAGAGCTTGCGCACCTACGGGCGGGTCGCCTACGACCAGACGCGGGTGCGGCAGGTGCGCACGAAGTTCGACGGGTACATCGAGGAGCTCTACGTCGATTACATCGGCAAGCTGGTGAATAAGGGCGACCCGCTGTTCGCGGTCTACTCGCCGGAGCTTTTGGCGACGCAGAACGAGTTCCTGCTGGCGTTGCGCGCCCAAGGGCAGCCCTCCGCGCAGGCGGGCGGCATCGACCTGGTGGCGGCGGCGCGCCAGCGCCTCTCCCTCTGGGACATCGGCGAGAAGGAGATAGCCGAAATCGAGCGGACGAAAAAGCCGGTCCACGCCCTGACCATCTACTCCCCCGTGTCGGGCTACGTGATCGCCAAGGCCGCCTACCAGGGGATGAAGGCGACGCCTGCCGAGAGCATGTACGACATCGCCGACTTCTCGGTGGTGTGGGTGCTGGCGGACGTCTACGAGGCGAACCTCGCGCGCGTCCGCAACGGCCAGCGCGCCACGGTCACGCTCCCCTACCAGCCGGGGCGCGCGTGGGCCGGACGGGTCTCGTGGATAGACCCGACGCTCGACCCTGAGTCGCGCACCGCCCGCGCCCGCATCGAGATCGCGAACCCCGACGGCGCGCTGAAGCCGGAGATGTACGCGGAGGTCGAGATCGCGGACGCCGGAGGGGGCGGCATCGCCGTGCCGGAGGACGCCGTCATTTCCACGGGGGAGCGCGACCTGGTGTTCCTCGACAGGGGCGAGGGGGTGTTCGAGCCGCGCGAAGTGACCCTCGGCGTCAGCGTCGGCGGCTGGCGCGAGGTCAAGGCGGGGCTGGACGCGGGGGACAAGGTGGCGGTCGGCGCGAACTTCCTGTTGGATTCCGAGTCGCGCCTGAAGTCGTCCGTGAAGTAGGCGGGGGAGTCGGCCCGATGGCGGCGCGCCCTAAAAAATATCCAGCCAAACGTCGATATTTTTGCCGCGTTTGGCTGGATATTTTCCATGCGCGAACCCGCGCGCGGGAGGTCGGCGATGAAGATTGTCGGAAGGAAGAGGGAGCGCCTAGACGCTTTCGCGCGCGCGACCGGGACGAAGAAGGCCCGCCACCTGACGATGGTCACGACCTGCGGGGTCAAGCAGAACCAATACTCGGGCATCGTGCAGTCCGAGGTGACGCTGGACGATTTGTTCTAAGGGGGCTTAAGGGGTCTGCGGGCAAGGGGCCTGCGGGCCGGGGGAGCGCGTTCGAACCATGATAGAAAATATCATCGACTGGTGCGCCAGGCAGAAGTTCGTGGTGCTGGTGATGGCGGCGGCCGTCGTCGCCGTCGGCGTCTGGACGCTCCGCAACCAGCCTGTGGACGCCATCCCCGACCTTTCGGACACCCAGGTCATCGTCTACTCGCGCTGGGACCGCTCGCCCGACATCATCGAGGACCAGGTGACCTACCCCGTCACGGCGGCGCTCCTGGGCGCGCCCAAGGTCAAGGCCGTCCGCGGCTACTCCGACTTCGGCTTCTCCTACGTCTACGTGATCTTCGAAGACGGCGTGGACATCTACTGGGCGCGCAGCCGCGTCCTGGAATACCTCAGCAAGGTGACGTCCTCCCTGCCGCCGGAGGTCAAGACCGAGATAGGCCCGGACGCCACCGGCGTCGGCTGGGTCTACCAGTACGCGCTGGTCGATGAAAGCGGCGCGCACTCACTCGCCGACCTGCGCTCCTTCCAGGACTGGAACCTGCGCTACGCCCTGCAAGCGGTGCCGGGCGTGGCGGAGGTCGCCACCGTCGGCGGCTTCCAGAACCAGTACCAGGTCACGGCGGACCGCGAGCGGCTCGCCGCCTATGGCCTCTCCATCATGGACGTGAGCCGCGCGGTGGGCGAGGCGAACGTCGAGGCGGGGGCGCGGCTCTTGGAGTTCGCGGGGCGGGAGTACATGGTGCGCGGACGCGGCTACGTGAAATCCGTCGCCGACCTCGAACAGGCGGTGCTGAAGACCAGCGCCGCGGGGACGCCCGTCCTGCTGCGCGACGTCGCCCGCGTGGAGCGCGGCCCGGAGATACGGCGCGGCGTCGCGGACCTGGACGGCCTGGGCGACACGGTGGGCGGCATCATCGTCATGCGCCACGGCGAGAACGCCGACAAGGTCATCAAGCGCGTGCGCGAGAAGCTGCGCGACATGGAGCCGTCGCTGCCCAAGGGGGTGAAGGTCGTCACCACCTACGACCGCTCCGACCTCATCGACGCCGCCATCGACACGCTGACGCACGAGCTGGTCACGGAGATCGTCATCGTGTCGCTGGTGATACTGGTCTTCCTCTGGCACATCCCCTCGGCGATCATCCCCATCGTGACCATCCCCGTGGCGGTGCTGCTGTCGTTCATCCCGATGTACGCCTTGAGCGTCAACTCCAACATCATGTCGCTCGCCGGCATCGCCATCTCCATCGGCGTGCTGGTGGACGGGGCGATCGTGGAGGTCGAGAACGCCTATAAGAAATTGGAACTATGGATCGAAGGCGGGCGGCAGGGCGACTTCCACGAGGTGCGCCTCTCCGCGCTCAAGGAGGTCGGCCCGTCGGTCTTCTTCTCGCTGCTGGTGATCGCCGTGGCGTTCCTGCCGATCTTCACGCTGGTGGACCAGGAGGGGCGGCTGTTCAAGCCGCTCGCCTTCACCAAGAACTTCGCCATGGCCATCGCGGCGCTGCTGGCGATCTCGCTCGACCCGGCGATGCGGATGCTGTTCGCGCGCATGGCGCCGTTCCGTTTCCGCTTCAGGCCGCTGAAGCCGCTGGAGTGGCTGGCCAACCAGGCGCTGGTGGGGAGGTACTACAAAGAGGAGAACCACCCGATAAGCAAAATACTGTTTCGCATATACGAGCCTCCGGCGCGCTGGGTGCTGCGCTGGCCCAAGACCACCGTCGCCATCGCCGTCGCCGTCATACTGACGACGATCCCCGTCTACCGGAAGCTGGGGAGCGAGTTCATGCCTCCCCTGAACGAAGGCACCATCCTCTACATGCCGACGACCCTGCCGGGCATCTCGGTCGCCGAGGCGCAGAGGGTCTTGCAGATACAGGACCGGCTGATCAAGAGCGTCCCGGAGGTGGAGCGGGTGTTTGGCAAGGCGGGGCGCGCCGAAAGCTCCACCGACCCCGCCCCCTTCTCCATGATGGAGACGACGGTGCTGCTCAAGCCGCGCTCCGAGTGGCGCCCCAAGCGCCGCTGGTACTCCGGCTGGTCGCCGGAATGGCTCAGCGACCTGGTGTTCCGGCGCGTCTGGCCGGACAGGATGTCGTGGGACGACCTGATCGACGAGCTGGACGCGAAGGTGCGGATACCCGGCGTGACCAACGCCTGGACGATGCCCATCCGCGCGCGCATCGACATGCTGACGACGGGGGTGAAGACGCCGGTGGGCATCAAGGTCTTCGGGCCGGACCTTGAGGAGATCGACCGCATAGGCGTCCAGCTCGAATCGGTGATGCGCGAGGTGCCGGGGACGCGCTCGGTCTATTCCGAGCGGGTGTCCGGCGGCTATTTCATCGACTTCGACCTGCGGCGCGACCAGCTGGCGCGCTACGGCCTGTCGGTGGGCGAGGCGCAGGACGTCATCATGGCGGCCGTCGGCGGCGAGAACGTCACGACCACCGTCGAGGGTCGGGCGCGCTATCCCGTGAACGTCCGCTATCCGCGCGAGACGCGCGACAGCGTGGACGCGCTGCGGCAGGTGCTGTTCACGCCGCCGGGGGGCGCGCCCGTCCCCTTGGCGCAGATCGCCGACATCAAGTTCGTGAATGGCCCGTCCATGATCCGCGACGAGAACGGGATGATGGCGGGCTACGTCTTCGTGGACCTGGACACCGGCGACATCGGCCGCTACGTGGAACGGGCGAAGGAGGTCGTGCGCGAGAAGCTCGACCTGCCCCAGGGCTATTCGCTGGTCTGGAGCGGGCAGTACGAGAACATGCTGCGGGTCAGGGAGCGGCTTCTCGTCGTCGTGCCGATCACGGTGTTTCTGATCTTCGCGCTCCTTTACATGAACACGAAGTCGTTTGTGAAGGCGTCCATCGTGATGCTGGCGGTGCCGTTCTCGCTCGTCGGCGCGGTGTGGCTGATGTGGGGGCTGGACTACAACGTCTCGATAGCGGCGTGGGTCGGGATGATCGCCCTGATGGGCCTGGACGCGGAGACGGGCGTCTTCATGCTCCTGTTCCTGGATCTTTCCTACGACGAGGCCAAGCGCCGGGGGCTGCTGCGGAGCAAGGCGGAGCTGGCCGAGGCGGTCATCCACGGCGCGGTCAAGCGCGTCCGGCCCAAGATGATGACGGTCGCCGCGTCGTTCATGGGGCTGATGCCGATCATGTGGAGCGTGGGCGCGGGCTCGGACATGATGAAGCGCGTGACCGCGCCGATGGTCGGGGGCCTGGCGACCTCGTTCCTCATGGAGCTGCTGGTCTATCCGGCGATCTACTACCTGTGGAAGTGGCGCGCCGAAGTGAAGTCGATGGCGTCCGCCGCATGAACGGCCGTTTGTGTCGCACGGGCGCGTCGTGACGTGAAGCGGCGGGGTGGCGGTCTTAGGTTGTTCAACCGAATTGCGAGGATGGATGCGATGAGACGATGGGTTGCCTTATCGGCGATGTTGTTTTTTTCGGCGGCGGCGGCACGGGCCGCCGAGCGCGCCTTCCGCGTCGAGCACGACCACCTTTTGCGGCACTGCGAGGGCGAGCTGGTCTTCGGCGACGCGGGGGTGGCATACAAGGCGTCCGAGCCGGGGCATTCCCGCGAGTGGAAATACGAGGACATCCAGCAATTGGAGGTCGGGCGCGACGCCATCGCCATCCTCGGCTACGACGCGCGCAAGCGGGAGCTGGGGCGAGACCAGGCGTTCCGCTTCAAGGTGCTGGAAGGTGCGCCGGACGAGGCGCTGCGCAAAGAGATGGAGGAAAAGCTGGCGCGCCCCCTGGTGTCGAGCATCCTTCCGGAGGATCAGACCGTCCGCTTCTCCATCCCGGCGCGGCATCGGAAATTCATGGGCGGCGTGCAGGGGGCGTTGGAGTTTTCCGACGAATACGTGGTGTTCCGCGCCGCTTCTCCGCGAGAATCCCGCGCTTGGCGCTACGACGAACTCCCTGCGCTGACCGAGACGGGGTCGTTCCGCCTGCGGATCGGCGTCCTGGAGAAAACCGGCGGCGAATACGGCGGGGAGAAGCCTTACAACTTCGACCTGAAACGCCGGTTGACCGAGGCGGAGTCCGATTTCCTCTGGGAGAAGGTCAACCGCCGCCACCTGCGGTGACGGCTTCGCCACAGTCCCCGCCCCGTCTCCGCCCCGTCTCCACGCATTTCATGTTGCAAATCAGAACCCTTCGTATGAAGAGTGTTTTGTTTGCAATATACGGCGGGTGCCGCTAAGCTCTATGGTTTATTGAAAGCGAGCTGGCATGTCCTCGAACTTGGTCATCATCCCTACGTACAACGAGAGGGAAAACGTCGCCAACATCATCAGGGCCGTATTCGCCCAGCCGTTGGCGTCTCACATTTTGATTGTCGAGGACGGTTCTCCCGACGGCACGGCAGGCGTCGTGAAGGCGTTGCAAGCGGAATTCCCCGGCCGCCTGTTCATGCTCGAGCGGACGGGCAAACTCGGGCTGGGCACGGCATATATCGCGGGCTTCCGCTGGGCGTTGGAGCACGGCTACGACTACATCTTCGAGATGGACGCCGATTTCTCGCACAACCCGGCAGATTTGCCGCGCCTTTACGCCGCCTGCGCCAACGGAGGCGCCGACGTGGCCATCGGCTCGCGCTATGCGACCGGGGTCAATGTGGTGAACTGGCCCATCGGCAGGGTGCTGATGTCCTATTTCGCGTCGAAATACGTCCGCCTCGTGCTGGGGATGAAGATCGCCGACACCACCGCCGGGTTCAAATGCTACCGCCGCGAAGTCTTGGAAACGCTCGACCTGGACAAGATCAGGTTCAAGGGATACGCCTTCCAGATCGAGATGAAGTTCACATCCCTCAAGTGCGGGTTCACGCTCAAGGAGGTGTCCATCATTTTCATCAACCGCGAGCTCGGCACTTCGAAAATGGACGGCGGCATCTTCGGGGAGGCGTTCTTCGGCGTCATGCAACTGAAGGCGAGCAGTTGGTTCCGCAAGTTCCCCCAGAAGAAAGCGACCGGTGAACGCTGTTTCGAGACGCCTCCGGAGCTGCCCGCGCCGCAACGGTGAACGCCCATGCCCGCCTCGGCGCCACCCGAGGGAATTCGCATCTCCGCATGTCCGTCCTCCATCCAGCCTGCACGGCACACCCCGTGTCCGGCATGGCTCCCGCGCCCCGCCGCAGCATCGCGCGGCGGCGAAGCCGTCCCGATGGACCCCGCGCAGGCGGTCCGGTTCAGGGACGCAGTTCCGTCGAGCGGGTGAACTCGAATCTGAAGGACAATTGCGGCGGGCGGTTTGTGCGGGTGTTTCGGGGCTGCGCCTAGGCGTTGCCATGTCTGAAACCGTGTCGCTTTCGTCCCGACGACCGCTTTGCGGAAGAGGCTTGACCCGCTGAAGACGGTTCTTGCATATTGCCCTTCGCGATTCGCCTTAACCTTCAAGGTTTTGCAATCGGCTCGATCTCGACCATATAATATTCAAGCAAAATAGAGTCGGGATATCTCGTTGCGTTGACGACAAACAGTCTGTTTTTTAGGATGCTCAGGCTTTCGTCATAGATTTCAAACTCGGGCTTTGTGACGCAGTAATAAACGTCTGCGGGCGCAATCCCGCCTGAAAGCACAGTCTCAATATGTTCGTGAGGAACAGTGCGTATTCCGTCGTTCTGGATATAGAAGCTTCTGCCGTCGTCAAGCTTAATGCCGTATCTGGCTGAAAGCTCGGCTCTGCCGTTGGGGCGAACCACCTGACTGTCGATTCCGTTCGGAAGAACGGTGCCGTTTAAGGGCAGGGAGAATCCGATAATTTCTCCTCCGGTGATAGCAATAAGCTGACGTCTGCCTGATTTGTCGTCTTGTCCGATTAAAACAGGCTTATCAACTGTCGCTCTGATCTCAAATGCCTTTACTAATTTAGGTTCCAAAATAAACACTCCTTTGAGCCAATTGCAAAACCCCGACTGAAGAAGAAATAACGAACAGTTTTGTTGCAAGCGGATGAAAAACATGGCGTTATAGGTTTCCAATCGCCAATATAAGGAGACTTATGTAAGTACGGCATAACGGTAAACTGTATGGGACCTCCGCTGGCGCTCCCCGCGCCTCTCCGACTTTTGAACCGCCGGACGGGCCACCGACGGCCGACCCGAGCCGCTACAACCTGATTTTGTCGAGGAGGGCGTGGATGGCGGCGAAAAGCCGCTCCGGCGGGCACTCCGGGAGATCCATCGACAGCAGGCCTTGCGGCGAAAAGGTCGTGCGCGCGTCCTCCGCCATCACCCGCATCAGCTTGCCGACATCGACCTTCGAGCTGTCGGCGAAGCGCAGGAACACCTGCCCCTTGTTGCGTTCCACCGCCTGTATCTGCATCGCCAGCGCCTCCTGCCGCAGCCGTGCGTAGCGGAACAGGTTCTCCACCGGCTCCGGGTGGCGTCCGTAGCGGTCGTTCAGCTCCTGCCGCAGCGCGTCCAGCTCCCCGCCCGACGCCGCCGAGGAGATGCGCTTGTACATGCGCAGGCGCTGGCCCGCGTCGGCGATGTACCCTTGCGGGATGCGGATGTCGAGGTTGAGGTTTATGGCGGTCGAGACCTCCTCCTCCGGCGCCTCGCCTCGCAACTCCTCCACCGTGCGCTCCAGGAGCTGGCAGTACAGGTCGAAGCCGACCGCCTCGATGTGCCCGTGCTGCTCGCCGCCGAGGAGGTTGCCCGCGCCGCGTATCTCCAGGTCGAGCGCCGCCACGCGGAAGCCCATCCCCAGGTCGCTGAACTCCCGGATGGCGGACAGGCGCTTGCGCGCGACGTCGGACAGCACCTCGTCCGAGGGGATCAGCAGGTAGGCGTAGGCGCGGCGGTCGCTGCGCCCCACGCGCCCGCGCAACTGGTAGAGCTGCGACAGGCCGTACAGGTCGGCGCGGTCCACGACGAGCGTGTTCGCCTTCGGGATGTCCAGGCCGTTCTCGATGATCGTGGTCGCGACCAGAACGTCCAGCTCGTCCTTGACGAACCGGAGCATGGCTTGCTCCAGCTCCCGCTCCTGCATCTGGCCGTGCGCCACGCCGACCCGCGCGCTCGGCACGAGCTTCTGCACCTGCGCCGCGACCGCGTAGATCGTCTCGACGCGGTTGTGAAGATAATAGACCTGCCCGCCGCGGGCGAGCTCCATCTCGATGGCGGAGCGGACGACGTCCGGGCTGTATTTCAAAACCGAGGTCTGGATGGCGAGGCGGTTCTTGGGCGGCGTCTCGATGGTGGACATGTCGCGCATCCCCAAAAGCGCCATGTTCAACGTGCGGGGGATGGGCGTCGCCGTCAGGGTCAGCACGTCCACGCGCGTCTTGAGCGCCTTCAGCCTCTCCTTGTGCGCCACCCCGAAGCGCTGCTCCTCATCGACGATGACCAGCCCCAAGTCCTTGAACACGACGTCTTTTGACAAAAGGCGGTGCGTTCCAACGACGATATCGACCTGTCCGGCCTCCAAGTCGGCAAGGATCCGCTTCTGCTCCTTGGGGCTGCGGAAGCGGGAGAGCAGTTGCGTGCGCACCGGGAAGGCGGTGAAGCGCTGCGTGAGCGTGTTGTAGTGCTGGAACGCCAGCACGGTGGTCGGCGCGAGCAGGGCGACCTGCTTGCCGTCCATGACCGCCTTGAAGGCGGCCCGCATGGCGACTTCGGTCTTGCCGTAGCCGACGTCGCCGCACAGGAGGCGGTCCATCGGGCGAGGCGCCTCCATGTCGCCCTTCACCGCGTCGAGCGCTTCCGCCTGGTCGCGCGTCAGCTCGAACTCGAAGGCGTCCTCGAACTCCCGCTGCCAGGCGGAGTCGGGCGAGAAGGCGTGGCCGGGCACGGTCTGCCGCTGCGCGTAGAGCTTCAGCAACCCTTCCGCCATGTCGCGCATCGACTTCTTGATGCGCTTCTTGGTGCGCTCCCAGCTCGCGCCGCCCAGCCGGTCGAGCGCGGGCTTGCCACCGCCCATGCCGCTGTATTTCTGGATCAGGTCGAGCCGCTCCACCGGGACGTACAGTTTGGCGTCGCCGTGGTAGGTCAAAAGGACGAACTCCTTCGCCCCGTCGCCGAGGGCGATGGTCTGCAAGCCGTGGAACATGCCGATGCCGTGGTCGATGTGCACCACGTAGTCCCCCGGCTTCAAGTCGCGGAAATCCGAGATGAAGGGGTTGCGCTTGGCGGATTTGGATTTCCTCCCCGCGCCGCCCATCCCCGGATCGGACTCGTCGAACACCTCCGGCGTGGTCAGGATGCGCAGGTTCTCCGCCGGGAGGAAGCAGCCGTGGAAGAGCCCGCCCACCCCGACCAAGACCGGCGGCGCGGCGACGCCCGGCGCCGACGACCCCCGCCCGGCGGGGGGATGCCCGGGGGCGGGGCGGCAAAGGCGCGCCGGGACCTCGTATTCGTTGAGGATGTCGAAGATGCGCTCGGCGCGCCCCAGGTTGGAGAGGACGAAGACGACACGCTCCCCGGCATCGACCGACTTGCGCACGTCGCCGACCAGTTCGCGGATGTTGCCGTGGTATTTCCGCACCGGCTGCGTGGCGTAATACGCCGGCTTGGCGGTCGCTCCGCCAGAGACGTCCAGCTCCTCGACCTCCAGGCGCGGGAAGCGGCCTAGCCCCGCCATCAACCCCTCGGGCTCCAGGTAGATCAGCTTCGGATCCAGCACCGCCTTCTGCGCCTCCACGCGATCCACGAAGCGCTGGTAAAGCTCCGCGTGGAACTTGTCCAGCGCCGTCGCGAGGCTTTCGCGCTCCAGCACGGCGACGCGGAAGCCGTCGATGTAGTCCAGCAACGTCCTGTCCAGCGGGTCTGTGGCGGGGAGCAGGAACTCGAACCCTTGGAAAAGCTCGCCGTGGCGCGCCAGCGCCAGCTCCTCCTCGACATGCTTCAGGCAGGGGGCGTCCCAAACCTCCGGGGCCTTTTCCGCCCACTCCCGCAACGCATCCGCGCGCACGCAGTATTCACGCATCGGGACGACCTCGATGGAGCGGAGAGTGGCGACCGACCGTTGCGACTCCGGGTCGAAGGAGCGGATGGAGTCGATGGTGTCGCCGAAGAACTCGAGCCGCGCGGGACGCTCCATGCCCGGGGAGAACACGTCGAGGATGCCGCCGCGCAACGAGAACTCCCCCGGGTCGGTCACCGGGTCGTCCTCCACGTAGCCCGACTCCAGCAGATGGTCGCGGACGAGCTCCGGCGCCATGTCCTCGCCCTGCTTGACCGCCAGGCAGTGCTGGAGGAAGCGTTCCGGCGAATGCAGGCGCGTGGCGGCGGAGCGTCCCGACGCCACCAGCACCTTGCGCCCGTCGTCGAGCAGCCTCCTGATGGCGAACGCCCTCGCGGCCGCGATCTCCGGGTGCGGCGACATGCCCCGGTAGGGGTCCACCTCGAAGCCGGGCAGGTGGACGACCTCCGGCGGCGCGGGGGAGAGCAGGCGCAGGAGGAATTCGAGCTCTTCGGCTAGGCTCCGCGCGTCGGACGCCGAAGGGGTGATGACGGCGTAGGAGCGGTCTTCGGCGAGGACGGCTTTCGCGAGGGCGAGCGCCTTCGCCCCGCCGGTCGCCCCGGACAGGGCGAACACGCGGACGCCTTCCGCCAGCCGCGTCCCGAGCTCGCGCAACACGTCGCCGTCCATCGCCGAAGAAAGAACACGCCTCAGATGGTCCACTTGCCTACCGTTTCTTCTGGATCTGGATTTCCGGCGGTTGGATGGCCTTGATGACGGCGGCGCCGCTGGTGTCGTTCAATATCTGCACCAAGGGCTTCGCCTTGGCGGGGAGTTTCGCCGCGTCGAACGCCCCGGAGCGGACGGTGGCGCGGAAATTCGCCACCGTGGCGCGGTCGAGGAATTCGGGCGGGGCGAGTATCTGCACCGCGATCTGCTTCGGCGAGGCGACGTAGCCATCGCCATCGACCGTCACCGGGATGTCCTCGACCGTGTGCAGCCGCCGCGTCCGCCCGACGTTGACCTGCACCTGGACGGGGTTTTCCGCCGACACCGACGTGCGGATGGACGGATCCGGCAGGTTCAGGTTCACGAAGAACCGCCCCGGCTCCCGCTGCTCCGCCAGCGACAGGGGCATCGTCTCCACCTCGGAGATCGGCGCGATGCGGCTGCGCGCGCCGGTGATTATGACCGACGCCGGACGGGGGTACTTGCTGTAAAGCTCGTACCCCGACGGGGGGCCGTCCTCCACCGGCGTGCCGATCGGGACCTCCTTGGAGACCGTCGGCTCCAAGATGATGGTCAGGTGCGCCGGGTTGATTTGCAGGATTTCGACGCCCGCGCCCTGCGACATCTTGATGTTGCTCTGCGTCAGGGTGATGATGTGCTCCCCCTCCGGCGCGTTTTGCAGATCGACCACGCAGGAGGTCAACGGCTGGTTGAGCCACGAGCCGGAGACCATCGCCCCCCGCAAGGTGACCTCCACGTTGGGTGGGCGGTTGCTGACGATCTCCATCTGGCGCGGCACCCGCACCTCCAGCGGCACCGCGACCACCCGCTCCGGCTGCGCGCCGCCATGTACGAAAAGCCACAGCACGATGGCGAGCAGCAGCGACGTCGCCTTCAAGAGCCAGTTGTCGAGGAAAAGTTTGCGCAGGAACCGTTTCATGCCGCCCCCTGGCTTGGAGACGCAGGCTGGTCTTCCGGCGATTGCGCAGGCGCGGCGTCGGCGCGGGCGTCCGGACGGCGCTCCAGCGCGGCTCGGAGCGCGGTGCGCAGGCCGTCGCCCGAATAGTCGCGGGTGATGCGCCCGCCGATGGCCATCGAGATGGTCCCGGTCTCCTCCGAGACGATGACCGCCACGGCGTCCGTCTCCTCGGTGACGCCGATCGCCGCCCGGTGGCGCGTCCCCAGCTCTTGGCTCAGATGCGGGTCGAGCGTCAACGGCAGGAAGCACCCCGCCGCGACGATGCGGTTCTTGCGTATGATCGTCGCCCCGTCATGCAACGGCGTCTTGGGGAAGAAGATCGTGACCAGGAGGTCGTATGTGATCACCGCGTCCAAGGCGATGCCGGTCTCCGCGTAGTCCCTCAGCCCGACCTCCCGCTCCAGGATGATCAGCGCCCCGATCTTACGGGCGGCGAGCGTGGAGGACGCCTGCACGATCTCGTCGATGCCGTCCCGGGCGCGGGTGCGGTCGTGCCCCCGGATGGAGAAGACGCCGATGCGGGTCAGGACGCTGCGGATCTCCGCCTGGTACAGGACGATGATGGCGAAGAAGATGTAGGTCAAGACGTTGGAGAGGAGCCATTCGACGGCGGCCAGGTTGAGGAAGCGGGTCACCCAGAAGAACAGGAGGAGCATGACGATGCCCATCGTCATCTGCACGCCCCGCGTCCCCTTCAACAACACCAGGAACCGATAGACGATGAAGGTGACCAGGGCGATGTCGATCAGATCCCGGAAGGAGAAGGACGTGATTTGGAAAAACCCCAGCACCGAATCCATGCGATCGTTCGAACCCCCCGCCTGCCTGTGGCGTCGATGGAAACCGCCGTCCGGCGGTTTGCCGAGAAAATGTGCCGCACCCCTACAGCCCGCCTCCGGCGCGGGCGATCGCGTCGGTCACGTCCGCGACCTCCCTGGCGGCGGCGACGTCGTGGACGCGCACGATGTGAGCCCCGCAGAGGATGGACGCAGCCACCGTGGCGCACGTCCCGAAGACCCGCTCCCGAGGGGGCTTCCGGGTGAGTGCGCCGATGAACGCCTTGCGCGAGGTCCCCATCAGGATGGGGAAGCCCGCCTTGGCGAGCCTGGGGATGTTGGCGATGATCTCGACGTTCTGCGCCGCCGTCTTGCCGAACCCCACCCCGGGATCCAAGATGAGCCTGTCGTCGGATACGCCGCAGGCCCGCGCCCGCGCCACCGCGTCTTCCGCCCAAGCGTCGATCTCTCCCAGGATGTCGGGGCTCGGCGGCAGGGTCTGCATGGTCTGCGGCGTCCCCCGCATGTGCATCAGCACCAGCGCCGCGCCGTGCTCGGCGGCGACGGGCCCGATCCCGGGATCCATCGCCATGCCGCTGATGTCGTTGATGATCGCCGCGCCGCAATCCAGCGCCGCCCGCGCCACCTCGGACTTCACGGTATCCACCGAGATCGGCAACGGGTATTTCCCGGGGCCTTTCGCCAGCGCCTCCAACGTCGGGATGACGCGGGCGACCTCCTCCTCGACGCCGACCCCCTGCGAGCCGGGGCGCGTCGATTCGCCGCCGATGTCGAGGATGCCCGCCCCTTCCTCGGCGATCTCCCAAGCGCGCCGGACGGAGGCTTCGACGCCGAAATACCGCCCCTTGTCGGAAAAGGAGTCCGGGGTGACGTTGAGGATGCCCATCACCAAGGTCTTCTCGCCAAGGGCGAGAGTCCAATCCCCGGCCCTGACGGTGAAAGGCGGGCGGGCGGCGAACTGAGGCATGGCGTTCCTTCCTGCGCTACATGGCTGCTATGCCGGTGCGGGCTTTTCCGTCGGGTTGAGCAATTGCGGCAGCGAAGGTCGTTCGGGAACCGCCTGCTCCACGGCCGCAGTCCCTGCGGAGCCAGGGTCGGTCGGGGTCTCCCGGTTCAACGGCCCTCCGTTGATGACCTGCTCTATCTCGGAGCTGTCCAAGGTCTCGTATTCCAACAACGCCTCGGCCAGGCGCACCAGCCCTTCGCGGTTCTCATCGAGGATCCGGGTCGCGCGGTCGAAGCCTTCTTGGACGATGCGCTTCACCTCCTTGTCGATGCGGATGGCGGTGTCCTCGCTGTAGTCGCGGTGCTGGGCGATCTCGCGCCCGAGGAAGATCTGCTCCTCCTTCTTGCCGAAGGTCAGCGGCCCCATCTCCGGGCTCATCCCCCACTCGGTGACCATCTTGCGCGCCTGGTCGGTCGCAACCTCGATGTCGTGCGCCGCGCCGGTGGTCTCCTGGTCGAGGAACATCTTCTCCGCGCAACGCCCGCCCATCAGGATGGCGATCTGCCCCTCGATGTATGCCTTGGTGTAGTTGTGCTTGTCGCCTTCCGGCAACTGCTGGGTCAGGCCGAGCGCCATGCCGCGCGGGATGATGGTGACCTTGTGCAGCGGGTCGCTCCCCGGCACCTTGAACGCCACCAAGGCGTGCCCCGCCTCGTGGTAAGCCGTCACCTTCTTCTCATGCTCGGCGATCACCATGGACTTGCGCTCCTTGCCCATCATGACCTTGTCTTTGGCGCCCTCGAAGTCGCTCATGGCGACTTCCTTGCGGTTGTAGCGCGCCGCGTTCAGCGCCGCCTCGTTGACCAGGTTCGCCAGCGAGGCGCCGGAAAAGCCGGGGGTGCCGCGCGCGATGACCGACACGTCCACGTTCTTCTCGGTGGGGATCTTGCGGATGTGGACCTTCAATATCCCCTCGCGGCCGCGGATGTCGGGCAGGGGGACGACCACCTGCCGGTCGAAGCGCCCCGGCCGCAACAGCGCCGGGTCGAGCACGTCGGGACGGTTGCTGGCCGCGATCAGGATGACGCCGTCGTTGGACTCGAAGCCGTCCATCTCCACCAGCAACTGGTTGAGCGTCTGCTCCCGCTCGTCGTGGCCGCCGCCCAGGCCTGCGCCGCGATGGCGCCCCACGGCGTCGATCTCGTCGATGAAGATGATGCACGGGGCGTTCTTCTTCCCTTGCTCGAAAAGGTCGCGCACGCGGCTCGCGCCCACGCCCACGAACATCTCCACGAAGTCGGAGCCGCTGATGGAGAAGAACGGCACGTTGGCCTCTCCCGCGATGGCGCGCGCCAAGAGGGTCTTGCCCGTCCCCGGGGGGCCCATCAAAAGCACGCCCTTCGGGATGCGCCCGCCCAGCTTCTGGAACTTCTGCGGCTCCTTGAGGAACTCGATGATCTCGGTCAGCTCCTCCTTCGCCTCCTCCACCCCCGCGACGTCCTTGAAGGTCACCTTCTTCTGCTGGTTGGACATCATGCGCGCCCGGCTCTTGCCGAACGAGAGCGCCTTGTTGCCGCCCGACTGCATCTGGCGCATCATGAAGATCCAGAAGCCGATGAACAGGAGCAGCGGCAGGCCGTTGAGCAGGATCATGGAGAGCAGGGAGCTGCCGGAGGTCTTCTCGATGGTCACCTTCACGCCGTTCTCGTCCAGCTCCTTGACCAGATCCCAGCCGCCTTCGACGGGGATGGTGGTCCTGAACTTGCCGCCTTCGCGATCCTCCCCTTCGAGATTCTCCCCCATTATCTTGACGGCGCGGATGCGCTTGGCGAGCATGTCCTGGTGGAACGTGGTGAAGTCTTTGTCGGCGATGTTGGCGTCATGGACGTTGTTGGCGAACTGCCACAGGATGACTAGCGTGACGACGACGGACAACCATATCAGGACAGTCTTAAAATTGGAGCTCAACTGGGAAACCTCCGTACAAACAGGGTCTAGTATACCAGAGCCGCCATCGGAAACATAAGGGAACCTCTAAAAACCCGGACGCCGCGTTGCGCCTTGCCTGCGAGGTTTTTAGAGGTTCCCATAAAATCACCTTGTCAAAGCCAAGACGCCCGCCAAGCTCCCGTCGCGGGCCTCCCATCCCCCCCGCCATCACCCGCCTCCCGATGGGGCGCCGGGGCGGGCGCGGACATGGACTCATACGTCCCGCAACCTCCCGCCGTTGCCGGAATCCGCCGCGTCCGTTGCAAAGGGGGCACGTGGCGTCACCCCGCGCCGTCCGCGACGACCTCCACGAGCAGGCATTTCGCGGCGTCGGCGCGCGCCGCGTAGCCGCGCGCGGGCGCAAAGCCGGGGATCCAGACGACGGCGTCCCCGGCGGCGAGCATCGGCAGCGCCCCCCTCCGCCCGCAGGGGACCTTGCGGCCGGCGAGCAGCTTCTTCACTTTGCGATGCCCCGCGCCGCCGTAGCGGTCGCCGGGCTTCCGGGAGCGGATCGTGAGGGAGGCGGGCAACGCCTCGCAGTCCAGCAACGCGCGCCTGTCGGATTCGCGCGCCTCGGCTTCCATATCGGCAGGGGTGCGGATAACCGTACAGCGAAATTCCGCCGAGATCTCGGGGACGAGGCATGAGCCCGGGACCGGCAGCTCGCGGGAGAAGGCGGGCGGCGGCGGGGGTTCCCGGTCGCCGCCCCGTATGGACAGCCGGTCGAACCGCCGCACCCCCTTGAAGCCGCCGGGGAGGTCGGTCTCGCCATCGCCGGACGTCCGCAGGCAGAGCGCGTCCAGGCTTGCGACGTGGGCGGCCTCGACGCCTTCGAGGTCGCCGAGGCGCTCGCGCAACGCCCGCCGCAGGACTTGACGCCGCAGGGCGGGATGCAACGTCGCCAGCCCCGCCACCGGCAGGGAGACCTCGCCGTCTTCGTGCGCGCCCCCCGCGCCCCCTTCGCCCGTATCGCGGGACAGCGCGTCCCACGCCGCCTCGGCGTGCGTCTCGATGAAATCCCAAGCTTCGCGCGCGAGGGCGGCTTCGCGCGCGAGCGTGTCCGCCACGCGGGGGTTGAAGCGCCCCTCCAGGTAGGGGAGCAGCTCCCGCCGGATGCGGTTGCGGGCGTAGCCGAGGTCGGCGTTGGAGGAGTCCTCGCGCCAGGCGGCGCCCACGTCCCCGAGGTATTCCAGGATCGACGCGCGGCGGCAGTCTAGCAGCGGCCGGATGACGACGCAGTCCGGGGCGATCCCATGCATGGGCGGGATGGCGGCGAGCCCTTGCACGCCTGCGCCGCGCAGGAGGCGGAAGAGCACGGTCTCCGCCTGGTCGTCCCTGTTGTGGCCGACCGCTACCTTGCGCGCCCCCGCCTGGGCGGCGGCTCGCCGCAGGAAGTCGTAGCGCAGGCGACGGGCGACGTTTTCGAGGTTCCCCCCCTCGGCTTCCGCCTGACGCCGGACGTCGAGGGCCTCCGTGACGCAGGGGATCCCGTGGTCGGCGCACAGCCGCCGCACGAACTCGGCGTCTGCGTCCCCCTCCGCGCCGCGCAAGCGGTGGTTCAAGTGGGCGGCGGCCAGCGTCAGGCGCATCTCCCGCGCCAGCCGCTTCAGGCAGAGGAGCAGCGCCGTGGAGTCCGCGCCGCCCGAGACGGCGACCAGGATGCGCTCGCCGGGCGAGGCCATGCCGCAAGCGCGGACGGTCTCGCGCACCCGCGCCTCCAACCTGCGATACCTCCGAGAAACCACCCTGTCGGACATGCGACATTTATACCAGCGTCCCCGCCGCCTTGTCAGGTCTTTTGGCGAATAATCGGCCGGAGGCGCGTCTTCGCCTTCCCGGCGGGCGGCGGGTTCATGGTATGATTCGCAATCTTTTTATCAGGAAAGGAGCGAGCAACCATGGCCTTCCCGGTCACACGCCTGCGGCGGCTGCGTATGAACGCGACGTTGCGGGGCATGGTCAGCGAGACGCGACTCTCGCCCGAACAGTTCATCTACCCGATGTTCGTCTGTCCCGGCGAAGCGGTGAAGAAAGAGATTTCGGCGATGCCCGGCAACTTCCAATGGTCGGCGGATCTGCTGGTGGAGGAGGTGCGCGCGGTCAAGGCGCTAGGCGTCGGCGGCGTCATGCTCTTCGGGCTGCCCGCCAAGAAGGACGACGGCGCCTCCGGCGCGTATGACGGGCACGGCGTCGTGCAGGAGGCGGTGCGGGCGCTCAAGCGCGAGGTGCCGGGCATCTTGGTCGCCACCGACGTGTGCCTGTGCGAATACACCGCCAACGGCCATTGCGGCCTGGTGCGGGGGGAGGAGATCCTCAACGACGAGACCCTCGGCCTGCTCGCCCGCACCGCGCTCTCGCAGGCGCAGGCGGGCGCGGACGTCATAGCCCCATCGGACATGATGGACGGCAGGGTGGGGGCGATCCGGAAGAGCCTGGACGAAAACGGCTTCCAGAACACGCCGATCATGTCCTACGCGGTCAAGTACGCCTCGGGCTATTACGGACCGTTTCGCGAGGCCGCCGACTCCGCGCCCGCCTTCGGCGACCGGCGCAGCCACCAGATGGATCCGGCCAACGCGCGCGAGGCGTTGCGCGAAGTCGCCCTCGACATCGAGGAAGGGGCGGACATCGTCATGGTGAAGCCGGCGGGGCCGTACCTGGACGTCATCCGCATGATCCGCGACCGCCACCCGCAGCCGATCGCCGCCTACCAGGTCAGCGGCGAGTATTCGTCGCTGGTGGCGGCGGGGAACATGGGCTGGCTGGATCTGCCGCGCGTCATGATGGAGTCGTTGGTCGGCATCCGCCGCGCCGGCGCGGACGTCATCCTGACCTACTTCGCCAAGGATGCCGCCGCGATTTTGCAATAACCCGCCGTCCATGGCAGGGCGCCACGACGCCCAGCCGCCGCGGCGGGCACGATAAATCGATTTGGGAGCTACAGCAAATGCCTGAGAAGAAATCCGCACCTAACGCCAAACTTCCCACCAAGCGTTCCGCAGGGCTTTTCGCCCGCGCCCTCAAGCGCATCCCCGGCGGCGTCAACAGCCCCGTGCGCGCCTTCCGCAGCGTCGGCGGCACACCCCGCTTCATCCAGTCGGGCAAGGGGTGCCGCGTCACCGACGTGGACGGCAACGCCTACATCGACTACGTCGGTTCGTGGGGGCCGCTGATCCTCGGGCATTGCCCCGCGCCGGTGCGCGCGGCGCTGCGCCGCCAGATCGAACTGGGCACGAGCTACGGCGCATCGACGGAGAACGAGGTCGTCCTGGCGGAGATGGTCGCCTCGGCGGTCCCGTCCATCGACAAGGTGCGCCTGGTGAACTCCGGCACGGAGGCCACCATGAGCGCAGTGCGCTTGGCGCGCGCCTTCACGGGCCGCAACAAGGTCGTCAAGTTCGACGGCTGCTACCACGGGCATGTGGACAGCCTGCTGGTCAAGGCGGGCTCCGGCGTCGCCACCCTGGGCTTGCCCGACAGCCCGGGCCTGGCCGCCGACTGCGCCGCCACGCTCTCCATCCCCTACAACGACGAAGCCGCGCTGCAACAGGTCTTCGAGATGAACAAAGGCGAGATCGCCGCCGTCATCGTGGAGCCGGTGCCGGGCAACATGGGCGCGGTCTTGCCCGCCAAAGGGTATTTGAAGGCCCTGCGCGAGGTCACGCGGGACCAGGGGGCGTTGCTGATCTTCGATGAGGTGATCACCGGCTTCCGGCTTTCCTACGGCGGGGCGCAGAAGCTTTTCGGGGTGAAGCCCGACCTGACCTGCCTCGGGAAGGTGATCGGCGGGGGCTTGCCGGTCGGCGCCTACGGCGGCCGCCGGGACATCATGCAGATGGTCGCTCCGGAAGGCCCGGTCTACCAGGCGGGGACGCTTTCGGGCAACCCCCTGGCGGTCGCGGCCGGCATCGCCGCGCTCACGGCGCTGGCGAAGCCCGACGTGTACCGGCGCCTCGGGGAGATGACGGCGCTCGTGGTGGAGGGGTTGAGGAAAGCCGCCGCCGACGCGGGGGTGGACGTCGTCGTCAACACCCTCGGCTCGATGTTCACGGTGTTTTTCACGGCGACGCCGGTCACCGACTTCCAGTCGGCGAAGACCTGCGACACGGCGCGCTACGCGAGGTTCTTCCATGCGCTGCTCGACCGGGGGGTCTATTTCCCCCCGTCGCAGTTCGAGACCTGCTTCCTCTCGCTGGCGCACACCAAAGGCGACATCCGGGCGACGCTCGCCGCCGCGCGCGAGGCTTTCGCCGCCGCGAAGTGAGGCGGGTCACTTCTTTTTCATGATGTCCCCGAGGTTGGCGAAGGGGTTGTAGGTGGACATGCTGGCCGCCGCCTCGCCCCTCGCCGTCGGGCCTTCCGACCAGTCCGCCGCCAGGTTGCGCGAATGCTCGTTCTCGTGGCAGTAGACGCACAGCAGCTCCCAGTTGCTGCCGTCGGGCGGGTTGTTGTCGTGGTCGTGGTCCTTGTGGTGCACCGTCAACTCGCGCAAACGCCTCCCCTCGAACTCCCGGCCGCAGTGGCCGCAGACCGGCGGGAAGAGTTTCAACGCCTGCTCGCGGTATCCCTTCATCCGCTCGTCGCGCTCGCGGCGCAACCCCGCCATGAACTTCTGGTCGCCCTCCGAATAATTCGACGGCATAACTCATGTCCCTCCCTGACACGTCCGATTATACACGGGGGAACCTCCCACGGGTGCCTGGAAAAGAGTAGGGGCGCGGCGCGCCGCGATGGTCTATAATTACCGGTTTTGATGTCGAGGTGGAGATGAAACCGATTCGGGTGGGGTTGCTGGGGCTGGGGACGGTCGGCGCGGGGGTGGCGAAGGTGTGCGCCTCCCATCGCGAGGAACTGGAAGAGAAGATCGGCGCGCCGGTGGAGCTGGCCGCCGTCGTGGACAAGGATACGACCACCCCGCGCGAGGGGCTCGACTTAGGCTCGCTGCCGTTCTCTGACGACCCGGCGAAAATCCTCGGCGACCCGTCCATCGACATCGTCGTCGAGCTCATCGGCGGCGTCGAGGCCGCGCGGGAGCTCATCCTCAAGGCGCTGGAGGGGGGCAAGCACGTCGTCACCGCCAACAAGGCGCTTCTGGCGACGCACGGCGCGGAGCTTTACGCCAAGGCGCGCGCCTGCGGCCGCATGCTGGCGTTCGAGGCGGCGGTCGCCGGGGGCATCCCGATCATCCGCGCGGTCAAGGAGGGGTTGGCCGCCAACCGCGTCAACTCGCTCTACGGCATCGTGAACGGCACGTCGAACTACATCCTGACGAAGATGACCGACGAAGGCTCCGAGTTCGGCCAGGTGCTCAAGGAGGCGCAGGCGCGCGGCTACGCCGAGGCCGACCCGACCTTCGACGTGGAGGGCGTGGACTCGGCGCACAAGCTGCAGGTGCTGGCGACGCTGGCGTTCCGCACCGCCGTCAAGTTCGACGACATCTACGTGGAGGGCGTCTCGAAGATCACCCCGCAGGACATCGCGCTGGCTCGCGAGATGGGCTTCCGCATCAAGCTGCTGGCGATCGCCAAGTCCGGGGACGGCGCGCTGGAGCTGCGCGTGCACCCGACCATGATCCCCGAGGACTCGCCGATGGCGGCGGTCTCGGGCGTGTTCAACGCCGTCTTCATGAACGGCGACGTCGTAGGCGACCTCATGTTCTACGGGCGCGGCGCGGGGCAGCTCCCCACGGCGTCCTCGGTCTGGGCGGACATCGTGGAGATCGCCCGCAGGCTGGCGTCCGGGCAGGCCGCCGTGCCGCAGGACTTGCCGATCCTGGGCAACAAGCCGCTCCAGTTGAAGCCGTTCGCCGAGGTGCGCTCCGCCTACTACCTGTACGTCTTGGCGAAGGACCAGCCCTCGGTGCTCTCGCGCATCACCGGCATCCTGGGCGCGAACGACATCAGCATCGCCAGCGTCATCCAGAAGGGGCACCAGCGCTCCGGCGCCGTCCCCGTCGTCATCATGACGCACGTGGCGCGGGAAGGCGACATGGGCAAGGCCCTGCAAGCCATCCAGGGGCTGCCCGTGGTCGAAAGCGGCTCGGCGCGCATCATCCGCATCGAGGAGTCCGAATGACGGCAACGACGCCGGGCCGGCCGGGTTCGAGGAAGATATATGTCGAGGGCGGCCGCGGCGTGCGCGTCCCCATGCGGGAGGTCGTGCTGGGCGCCACCGTCGGCATCGACGGCGCGGAGGAGGCGAACCCCCCGGTGCGGCTCTACGACGCCTCCGGTCCGTACACCGACCCCGACGCGAAGATCGATTTGCGCGCGGGCCTGCCGGAACTGCGCAAGGAATGGATCCTGGAGCGCGGCGAGTACGACGAAGTCGAACCGCGCCCCGACGCGGCGGGGGCGTCCGCGACATCGGGCGGCGGCGCAGCGGATGCCGCCGTGTTCCCCGTCCGGCGCAAGGCCCTGCGCGGGCGCGGCGCGGTGACGCAGTTGCATTACGCCCGCCAGGGGGTCGTGACGCCGGAGATGGAGTTCGTCGCCCTGCGGGAGGGGCTCGCGCCGGAGTTCGTGCGCGAGGAGGTGGCGCGCGGGCGAGCCGTCGTCCCCGCCAACATCAACCACCCGGAGGTCGAGCCGGCGGCCATCGGCAGGAACTTCCTGGTCAAGGTCAACGCCAACATCGGCAACTCCGTCGTGACATCCTCCATCGAGGAAGAGGTGGAGAAGATGGTCTGGGCCATCCGCTGGGGCTCGGACACGGTGATGGACCTGTCCACGGGCAAGGACATCCACGAGACCCGCGAGTGGATCATCCGCAACTCGCCCGTCCCCATCGGCACGGTGCCGATCTACCAGGCGCTGGAAAAGGTCGGCGGGTTGCCCGAGGACCTGTCGTGGGAGGTGTACCGCGACACGCTCGTCGAGCAGGCGGAGCAGGGGGTCGATTACTTCACCATCCACGCGGGGGTGCTTTCGCGCCACGTCCCGCTCACGGCGAGGCGGCGCACCGGCATCGTCAGCCGCGGCGGCGCCATCATGGCGAAGTGGTGCCTGGCGCACCGCGAGGAGAACTTCCTCTATGCGAGGTTCGACGAGATCTGCGAGATACTGCGGGCGTATGACGTGACCTTCTCGCTCGGCGACGGGCTCCGCCCCGGCTCGCTGGCCGACGCCAACGACGAGGCGCAGTTCGCGGAGCTGGACACGCTGGGGGAGCTGACGCTGAAGGCGTGGGCGCGCGACTGCCAGGTGATGATCGAGGGGCCGGGGCACGTGCCGCTGCACAAGGTCAGGGAGAACGTCGAGCGGGAGATGCGCGTCTGCCACGGGGCGCCGTTCTACACGCTCGGACCGCTGGTGACCGACGCGGCGGCGGGCTACGACCACATCTCCAGCGCCATCGGGGCGGCGCTGATCGGCTGGCACGGCACGGCGATGCTCTGCTACGTCACGCCAAAGGAGCACCTGGGGCTGCCGAACAAGAAGGACGTGAAGGACGGGGTGATCGCCTACAAGATCGCGGCGCATGCGGCGGACGTGGCGAAGGGGCATCCCGGCGCGGGGGAGCTGGACGACGCCATATCCAAGGCGCGCTTCGAATTCCGCTGGGAAGACCAGTTCAACCTGGCGTTCGACCCGGTGACCGCGCGGGCGTTCCACGACGAGACCCTGCCGGAGGCGCCGGCGAAGGCCTCGCATTTCTGCAGCATGTGCGGCCCGCGCTTCTGCGCCATGAAGATCACGCGGGAGGTGCGCGACCACGCCGCCGCAGACGCCGCCCCCGGCGAGGAACCCCGCCTGAAGTCGTAACGGCGCCACATCGCGCCCCACGCCTGTGCAGACGAACCTTTGCCCCGCCTCCAGTTGCGAATCAGACGTCCTTATCGGTGGAAGCGCAAACCTCGCCCAAGACGCACCGGTCGCAGAGCGGCTTGCGGGCGTTGCAGGTGCGCCGTCCGTGCAGGATCATCTGGTGCGAGAAGGCTATCCAGCGCTCGCGCGGCACGATCGCCATGAGGTCGCGCTCGATGGCTTCGGGCTTGTCCTCCACGGTCAGCCCCAGCCGCCGCGACAACCGGATGACATGCGTGTCCACGACGATCCCCTCCGCCTTGCCGTAGGCGACCCCTAGCACCACGTTGGCGGTCTTGCGCGCCACGCCCGGCAGCGACAGCAGCCCTTCCATCGTGTCCGGGACATTGCCGCCGAACTTCTCCAGCATCGTCCGGCACGCGCCCTGGATGTTCTTCGCCTTGTTGCGGTAGAACCCGGTCGAATGGATGTCCTCCTCCAAGACCTCCTGCGCGACCGCAAGGTAGTCCCCCGGCTTCCGGTATTTGCGGAACAGCCCCGGGGTCACCTTGTTCACCCGCTCGTCGGTGCATTGCGCGGAGAGGATGGTCGCCACCAGCAGCTCCAAGGGGTTGCCGTGCGCCAGCTCGCACTCCGGTTCGGGGAACTCCTGGTCGAGCCCGCGCAATATGGCGCGCAACCGTCCCCGCCCGTCTTTTCCCGTGGCGCGACCTGCGGCATTTTCCGCCGCCGCGCCGGTCGAGTCGTTCGCTTTTTTCACCATGCCGACATTATAGGCGTTCGACGGCCGGTTGTCAGTCTCCCGCAGGCAGGAAACCGGCGACCGGTCGCCGCGACGACAGGACGGGCGCCGCCTGCCCGGGACCAGCCGGATGCGCCGGGAAGCGGCCCCAGGCGCAGCCCGCGCCCGCCCTGCATTTTCAAGGCGCGATTCGCCGCGCCCCTAAGGCCCGCCTTGCGCTACACGGCCAGACGATCCTTGATTTGCTGGAACTTCTTCTCCCCGATGCCCTTGATGTTCATGATCTCTTCGATGCGGTTGAACTTGCCGGACTTGGCGCGATACTCGAGGATGCGCTTCGCCATGGCGGGGCCGATGCCGGGGATCGTCGTCAACTGTTCGGCGGTCGCCGAGTTCAAGTTGACCTTGCCCGCCTGGGCCGCGGCGGCGGGAGCGGCCTTCGCAGGCGACGCCGCGGGGGCGTCATTCGCCTTTTGCGCCATCGCCGGGAAGGCGCCGCACAGCAGGCACAGGCACAACATCGAAACGCAAAGCATTTTTGGAAAACTCATAGGAACCTCCTCGTCCGCAAGGGACGTCGTTCCGCGACCTCCCGAAGGCCAGGGGAGGGGCGGGTTGGATTGTCGTCAACCGGCCTTCTCCATATCTAACTGTCGAGGGTCGGTTTTGGGCAACAATTTCCGCATTTTTCTTCGATTTTTTATTTTTCGCCAGGGGCTTGGCTTGCGCCGGGGGACACGCACCCCCCCGGGCGACTTTCGGTTTCCAGCGGTTGGCGCGTGGCGTCTTGCGGGATGCGCCGCAAAGCGTCCTCGGGATGTCGGCGGCCCGCCCTCGCATCCCAAGGCGCTTCGCGGCGCGAACGGCTTCTCGGCCGCTTAGTTGATGGCGGCGGTGCCGGTCTCCTTCGTGCGGATGCGCATCACGCTGCGCATGTCGTAACTGAAGATCTTGCCGTCCCCCACGTTGCCGGTGTATGCCGACTCCTGGATGGCTTGGATGGTCTTCCGCTCCCATTCCTCGGTGGAGACCACGATCTCGAACTTCACCTTGGGGCGCAGGGCGAAATCCACTTCTTGCCCGCGGATCATCTCGGTGTAGCCCTTCTGCACGCCGCAGCCCATCACCTGGAAGACGGTGATGCCGGTGACTTCGATCTTGTTCAGCGCTTCCTTGACGTCCTCGAGCTTCTCCTCGCGGACGATGGCTTCTATCTTTATCATGCTTCCTGCTCTCCTTTCGCGAGGGTTAGTCCAAGCCCATGTAGGACGGGTAGGCGTTCTCGCCGTGCTCGGAGAGGTCCAGACCCATCAGTTCGTTCTTCTTCGTGACGCGCAGCGGCGTGAACAGCTTGACGATGCCGGCGCAAACCAAAGAACCTATCGCCGCGACCGCGATGCTGGTCAGGATGGCGACGGCCTGCTTGCCCAAGAGGCCGGGATTGCCGTAGAACAACCCGTCGGTGCCGCCGACCGCCGCTTGCGCGAACAGGCCGGTCATCAGGCCGCCGAAGATGCCGCCGATGCCGTGGCAGCCGAAGGCGTCCAGCGCGTCGTCCAGCTTGAGCTTCCTCTTGACCAGCACGATGCCGAAGTAGCAGACCGGGCTGACCAGCGCGCCGATGACGAACGCCGCCCAGACCGGCACGAAGCCCGCCCCCGGGGTGATGCCGACCAGACCAGCGACCGCGCCGGTCGATGCCCCGATGAGGGTGGGCTTCTTGCCGACGAAGCTGTCGATCAGCATCCAGGACAGGAGCGCCGTCGCCGCCGAGACCGCCGTGGTCATGAAGGCGTGCGCCGCCTGGCCGTTGGCGGCCAAGGCGCTGCCGGCGTTGAACCCGAACCAGCCGAGCCACAGGAGCCCCATGCCCAGCATGACGAAGGGGATGTTGTGCGTCCGGTAGGACTGCGTCTCATAGCCGTGCCTCTTGCCCAGGAGCAGGCACAGCACCAGCCCGGAGACGCCGGAGGCGATATGCACCACGTTGCCGCCCGCGAAATCGAGCGAGCCCAAGTGATCTGCGCCCAGGATGCCGTTGTTGCCCCAGACCATGTGCGCCATCGGGTAGTAGACCACGATCGACCACAAGGCGATGAAAAAGAAAAGCGCCTTGAACTTCATCCGCCCTGAAAGCGAGCCGGTGATGATCGCCGGCGTGATGATGGCGAACATCATCTGGAAGGCGCAGAAGGCGAACGCCGGGATGGGCTGGTCTTTCAAACCGTTGAAGTCGAGCGTGTCGCCCGCGATGCCCGTCAGGCCGAGATGGTTGAAGCCGCCGATGAAAAGCCCGCCCTTGTCCGCGGCGTCGCCGCCGAAGGACATCGTGTAGCCGACGAGCGCCCAGAGGACCATGCCCAGCCCCATGATGAACACCGAGTTCATCATGTTGCTGACCACGTTCTTGCGCCTGCCCAAGCCCCCGTAGAAGAAGCCGAGCCCCGGTGTCATGATGAACACCAACGCCGCACAGATGATGATGAACGCTGTGCTGCCTGAATCCATAACCTCTATCCCCCAAAAATGGTCACGCTGTAAACCCTGCGCCGCGCCATGCCGCGTGAAGACCGCGCCGCGCCACCGGCGCCCCCTCTCCGCCCTGCGTCGGAGTGGGGCGTCCCGGTTCGGTCGCTCTCTCGTCCGGCGCGAAAACCCCCTTTTCACGCCTGCAAGCTCTTATGCACGTTGCGAACCGAAAACCAACCGGAGGGGATATTTTTTTATCGTTCCGTTAATTGGTGGAAATAAAATTACTTGTGGATTTGATCGTTGCGCGCGGGCAAGGGGCGGTTACGGAAAAATGCAACAATAGTGTGCTGATATATCAGATATGCGACATAATCGTAATCCCGAGCGTCCCGCCCGGGGCGCCGCGCCTTACAGGCGTCTGAGGATTTCCAGCAAGAAGTCCCAGAAACGCCCCACCGTGCCGATGTGGAGCTTTTCGTCGGGGGAATGCACCCCGGTCATGGTGGGGCCGAAGGAGATCATGTCCATGCCGGGGATCTTCTCGCCGATGACGCCGCATTCCAACCCGGCGTGGACGGCGGTCACCTCCGGATCCCTGCCGGAGAGGTCTCGCCAAGCGGAGCGGGCGACCTTCAAGACCTCCGAACCCATGTTCGGCTTCCAGCCGGGGTATGCCGACGAGCTTTCCACCGTCGCGCCCCCCAGCGCGAGAACCGCTTCGACGGAGTCGGCGACCTCGCGCAACGCCGAATCGACGGAGCTGCGTTGGAAGGTCACGACGTTCAACCCATCCTTCCGCGTCTTGGCGACGGCGAGGTTGGTGGAGGTCTCGACCAGGCCCGGGATGTCGTCGCTCATCCGCACCACGCCGTGTGGCAACGCCGCGAGGACTTGGAGCATCCGCCGCTGGTCGCCCTCCCGCAGGATCCGCCGCGCGACCTCGTCGGTGGCGGGTTCCAGCGCGATGGCGACGCCGGGGTCCGCCACCGCCAACTCCCCCTTGACGGCGGCGTCCAGGCGCCCCACCGCCCGCCCGGCCTCGCCCATCGCCTGCCGCGGCAACCAGAGCACCGTCCGGCATTCGCGGGGGATGGCGTTGTGCTTGTCGCCCCCGTCGATGTCGGCGAGCCGCGCCCCGAAGGGTGCCAGCGCCCGCAACGCCCGCGCCATGACCTTGATGGCGTTGCCACGCCCCTTGTCGATGTCCATGCCGGAATGGCCGCCCTTCAAGCCGGACACCTTGACGGCGACGGCGGCGCAGTCCCCGGAGGCGTCCTCCCACCGCAGCCGCCACGTCCCTGCCGTGTCCTGCCCCCCGGCGCAGCCGACGAACAACACCCCCTCCTCCTCGGAATCGAGGTTGAGCAGGGTGCGCCCCCGCAACAGGTCGGGGGCGAGGCTGGACGCGCCCCGTAGGCTGGTCTCCTCCTCGACGGTGAACAGCAGCTCCAGCGGACCGTGCCCTATCGAGCGGTCTTCCATCACGGCGAGGTTGGTCGCCACGGCGATGCCGTTGTCCGCGCCCAGCGTGGTGCCGTCGGCGGCGAGGATGTCGCCTTGGCGCACCAGCCTGATCGGGTCGGTCGCGAAGTCGTGCGCCGTGCCGTCGTTCTTCTCGCAAACCATGTCGAGGTGGCCTTGCAGGACGACCGGACGGCGCCCCTCCCTCCCCTTGGAGGCGGGCTTGCGCACCAGGACGTTGCCAGCCGCGTCGGTTTGGGCTTCGAGACCGAGCCCTCGCGCGACGTCCATCACATAACGCGCGACGGCCGCCTCGTTTTTCGAGCCGCGCGGGATGCGCGAGATCGCAGCGAAATATTTCCAGACCGGTTCCGGCCTCAAACCCGCGATGGCGTCAGACATGGGAAAGCTCCTCGTTGGTTTCGTCGATTGCGTCGGGCGGGACGCTCCCTCCGCCGCCCATCGGCCCAACCTTCAGCCGACGGCATCCTCCATCCTACGGAATTCCGCGCCAAAATCAACTTCTGTGTTGCGGGTGTTGCGGGTGGGTGTTGCGGATTCCGGGCGGGTTCCGGGTCACAGCGCTTTGAAAGCGACCTGTTTTGAAAAGTTGTGCTACAGTGATAGCGTTTTCAGGGTGCTTCGGAACCTTTGGGCGGCCATCGACCGAACGCGCCGGCAAGGAGAAGGAGATCGATCATGCGACGTCATATGGCGTGTTTGGTTGCGTTGGCGGCCTTGGGCTGCATGCTTGGAACTACACCTGCGGCGGCGGCTTCCTGTGAAAGCCTCGCCGCGCTCGCCCTGCCGGACGGCAAGGTCACATCGGCGGAGGTCGTCGCCGCGGGCGCTTTCGTCCCGCCCGGCGGGGGCGGGATGCTCACAGGCGGCCCCGGCGGGCAGGCGGTCTACAAGTCGGCGCCCGCCTTCTGCCGCGTCGCCGCCACCTTGGCGCCGACCCCCGACTCGGACATCAAGATCGAGGTCTGGCTCCCGGTCGAGAAATGGAACGGCAAGCTGGTCGGCGTCGGCAACGGCGTCTGGGCGGGCAACATCGCCTATTCGACGATGGCGGAGACGGTGGCCAAGGGATACGCGGCGGCGGCGACCGACACCGGCCATGTCGGCGACGGCATGAGCGGCGCTTTCGCGGCCGGGCATCCGGAGAAGCTGGTCGATTTCGGCCACCGCGCGGTGCATGAGATGACGGTCAACGCCAAGCGGTTCGTCGAAGCCTACTACGGCAAGAAGCAGCAGCGCTCGCTCTGGGTGAGCTGTTCCACCGGCGGGCGGCAGGGGCTGATGGAGGCCTACCGCCATCCCGGCGACTACGACGGCATCTCCTCGATGGCGCCCGCCAACCCGATGGTGGGGCTGATGGTCAGCACGATGTGGTCCGACTACGCGGCGACGCGGGCGCCGGAGCGCAAGCTCTCCATGCCGCAGTTGATGGCGGCGGGCAAGGCGTATGTCGCCGCCTGCGACGAGAAGGACGGGGTGAAGGACGGCTTGGTCGGCGCGCCGGAGCGGTGCGACTTCGACCCCGCCTCCATCCAGTGCAAGGACGGCGGCGGCGACGGCTGCCTGACGGCGGGGCAGGTCGCGGCGTTGCGCGACATCTACGGCGCGGTGAAGAACCCGCGCACCGGCGAGAAGGTCTTCGCCGGGTTCGAGCCGGGGAGCGAGCAGCAGCTCATGATGCTGGTCATGGGCGAGGAGCCCTTCCCCGTGGCGACTTCTTATTTCAGGGATCTGGTCTTCGCCGACCCCAAGTGGGATTTCAAGTCGTTCGACTACGACACGGACGTCGAGAAGGCGCGCGCGTTCGGCAGCGACATCCTGGACGTGCCGGGCGACGGACCGGTCAAATTCCTCGAAGGGGGCGGCAAGCTTCTGCTGTCTCATGGCTGGGCCGACGGGCTGATTCCGGCGCGCAACACCATCGACTTCTACCAGTCCTTGACCGGGGCGCTGGAGGCGAAGAAGGCGTCGGGGAAGGTGAAGGACTCCGTCGCGCTTTTCATGATCCCCGGCATGGGGCATTGCGGCGGCGGCGACGGGCCGACGGCAGTGGACATGCTTTCGGAGATCGACCGCTGGGTGGAGACGGGCAAGAAGCCGGAGCGGATCATCGCCAGCCGCGGCGCGCAACCCGGCGCACCGGGTCGGCCTCCGGCGGCCGCGACGCCGCAGACGCGGCCGCTCTGCCCTTGGCCGACGGTCGCCGCGTACAAGGGGACGGGCAGCACCGACGAAGCCGCCAACTTCGAATGCAAATGACGGACGCTGCGGCGCCACCTTGCGCTTGCAGTCAAAGGGAGCCTCTAAAAGGCCAAGCGCCTCTGCCTTTTCTCGAAAAGCGGGTTCACCAAAAACTGCGTCAAAGCGGCGGCGGGCAGGGGCGACGTCCTGCTGGTCTCGCTGCGGGAGATGCTGACCGCCGGATGACCGGGCTGGCCGGGCGGCTACAAGACGATGCCGCGCCCCATGCTATAGGATACCCATGCCATAGTATATAGGACATATGATATGTCCATCGGGAGCGCAAAACCGACGACGCTTGCCGGAGCGCCCACCGCAACTTGGACTTGGCGGGGACGCCCGCCCGGCAAGCGACCGCCCTACTCTTCTTGGATGGTCGGCTCGCCCAGCTTGCGGGTGCCGGGGTCGTATGCGGCGGCGACCTTCACCAGCCGCTTGCCGCTGGAACGGTACGGCCCCATGTAGTCCTTCTCCCCGATCTGCCTCATCGCGGCCGTCGTCGCCTTGCCGCCGTCGCCGCTGGCGAGCTTGAGCTCGAACACGTACACCGCCTCGCCGGTCGACGCCACCACGTCCGCGCGCCCCTTGTGGCTGTGCACCTCCGCCTGCACGAACTGCCCTATGAGCGTGAACAGCAGGAACACCACCGTCTCCACATGGTGCTCCGTCTCCGCGCCTTCGTTGTTGTACGGGACGGCCGCGACCAACGACTGGAGCCGCCTCATGAACGACTCGACGTCTCCCTTGCGCAGGTCTTTCGCGAAGTCGCCCGCGAAAAGGCCTTGCAGGTGCACGCCCCTGGGCATGTAGGAGTCCAGCAGCTCGTCGAGGAAGGCGTACTTCACCTCCTCGTTCGGGAACCCCAGCGTATACTCGCCCAGACCCGGGTCGTAGTCCCTGATGGTGAGGTAGCCCGTCTGGTACAGCAGCGGCACCGGGTCGTCCCCCTTCGCGCGGTAGTCGTCGATGTTCTGCGCGAAAGCGGTGACGCCATTCGCGAAGTCGGGGATGTCGAAGCCGGCGGCCCGCACCTGCTCTATCAGGAAGGTCGGCGTCCCCGTCTGGAACCAGTAGTAGCCGAACGTCTGCTTCACCAGCGTGTTCAGGACGCTGAACGGGTTGTAGACCGTCTCCGCGCCCGGCGCGAAGCGGTAGCCGTTGTAGCGCTTGCGCATCTCGGAAAGCGCTTCCCCGTAGGCCATCTTGTTCTTTCGCGCCAACAAACGGATCTCATGCTCGAAACCGTCGGCCAGCTCCGCCTCCGAGATGCCGCAGATCCCGGCGAACTCCTCCTCCATGCTGATGTCGCGCGGCTGGTTCATGTCGCTGAAGATGCTCACGCGCGAGAACTTCGACACCCCGGTGATGAACACGAACCTGAGCCACCGGTCGGCAGACTTCAACACCCCGTAGAAGCCCTTGAGCGCCGCCAGCATGTCCTCGTGGATCTGCCCCTTCCCCATTGTCTGGACCAGCGGGCGGTCGTACTCGTCTATCAGAACGACGACCCCCTTCCCGGTTTTTTCCGCCGCGCGGCGGATGAGCCCTTGGAAACGGGCGGCGGGAGTTTTTCCCGTCCCCGGAGGATTGGCGCCCCACTTCTCTTCCAACGGCCAGAGGTTGGAGTCCAACCCCGCATCGAGGCTTTCGATGTCCGTGTAGCCCTCAGCGTTCAGATCGATGTGAAAGACCGGGTGCTCCACCCACTCCTTCTCCAGGCTGGCGATCGCGAGCCCTTGGAAAAGCTCCTTCCTCCCCTCGAAATAGGCCCGCAGCGTCGAGACCATCAGGCTCTTGCCGAAGCGGCGCGGGCGGGCGAGGAAATAGGGCTTCCCCCGCCTCGCCATCCGGTAGACGTAGGCGGTCTTGTCCACATAGACGCACCCGTTGTTGCGGATGTACTCGAAATCCTGGATGCCGATGGGCAGGTTGCGCGTTTCCATGCCGTCCATGCCGTCCCCCATGCCCGAAACTATCGCCGGAAACAGCGCCGATTGCAAGCGAAAGGTTCGCCCGCGCCCTGTGGCGAACCGCGCCCCGAAGTGCTACGAAGGAAGGGGCGTCATACGCCTACGAGCGTTCTCATCATGGTGCGCCGCCGTTTGTACTGGAGGCGGTATCGGGCGAGCATTTCGTTGACGGCGGCATCGCCGTTTGGGATAGGCGTGGATTTGTAAGATGTCGCCGAGGGCGAGCGTATCCATATCTTCAAAGTCGAGGAATTGGATTTGCGCGTCCGCGACGCCGTTTCGCCGCAACTCGGCGGCGAACATCCGCAACAACGTGGATTTCCCGCTACGGCGCACACCGATGACGACTTTGATGACATGCCGATCCTTGAGGTCGCGCAGACGGTCCATGTAGCGTGTCCGATCGATCAGGATTTTGGGCAAACCGTCGCTGTAGCGCCATTCACTCATACGGAGGCTATTATTTCAAATCGACAGGGGCATGTGAAGCGAAGTTATCTCCGGCAGTAGTATCGGAAGTCGCAACCCTCGCATGTTTTCGATGATTCGGCGCGATGCGCGTACTCGCGGCCCATGATCTTGCGCGTTACGAAGATCCTGCTCGACAAGCTGAAGGCGTCCTGTCGTAGCCGCAATAGGCGCGGTTCAGACAAGTGACCTAGGGGCGGATGACCCGTTTGCGTCCCTGCGATTTTTTTGACGCGAGGAATGGCATGGCGGTTGTGTTGCAAACCGCCATGCCAATTCGACGGCAGGGCTACCGGGCGGCCTTGCGGGCGAAGAAGGCGTCCATGCTCGCGTAGGGGAACACGTCGGCGACCGGAGCCGCCGTATCGACGTTCAGCCCCGCCAGCGTCTTGACGGCGGCGGGCGCGACCGGCCACCGCCCCTTCTCGGCGCGCGCCTTTTCCAGCTCCGCGGCGTTCACCCCCAGGGACGCCGCCAAGCCCTTGCGCACGGCTTCCGGCGCGGCGTCCAAACCCGCCTTCCCAAGCGCGGCGGCGAGCTTCGCCAGAATCTCCGCGTTGCCCAGTCCCGCCAGCGGCGCGGCGGCGGCTTCGACGCCGACCGTCCGTCCGTCGAAGCCGACGACCGTCCCGGAAGACTCGGCCAAGGTCGCCGCTGGCAACACCACTTCCGCGCGCTGCGCCGTCTCGGTCAGGAAATGGTCCACCGCCACCAGCGGCTGGAACGCCGGGACGCCCCCCTCTTGCCCGTCGGCCAGCGGGTCCTCGAACAGCACCAGCGCCGCCCGGAGTCTTTCCAAGGGCGCCGCCCCGTCGATGCCCGCCAGCTTCGCCGCGACGCCGCCGCTGTCCGCGCGCGCCAAGAGCAGCCCCGCGCCCGGCTTGCCGATGTGGTCCGTGACGGCGAGCAGTTGCGCCAAGCCCTTGAGGTCGTCCGTCGAGCGCTCCACGGCGTCGTCCAGGTCGTAGACCGCGACCGCCTTGCGGGCGGCGGCGAGCTTGGCCGCCAGCGCCTCTATCTTGTCCGGCGCGACCCCCGCGGCTTCGGCGGCCTTGGCCGGTGTCAGCGACGCGACGGAGGCTTTCAGCGCATCCGCGCCCGGCAAATCCTGTCGCCCCGACTGCAACGCGAGCGCGAGCGCCGCCGCGTAGACCGTCCCCGCCGTGCCCCGGCGGGCGTCAATCCACAGGTCGCCCGGCTTCGCCAAATCGTTCGGCCAGGAGCTGACCACGACCAGCTCCGCGCCGCGCTTGCGGGCGCGGCGAACCGCCATGCCCAGCATCGGGTTCGCCTTCGCCGGGTCGGCGCCCGCCAGCAGGATCAGGTCGGCGTCCGCCAGGTCTTCGAGCTTGCAGGTGGAGGCGGTGTCGCCCAAGATCTCGTCAAGGTCGCGCCGCGGGCCGCCGCGCCTGTTCCGTCCGAAGCTCCCGACCGCCTTCACGCCGAGCGCGTCGGCCATCTGCCGCAACAGCCACGCCTCCTCCAGCGTCATGCGGGGCGCGGCCAGCACCCCGACCGCGTCCGCGCCGTGCGCCTTCACGGCGTCTTGCAGGGCCGCGGCCGCCGCCTGGATCGCCTCGTCCCAAGACGCCTCGACCAGCTCGCCGCCTTTCCTCACCAGCGGCGTCCGCAACCGCTCCTTCCCTTGCAGGAGGCCGGTGCCGAAGCGCCCCTTGGCGCAGAGCAGGCCGCGGTCCGAAGCCGCGCCTTTGTCCGCAGGCGCGGCGCTCGCCCAGAACAGGCCCTCGGCGGCGACGTTCAGGCTCAGCTCGCACCCGACCGAGCAGAAGGTGCAGACGGACGGCTTGGCCTCGGTCTTCCACGGCCCCTGCTTGCCATACGGGAGCCTGGCTTCGAGCGCGCCGGTGGGGCAGCTCTCGACGCACGAGCCGCAGGCGATGCAGTCGCTCTCGCCCAGGGACTTGCCGATCACCGGGCTGACCACGGTGGCGAAGCCGCGCCCGACGAAGCCCAGCACGCCCATCCCCACCACCTCGGCGCAGGTGCGTATGCAACGCCCGCACAGGACGCACTTGTTGGGGTCGAGCGAGATCAGCGGATGGCTCCTGTCGGCCTTGTGACGGCGCACCTCGCCCGCCAGGCGCGCCAGATCGACGCCGTACTCGCCGGCGTAGCGCTTCAGGTCGCACTCGAACACGGACTTGCAACCGCACTCCATGCAGCGTTCCGCCTCCGACAGCGTGTGCGGCTCGTCCAGGCCCGTCTCGACCTGCACGAAGTCGCGGACGCGCTCGGCGGCGGCGCGCTCCGGCATGAGGTTGCGCTCCAACTTCTCGACGTCGGCGAACGTCCCCTCGGGGAGCTTGCCGAAAAACTCGCGGCTGCTCTTGAACTCCCGCTTGTCGCCGGTCACCTCGCCGCCGGACAGGTACTGGTCGATGGCGATGGCGGCCGTGCGGCCGTGGGCGATGGCGTCGATGACCGCCGAAGGGCCCAGCACCACGTCGCCGCCGGCGAAGACGCCCTTGACGCCGGTCGCCATCGTGTCCTCGTCCGCCACGATGGTGGACCACTTGGTGGCGGCGGGCTTGCCCCCCTCCGGCTCCTTGTCGAGCGCCGTCAGGTCGGTGTCTTGGCCGATGGCCGCGAAGACGTAGGAGCAGGGGATGTCCGCCACCGCGCCGGGAATCGGCACCGGCTTGCGCCGCCCGCTCGCGTCAGGCTCGCCCAGCTCCATGCGCTGGCAACGGATGCCGGTCAGCTTGCCGCCCTCTTGGAGCAGCTCCAGGGGCGCGGCCAGCAGCTCCAGCTTGACCCCTTCCTTCTCGGCGGCGTCGATCTCCTCGTGGTGCGCCGGCATCTCCTTGCGCGTGCGGCGGTAGATGATGGAAACCTCCTCCGCGCCGCAGCGGAGCGAGGTGCGCGCCGCGTCGATGGCGGAGTTGCCGCCGCCCACCACGGCCACCTTCCCTTGCAGCTTGGGCGCGCCGTGCAGGTCGCAGTCGCGCAAAAAGTCGAGCGCCGGGGAGACGCCTTCGACGGCGTCCTCGTCCTTGAGCCCCATCTTCTTGCCCAAGGGGGCGCCGAGGGCGACGAACACGGCGTCGAACCCGTCCTTCGACTTCAAACTTTCTATGGTGAAGTCCTTGCCGAGCGCCTTGCCCAGCTCCACCTTCACACCCAGGTCGAGGATGCCCTGTATCTCGTCGTCAAGCTCCTTGCGCGGGAGGCGGTACTCCGGGATGCCGTAGCGGAGCATGCCGCCCAGCTTGGGCAGCGACTCGAAGACGGTGACCGTGTGCCCCCGCAACGTCAGGTAGTAGGCGCAGGTCAGGCCGCCGGGCCCGCCGCCCACGACGGCCACGCGCTTGCCGGAGTCCTTCACCCCCGCGGGCTTGGCCAGCGCGGGGCCGCCCTGCTCGGAGACGTAGCGCTTGATGAAGTTGATGCCCACCGGCTCGTCCACCTGCTGGCGCAGGCACTTGACCTCGCACTTGCGCACGCAGACGCGGCCGCAGGTCATCGGCAACGGGTTGTTCTCGCGGATGAGGTCGAGGGCTTCTTTATAATAGCCGCGCGAGGCGAGGCTCATGTAGCCTTGGACATCGACCCCCGCCGGACAGGCGTTTTTCGCCGGGCAGAGGCAGTCGGCGTAATGGTCGGTCAGGAGCAGTTCCAGCGCGGTCTTGCGCGAGGCGACGATGCGGGGGTTGCGCGTGGCGACCTCCATCCCCTCGCGGACGCGCGTGACGCAGGCGGGAACCAGGCGGGGCATCCCCTTGACCTCCACGACGCACAGGAAACAGGAGCCGTAGGGCTCCAGCCGCGGGTCGTGGCACAGGGTCGGGATGTCGTCCAATGCCAGCCGGCGCACCGCGTCGAGGATGGTTTCGTCGGCCGCCGCCGCTATCTTTTGTCCGTTGACGGTCAATTCGACTTGAGTTTTCGTTTCTGTCGCCATTTTGCAAATTCCCTCTTGTTGTCCCGCAACCGCGGGTTTCCGATTCCCTTCCCGCCGCGCCGCCCCGCCCTACCGTTTCTCGATAGCGTTGACGTTGCAGACCGTCATGCACTTGCCGCAACGGACGCACTTGCCCGCGTCGATGGCATGCGGCTTCTTCTTCTCGCCCGTGATCGCGCCGACCGCGCAGGAGGACAGGCACAGCCCGCAGCCGATGCACTTGCCCGCGTCGATGGCGAACTCCACCAGCGCGAGGCAGGACTTGGCGGGGCACTTCTTGTCGTGGATGTGCGCCGTGTACTCGTCCATGAAATAGCGGAGCGTCGTGAGCACGGGGTTGGGGGCCGACTGCCCGAGGCCGCACAGGGAGCTGGACTTGATCTGCTCGCCCAGCTCGCGCAGCAGCCCGATGTCCTCCTCCTTCCCCTTGCCCTCGCAGATGCGTTGCAGGATCTCCAGCATCCGCTTGGTGCCGATGCGGCAGAAGGTGCATTTGCCGCACGACTCGTTCTGCGTGAAGGAGAGGAAGAAGCGCGCCACGTCCACCATGCAGGTGGTCTCGTCCATGACCACCATGCCGCCGGAGCCCATGATGGCGCCCGTGGCGGTGATCTGCTCGTAGTCCACCGGCGTCTCGCCCAGGGAGGCGGGGATGCAGCCGCCGGACGGCCCGCCCATCTGCACCGCCTTGAACGGCCCGCCCAGCGTGGTGCCGCCGCCGATCTTGTAGATGACGTCGTTGAGCGTCATCCCCATCGGCACCTCCACGAGGCCGCCGTTTTTGATCTTGCCCGCCAAAGCGAAAACCTTGGTCCCCTTCGAGCCCTCGGTGCCGAGCGCCTTGAAGGCCGCCGCGCCGTTCAGGATTATCCAGGCGACGTTGGCCAGCGTCTCGACGTTGTTGATGCAGGTGGGGTGCCCCCAGAGCCCCGACTCGACCGGGAAGGGGGGGCGCACACGCGGCATGCCGCGCTTGCCCTCGATGGAGGCGATGAGCGCCGTCTCCTCGCCGCAGACGAACGCCCCCGCGCCCTCTTTCAGCCTGATGTTGAACTTGAACCCCTTGCCGAAGATATCGTCGCCGAGGAAGCCGCGCGCGGTCGCCTCGGCGATGGCGTGTTTGAGATGTTTGATCGCTTCGGGGTATTCCGCGCGCACGTAGATGTAGCCGGCGTCCGCGCCGATGGCGTAGGCGGCGATCGCCATGCCCTCCAGCACCGAGTGCGGGTCGCTCTCCAGGACGCTCCGGTCCATGAACGCGCCCGGGTCGCCTTCGTCGGCGTTACAGATGATGTACTTGTGCTCGTCCCGGTACCCGGCGGCGAACTTCCACTTCGTGCCGGTCGGGAAGCCCGCGCCGCCGCGCCCGCGCAGGCCCGCGTCGGCGACGGTCGCCACCACCTCTTCGCGCGTCATGGAGGTCAGCGCCTTCTCCAGCGCCTTGTAGCCCTGCCGGGCGAGGTACTCGTCCAGGTTGTCCGGGTCGATGACGCCGCTGTTGCGCAGGACGATGCGCTTCTGCTGCGCGCCGCTCGCCGCCGCGTCGAAGACGAACTCGGCTGCGATTTTCCCGTTTTTGACGTGGCTCTCGAAGATGGCGTCCGCCTTCTCGGGGGTGACGTTGCCGTAAAAGACGCTCTCCGTCCCTTCCTCCCGAACCTCGACCAGCACCTCGGCGTGGCACATGCCGATGCAACCGGTCTTTTTCAGCGAGGCACCGTGGTCGCCCGAACCGAGCAGCTCCTCGAAGCGCTGGTAGACCTTCTGGCCGCCGGCCGCCAGCCCGCAGGAACCCATCCCTATAACGATCTCTCTCATGTCTGCAACCTCTCGAAGTATCGCGGGGGTGCGCACGCAGGCGCGCCCCTACATTTTTTGCGCGTCGCGCCGGTATTGGCGCAGCAGCTTGCGAATCGTCTGCGGCGTCAGGCGGCCGTAGGTCTGCTCGTCGATCATCATGGCGGGCGCGAGGCTGCAACAGCCGAGGCATGCCACGACCATGTAGGTGAAGATGCCGTCCTCGGTCGTCTCGTCCGGCACGACCTTCAGCTCGTCCTCGATGACCTGCCCGACGGTCTCCGCGCCGACCACATGGCACGCCGTCCCCTTGCAGAGCCGGATGACATGCTTGCCCAGCGGTTTCAAGCGGAACTGCTTGTAGAATGTGATGACGCCGCAGATCTCCGCCTCGGGAGTCCCCGTGACGGAGGCGATGCGCTCGATGGCGGCCGGGGGCACGTAGCCGTAACTTTCCTGTGCCGCCTGCAAAAGCGGGATGATCATGCCGGGCTCCCCCCGGTACTGCCACAACATCTTCTCGAACGCCGCCGGTGCCGGCTGGCCGCTTTCTTGGATCATGGTCTTCTGTCCTTGGTGTCTTGTTAAAGGGGGCCTCTAAAAACCCCGGACGCTGCGTTGCGCCTTGACCGGAAATGCCCATGCGCCTCGGCGAACTCCGCTTTTCGACCTGCGGCGACGCCTTGTCTGCGAGGTTTTTAGAGGCTCCCTAAATGATGTCGAGTTGCTTGATGCGCAGGACGCCGGACAACAGGCGGACCTGGTCGCCGAGGAGCTTGCGGACGGCCCTGTAGGACTCCCCCGACAGCTTCAGGACGACCTGTCCGCCACCGTCGGTCACATCGCGCCGCGTCACCCCGGGCAATGCGTCAAGCCGTGCGCAAAGTTCCTCGACCTTGTCCGACTCCACGTCCAAAACGGCGTAGGAGGAGGCTTTGCCCGCTCCGCCTTTGTCGGCGGACAAAGCCTCCTCGCAGGGATGCGCCTCGGCCGCCGTCACCCCCGGCAAGGGGCGCAACCGCCCCTCGACGACGGCGTCCACGCCTTCGTCGCCCTGCGCCTGGATGCGCAACACGAAGTTCCAATCGCCTAGGACGGGGGCGCAGTCGGTCACGCCCTTCACTTTGGAGATGCCGGAGCGGAGCGCGGTCAGGTCGGCACCTTGGCCGCCGCGTAGGAACACCACGGCGGCAGACGCATGGGTGGTTGAAGTTTCAGGCTGGGTACCCATAGGTTCGATTCCTTTTCTATAATGCGGTGGCGGTGCGCGCCATCATGCGACACGCCCCGCCCCCCCTGCGTATCCACAGAGCTGGAAGCGCCAATTATAGAGAAAAATCGCCGGGATTGGGAATGTAAAGTTGCGCGGCGGCGAATAATTGTGCTTTGGCTCCGATGCGCGTCCCGCCCCGCCCGCAAAAGCCGTCCAGACCGCTTGAACCGCTTGAACACAGAAAGGCTTGTTTCTTCTGTAGCTTTGACGGTAGAATTCCGGCTTCGTCCTTTCATGGGGCGCAGGAACCGACGGGAAGGCGGGTGGGGCGTGTGCCCGGGGTGACGGCGGAAACGAAGCGTGAAAGGTGAACGAACAACTGCGGGGATCGCGAAAATGAGGAGTTTCGTGGAGGCTTCCGACCCCGAATTAAATATGAGGACTATCGAATGGCTACCGAACTTTCGTCCGTGAAGACAACCTTGACCGGCGCGCGCATCAACCCGATACCGGGCGACGTGCCGTTTTCCACCACCTCCCTCTGCCCCGAATGCGGAGCGAAGGTGGAGGCCACGGTGCTGGAAAAAGACGGCAGGATCGTCATGGAGAAAACCTGCCCCGAACACGGCTCGTTCAGCGACGTCGTGCTTTCGGACGCTTACTACTACCACCGCATGATGGCTTGGAACCGCGACGTGGGTTGCGGCGTCTCCAACCCCGCCGTTCCGGACGCCAAGTCGTGCCCGGACGATTGCGGCATGTGCAACCTGCACGTCAGCCACACGGTGCTGGCGAACGTCGATCTGACCAACCGCTGCAACCTCGCCTGCCCGATCTGTTTCGCCAACGCCAGCGTGCAGGACTACATCTACGAGCCGTCGTTCGAGGAGATCGTCAAGACCCTGCAGACGTTGCGCGACTCCAAGCCGGTGTCGGGGCGCGTCGTACAGTTCGCCGGCGGCGAGCCGACCATGCACCCGGACTGGTTCAAGATATTGAAGAAGGCGGGCGAGATGGGCTTCTCCCACGTCCAGTGCGCCACCAACGGCCTGAAGTTCGCCCAGGAGCCCGATTTCGCCGAGAAGTCGCGCGATGCGGGCCTGCACACGCTCTATTTGCAGTTCGACGGGCTCGACCCGGCGCTGTACGAGAAGATCCGCGGCCGGAAGGATCTGCTCGACATCAAGATGAAGGCCATCGAGAACGTCCGCAAGGCGGGGCTGAAGATCGTCTACGTGCCCACCATCGTCGGCGGCCTGAACGACGACCAGGTGCCTAAGATCGTCCAGTTCGCCTTGGAGACCATCGACGTCTGCTCCGGCATCAGCTTCCAGCCGGTCGCCATCACCGGGCGCATCGAGCAGGCCGAGCGCGCCAAGATGCGCTTCACCCTCTCCGACCTCGCCAACCGGGTCAACGAACTCGGCTACACCGACAAAGAAGACTGGTTCCCGCTCTCCTGCACGACGCCGATCACCGAACTCATCCAAGCGTTGCGGGGCGAGCCGAACGTCATGGTCTCCTGCCACCCCCTGTGCGGCATCGGAACCTACTTCTTCGTGGACAAGAACAAGAAGCCGACGCCGGTCACCCGCTTCCTGGACATCAAGGGCTTTTTCGACGACATCCAGAAGCAGGCCGACAAGATCAAGAGCCGTTCGGGGTTCACCACGATTTTCAACAAGTTGAGCACGTTGAGCCTGTTCAACAGCGCCAAGAGCCACTTCGATTCGAGCAAGGCGCCCGAGGGGTTGACCCTGACCAAGCTCGGGCAGACCATCGAAGGGCTGCTCGACAAGAAGGCCGGGCGCGGCGCCAACGACGGCACCTACACCTACAAGACCCTGATGGTGGCGGGCATGCACTTCATGGACTCGTACAACTACGACGTGGAGCGCGTGAAACGCTGCGTCATCAACTACTCGACGCCGGACGGCAAGCTGTACCCGTTCTGCACCTACAACTCCGGGCCGGTGTTCCGCACCAAGATCGAGAAGCAGTTCTCCTGCCCCAAGTCGGAGTACAAGCCGAGGAAGGTGAGCATCGAGTAGCCGCGCCGCGCGCACAGGCGCCGACGAACACGCCGGGAAGACGCCGGACGGCGCGGGATGTTTCAAGGGGGTGGATCGCTTGATCCGCCCCTTTACTTTTTGGGCGGCCTCTTGGGCGCCTTTGGGGGCAACGCCTCCGCCGGGGCGCGGCCAGGGGATTCGCCGCCCTTCGTCGCCCCTCCCCCTTCCATCGGAAATATCGCCCCCCCCCCCGAAGTGCCCCCCGGAAATATCGCTTGGCTTCGGGGGGTGTTTTGGCGAATAATCGGCGACGGTGCTGTATGTGATTTGCGAGTTCGCCAATCCGGTTTTATCAGACCCTTTGTCAAAGGAGACGACGAGTATGAAGATGCGCTTCACGGTGATGGTTTTCGCGGCGGCGCTGGCGTGTTCCACGGCGGCGCGGGCGGCTGACTACCAGCCCCATATCGAATGCAACCGCCAGTGCCTGGCGGGTTTCATGGACACCTACCTCAAGGCGCTGATCGCGCACGACTCATCGAAGCTGCCGGTCACCAAGAACGTCAAGTACACGGAGAACGGCGTGCGCCTCAACCTGACCGACGGCCTGTGGCACACGGTGACCGCCATGCCGACCTACCGCTTGGACGTGATCGACGAGTATTCCGGGCAGGTCGGCTTGCTCGGCATCATCAACGAGAATGGCAATAAGAACTGGTTCGCCGTCCGGCTGAAGGTGGAGAAGGGCAAGCAGGTCTCGGAGATCGAGAACCTGGTGGTGCGCAACATCATGGGCGGCATGCCCGCCGACGGCCCGGAGCTGGGGGCGGCCCTGGCCGAGCCGCATCCGTTGATGATGCAGGCGATCCCCGCCGGGAAGCGGTCGTCGCACGCGGAGCTGGCCGCCATCGGCGACAGCTATTTCGCCGGCCTGGACACGGAGAACGACGGCAAGTACGTGCCGTTCGATCCGGCATGCCAGCGGCGCGAGAACGGCATGGTGACCGCCAACAACACCGACTCGCCCAAAGGCTCGATGCAGTGGCTGGATTGCAAGGCGCAGTTCGACACCCACTTCTCGACGATCGTCACCGACATACGCGAACGCCGGTTCATCGCGGATCCGGAGACCGGGCTGTCCTTCGGCTGGGGATATTTCGACCATGACGGCAGCGTCGAGAAGATGGCCAGCGCCGACGGCAAGATGGAAGACGTCTCCCCGACCTTCCGCATGCCCTTCTCGTTCTACATCGCCGAGATCTTCAAGGTCGTGGACGGGAAGATACGCCAGATCGAGGCGGTGCTGACCACCGTGCCGTTCGGCATGGAGTCCACCTGGTAGGCGGGACGGCGACGCGGGCGAGGCGGATGGCGTCCGCCCCCCTCCTGCGTCGCCGCATCCTATTTGTGGACGACGGAGTGGACAACCCTCCGCAGCCGCCGCAGCCGCCCGCAGGACTGCTTCATCGCGACCGGCTCCGGCGGTGGCATCGGCCCGGGGGCTTTCCGAGGGCATGGATGGAAGTTGGAAGCCGCGCCTTCACAACACGTTTTGGAATTGGAAAAGGAGGATGGATGCGACATGTCCTCATGGCTGTCGGATTGTTTTGGTTGGGCGTGCAACTGGCGATGGCGGCGGGGGACATGCCGCTGGTCTATGACAAGGAAGACACTGGCGCGGATGCGGCCAAGCCGCCCATGCCCGCCTTCGGCGACCTCCCTGCCATTCCGCACCTCCCCGACCCGTTTATGAAGGCGGACGGCGAACGCATCGCCACGCGCGAGGAATGGCGCGTCCGGCGCGCCGAAATCAAATCGATCCTCGAGCATTACGACGTCGGGGAGAAGCCGGGGAAGCCGAGCGTGTTCAAGGCGGCGCTCGAAGGCAACACGATCACCATCACGGTGGGCGAAGGGGGCGACACCTTCGATATGACGGCGGTGGTCAACCGTCCGGCTGGCGCGCCGGACACGCCGATCCCGGCCATCATCGGCGTCAACACGCCGACCGGCAGCCTCCCCGCCGACCTGTTCAGCAAACGCGGCATCGCGACTGTCACGTTCCGTTCCGACCAGTTGACTCCCCCGGCGTTCGGCGGCGGCGATTCGTACACCACGGGCAATTTCGCCAAGCTGTATCCGCAAACCACTGCGGGGCACATGATCCGCTGGGCTTGGGGCGTCAGCCGCGTCATCGACGCGCTGGAGGCGCTGCCCGAAGCCGGAATCGACCTGTCGAAGCTGGCCGTCAGCGGCTGTTCGTACCAGGGCAAGATCGCGTTGTACGCCGGAGCCTTCGACGAACGCATCGCGCTGACCATCCCGCACGAGTCGGGCGGCGGCGGCACCATTTCCTGGCGCTATTCGGACATGCTGGAAAAGCGCGACAAGACCGAGGTGGAGAACCTGCTCCACGCTCAGGGCGCGCCTTGGTACGCCGAAGCTCTGCGCCAATTCAACGACGCGCCGGACAAGCTCCCCTTCGACCACCATGAACTGATCGCCATGATCGCGCCCCGCGCGGTGCTGATGCTAGAAAGCTCGATGATCCCGCGCATGGGGGCGGAGGCTGCCCGCATCGACGCCCTGGCCGCGCGCGAAGTCTGGCGGGCTCTCGGCGTGCCGGACCGTATGGGGGCGACGGAGGAAAACGTCAACCACTGCCAGTGGCACCCGAATTTCACGCCCGCACTCGAGGCGTATCTCGACAAGTTCCTTTTGGGCAAGAGCGACGGCGGCGAGACCGACATCCTGCGCTCCAAGTACACCGACATCGACCGGGCGAAATGGATTCCTTGGACCGCGCCGGAGCTGAAGTAGACATTGTCGGAAGATGGATGCTCGATTGCGGTCTGTCGGGAACATGGCCGGGAACATGGCGCGCGGGCGGTGGATTTACTTGTCCAGCAGCCATTGCAGCGCATTGCGCTTGCGGATGCCGTCGTAATCGCCGTCCGGATCCTCGTCCAAGGTGAGAAGGACTTTGGGGTAATGGTCGTTTATCGACCGGAGAGGCTTGAGCTCGCGCTCCAAGACAGCCGCGTCACAGACAGTTGCGGCCACTTGGAAATAAGCAGTCCCGGTTCTCGGCTTGGTGGCGATTCCGGCACCGCCCCACAAGACCGTGCCGCCCGTGCGGCCGATGTCCGCAGAAGCCCGGCAGAACATCGCCGCGCTCAAACAGCGCAGCCCGAACCTGCACCGAAGAAGCCGATTTTCATCTACGACCCGACCAAGCCGCTCACCCTCATGAATACAAAGGAGAAGTGACAATCTCCGCGCCCGCGCACAGATCGTAGATTCCCGAGTGTTGTGACGCGATTTGATTTCTGAAGACCTTCCAAAACCGTTGAAATTACACTATATACCTTAGCCGCGCATCCGCGTGTCGTTTTGCAGTGCCCACTT
>JAISUT010000046.1 GCA_031271905.1 Acidobacteriota bacterium
TTGAGACGTTGAAAGAGAAGCTGTCCGTGCATTAACGGCTGCCGATTCGCATGGGGCGTTTCAAAAACGACAGGTCGGAGGCGCATATAGAGTCTTTCCACAAACCATCAAATTGTCAGTCGCCCGCCGTTAAACCGCCGTTTTGCGCCCGTCTTGTGTCTGTGCCTTTAGACGCATTCAGACGCCTTTATCGGCTCGCGTCCCCTTCGTCCGTCTGCGGATGCCTTGCGTACCCCCCCCCTTCGGGGAGACGGGTTCGCGGCTCGTCAATTCCTTGGATTGCTTAGAGATGGCGGCGGTCGTCGTTCCCATGGTGCCTTGTCCTGCGTTCCAAACCTTTCCACGAGGCTTCGTCCGGCGCTTTCCGCGGAGGGGCGCGCCGGGTTCGCGCGTCCGTAACGCTTGCCGGATGCGTGTCTCGTTTATAATATGCGACTCATCATGCTCGCTTCCGTCATGGGAACGCAGGCGCGAGCACCGGCGTTCCCAGGCTAGGCGCGCCCGCTTTCGTCCCTGTAGTCCCTTTAGTTCCTGTAGGAATCTGCCAACGATATATTGCAAATATATTCGCAATATAGGATGATATCCCCCGGTTTTTCCCGAAGGCGCGGGAAATGTTGCGGCGGGGACAGACATGTTTCTACAGGTCAGGCGAAACGCGGTGAAAACAGCGGCGACGATGTTGCTTGCCGGGATTTTCGCTTTTGCGGTCTTCGTGGCTCCTGAGCATTTGGCGACGGCGGCGCACGAATCCTCGCACGGGCCGTGCGAGATATGCCAAGCCATCCCGCACGCGCCGCTCCCGGCCGTTCCCGTCGCTTGCGATATTGCGCCGCTCTTTCTTCCAGAATGGACCATCGCGCCATCGAACGACGCGGTACCTTCCTCCCCGCGCCTTCGCGTCCGTCTCTCCCGCGCACCGCCCCCGTCCGTCCAGTATCTCCCAATCGCATAACCCGCCGTTTAGCGCAGGGGCATGTTCTCTGCGACAACGCCGGTTTAACGGGTGGCGATTGAAATTTGATGGTTTACGGATGAACTCTATTATGAAACGCGAGGATTCGATGAAGAATATTTTTAGCAAACCCATATTGGTGGTTATTTCAGTCGTTTTGTTGGCGGTCGGATGCGGCACAAACAGGAAAAACGACGGGGTACGGCTGACGGTCATTTCGACGATATTCCCCGGATATGATTTTTCGAGGGCGCTGACAAAAGACATCGCTGGCATAGACTTGAAGATGCTTTTGAAGCCGGGAGGCGAAAGCCACTCCTACGAACCTTCCCCGCAAGATATTATCGACATAGAAAATGCCGACGTCTTCATCTATGTCGGTGGAGAGTCCGACGCCTGGGTGGATGACTTGCTCACGGGGATAGACGCCAAAAAACTGAGGACGGTCAAACTCATGGATTTGGTGAGTGTGAAAGAAGAGGAGTTGACGTCCGGGATGCAGGATGAAGAGCGCAAAGAAGGCAAAGACGAAGAACCTTCTGAGATAGAATACGACGAACATGTCTGGACCTCGCCCGTGAATGCGATGAAAATCGTCAACGGCATCAACGATGTGCTGGTTGAAATCGATCCTGAAAACGCAGAAAGTTATAGGAAGAATGCCGACGAATATATCAAAGAATTGAAATCCTTGGATGAAAACTTCAAGAAAATAACAAGCGAGGGAAACCGAAAGAAGTTGATATTCGGCGACAGGTTCCCGTTCAGGTATTTCGCCGATGAATACGGGCTGGTTTATGACGCCGCCTTCCCAGGGTGCTCAACCGAAACGGAAGCCAGCGCCAAGACAATCGCGACTTTGATAGACGAAGTCAAACAAGAGAAAATACCGGTGGTGTTCTATATCGAATTTTCCAACCAAAAAATCGCCGACACCATAAAAGAAGCGTCAAACACCCAAACCAGGCTATTCCATTCCACGCATAATATAAGCAAGGCCGATTGGGAAAAAGGCGTGACGTATATCGACTTGATGAAGGCGAACGCCGAAGTGTTAAAAGAGGCGGTGCGGTAATGGCGCTTGTATGTTGCGAAAACTTAACCATAGGGTACGAAGGGGTTCCCGTCGTCGGCAACCTCGGTTTTCAGATAGAACCGGGGGACTGCCTGTATATAGTCGGCGAAAACGGGTCTGGAAAAAGCACTTTGGTGAAAACCATCTTGGGCCTCATGAAAGCTATCGGCGGGACGATAACTTTTGACGAATCGGTGAACAGGTTCGGAATCGGGTATTTGCCGCAAATCAACAACAACCAGAAAAATTTTCCCGCTTCCGTCCTTGAAGTGGTTTTGTCCGGGTGTTTGAATAAAAAAGGCTTGACGCCGACATTCAACAAAGCGGACAAAGAATTGGTCGCAACGAATCTTGAAAAGCTGAACATCTTGGATTTGCGAAACAAATGTTTCGCAGAATTGTCCGGCGGGCAGAAACGGCGGGTGTTGCTGGCGCGGGCGCTGTGCTCCATGGAAAAGCTGTTGATCTTGGACGAACCCTTGGCGGGACTGGACCCCAAGGCCCAGATGGAATTTTACAAGACGCTGGAAGATCTCAACGAAAAGGAGCGGATGACAATCGTGGTCGTGTCGCACGACCTGCAAAACGCCCTAAAATACGGGAAGCATGTCTTGCACTTGGCGGGCGACGTTACATTTTGGGGCGGTGTGGCAGAGTATAAAAACAACGCGCTGGGCGCATATTTTTCAGGAGGCGTCCGCTATGATGGATGAAATCATGGAGATGTTTTCTTATCCGTTCATCGTCAGGGCGGTGGTTGTCGGCGTCATGGTTTCTTTATGCGCGTCCCTTCTGGGCGTCAACTTGGTCTTGAAAAGATACGCGAACATCGGAGACGGACTGTCGCATGTCGGTTTTGGAGCCCTGTCCATTGCTTTGTCATTAAATGCCCTGCCCGCCATGACAAAGTATTTCAGGATAGAGCCGTTGCCGTTTACCATCGTCATGGTCGTGCTTTTAGCTTTCCTTATTTTAAGGATCAGCGAAAACAGCAAGATAAACAGCGATTCCGCTATCGCCTTGGTTTCCACGGCGTCCTTTACCATAGGCGTGATGTTCATCTCAATGACGACGGGGATGAACACCGATGTATGCAACACCCTGTTCGGAACGATCCTGGCGATGAGCAAGCGCGATGTTTATTTAAGCGTCGTGCTGTCGGCTGTAGTGCTGTTTCTGTATATATTTTTCTATCACAAGATATTCGCGATCACATTCGATGAGAATTTTGCGAGGGCGACGGGGATACGGGTGAATATATACAACATGCTGCTGGCGCTGCTCACAGCCTTTACGATTGTTTTGGGCATGAGGATAATGGGAAGTTTGCTGATCTCCAGCATTGTCGTCATACCCGCGTTGTCATCGATGCGGCTATTCAAGACATACAAGCTGGTGATCGTCAGTTCCGCTGTTTTGTCGGTTGTTTGTTTCCTAGTCGGAATCACAATATCGTATATGAACAAGACGCCTACGGGTGCCAGTGTCGTCGCCGTCAATTTAACGGTCTTTTTCCTGGTGTCGGCGACGGCATACTTCAAAAGGAGCATACTGCGGTGAAAAAATTACTTTTCCTTGTTTGTGTTTTGGCGATCGGATGCGGCGGCAACGGTATGAATACGGGAGCGAAAAACAACGGCGCGGATTCAAGCGAAGGAAGACAACAGGGTGGCAACGACGCCAAGGTGATTCGCGACAACGTGTTTATCCAAATGACCAACGACATGTATCTAAACCCCGAAGACTACCAAGATCAGAATCTAGAGATAGCGGGGTTGATATACATGGAAGACTATGGACGGGGAAAACATTATTACATCGTCAGAAAAACCCCCGGATGCTGCGGTAACGACGGCCTTGCGGGTCTAGAAATCCGTTATGACGGCGCGATGCCGGAAGACGATTCTTGGGTGACAGGAAAGGGCATTTGGAAGAAGGCTCCCGAATCCACGTATCATGGATGGATTTTATCCTTGTATTCCCTTGAAAAAGGACCGAGGGGGAACGAATACCTGGATTACAATTAGAGCCTGTCCGTTTATACGGTACCGCGGAGCCGAGGGCTGGCGGACGCCGCGAGCCGACTGTGCCCCCCCCGACGTTTCCGCCAAGCAGACCGAACCCGCGCAGAAGAGGCAGGCTGTCGCCCTGCCCGACAGGTTCTTTCCCCGCAAGAAATGCTTCTGTTTCCCGGGGTCTCGGGATAGAATCGAGGTTCCCGTCGGTGCGGGGGCGTCCCTGCGGCGGGAAAAGTTTACATGACGGCCGTTTATCGGAAGCCGGGCTGGAACGGGGCGATCCGGAAAATGCAGTTTGTTCGCCCTATCCATCTGAACAGAGAAACGATCTTCACGGTAGAGCCTCCTGTCCTGACGCGCCGCATTGTTGCTGGAACCGTCGTGCCCAAACGCCGTTCGCCCTTTGACGACCTGAATCCCCCGTGCGCAGCGCAGGCATTTTACTACGGATCCATGCAAAAATCACGGCGGCGGCGCTACAGTCGGCGGTCGTTCCCTGTCAGGGCTCCAGCAACTCGGCGCGGAGCCGGGCCACGGTTCCGTCGTCGATGTCCAACCCCTCGCGGATGTAGTTTTCCATCGAGCCGTATCTTTCGACCGCCGCCGCACGCGCCGCGTCGATGTACGCGCCGTCCACGAGGTACATCCGCTCGTAGGGCTTCACGTCCACCTCCTCCGGCGCGACCCCTCGACCTTTCGCGATGTTGGCGCGAAGGTTTTCCAGATCCCGCCGGTTCTCTTCGCGGCGGTAGAAATTGGAAAGCAGGTAGTCTTCCCGCACCGTCTCCCACGGCACGCCAAGCAACGTCAAGACCACCGCGCCCCCTACGCCCGTCCGATCCTTCCCGGCGGTGCAGTGGAAGACCAGCGGCCGGTTTTGCGCCGCGGCCAGCTCGCGCACCAGCGTCGCGTACTCGCCGGTGTGCTCCAACATGATGCGCTCGGCCATCAACTGCATGGAAACCGCGCCCGGTGCGGCGTCGCCCCCGCCGGGGGATGCCGCCGCCTGCCGCTCCACCCGCAACAGGCTCCCCAGTCCTATCGGCTGGTGCAGGAAGCGCACTCCACGCGGCAGACGGTCGAGGCCGCGGCTCTCAAGCTCGTCTTCGCCGCGAAAATCGATCACCGTGCGGACGCCCAGCTTTTCCAAGCGCGCCACATCCGCGTCGGAGAGCTTGCTGAGCTGCCCGGCGCGATAGACCTGCCCCCATTTCACATGGCGGCCGTCCGCGGTGCGGTAGCCCCCAAGGTCGCGGAAGTTGTCCTGCCCGTCGAGCTTGACCTGCCGCTGGGAATCGTCCGCCCCCGTCTGCTGACCGACTTCAACGTGCGCCGTTTTCTTCGCCGTGCAAGCGGCCGGCATCAAGGCGATCGGCAGGAACAGGCCGACAAGCAACCACTTTCCGCAAATCTCGAACATCGACATTTCCCCGTCCCCCTTTCGAAAACCTTCTTACAATGCCCCAACGGGCGCGGGAATTCTATGGAAAAATGACGCTCCCGAAGCCGCTTGCCGCCCACGTCAGCCCTCGAACCGTTTCAAACCGCACAAAGCCGGGGCGGGCTGGGGAGCGTCGCTTTTCCCGGAACGCGCGTTTACGCGCTTTTTGCGAATTGCAAACGCGGGCGCCCTGTGGCATTTTATATCGGTTTATATCGGTCGTTCGCTATTGGAGCTCTGTCTATTGCTTTGTCGTTAAATGCCCTGCCCGCCATGACAAAGTATTTCAGAATAGAGCCGTTGCCGTTTACCATCGTCATGGTCGTGCTTTTGGCTTTCCTTATTTTAAGGATCAGCGAAAACAGCAAGATAAACAGCGATTCCGCCATCGCCTTGGTTTCCACGGCGTCCTTTACCATGCGGGAGCGTCCCTGCGGCGGGAAAAGTTGACATGACGACCGTTTGTCGGAAGCCGGGATGGAACGGGGCGATCCGGAAAATGCAGTTTGTTCGCCCTATCCATCTACTGTTTCAGGAAGAGATTGGAACACGAGTTATTCTCCAGATAGGGGGAGTTGTAGTTAAGATGTCGCATAAAATTGAAATGGAACAGAAAATCAAAGAACTGGTTGAGCAAATCACTTCCCAACCATTTGTGGCAGATTTGAATAATCTTTACCGAGAGGGAATACACGGTATCGGCCACATATATCGAGTGTTACTTCTTGTACAAAAACTTTGCGAGTTGGAGAAATGCCCTGTCTCGCAACGGCAAATATTAGAGTTTTGCGCTATTTTTCACGACATCGGAAGAACGGATGATGGTGTCGACGATTCACACGGACAAAACAGTATTGATATTCTGAAAGAGAAGCATTATTTTGGTTTGGCGCATTCCCTCATATTCGTTGATTATGTCATTGTCAATCATTGCAAGAACGATAGAATCGCGTATGGCGACGTTAATAGATACGATTTTGAAAATGAACAGATTGGGGAAGCCCTTTATCTATTGAAATTTTTCAAAGATTGCGATAATCTCGACCGATTCCGTCTCGGCGACTTTGATAAATCTTATTTGCGATTGCCTAATTCCCATAAACTCATAAATACGGCAGAAGAATTGAACAATAAAATCGACATCTAGCGAGCCGCAGAGAATTCGATTTTATGGAAAGAACAACGCATCGCCATTTTCCATTTTTCTGCATCAGAAGCCGGGCGACGGGACGGGGCGAGCCGGAAAATGCAGCGTATTCGCCCTATCCATACGCAGATGCCGGAAAGTAGTATCTGGTGTTTTTCGTCTGCCCTACGGGGCTTGCAAGGGAGTGGTGCTTGTTTGGCGCACTCAAGCTTGCAAGGGCGCACGGGGCGCACGCCCCCCGCATCTGCTCGCGGCTGATGTGACGGTCGCGGAATTGGTGTTCTCACGCCATGAATCTTGACACATATTGCACGTATGTGTAGTATGTGATACATGAAGCATTCAGTCGCGAGGATGAGGAGGTCTCTATGAGCAACATAACCTTGGCCGTCAACGACGATCTGCTCGCCGCATCGCGGGCCGCTGCCGCTAGGAGGGGGATGTCCCTCAATGCGTATATCCGAAGCTTCCTCGAGGGTGCCGTTAAGGAGGAGTCTAGGGTTGGGCAGAAGGAGCAGTTCTTCGCCATCTCCAAGGCGGCCACCGGAAACTCCGGAGGTTGGACATTTAGCAGGGACGAGGCCAATGAGCGATAGGGTGTTCTTCGACACCAACATCCTGGTGTACCTCCAAGACGACGGCAACCCCCGAAAGCAGGGCATAGCCAAAGAGCTCTTCGAGCAATACTTCGACGACGGCGCGATCTGGATCTCTGAGCAGGTGCTCAAGGAGTTTTGCAATGTGGCGCTAAAGAAGCTGGGTATAGACCCGCTCAAGCTCAAGGCCCTGGTCGAGGTGTTCATCGACAGCCTCAACATGGCAGGTGCGCCGCACAGCATCTTCGCGAAGGCGATCGACATCCACATCGCGCGCCAATACTCGTTCTATGACAGCCTCGTAATCGCCTCGGCCGCCCATGCGGGCTGCTCCGTTCTCTACACAGAGGACATGCAGGATGGAGACGAAGTACAAGGCGTGAGGATCGCCAACCCCTTCCAGTCGTGATTGTGGGTGGAGGCAAACAACGACCGACGCCTCCGGCCGTTACACAAGGCCGCTGGCAGATGTGGGGGTGTGCGTCCTCGCGCGTCCGGCAAGCGACAGCGACTCCGCTTTCACGGCGTCATATCCCGGAGTCTGGGATAGAGAGCGCCGCCCCGCATGCCACGGTGTGTTGCGGAGCTTCCAGCACGTGGATTTCGGTCGCCAACTCGTCTTCCAGCGCGGCGACGAGGCAGGAATTGACCGCCGGCCCGCCGTCAAGGTAGACCGCCTCCTCGAAATGCCTGCCCAGCAGTCCCGCCGTCCGCCGCGCCACGGAGGCGCACAATCCCCGGATGATGTCTTCCTTGCCGACGCCGGCCGCGACCAGGGACACCAGTTCGCTTTCGGCGAACACCACGCAAGTGCTGTTGATATCGACTTCACGGGTGGACGCGCCGCCCAGCCGGACGAAGTCTTCCAAAGGAACATCCAGGAGCCGCGCCGCCTGCTCGAAGAAACGCCCGGTGCCGGCGGCGCATTTGTCGTTCATCTTGAAATCCACGATGCGCCCGGTGTCCGACAACCGGATCACTTTCGAGTCCTGACCGCCGATATTGACGATGGTGCGAGCCGCGCCGCCGCTGAGCCGGGAAAGACCGAGGGCGTTGGCGGAGATTTCATCGACGGTTTTCACCGCCCCGGCGTACAGCTTCTTGCCGTAGCCGGTGGCGACGACCCGGTATTCGGCTTCCGGCGCGCCGATGGCGGACAGCCCTTCCGCGATCAGCCTGCGGACGATGCTTTCCTGGTTCGGCGCCGTCGGCGCCTTGCCGCGCCACAGGAGGGCGTCGCCGGAATAGATCACCAGTTTGATCGCGGTGCTGCCTAGGTCGGCTCCAATGCGAAGAGCTCCGATGCCAAGAGTCATGCTTCCCCCAATGTCTGCCGGAACGCCTCCAGCCGGGTCAAGAGGTTCCGGCTGTCTTCCGCCGTGTAATCGGTTTCCAGACGGATGAATTTCAGGCCCTGCCGCTTCAGCGCGTTTTCCAGGGAGTGGCTTTCCAAGTCGTAGGGATGGCAGCCCTTGAGCACATGGAACAGCACGCCGGAAAAATTCCCGGCGACGGCGAGGATGTTATGGACGCGGCGGTCGTTGTCGGCAAAAACCGGGCAGAGGCAGCCTTGGTGGTAGCGTTGCGCCAGCGCCGCCACCAGTTCGTGCTCGGAAGCGGCGTCGGCGCTCACGCCGCCGGGGAAGATGCGCCCGGACGAGCAGAGGTCGTCGCCGGTGACTGCGATCCCCGCTTCCTCGATGAGACGGGGCAGTTTGAAATTGGGGAAGTAGACCGGCGAACCGGCGAAGAAGATCCGCCCCTCCTTCCGTCCGGCGTTGTCCGGGAGAGTGGGAATGAGCGCGTCCACCGACGCCGTCCAGCGTTCCGGGGCGTCGAGGAAGAAGGTGTTGGCCAGCGCCAGGAACCAGACGAAAGGTATAGCCCCCGCCTGCCGCCGCGCTTCGAGCCGGCTCAACGCCTCCCATGCCCGGCTGTAGGTCGCTATGGACCGCGCAAGGTCTTTGCGGCCGATTCTCCTCCCGCTGGCGTTCTCCAGGAATTTTTTCAGCCGGAAGACCTCGTCGCGCCAATGCTCCCGCCCCGCGTCGGTTTCCTTCAGATGCGGCAGTTCCAGCCAATGGTCTGGCATTTTCGCATCGGGGCAGGTGCTCCGCAGCATCTCCGGCAGTTTGACGATCCAGTCGCAGGTGGTGGGCAGCACCCAGGGGCGCCGGGCCAGGGAGTCTTCGAATTGCAGGAGCCCCTGCACGGAGCGGAGCAGCGGGCACGTCAGGGCGGGCAGCCCTCCGGCGTTCAAGGCGTCGGCCGCATGGGAGCCTGAGAAAATCTTGAAGGGCAGGAAACCGGCGGCGTGGATCAACTCCAGCGGAGCCTGGATGCAGAGCAGGTTCAGCGCGGGCATCCCGGTGCGACGCTCGACCGCGCCCGGATGAATTCCCCCGGCGAGCAGGTCGAGGAAATAGTCGTAGCCCGCCAGCCGATCCTCCCGGCCGCGCAGCGATTGCAGCTCCCGCTCGACCTCCCCGGCGATGCGGGCGGCGTTTCTCCGCTTCCGGTCGGCGACGCGGTCGGGCGCGGGCGTATTTTGCGTCGTCATGGTTTCCTGAACCTCCGGGATGCGTAAAGGCGCGACGAAGAAAACAATGTGCGGCGATGCCAGTTGAGGCGCAAGGCGCCGTCGGACGGGCAGGATTCCGCGCACCGGGCGCAGTCGAGGCAGGAGTCGAACTGGACATCGAACCGTTCGCGTTCCCTGCTGACGCCGGATATGCCCATCGGGCAGGCGCGGGTGCAGTTGCCGCAGCCGACGCACGAATCGTTGTCCTTCAGCAGCCGGATGGCGGTGACCGGCTTCAGCAGGTGAATCAGCGCCAGCATGGGGCAGAAGACGCAGAAAAACCTGTCCTTGAAGAACATCCCGACCAGGGTTATGGCAGTGACCGCCGGCAACGCCGTCCAGAACGTCGAATAAAGGACAGCCACATATTCCCCGTCCAACGTGAACAATGGCAGCAGTGCTTTGCCGGGGCAGATGTTGCAGAACGGGAGGTAAAAGCTTGAAGGCAGCAGCCCCACGGTCACCAGCGGCGGCAACACGGCGATGTAACCGAGCAGGATGTACTTCGCCGGCGAAAGCAGGCGCAGGGTTTTCTCCGACGCCATGCGCTCCCGAACGCCCAACTTCCTCCGCAGGAGGGAGAACCAGTCTTGGACAAGGCCGAAGGGGCAGACCCAGCCGCACCAGATTTTCCCGAGAAGCGCCGTCAGGATGATGAAAACGGCGACCCATCCCAACGCGCTGAACAACGGTGCGCCCGTCAGCGACTCCAGGTTCATCCCGAAACCCAGCACCCCTTGCACCCCCAAGAGATAGCATTGGCCGCCGCAACCGCGGACGAAGGGGCAGGCGAAGCACGGGACGGCCGACCCCAGGTTGACGCCGAAGCGTCCGCCGTACATGAGAACAATGAAACTGACATATTGCGCCGTCGTCCGCAACCGGCGCACCGTGATGACCATAACAACCCGAGTGGCAGGGAGCACAGGCATCTTCCCTGTAAAATAGCTTCGGGCGAGACGCCGACATCCCCTGGGGGGACGGACATTAATTCCCTTGCCTAGCCGAAACGCACCCGTCCTATTCGCGCGCCTTGTTTTGTAGGGATTTTCCGGCGGTCCGGTCAAATCGAGCGACTTCTAAAATAATGCAAATCCAATCGACATTGTGCAGACATATCCTAAGCGTGTCAAACAAATATTTCCGACGAACCCACGGGTGAATCCGCAGCCTCTACTTCAGCTCGATGAAATCGAATCCGGCGGGCTCCTTGCCGTCGGGGGCGCCTTCGACGCGCACCAAGTCGCCGGGACGCAAGGCCACCCCCTCGACGCGCCGCCGGGACGAGGCGTCCGCGCCGGACTTCCACGCCGGCAGGCGGTTGTCCGCCGTCCAGGCGTCGATCTCCTGCCCGTTCACCAGCACACGGTAGCGCGCCGCGCCGAAAGGTACGTCGTAATATTCGACGTCCAGCGTGTACCAGCCCGCCGCCCGGTCGAATTCCCATTCCGCGGAGCATGCTTTCGCGCCCTGGCATTCGACCCCCTTGCCGCCCGAGGCGTTCTCCGTCGGGAGGATGTCCACCGGCCGGTAGCCTTCGAGCCGCATCGCCTCGGCCTCGACGCGCCCCGGATGGCTGCCCACGCGGTTCTTCGCGTCCGGGACGCCGGACTTCCGGCGGAACCAGTCGTTGACGGCGTCGCGCCAGACGCGCGCGTGCCCCGCCTGGAACTCCAGCTTCGCCAATATCTCCCCGTAGCGCCGCTCGTCTACGAGCCCCCGCAGCGAGCGCCACGCGCCCGCGAAGCCCTCGGCGGCGGCAGCCCCGTCGTAATGCGCGTCGTAGACGTGCTGCACGACGGTCTTGCCCGATTTCAGCTTGTAGTCGTAGGGGACGTGGTGGAACCAGAGGACGAGCTCGTCCGGCGTGGTTTCGAGCGATTCGTACATGGCGGCGACCGGCGGCGCGTACTGCCCGGCGTAGCCGGTGCCGGTCGCGACGGAGCGGTCCATGCCGATGCCCTTCTCGTCGCCGCGGTGCCACTGGCCCCAGCCGTTGCGCTCGGACGCCTCCACGTTGGGCCCGAAATGGCTGCCGGTGATGTCGGTGAAGGTCTGCGCCCCCAGCGGGCCGGTGTAGTTCTCGTAGGCGCGCCAGGAGTCCATCAGCATCGACGTGACGGTCTCGAGGACTTTCGAGTCCTTGCCGGACTTGCCGGAAGCGCCGAACGGGCCGAAGGTGAGGCGCGTCCATTCCTCGGCGATGGCCCCGGCGCCGAGGTTCGCGTCCCACGCCAGCCGCCCGTAGCCGTACAGGTTCGCCATCCCCATCGCGTGCCCCAGCCAGTTGTCGTCCATGCCGACGTTGACGACGGCGACGTAGCCGTTGCGCGACCTCCCGAACACCTTGCCCGAGAGGATGTCCTTGAGCGGCGTCCCCGCCCCTTTCGCTTGCAGGTCGAAGTCGAGGAGACCGCGCCAGTAGGGCATGAGATAGACCATGTGGTGCTGCTGGCCGGTGTACTCCTGCATCACGGGGAGTTCGACCGCGACGTTGGTCTGGGCCAGCCCCCCGAAGACCGGCGACACCGGCTCGCGCGCCTGGAAGTCGATGGGGCCGTGCTTGATCTGGATGATGACGTTCTCCTCGAACTTGCCGTCGAGCGGATGGAAGATGTCGTAGGCCGCCCGCGCCCGGTCGTTTTTCAGGTTGGTCCAGTCCAGGTGGTGGTCGTAGACGAACGCGCGGTAGAAGAGCACGCCGCCGCGCGGGGCGAGCGCCTTGGCCAGCATGTTGGCGGCGTCGGCGGGGGTGCGCCCGTAGGAGGAGGGCCCCTCGCGCCCCTCGGAGTCGGCCTTGACGGTGAAGCCGCCGAAATCGGGGATCGCGCCGTAGAGCGCGTCCACGCGCCCGCGCCACCATTGGACGACGCCGGCGTCCATCGGGTCGAAGGTGTCCAAGCCCCCGGTTTTCTGCGGGCTGGAGAGATCGACGGAGACGGAAAGCCGGATGCCCCAGGGCCGGAACACGTCCGCGACGCGCCGCAACTGCGGGATGAACACGTCTTGGATGACGCGCGGGTTGGCGTTCACGTTGTTGATGTTGATGCCGTTGACACCGACGGACGCCAGCAGGCGCGCGTACTCGCCGACGCGGGAGAGGTCTTCGCGCACGTCGTCCTTCTCGAAGAAGATGGACGGGCCGCCGTAGCCGCGCTCGATGGTGCCGTCCAGGTTGTCCCAGTGATCGACCCAGCGCACGGGGGCCATCGGCCGCGACGCCTCGTCGAGCTTGGCGACGGGCTGCTCCGTCGCGACCTTGCGCAGGAAGGCGAAGACGCCGTAGAGCACGCCGCGCTCGTCGGGCGAGGCGATGACGATGGAGCGCGCGCCTTTGAAGTCGGCTTCGGCCAGCCAGTAGCCGTCTTTTCCCAGCGGCGGCGCCTTGAAAGCCGGGTCGGCGGCTTTCAGCGCGGCCTCCGTCCCCAGGACGAACGCCGGCTCTTTCAGCGCCCGGGTGGCCGCGTCCTCATGCCGCAGCGTCCGCCCCAGCATCCCCCGCACGCCGCGCACCAACTCGGCGCGCGCGTTTTCCAGCACTGGCGACCCCCCGTTCCCCACGACCGCCACGGCGGCGGGGAGCTTGCCGTATCCCGCCTTCGCGGCGTCGTCGAGCGGCGCGTAGCGCAGCCACGCCTCGCGCCCCGTCTCCGCGCTCGCGGAAAGAGCCGTCAACAGCAGCACTGGAACCAATAGACATCTTTTCATGGCGCCCCCCTCAAAAAAGCCCCCTGCGGGCATACGGGACGATTATACGGGAGAAGCCCCCGATTGGCACGACATAGATGCTCCGTAGCGCGCCCCGTCACACGACGGAAGCAGGTGTAGCGAACCGCCGCTGGTTTTGGCCCGCTGGTTTTGGGATGCGGCGGCTTTTCTTGCGTCGGTCGCTGTTGTATGCTTTACGCCATGGACGAGAAAAACCCCGAATCCGACCTGCTCGACAGGAAAGCCTACAACGGCAAGATCCTCAAACTGCATGTGGACACCGTCCGGCTGGAGTCCGGGGAGAGCACTATACGCGAGGTGGTGCGCCATCCCGGGGGCGTCGCCGCCATCCCGGTCATGGACGACGGGCGCATCGTGCTCATACGCCAGTTCCGCTACCCCTTGGGGAAGTTTATATGGGAGATACCCGCAGGCAAGCTGGACAGCGGCCAGTCGCCACGCGACACCGCCGCCAGGGAGTTGGAGGAGGAGATCGGCTGCGTCGCCGGGACGCTGACCGCCGCCTGCGCATTTTATTCGTCCCCGGGGTTCTGCGACGAGGTCATCCACCTGTTCGTCGCCAGCGACCTGACGCCCTGCCCGCGGCGCCTGGAAGTGGGGGAGCACATCACGCCGGAACCCCGCACGCTCGCGGAATGCCTCCAGATGGTCGCCAGCGGGGAGATCATGGACGGCAAAAGCGTTTTGGGACTGCTCTGGTATGCCGCCAACCGCAAGCTCCCCAAAGGCGGTCTGGGCTTTGACAAGCAGCCGTTCCGCGGCTGAGCGCCGCCTCGCTCCAAGGGGCGCCCGGTTTGCCGGGAAGTTTTTCTCCAAGCGAACAGCGGGTTCCACGACCGTCAATTTTGGAAAGTGAGGATTTCAGGGCGGGGATTTCAGGGGATTTCAGGGGATTTTTCCTGTTGACGGAACACCGGGTTCTGCTAAAATCCTTTGCTGGACGAGTTAAAAGGAGCATGAGGGAATAAAGATGAACAGCCGTTTTTACTTTTACTACTTTGGCGCGTTTACGACCGGCCCCTGAGGGTCTGCGTCTATTTCTTCGTTTGCTCTAAAAAAGAAGAAAAAGCGGCCCAAAGGGGAAACCCGATGGGCCGCTTTTGTTTTTGGGGCCGTCGATGGACGGGCTCCGCGCACTGCGCCGGGGCGCGGAGCCCGTTCGGAAGCCGCGCCCCTCTTGGGAGAGAGATTCTATGATCGTCATTTGCGAGGCCAAGGCAACAGAGGAGCAGATAGGCGCGGTGCAGCAGGCCGTCAAGGACGCGGGGCTCGACCTCACCCGCTCGGACGGCTCGGAATGCACCGTGATCGGGGTGATCGGGGATCGCAACCGCTTGGATGTGGGGGTGATGCAGACCATGCCGGGGGTGCGCGACGTGATCCTGGTCTCCTCGCCCTTCAAGCTGGCAAGCCGTGAGTTCCATCCCGAGGACACCGTGGTGCGCGTCGGGGAGAACTGCCAAGTCGGGGGGATGGACGTCGCCGTGATGGCGGGCCCCTGCGCGGTGGAGAGCGAGGAGCAGATCGAAGCTTGCGCCGAGTTCGTCGCATCGAGCGGAGCGCAGGTGCTGCGCGGAGGCGCGTACAAGCCGCGCTCGTCGCCATATTCTTTCCAAGGGTTGCAGGAGGCGGGCTTGCGGCTGATGCGCCGCGCCGCCGACCGCCACGGCCTCGCGGTGGTGACCGAGGTGATGTCCAGCGAGCAGATAGACACGGTGGCGGAGTATGCCGACCTGCTGCAAGTCGGCGCGCGCAACATGCAGAACTACCAGTTGCTGAAAGACCTCGGGCGCGTCGGCAAGCCCATCCTGCTCAAGCGCGGCATGTCGGCGACCATCCAGGAGTGGCTGATGAGCGCCGAGTACATCCTGAACGCGGGCAACCCGGACGTCATCCTCTGCGAACGGGGCATCCGCACCTTCGAGACCGCCACGCGCAACACGCTGGATCTTTCCGCCATCCCGGTGGTCAAGCAGCTCTCGCACCTGCCGATCATCGCCGACCCGAGCCACGGCGTCGGCATCCGCCGCTACGTCGCGCCCATGACGCGCGCCTCGATCGCGGCGGGGGCAGACGGGGTCATCATCGAAGTCCATCCGAACCCCGACAAGGCGCTCTCGGACGGTCCGCAATCGCTGACCTTCGAACAATTCAGCCTGCTGATGAACCGGTGCCGCATCATCGCGACCACCATCGGACGCCGCCTAGGTAAGAAATAGCATTTATTAACGAAGGAGGCATCATCATGAAAATCACGATCATCGGTTGCGGGTTGATCGGGGGGTCGCTCGGGCTGGCGTTGAAGCGGCGCCTGCCGGAACACGCCGTCGCCTGCCTTGACTTGCCGGAACGCATCCCCGCGATCCAAGAGGCCGCAGTCGCCGACAGCATCGGCACCTTGGACGATTTCGCAGCGCACATACCAGGGAGCGACTTGGTGGTGATCGCCACCCCCGTGCAGTTCGTCTTGGAGACGCTTGTCCGGCTCAAGCCCTTTTTGAAAGCGGGGGCGGTCGTCACCGACGTGGGCAGCACCAAGGAGAGGATCATGGCCGAGGCGCCCAATCTGCTCCCCTCCGGCGTCCACTTCATCGGCGGGCATCCGATGGCGGGGGGCGAACGCTCGGGGGTGGAGGCCGCCGACCCGCTCCTCTTCAGCGACCGGGTCTACGCGCTCTGCCCGTACCAAGACACGCCGCCGGAGGCGCTGTTGGCGATGATCGAGCTGGTGGAGGGGCTGGGGGCGGTCCCGGTCACGATCGAGCCGGGGGAGCACGACCGCGTCGTGGCGATGGTCAGCCACCTGCCGCACTTCATCTCGTTGGCGCTCATGCACGCGGCCCTGGCGGGGGACGCCGAGCACGGAATGTTGGAGAAGATGGCGGGGCGCGGCTTCCTGGACATGACACGTCTTGCGGCGTCGGACTACGCGATGTGGCGCGGGGTCATGGAGACCAACGCCGCCGCCATCGGCGAGGCGATGGCGCGCTTCGACCGGAGCCTCCGGTTCATCACGGAGAAGATGGGCGAGCCGGAGGGCGAGGCCGTCTGGGAGCGGGCGGCGCAGAAGCGCCGGACGATGGCGCCGGAAAGCGTCGCGCGCTCCCGCCGGCAGGATCTGCGCAGCGTGATCGACCGGCAGGACAAGCTGATGCTGTCGGTGCTGGCGCGCCGCTTCGACGCCGTGCGCAAGATCGGGAGGCTGAAGATGAGGCAGGCCGCGCCAGTGGTGGACTCCGACCGCGAGCGCCGGATGATGGTCGAGCGCCGCGACTGGGGCAAGTCGCTGAACCTGCCCGAGGAGATGGTCGAGGAGCTGTTCGCCGTCATCTTGAAGCACAGCTCCCGCCTCCAGGCGACGGAATCGTGACCGGCGACACGGCGCGCCCCAAAAGTTTTGACTTTGCTGAGGCTATGGGCATGGGTATACTTGCGCGCATGCTTGCTTGGGAGGGGGCGTGCGACAGTCCAAGCGTCGTCGCATATGGACGAGTCGATGATCGTCCGGATCAACGCCGTCGCGAAGGCGAAAAACGGTTTCCCTTTAAAGGGGACCTCTGAAAACCTCGCAGACAAGGCGTCGCCGCAGGTCGAAAAGCGGAGTTTGCCGAGGTGAATGAGCATTTTCGACCAAGGCGCGACGCAGCGTCCGGGGTTTTAGATGTTCCCTAAAATTAGGAAGGGAGGGGCAGGGGGGATGGACAGGGATCAGGTTCGGCTCACGTCGCTGACTTCGGCTGCCGGTTGAGCGGCCAAGATGGGGCCGGAGGCCCTCGCCGAGGTTTTACGCCCGCTCGGCGAGATCTTTCAGGCGCGCGACTTCCCCGACCTCCTGGTGGGGTTGGCGATCAGCGACGACGCCGCCGTGTACAAGGTCAACGACGAGCTGGCGATCATCCAGACGCTCGACTTCTTCACGCCGGTGGTGGACGACCCTTACGAGTTCGGCGCCATCGCCGCCGCCAACTCCATGAGCGACGTCTACGCCATGGGGGGCGAGGTGACGCTCGCCTTGAACATCTGCGGCTTCCCCTGTTCGCTCGCCCCGGGAATCCTGACCGAGATATTGCGCGGCGGCGCGGAGAAGGTGCGCGAGGCGGGCGGCATCGTGGCGGGCGGGCACACGATCGACGCCAAGGAGCCGCAGTTCGGCCTTTCGGTGATGGGACGGGTGCGCCCCGACCGGATCTTCACCAAGGCGGGGGCGCGCCCCGGCGACGCGCTGGTGCTGACCAAGCCCCTGGGGGTCGGCATCGTCACGACCGCCGCCAAGGGGGACGCCGCCGAACCCGCGCACATAGCCGCCGCCGCCGCGTCGATGAAGAAGCTCAACCGCGACGCCGCGCGCGTCCTACGGCAGGTCGGCGTGCGCGCCTGCACCGACATCACGGGCTTCGCCCTGCTCGGCCACGGCTCGGAGATGGCCGAAAAGGGCGGCGTCGAGCTGCGCTTCGAGCTGGGGCGCCTCCCGTTCTTGGACGGCGCGCGGCGGTACGCCGACGAGCAGCTTTTCCCCGGCGGGGCGGGGCGCAACCAGAAGTGCTACCAAGGCCGCGTCCGGTTCGCCGACGGCATCCCGGAGGAGGTGCGCCTGCTGCTCTTCACGCCGGAGACCTCGGGGGGGTTGCTCGCCGCCGTCCCGCAGGACAGGCTGGCGGAGGCGGAGCGGCTTTTCGCCGAGGCGGGGCAGGCGGCATGGGTCGTCGGCGACGTCCGCGAAGGGCGGGGCATCGTGGTTTCATAGAGGTTGCCACTTGCTTTTTCCCTCCGATATTTCTATGATTTGCCTCTTTGGATTTCGACTAACGCGATGAACGGAGATTTTTAGGACGATGAAAAGGACGTTTCAGCCCAACAACAGCAAACGGAAAAAGGTACACGGCTTCCGCGAACGCATGTCCACCAAGGGCGGTCGCCTGGTGCTCAAACGCAGGCGCGCCAAAGGGCGCAAAAGGCTTACGGTGAGTGGTTAACGCGACTGTTGAGAAGTTCCCGCACGCCGTCCGCGTCGTCCGTTCCGCAGACTACCGGGCGATCTACGACGCCGGTGGGAAGATATATTCGTCAAACTTCGTGTTGTTCAGCCGCAGGAACGCCCTCGGGCGTTCCCGGCTGGGAATAACGGTGTCCCGGAAGGTGGGCGGGGCGGTGGTGCGAAACCGGGTGAAGCGCCTGTTCCGGGAGATTTTCCGCAGGTCTTCGAGTCAAATCCCCAGCCCTTTCGACATGGTGGTCAACGCCAAGGCCGGTTGCGCCAAGGCTGGCTACGACGGGTTGCGCGCGGAGTTCTTGGTCGCCATGAGGAAGTTGGGCGACCGGAAGGGTCGGTAGGTCGCCGGCGTGACGGCCATGGTCGCTGTAGGCGCTCGCGGAAGGCGCGCCCCCGGTCGTCGGATTGCAGACAGGAGGCGGGTTCATGCGCGCCATCGCCGATCTTGCCGGGAAGGCCGCCGTCGTCGCGCTGAAGTCCTATAAGCGTTTCATCTCCCCCTGCCTGCCGCACGCCTGCCGATTCGAACCGACCTGTTCCGTCTATATGCGCGAAGCTATAGAGAAAAAAGGCTTGGTCAAGGGCGTTTGCCTGGGTGTGCGCCGGTTGCTCAAATGCCACCCGTTTCACGAAGGGGGCTTTGACCCGGTGCCGTAGGGAGCCTTTAAAAACCTCGCAGACAAGGCGCAACGCAGCGTCCGGGTTTTTTAGAGGTTCCCCATAGTGGTAGGGGCGGGGGCTGTTCGCCCGAAGTTAGCCGTCCGCGTTTATAAACCGGCGGTCGCGGTTCTGCGCGTAAGCAGTCGCGGTCACCCCATCTTTTCTTTGCAATCAAATGGAAAAAAGGCTAATTCTCTTCGTCGTCCTGACCTTCGCGGTCTTTTTCGGCTTCCAGTACATCATGCCGAAAAAGCCCCAAAACAAACCCGAGCCGCCATCCACCGCGCAGGCCGAGCCGAAAACAGAGACGCCGGCACCCCCCGCAACCGCCGCCACGCCGACCGCCACGCCGGCGGCGACGGCTGGCGACGAAGACGCCGCCTCCGATTCCGGCGGCGCGACCGCGCCGACCGCCGTGGCGGACACGCACGCCGCCGCGCAGAAGGTCGTCATCGACGGCGACCTGTACACCGCCGTCCTGGACAACCGGGGGGGGGTGTTGACCAGTTGGGAGCTCAAGGGCTACCAGACCTCGCGAAAAAGCAAGGACGAGCCTCGGCGCGTCTTCGACATGATCACCGGCGAGGCGCACAACGGACGGCTGTACCTCGGCTCCCTGATCCTCGGCGACGCCGCTACGGAGACGGTCGCCAACGACGAGTATTACGAAGTCTCGGTCGAAGGCGGCGGGCACGGCCCCGCTCCGGAAAAGCTCGCGCCGCCGGTCAAGGTGCGCCTCACCTTCAAACGCGGCGACCTCCAGTTGGAGAAGGTCTGGAGCTTCGACAAGGACAACTACACCGCCGACCTCCGGCTGTCCGGAACGAAGGCGGGCAAGCCGCTCGAGGGGAGGCTCTTCCTAGGCGAGGACATCGGCCCCGCCTCGGAGCATTTCACCTCCAGCACCTCGCGTCTGGCGGCGGTCTACTCCCTCGGCGGCAAGGTGAAGCGCGAGACGCCCGACGACCCCGGCGATTTGAAACGGTTCGAGGGGGATGTGCGCTGGGCGGGCTTGGAGATGCAGTATTTCAGCCTGATCGCCATCCCGTCGCGACCACTCGGCTACTTCAACACCCAGACGGTCGAGTTGAAGGAGGCGGGCCTGGACGGCGACACGGTCAAGCGCGACCTGCTGAAAGTCTCGTTGCCGCTCAACCCGGACGGTGGCGAGGACTACCGGCTCTACATCGGGCCCAAGAAGCAGGAGAACCTGCAAAAGGCCGGGACGGATCTGAGCGGCGTCATCGACTACGGCATGTTCACCATCCTCGTCTACCCGCTCCTGACGGCGTTGCGCTGGATCCACCAGTTCATCCACAACTACGGCTGGTCGATCGTCGCCCTCACCTTCGCCTTGTCCCTGGTGCTGTTCCCGCTCCGGCTCAAGTCGATGCTCTCGATGAAGAAGATGTCGGCGATCCAGCCCAAGGTGAAGGCCATCCAGGACAAGTACCGCCAGTACAAGGCGACCGACCCCCGCAAGCGCGAGATGAACACGGAGGTGATGGCCCTCTACAAGGAGCATGGCGTGAACCCGATGAGCGGCTGCCTGCCGATGATCATACAGATGCCGCTCCTTTTCGCCTTCTACCAGCTCTTGGCGCAATCCATCGACCTGCGTCAAGCGCCGTTCATCTGGTGGTTGCAAGACCTTTCGTCCAAAGACCCGTATTACATACTGCCGATCGCCATGGGGCTGACCATGTTCATCTCGCAGAAGATGGCGCCGATGTCGCCCAGCGCCGACCCGACGCAGGCGAAGATGATGATGATCATGCCGCTGTTCTTCACCTTCTTCTTCTTCAACATGTCCAGCGGCTTGAACCTCTATTTCCTGTGCAGTAACATCTTCCAGGTCACGTTCCAAAAGATCGCGGAGCGGTGGATTCCCAATGCGGCGGCGGCGCCCGCCAAGAAGGGCAAAGGGAAGTAGGGGGCGTGGTGCGGCGCGCCGGGGAAACCTGACGGCGTCTGGTTCCATATTTCACGAGGAGGGGTGCTTTGGAAGAAGTGGTGAATTTTTGCGGGGATCTTCTGAAGCATCTCCATTTGGATCTGGTTGCCGAGGGGCGCGGGGAGCGCGACGGGGACGGCGTCATCCGCATCAACGTCACGGGCGACGACCGGGGCTTGCTCCTTTCCAATTCGGCATCGCTCTTGAACAGCCTAGAATACCTGCTCAACAAGGCTTTCCCCGGCGACCATGCCGGAAGGCGCGAAGACGCGCCTCCCAGCGTCGAGCTCGATTCGGACGACTACCGGAAGCATCGCGAGCTGGAACTCAAGCTGCTTGCCAAGATGGGTTCGGAGAAAGTGCTGGCGTCCGGCAAGCCGCTCACCCTGCAACCGATGGTGCCACGCGAGCGACGCATCGTGCATTTGTCGCTGGCGGAGGTCGCGGGGGTGGAGAGCCGGAGCGAGGGGCGGGGCGACGACCGCAGCATCACCATCTTCCCCGCATAACCGGCTGTTTTGCGGGGTGCCGCGACACACCACGCCCCGTCGACGCCCCGCCGGTTGACGCTTGACGCAGGGGTGGCTCGCACCGCGCGCCACCGCACCCCGAAGCGCTTCGCGTCGCACCCGCAGAAAACGGAAAGCATGCACGACACCGCCGACACCATCTGCGCGCCTTCCACCCCGCCGGGACGCTCCGGCATCGCCGTCGTGCGCCTCTGCGGGCCTGGCACCCTGCCGATCTTGCAAAAGGTCTGCGCCCGCAAGGCCGCCGCCATGCCGCTTGCGCCGCGTCGCGCGACGCTCTGCCCGCTGGTGCGCCCGGTGGGGGGCGTTGGCGGCGACGCCACGTCCGGCGAAACCCCCGGCGCATTCCTCGACGAAGCCCTCGTCACCTTTTTCCCCGCGTCGCGCTCCTACACGGGCGAGGACATAGCGGAGTTCTCCCTACATGGCAACCCCGTCATCGTCGCGGCGCTCCTGGAAACCCTCTGCGGGCTGGGCGCGCGCCTTGCCGCGCCGGGGGAGTTCACCATGCGGGCGTTCCTTGGCGGGCGCATGGATCTGGCCGAGGCCGAGGCGGTGCATGACATCATCGCCGCCCGGACGCTCTACCAGGCGCAGGTGGCTGCGCGGCAGCGCGGGGGGGCGCTGGCGCGGGAGTTGCGGCCGGTCAAGGACGGCCTTGTAGAAGCCGTCGCAGACCTCGAATCGGCGGTGGAGTTCGCAGAGGAAGACCTCCCGACCGCGTCGCGACAGGCGACGCTCGACCTGCTCGACGGCATCTGCCGTAAAATAAACGGTCACATCGACTCCTTCCGGCGGGGGCGCGTCGTGCGGGAAGGGTTCTCCTTGGCGCTCGTCGGCGCGCCCAACGCGGGCAAGAGCAGCCTGTTCAACGCCCTGCTCGGGCGGGAGCGCTCCATCGTCACCGACATGCCCGGCACCACGCGCGACCTGGTGTCCGAGGAGGCCGCCATCGGCGGCGTCCCGGTGCGCCTGGAAGACACGGCGGGTTTGCGCGACCAAGAAGGCGCGGGCGACGACGCCGAGCGGCTGGGCATGGAGCGAAGCCGCCAAGCCGCCATCGACGCGGACGCCGTCCTCCTGGTCGTGGACGCGGGCCGTGCGCCCACGGCGGCGGACAGGGGCTTGCGCGACCGGTTGGACGCCCTCGGCGTCGCCCTCGGCGTCGTCGCCTTCAACAAGTCCGACCTCCCCCCTTGCATGACGGAGGAGGGGAAGCGGCGGCTCGCCGGGGCATGGCGTCACTTGGACGTTTCGGCGAAAACCGGCGCGGGGGTCGAAGGGCTCCGGGAGACGATCCTGGGACAGGTCATGGGCGGGGCGGGTGCTGGCGCGGACGGACCGCTGGTCACGAACCTGCGTCACCGCCAAGCCCTCGAACGCGCCCAAGGCCACATCCGACGCGGGTGCGAGGCCCTGGCGCAAGGGCTGTCCGAGGAGTTCGCGTTGATGGATTTGCGCAAGGCGTTGGACGCGCTGGGGGAGATCACCGGCGAGACCGGCACGGAGGATCTGCTCGACCAGATCTTCTCGAAGTTCTGCGTCGGCAAGTGACCTCTTTCAAGCGGGCGTCAAGCGGCGTCGTTTGAAAAGTGGTCGTGGACCGAGGCGAGAAACTCCTCCGCCGTGCGCGCCTCGTGCATCCGCGCGCGCAGGCGCGAACTGCCGGGGAAGCCTTTGGCCAGGCACCCGCCCAGCTTCTTGAGCTTGCCGAGCGCGACCGGGGGCGGGAGCTCGCGGCTCACCCTGCCGAGGAAGTCGAGCGTGAAACGGACGCGCTCCCCGTGTCCCGTCTCCGTCACCGGCCTGTCGTTCAGGTGGTCCCACGCCTGGCGGATGAGCCAGGGGTTGGAAAGGACGCCGCGCCCCAACATGACGCCGTCCACCCCCGTCTCCCGGAACATCCGCGCCGCGTCCTCCGGCGCGAACACGTCGCCGTTGCCGATGACCGGGATGCGCGCATGCGCCTTGACCTCGGCGACGACCCTCCAGTCCGCCTTGCCGGAGAACATGTCCGAGCGCGTCCGCCCGTGTATCGCAAGGGCTTCGACGCCGCAATCCTCGGCCAGCCGCAAGACCTCCACGGCGTTTATGGAGTCATGATCCCAGCCGGAGCGTATCTTCACCGTCAGCGGGGCCTTGGTCGCGCGGCGCACGGCGCGGAAGATCTTCTCCATCAGCGGCATGTCGCGCAGGAGGTTGCTCCCGCCCCCTTGGCGCACCACCTTCTTGACCGGGCAGCCCATGTTGATGTCGATGATGTCCGCGCCCGCCTCCTCGACCATGGCGGCGGAGGCGGCCATCCGCGCCGGATCCGCGCCGAATATCTGCACGGCGATGGGGCGCTCGCCTTCCTCGAAGCGGGTCAGCGGTTCCGAGCGCGCCCGGTTGCGGGTCATCCCCTCCGTGCTGACCAGCTCGGACACCACCAGGCCGCAACCGCCGAGCTGCTTGACGGCCATGCGGAAGAGGGAGTCGGTGTGCCCCGCCAGCGGCGCCAGCACGAGCGGCGGAGAGATCACGACATCGCGAATTTTGAACATGGGCGCATTATAGCGGACTTGAGGCGCGCGATTCAGCCTTGAACACATGAAAATAACAAGAAGACTTCCGCCGAATTCGAAAGTAAGTTTGATGATGGAACCATAATCGCAGTAGAGATGGAGACGGCGGATGCAGGAGCCGTCAGCATCAAATCCATGTGGAAGAAAGTACCCGGAGGGAATCATGCAGGTGCAAGCACCTACCCGATCCCAACGTCCGAAACTGCCTCCGGGAATGTATCCAACGTACTCCCTCCCTCCGCCCCTGGCAAGGGCGCGGCCGCATTTGTCAAGCCACATTCTGTTTTTTTTGCGCTACAGGCGCTACAGGTTCAGCACCACGGTCTTCTCCTCGGTCATCTCCTTGATGGCGTATTTGCCCCCTTCCCGGCCGAAGCCGCTTTGCTTCACGCCGCCGTAAGGCATGTTGCCGACTTTGTAGTATGCGGTGTCGTTGATGATGACGCCGCCGCACTCGATCTCCCGTGCCGCGCGGATGGCGAGGCTCAGGTCGCGGGTGTACACTCCCGCCTGAAGGCCGTATATGGAATCGTTGACGGCGCGGATGGCCTCGTCGAAATCCCTGTACGAGTTGACCATCAGGAGCGGACCGAAGACTTCCTGGCTCCACACCTTCATGTTCGGCATCAGGTTGCCGAGGATGGTGGGCAGGTAGAACCGGGTCCCCTTCGCTTCGCCGCCGGTGACGACGACGGCCCCCTCGTCCACCGCCTCGACGACCCATTCGGCTATGCGTTCGACCTCCGATTCCCCGATCATCGGCCCCATCGTGGTCTTCGGGTCGGACGGGTCGCCGAGCACCAGCGATTCGGCGACAGCCTTCGCCTCGGTCATGAACTCGCTATAGACGTCTTCGTGGACGAGAACCCGTTGGACGGAGATGCAAACCTGTCCGGAGTTGTAGAAGCCGCGCGTCGCGCAAGCCGCCGCCGCCTTCTTGACATCGGCGTCCTTGTGGACGATGACGGCGGCGTTGCTTCCCAGCTCCATCGCGCAACGACGCAGGCCGATGCTGCGCGTGATGTGCTCCCCGACCTCCGCGCTCCCGGTCAGGCTGTAGAAATTGATGTCAGGGTTCCGCAGGAGCCACTCCCCCACCTTGGAGCCGGGGCCGAGCAGCAACTGGATGTGTCCGGCAGGCAACCCCGCTTCCAGCAGCACCTCCACAAGCTGGCAGCCGCTGACCGGGGTCTGTTGCGTCGGCTTGAGGACGACGGTGTTCCCGGCGGCGAGCGCCGGCGCCACCTTGGACGTGGACAGGCTCAGCGGATAGTTGAACGGGGTTATGGCGCAGACGACGCCGACGGGGGAGCGCAGGGTGAACGACATGCGGTTCTCCGAGCCGGGGTTCGAGTCCACGGGCACCATCTCCCCCGTGATGCGCTTCGCCTCCTCCGCTATGTTTTCAAGGTTGGACGCCACTCCGTTCACTTCGCCCAGCGCTTCCTTGACCGGCTTGCCGACTTCCTTCACCAGCGTCTCCGCCAGTTCGTCCCGCCGCTTTCTGACGATGTCCGCGGCGTTGCGCAGTATCTCGTAGCGCTGGTACGGGGTGAGCCGCGTGGTTGCGAAGGATTTGCGCGCCGAGCGCACCGCCGCCTGGACCTGGTCGTGCGACGCCTGCGCGATGGTCGCGAAAGGCTCGCCGGAATATTTGTCCAGGACTTCGAATTTTGTATCAGTGTCCACCCAATTCCCTTCGATGTGCAGCTTGTAGTGCTTCATGATGCTGTTCTTCCTCGCAAATGTTGAAAATGTTGACGTGTCGCACCGCCCCGTGCGCCGAACCATTCCGTCGGACGTGGGCGGTTTTGTTTTTCGTTCTTTTCAGAAGATTTGTAAAAAGCGCGGTCGGATCCGGCCTGGGGCGGCCCGCGCAAGATGGTGTCGGACGGCAGACGGACAGACGCCCGCCGAAGGGGTGTGTCGATCAACGGTTCTCCTTTCCAAAGGGAACCCCTAAAAACCCCGGACGCTGCGTTGCGCCTTGATCGGCGAGGTTTTAGAGGCTCCCCCAAATGGGAGGCATGGCCGTTTCCCGCCATACCCTGTCGTCCATGTCCCATGGCCGGCGGCTGTAGGGTCTCATGGATCGGAGAGATGCGTCCCGACGTTCGTCGGAGCGGTTTCACATCATCCTATATGTATTTTTACAAGGACAATGTACTCTTAAAGATGAAAATAATAGGGTGCCGGGGAGATTTTGTCAATAGGGGCGATGGGAACCATCCAGAACCATCCAGATGCCGGGGCGAACGGTCGAAAGCGGTCATGGCGTCCCGGCGCATGGCGCCCCGGTCGGTCAATCGCCGTGGCCGAAGACCTCGGTGCGGAAAAAGCGCACCAGCGCCTCTTTGCGGGCGCGCGCCTTGGCGTGCAGCGGGGTCAAGGCCTTCTCCGGCCAACGCAAGAGCGTCATCTCGTACTCCGCCGCCAGCCCCCGCCCGGTGAGGTACCAGGAATATTGGAGCCCGAACGTCAAGCCGGACGGGAAGAAGCCGCCGTCTTGGTTGAGGGTGATGCGGTAGACGCGGTCGTCGCCCGGGTCGGGCACCATCCTCACCAGCCGGAGGTAGGTGCGCAGTTGCCCGTTGGACAGGTAGCAGGCCCGCTCCCCCTCGGGGCGCAGGGTTATCTCGTAGCAACGGCCGCCTGCAAGCTGGATCCAGCGGCGCTTTTCGATGTACCTCCCCAGCAGCGACTCCCCCAGCGCGATCAACAGGTTCTCTTGCAGGCTCTCCGGGTTCTCCAGCAACGACTGGTGCAACTTGATGCGCCGGTCTTCTGGGTCGAAATACCCCAGCACGTTGTCCCATTCGGTGTTGCGCTCCCACTGCTTCGCCGCCAGGACGCTCACCCCCTTGAAGTAGTCGAGGTGTTCCGGGCGGATGTCCCGATGTTCCCACGCGACGCGGTAGAAGAAGTCCCGCAACGCCTCCTGTTGGAATTTCTTCCCCCGCAACGCCTGCCGGACCGCCTGCATGTGTTCGCATAGGAACAGGCGGCGGGACCGCCTTTTCGCGAGGGGGGGCGGCGTCCTTTCGGACTTCGTCGAAGCGGGGGCGTGTGGGATGGATGGCGCCACGCCTTTGGCGCGCAGGAGGTAGCCCGGCTCGTCCTGGAGGTTGCGGTCGGCGTACAGCAGAGTCTTGACGGCGAGGGCGAACCTTTGCGGGTCGTGCTGGATGACGCGGCTCTGCCCCGGTTGCGTCTGGGAGAAGAGCGTCGCCTCGACCGGATGCACCCCCATCGCCTCGACCCTCGCCTTGTCCAGGTAGATCGGATGCTTGCCTTCGAGCGCGTAGTTGCGCAGGATGCTGCCGGGGACGTGCTCCAAGTTAGCGCATAGCACGACGTCGAACAGCCCTTCGATGCCGCCCCGGATGTTCCGGGCGTATGCCTCGACCAACTCCGACGCCAGAAAGCCACGCCCCTCGTTTTTCAAGGAGATGTCCGTCTCCCCCTCCTGTATCCAGGCGTTCGCCCCCAGCACCTTCAAGGCGCGGCGGTTGCTGCGGATGGCGGCGACGATCGGCTCGATCTGCAACACAGGCAGGATGCTGGTGTACAAGCTCCCGGGGGCGTAGACGATCACGTCCGCCTCCCGTAGCGCCTTGCGGACGGCGGGGCTGATCGTGGGGGGGAGGGTGTACACCGCAGTCACCCGCTCCACCGGGGAGGTGCGTCTGTAGCGCGCCGACTTGCCCTGCCCCATGACCTCGACGCCGTTGGCGTAGCGGAATTGCAACTGTCCGGGCACCGCAGTCGCCGCATGGATGGTTCCGGCGGGGGCGCCGATCAGATGGGCGATGCGGTCGATGCCGTTCTGTACGTCCCGCAGCCTCGGAGGCCGGGAAGTGTCGCCGTGCGCCTCTTGGAAGATGGCCGCCGTCAAGAGGAGGTTGCCCACGGAATGCCGCGCCGGGGGGATCGTCGGCCCCTTGCCGCCGGGGGCGAGGTATCCGCCCAGTTCGCGGAACGCCTCCGCCAGCCGTTCGGGGCACGCCCCACGCAACCCCCCGGGGATGGCGACCAGAGGGTCGCACAACTCCTTGAGCCCCGCCGCCCCAGGGGTGATCCGATGCGTGAGGACGGAGTGGATGGCGCGCAGAAGCGCGGCGGCCTTCTTGGCGTTCAGCCCGTAAGCCTTTTGCAGGTTCTGGGGCAGTATCGACGACAGCAGCAGTTTGCGCAGGTCGCCCACGGCGATCATGGGTAGCAACTGCAACAGGGCGCCGCTGGAGCCGCCGTCGTCCGTCGTACAGACGATGGAGGTCAGGTGCGGGAACTCCCTTTTGAGCCCGACGTCGGGCCGGTCTGGCCAATTCTCAAGATAGGAGTTGCCTCCTACGACGGTGGAGTGTCCCGTGCCGCCGCCGATGACGACCATGCGGTGCCTGCCGAGGTCGAACCGCAACGCCTGTTCCGCGAGCGCCGCCACCTCCGGGTCGGCGCCGTCCGAAGCCTGCCCGGTCAGGATGTACTCCACCAGGTTCTCGATGGCGCTGTGGGGGGCGTTCGACGGCCAGAACGCCGTGCGATGCAATTCGAAGAGGATGCGTCGGGATGGTTTCTTCGCCATGGAAAGATGAGGCGGCCGCATTGCGACCGCCCTGTCGGATCAAATGGTCTGATCGAAGGTCGAAAGATCGTTGGGGATTGCGCCGGGGCGTGCGCGGGGCTGCCGCGACGCGACCGCCCCCCGCCTACTTGTTGCCTCGGAACTTGGACTGGAGGAACGCGATCTTTTCCTCGAACGACGACTCCGGCCCTTCGGGAACGGGCTCCGACTCCTTCGCGGTCTCATACACCGCAGGGGTGCGTTCCTGCGGGACGCGCTCGGGCTTGCGCGGCGGCCGTTTCCGGTCACGGTCACGGTTGCGGCGCAGGGTGCCGTCCCCGTCCCGTTGCTCGGGGCGCGGCCTCCGGTCGCCGCCGCCTGCGCCACCCCCCGCCGGCATCCTGCCGTCCGGGCGTCGCGACAGACCTTCCGCGCCGGCTCGGACTGCCCCTGCGCCCGCCTCCGCATTCCCGCCTTTGCGCGGATGCCGCGGCTTTTTGCGCGAGGCGTTCGACGACGCGCCCGACTTCATGGACAACGCTATCCGCTTGGTCTCCGAATCCGCCGAGATCACCTTGACCTCGACCACGTCGCCTACCTTGACCGCTTCGCGCGGGTCGCGGATGAAGCGGCTCGCCATCTGGCTGAGATGCACCAAGCCGTCCTGCCGCACGCCGATGTCAACGAACGCCCCGAAGTTCGTCACGTTTGTGACCACCCCTTCCAAGGTCATGCCCGGCTTGAGGTCGCCCAGTTCCCGGACGTCCGGGTTGAACCGGGGCAGCTTGAACGTGCGCCGGGGGTCGCGACCGGGCCGCAACAACTCCTCGCGGATGTCGGCCAGGGTCGGCAACCCTGCAGCCTCCGTCACGTAGTCTTCCAGCTTGATGGCGTCGATGAGTTCCTTGTTGCCGACCAAGTCCCCTACGGAGCCCCCCGCAGCCTCCGCCATCTTTTCGACGAGCGCATACGATTCGGGATGCACCGCCGTCTTATCCAAGGCGTTTTCGCCGTCGGGCACGCGCAGGAACCCCGCCGCCTGCTCATAGACGGCGTCTTCCAGGTTGAGAGCCGACTTCAGCGCGTAGCGGGAGGGGAACGGCCCATCGGAGGAGCGGACTGCCACGATGCGGCGCGCCAGCTTGTCGTTCAGCCCGGAGACGTGGCGCAACAGCGCCGCCCCCGCCGTGTTCAGGTTTACGCCGACGTTGTTGACGCAATATTGCACGGTCTGCACAAGCCCCCGGTGCAACGCCTTCTGATCCACGTCGTGCTGGTACTGCCCCACGCCGATGAGCTTCGGATCTATCTTCACCAACTCCGCCAGCGGGTCTTGCAAGCGGCGGGCGAGGCTGACCGCGCAACGCGCTGAGGCGCTGCGGTCGGGGAACTCTTCGCGAGCCAGGCGCGAGGAGGAGTAAATCGCAAGCCCTGCGTCGTTGACTGCGGCGATGAATACGTCGGACAACCCTTCCTCCGCGAGCACCCGCCGGAGCAGGGACTCCAGCTCCCGGACGCCTGTGCCCGCCCCGATGGCGATGGCGCGCACCTTGTGGCGTGCGATCAATCCCTTCAGGACGAGGCGCGGATCCGCCGGCTTCCTCGTTTTCTTCGGGGCGGTCGCCGCCGCGACCGGCGCGGGGGACGCCAGCGTGGCGAGCAACGTCGCCAACGGATCCGGCGCTGCGGGCGCCTCCGCCGGAGCTTCCGCTCCTGTTCCCGCGACCGGCGCTTCCTCATCCATCGCGACCGGCGCGGCGACATCTGCGGCGGCATACGCCTCCGCCTGTCCCGCAGGCGCGGCCGATTCCGTCGATTCGCCCGCATCGGGGCTCTCTTCCACGGCGGGGGGGGCAGGCGACGGTTCCGCGTCCACGGTCGCCTCGCCCTCGTCCGCGACCGGGGCGGGGCTTTGGGCGGCGGCTTCCGCCGGGGCCGCCGTTTCCGCCGCCGGTGGCGCGATGGCGGCGGCTGTGAGCTTGATCTTCGCCGACTCCAACAAGCGGCCCGACTCGTCCACCACGGCCAAGTTGCATTCGCGTCCCTTCGCCATGTCCGCGCCCATGACCACGATGGGGCCTGCGGGCGGGGACAGGAGGAGGTTGGACAGGTTCTCTTGGAACACCTTGATCGCCTCGCGGTCCGCGCGCTCTTTCAGTTGCGTCCTCACCTCGGTCTCGATCATGGGGCGCAGGATGCGGTCGTAGGACTCTTTCGCGGCGGCGGCGAGGATCGGGAAGAACATCGACTCGCGATCCTCCTTGTCCTTGAGCACCGCGGACAGCAGGTATTCGACGGCCTTGGCGTTGTCGCCTTCGATGGAGGAGACCAGCACCCCCTCCTTGCAACCGCGCCGGATGGCGAGCACGCGGTGCGAGGGGATCGAGGTGACCGACTCCCGCCGGTCGTAGTACATGGTGTATTTGGTCTTCTGCCCGACCTTGGCGGGGACGACCGCAGAGACGAGCTGTCCGTCGCTCCAGAGCATTTCGCGCAACGTCTGGCGGTATTCGGGATTCGCCCATATCCATTCGGCGAGGATGTCCACCGCCCCCTGTTGCGCCTGCTCGCGGTTGAGCACCCCTTTGGCGGGGTCTACGAACACGTCGAGGTGCTCATCGAGGGTGCGTCCGTCGGGCTCTTGCTTCCAGAAATACTCCGCCAGCGGCTCCAACCCCTTCTCGACCGCCTCGATGGCGCGCGTCTTCTTCCGCGGCCGGAACCGGTGGTGCATATCGTCGAGTTCCGGTTTGGAGAGGCAGCCGTCGATCTTCGCACGGAGCTCGTCGGTGAGCTTTTCCTGCTCCGTGAGCGTCTTGACGAGCGACTCCCGCAGTTCCAGCACCTCCCGGTAGTGCGCCAGCCGGTCTTGGACGAGGCGGATCTTCGCCTCGTCCAGCCCCCCGACGGCTTCCTTGCGATAGTGGGCGATGAAGGGGCCGGCGGCCCCGTTTTGTAAAAGTGCGACCGTCGCGGAGACAGAACTCTCGGGGATCGCGGTTTCAAGAGCGATTCTACCTACAATAGCGGCATCCATGGGCGATATTCTTACCGAGGTGAATCTCGGAATCAACTGATAAATTGACGTCCCGGCATTTATCCCGCAAAAAAAACGAACGCCTCGCCGCACCCCGCCCGTCGGCTTTTTGACGCGCCGTCAAAAGAGCCCGCCCTCCTCCACGACGCCGTGGACGTGGCTGCGGACGACGTAACGTTCGCCGTCCGTCTCGAAGGTGACCGCGCCGTGATCCATCGTCGCGAACATCCGCACGCCGTGGTTTTCCAACCGTGCGAGCGTGTCCGGCGCCGGGTGTCCGTAGGGGTTGTTGCGACCGGCGGAGATGACCGCCCAGCGGGGGCGCGCCACGTCCAAAAAATAGTCGGAGGTCGCCGTGCGGCTGCCGTGGTGCGCCACCTTCAGCAGCAGCCCCGGCGCATCCCCCAGCCCCCTGGCGTCCCACCCGCCTTCCATGGCGCGCAGGAGCGCGGTTTCGCCAGCCTTCTCCAGGTCGCCGGCGAACAGCGCCGAGAAACGCCCGTAGGACAATTGCAAGACCAGGGAGTTGGCGTTGCCGTCTGGCAACGTGGAGTCCGCCGGGGGATGGAGCGTGCGGAGGACGACCATGCCGAGGTCTTCCCGCGCCCCCGCCGCAAGCGGGCGTTCCGGGATTGCGCGCGCACGGGCGACGGCGCGCAACCGTCCCAGCGCCCCCGGGGCGGCGCCCGCCGGCGCGTAGGAGAACCCCGACACCCGGAAGTTCTTCAAAAGGGCGGGGACGCCGCCCGCATGGTCTGCGTCGGTGTGGGAAATCGCCACCCGGTCCAGGCGCGTCGTCCAGCCGTGCCAAAGGTAGCGGCTGACCACCGCCTCGCCGATGTCGAAGCCCTCGTCGCGGTCGGCGTCCCCCGCCTTGGAGAAGGAATGCAGCCCGCCGGCGTCCAGCGTCCACACCATGCCGTTCGGGAGCCGGATGACGGCCGCGTCCCCCTGCCCCACGTCTAGGAAAGTGACCGCCAGCAGCTTCGCGCCTTTGCGCCAAGGGTGGTGCGCGCCGCGCAGGAGGCCGGGCCACGGCACCGAGCCGGACGCCACGCAACCCAGCAGCAGCCCGGTGTAGAGGAACGGGACCCAGCGCGGTCGCAACCGGAACACCCCCCAGGCGAAGAGCAGCGCGACCCCCGCCAGCACCCACGCGACGGAGGGGGTTGGGCAGCGTTGCCACGCGCCGGGGATGCGCGCGGCGGCCTCGGCGACGGCGAGGAGCGACGCCGCGAGCCGTCCGGCGACCCCCATGAGGGCGTCCGTGCCCGCCCACACCGCCACCACCCCGGCGATGCCCGCCGCCAGGGTGGCGGACGAGAGCGGGACGATGGCGACGTTCGCCAGCGGGCCCACCCAGCTCAACCGGTTGAAACCGTGCGCCAGCAGCGGCTCGATCCAGAACTGCACCGCCACGGAGGCGGCGACCATGCCCCCTGTGGCGAACGCCGCCCCGCCGGCCTTGCGCAACAGCCAGAGCATGGCGGGGAGCGCCTGCGGCGGCAGGCGCTCCGCCAAGCCCTCGGCAAAGAGCTCGCACCGGAAGCGGACGCGCCGCCCGAGACGGTGCGCGCCGCCCGGTTGGGCGAAGACGCGAGCCGGGTCGCCGCAATGGCGCAGCGGCGCGGTCAAGGGGCGCAACACCCCTTCGACGAAGGGCGACGCCGTGAGGATGAGCGCGGCGACCGACAGGAACGACAGTTGGAAGCCGGTCTCGTAAAGCCAGTCCGGGTTCCAGGCGAGCAGGAGGAGCGCCGCCGCGCAAAGGATGTTCAGCGGATCGGCGCGCCGGAAGAACAACCTCCCGACGAGCAGCAGCAGGAACACCCAGAGGCAGCGTGTGACGCTGGCTTGGAAGCCGACGACGCAGGCGTAGGCGGCGACGGCCAGGGCGGACAGGAGGTGGCAGGCCCGCCCCGGCACGGACATTCGCCTGAGGGCGAGCAGCAGCAGCCCGGCCACCCAGGCGACGTGCATGCCCGAGACGACCAGGACGTGGAACGTCCCCGTGTTTTGGAACGCCTCGCGCGTCGTCGCCGCAAGGCCGGAGTAGTCGCCGATGACAAGGCTCGCCAGGATGGCGGCGCGCTGGTCGCCCGTGCCGCCATCCCCGGCAGTCCCGCCGCGCCCGTCCGGGATGCGGGCGAGTCCGGAGCGCACCCGACCCCGGACGATTCCGGCGAAGCGGTCGGCGATCCCGGCGCAGTCGCCCGGGATGGTTTCCAGGAGCTGCATCGACTTGGCGCGACCCGTCACGAAGACGCCGCGCCGTCCGAGGCGCGCGACCCGGTCTTCCGAGCCGGGGTTCTGATAGTTGCGAGGCGTGCGCCACACCGCCCAGCCCCTCACCCTGTCGCCGCGCGCGAGGACGGCCGGCGCGGCGTCCACGTCCGCGCCTTGGTTCCCGGCAGGGCTCCCGGCCGCGCCTTCGCCCGGGAGTCCGACGCTCAGGACGCCCTTGCCCCGCGCGGGCGTCCAGCTCCCGCCGACCTGGATGCCGTGGAACGCGACGGTGGTGACGCTGTCGGTGTCGCGCAGCTCGCCCTCCTCAAGGACGCATCCGTCGAAGGCGAGCGGCTCGTCGAGCGGGAAGCGCCCGTCGGCGAGGAGCGCCCGCACGTCGTCGCCGGGGAAGGCGTCTCGGTGCGCCAAGGCGATCATCAGCCCGCAGAGGGCGGTCGCCGCGAGCCCCGCCGCCCACGCCGTCGCCAAGCGCCTCCCCGTCGAATAGCCGCGCCGTAACGCCAGCCCCCCGGCGGCGGCCAGGAGGAGCGTGCCGGCGGCGAGCCCTGGGAAGCTGTATCCCGGCACGAGGCGCGCGAGCGCGACGCCCGCCCCGAACGCCAGCGCGACCGCCACCATCGGCCGCGACGACTGGCGGCCGGCATCGATGCGAGAAAGGAAACCGGACATGCGCACACCTCCCCATCGACGACGCCGGCAGGGGCGGGTGGGGTGCCGGGGATGACGTTTAAAGCCGATGCGAATTTTACGGAGCCGTCTTCGTCAATTTCACGACGGTCTCGAAATGGTACGCCTGCGGGAACATGTCCAAGCCCGTGACCGACTCGACGCGATAGGCGTTTGCGTCCAGCGCGCCCAGGTCGCGCACCAGCGTCTGCGGGTCGCAGGAGGCGTAGACCACGGTTTCCGGGGCGAGCCGCGCGACCTCGCCCATCACGCCGGGGGCGACGCCCGAGCGCGGCGGGTCGAGCACGACGCAGTCGAAGCCGCGCCCCTGCTGCGCGCGGAGCCATGCGGCGACGTCGGCGCAGACCGCCATGACGTTCACGCGCCCAGCCTCGGCGGCGCACGTGGCGCAGCGGCGGGACGCGGCGAGGCTCCGCTCCACCGCCGTGACCGCGCCGAAGCTCCGCGACAACGGCAACGAGAACAGCCCCACCCCGGAATAGAGGTCGAGGGCCGCGCCTCCCCCGCCGGCGCATCGCGAGACCTGCGCCGCCAGCTCCTCGACCAAGAGGTCGTTGGCCTGGAAGAACGCCCCGGGGGCGGCCTCGTAATGGAAATCGCCGACCTGCTTCCGCAGCGTCGTCCCGTCGCCCGGCCAGCCGACCACCCAGGCGTCGCCGGAACAGGCGAGGTCGATCTCACGGAAGTCGTCCCGCGTCACGCCTCCCTTGCCGGACGCGGCGCGGCGCAGCTCCCGCAACGCCTCGTTCAACGCCGGCTGGAAGAGCGGGCAACTTTCGACGTCCTGGACGGCGTGCGAACCGGCGCGAAAGAACCCGACGGACGTCTTTTCGCGGCCCAGGTGGACTTGCATGCGCGCCCGCGAGCGGTAGCCGAAGGGTTGCGGACAGGGGATCATGGCGACCTCCAGGTCGCGGGTCCCGGGCAGGCGGTGGTGGAACAGCTCTTCGAGGATGCGCCGCTTCGCCTCCACCTGGCGGGGGTATTCGAGCTGCTGCCAGTCGCAACCGCCGCATCTGGCGAAATGCGGGCAGGTCGGCGGGACGCGCCCCTCGCCCGGCCTCACCACCCGGACGATCTCGGCGCGGGCGTAGCTCTTCTTCTCGGCGACCGTGCGCACGAGGAGTTCGTCGCCGGGGACGGAGTGGGGCACGAAGACCGCCTTGCCGTCGCGCCGCCCGATGCCGTCGCCGCCGTAGACCAGCTTCTCAATGGCGATCGTGAATGCGTCCATGCCCATGTCCATGCCTGTCAGATGCGGAACAGGCTCAGTTGCCCGACCTGGAATTTCTCCCGCACCTTGTCACGGTAAAAATCCTCCAGCCTCTTTTCGTACTCCTCCTTCGGGAGCACCCGCTTGTAGACCTTGAGGAGCTTGTCCTTCTTCGCCTCTTGCGCCCATTCCTCCGCCTCTTGGGCGGGCACCTCGGCACGCAACCCCCCGACCAGCAGTTCGTCCAAGATGCGCAAGTCGCGCTCCAGCGCCTCCGTGTCCGGTTTCCCGCCCGCCTCCAGCGCACCGGCGACCTCGTCCAGGCGGACGAGCACCCGTTCGATGTCTTCCGGCGCCCCGCATGTATATAGTTTCGCGACCAGCGTTTTTATTTCATTGGTTTTTTCAAAAAGGAATCCGAGGATGGCGTCTTTGCCGAATTCCCCGCCGCCGCCTTCGCCGGGGGCGTCGGCGTCCGCCGTGGCGCCAGCACCGTCACCGGGCACCGCCACGGACTCTCCGATGTGCGACTCCAAGTGGCCCGAGTACGCCTCCATGACCGCGTCGTGGCAGTAGCAGAGGCTGTTGACCCTGCCAGCACCCCCGCCCTGGCGGGCGTGGTAGCCGTCCATGGCGATGTCGATGCCGCGCAACGCGACGTGCAGGGGGACTCCCGCATCCCGCCACGAGGCGATCAGGTGCCAGTCCATGGGCGACACGAGCAGGTGCTTGCCGCGCCGTCTGACGAAATGCTCCTCGACTTCGGTGAAGTAATTGTAGTAGTTCATCGTCTCCCCGGGAGATTCTGCCACAAACGAGGCGGGGAAACACCCCCCGGAAACCTTCAAAGCGCCCAAAGCCCGTCGCCCCCGCAGATTGGCGTCGGGGGCGGTGCGCCTGGTTCAGCGACGCGGCGGGATGGCGACGTGGCGGCGGAGGTTTTCGAACATCTGGAACTGCACCCGCGCCCGCACCAGGTTCAAGTCGGGCGGCGCGTCGGGCTCGGGCGCAAAATAGGTGTCACCGCGCAAATAGTCGGCGAGGAAGCGCACCCCCAGCTCCAGCGCCATGATCGGCGGGGCGTCCGCCATCCACGCGGCTTCCCCGCCCTCCGGCTCGGCGGTCGCCAGGTAGCCCCGCCGCAACGCCCGGAACGCCTCGTCGTCGAAGCGCACCAGCGCCGGATCCGGCTCCCGCTCGCCGGCGGCGTTGGTCAGCGAGCGCACCATGTCGCCCCAGTCCGAGAGCCACGAGTGCGGCATGACCGTGTCCAGATCGACCAGCGCCTTGACCCTCCCCGTCACGTCGTCGAAAAGGAAGTTCTCCAGCTTGGGATCGCCGTGGACGAAGGTCGTCGCCAGCTCGCCGCTGGCGAGGGCGCGGTTAAGGGAGCATGCGTAGGATTTTTGCCCGAGCGCGAGGCGGGCGAGGCGGCGCACCTCGCCGCAGCCCCTCCTCCGGCGGTGCTCCTCCGGCGGCAGATGGACTCGGTAGAGGGGGGCGCAAGCCACCCGCAGCGTCGCATCGCCCGGCAGGAATGCGGCGGCGTCCTCCTCCGTGCGGCAACCTTGCAACACCGCTTCGAGCTGGCCGTAGTAGCCCGCCGTGTCCCGGTAGCCGGGGAGCGGGACGGCGGCGTCCGCCGGCATCCGCTCCGTCAGGCGGTGGAAGATGCCGAGTCCGCGACCCGCCTCCTGCGCGACCCGGAGTCGCGCGGAGGGGTCGGCGACTTCACCTAGGCTCCTGTAGGCGCGTGTCGCCGGGATGTAGTTCACCATCCGCCAGCAGGTCGCCCCGCCGCCTCCCCCCTCCTCGGCGGGGACTTCCAAGAACGGCTTTCCCTCCCGGGTGGGAACCAGCCGGAGCAGCTCCCACCCGCCCCCCCACCTGCGCCTGTCCGCGTCCGACAGCTCCCGGAGCGCCGCCTCCTGCGCCGCGACACATGCAACCATGGCCTCCATGACCGCCTGCGGCCTGCGAAACACCGAGGGGTTGAGCTGTTGCAGCAGGTATGCGGCGGGGCGTCCGGGCGCGTCCGGGCTTGGCGACGCGCCCACGGTGACCAGGTACGTCCGGCGGTTGATGTTCCCCTTGCGCGGAAAGTCGCAGACCTCGCCAAGGGCGGGGATGTCGAAACGCGCGGAGAGCGCCGCCGCCTCGCGCAACTCGGCCCGGGGATCGAAGGTGTCGGTGGCATCGGTCATCGGGGCGCCCTTTCCAAGTCCTCCTACGCTTCTCCTGTCTTCGGCGACGACGACATTATGGGGGATTTCCCCGGCGCGTCAACAACGATAACGATGTCGGCGGGATGTCGGCGGGATGTCGGTGGGCGCATGACCCGCATTGCAGGCAAAAATGCCGCCACCTATTCCTTCGATGCGGATGCTGCGGTATAGTTAGACAGTTCGGCGCTTACCCGCGCTTTTGCAATGTCACCGTCTTTTCAAACAAACTTCAACGGGAGGAAACAGCATGTCCATCAAAGTCGCCATCAACGGGTTCGGCCGCATCGGGAGGAATTTCGTCAGGTGCTCCGTCAACGACCCAGAAATCGAAGTCGTCGCCATCAACGACATCACCAAGCCGGAAACGTTGGCGCACCTGCTCAAATACGATTCCGTCCTCGGGCGCTTCGGCAAAAGCGTCGCGGTTGACGGCGACAAGCTGGTCATCGGCGGCAAGCCGGTGAGGATTTTCAGCGAGAAAGACCCCGCCGCCCTCGACTGGAGCTCGTTGGGCGCGACGGTCGTGGTCGAGTCCACGGGGAAGTTCACCGATGGGACGGCCGCGAAGGCGCACATCAAGGGCACCGTGAAGAAGGTCGTCATCTCCGCGCCGGGCAAGAACGTGGACGGCATGTTCACCATGGGGGTCAACCACACCAGCTACGACCCGGCCAAGCACCACATCGTCTCGAACGCCTCATGCACGACGACCTGCCTCGCGCCGGTGGTCAAGGTGCTCGACGACAGCTTCGGCATCGAGGCCGGCTTCATGACCACCGTCCACAGCTACACCAACGACCAGAACCTGCTGGATCTGCCGCATAAGGACTTGCGCCGCGCCCGCGCCGCCGCGAGCAACATCGTCCCCAGCACCACGGGCGCCGCCAAGGCCATCGGCGAGATCCTGCCGCACCTCAAGGGCAAGCTCGACGGCTTCGCCATCCGCGTCCCCACGCCGAACGTCTCGCTGGTCGATCTCGTGGTCACGGTGAAAAAGCCCGCCTCCGCCGAGGAGGTGAACGCGGCGTTCAAGGCGGCCTCCGAAGGCGCGCTGAAGGGCTATCTGGGCTACTCGGACGAGCCGCTGGTCTCCTCCGACTACCTGCATTGCGAGTTCTCCGGCACGGTGGACGCCCTGTCCACCAAGGCGACGGCAAACCTGGTCAAGGCGGTCGCCTGGTACGACAACGAATGGGGCTACTCCTGCCGCCTTCGCGACATGGTGAAGCACGTCGCGAAATAGGGCCTGTCCATAAAGGGAAGGTTTAGTGATTTAGTGATTATGGCGTGGTAGACGGCGGTTTGTAGCAGGGACGTTGCGATGCGGCGAAGCCGCGAGCTGCCGGCACCCGCCATCGTCCACGGTCGCACGGGTGCAGGGTGGTGTGGATGCAAGGCGCGCGCCGGGCGGGCTCCGCAGGCGTACCCACGTACGTCGAGGAAGCCCGCCCAAGCAGCAACGCAGCAGACGCGCCGCCCTGCGCCCGTGCGAGATAAACGGCGGTTTGCCGGGCGGCGCGTCCGCCACGCTTCTGTTCTGAGAAAGGTGTGTGTTGGTCATGGCTAAACTTGCAATCACTGATTTGGATATAAAAGGCAAAAAGGTTTTCGTCCGGGTCGATTTCAACGTCCCTTTGAAAGACGGGAAAGTCACGGACGACTTGCGCATCCGAGAGGCGTTGCGCACCATCCGCTACGGCGTGGAGCAGGGCGCGACGCTCGTGCTCGCCTCGCACCTGGGCCGCCCCAAGGGGAAGCCCAAGCCGGAGTTCTCGCTGGCGCCGGTGGCGGCGCACCTCGGCGGGCTGCTCGGCAAGGCGGTGGCGTTCGTGCCGGACTGCATCGGACCGGAGGCCGAGAAGGCCGTTGACGCGGCCCAGCCGGGCGACGTGCTGCTGCTTGAGAACCTGCGCTTTTACGCGGAGGAGGAGGCCAACGACCCGGCCTTCGCCAAAAAGCTCGCCGCCAAGACGCCGCTTTACGTCAACGACGCCTTCGGCACCGCGCACCGCGCCCACGCCTCGACCGAGGGCATCACGCATTTCGTGGAAAAGTCCGCAGCGGGCTTTTTGATGGAGAAGGAGCTGCGCTACCTGGGAGGCGCGCTTGAGTCGCCGGAGCGGCCGTTCGTCGCCATCTTGGGCGGCGCGAAGGTCTCCGACAAAATCGAAGTCATCGAAAACCTGCTCGGCAAAGTCAGTTGCCTCCTGATAGGCGGGGCGATGATGTTTACCTTTCAAAAGGCCTTGGGCAAGGAGGTCGGCAAGTCGCTGTGCGAGGACGACAAGGTGGAGTTCGCCAAGAACCTGATGGAGAACTCCAGCGCCAAGATCATCCTCCCGCCTGACGTGGTCGCCAGCCCCGGCGTCGATGACGCCGCCGGGGCGCACGTCGTTTCCGCCGACGAGATCCCCGCCGGCGAGATGGGGCTGGACATCGGGCCGAAGGCGCAGGCAGCCTTCGCGGAGATCGTCAAGACCGCCAAGACGGTCGTCTGGAACGGGCCGATGGGGGTGTTCGAGAAGGACGCCTTCGCGGCGGGCACCATCGCCCTGGCCAAGGCCGTGGCCGCTTCGTCGGCGGTCTCCATCGTCGGGGGCGGCGACTCTGCGGCGGCGGTCGCCAAGGCCGGGGTCGCCGACAAGATCACGCACGTCTCCACCGGCGGCGGCGCGTCGCTGGAGTTCCTGTCGGGGCGCGTCCTCCCCGGCGTCGCCGCGCTGACGGACAAATGAGGGAACCTCGAACCGGCGCGTTTTTACGGGGTGCGGTGCGGCACCCCGCTTTGGGGCGAGGCGCTTGCCGTCGCCTTTGCTTGAAAACCGAGCCGACGATACGCAACGGAGCTGGAGGTCGTCATGAGAAGACCGGTCATCGCGGGAAACTGGAAGATGCATAAGACCTTGGCGGAGGCGCGGGCGCTGGCGCGCGCGGTCAGGAATGGATGTGCGGAAAGCGCGGATGGCGCGGCGGACCGGGAGGTCGTCCTCGCGCCGCCGTTCACCGCGTTGGCGGCGGTCGCCGGGGAGCTGGAAGGCGGTGCCGTCTCCCTTGCCGCGCAGAACGCCCACTGGGAAGACAAGGGGGCGTTCACTGGCGAAGTCAGTCTGCCGATGCTCAAGGACGTCGGCTGCGGCATGGTCATCGTCGGCCACTCCGAGCGAAGGCAATATTGCGGCGAGACCGACGCGGTGGTCAACCGCAAGGTGCTGGCGACGCTCAAGGCGGGCATGCAACCGATAGTCTGCATTGGCGAGACCTTGGCGGAAAGGGAGGCGGGGAGGCATGAGTCCGTTGTGGCGGAACAGCTTGCCGCCGGACTTGCCAACTTGACACCCGGTGGCCTCTTGCGTATTATTCTCGCCTACGAACCGGTATGGGCAATAGGTACCGGTCGGACGGCGTCCCCGGAAATCGCGCAAGAGATGCACGCCTGCATCCGCAAGCGGCTGGCGGAGGGGTTCGGGACAAGTGCCGGAGAGGTTCGCATTTTATACGGCGGTAGCGTCAAGCCCGACAACGTGGACGCTTTGATGCGCCAGCCGGACATCGACGGAGCCTTGGTGGGAGGGGCGTGTTTGGAGGCGGAAAGCTTCCTGCGCATCGTGCGCTTCCAGCCATGAGCCCCGGCGGTGGTCGCCATCTGGAAAGCGGGTTCTAAGGGAAGGGAAATGCTCTATTACGCGGTAGTGGCGTTGCATGTCATCGTATGCATCATTTTAGTGCTGGTCGTGCTCTTGCAGTCTGGCAAAGGAGCCGACTTGGCGGGTGCTTTTGGCGGCGGCGCGACGCAGACGGCTTTCGGCAGCCGCGGGCCGGCGTCGTTCCTGTCGCGCATGACGACGGTTGCGGCCGTGATTTTCATGGTGACCAGCGTCGGATTGTCGATGATGACGGAACGGCGTGCGGCGGACGACAGCTCGATCTTGGACACCGGCAAGGCGACGGTGCAGGAGGAGAAGAAGCAGGAGGGTGCAGACGGCAAGTCTGACAACGCCGCACCTTCGCCTGCGCAGATCGAAGAGCAGATGAGGCAGATACAAGAAAAGCAGCAGTCCGCGCCGGCAACGACGCCGACGCCGGACAATGCGGCGCCTGACGCGGCGGCTCCGGCTGAAGGGAACCGCTGAAAAGCTCGCAGACAAGGCGTCGCCGCGGATCGAAAAGCGGAGTTTGCCGAGGCAAATGAGCGTTTTCGATCAAGGCGCAACACAGTATCCGGAGTCTTTCGCAGGTTCCCTGAAAAGCCTGCGGAGACGCCTGCCAGCAATAGATTTGCGGTGGGATAGAGGTTTTCTAGGAAATAGTTTTACAAGGCGGTCGCACCCGTGACCGCCGGGTTTGCGAATAGCCACGCCATCTGTCACGGGCAGGTCGTGGTTGCAAAGTGCCGAAGTGGTGGAACTGGCAGACACGCCATCTTGAGGGGGTGGTGGGGAAACTCGTGGGGGTTCGAGTCCCCCCTTCGGCACCATCTCACTGTCTATCCTTGTCTAAAGCAATCCAACACAGTTAAAAATAATCAATAAAATCAAGTGTTTGCCGCGTTTCGTTGTCTAAAGCCATCTAACGGGGTATACTGGAATCGACGTTTTTTGTTGGTATAAAAAGCGGGAAGATACCAACATCGGCGGGGCGATACCAACAATTCGACGGGAGGCAATGTTTATGCGGCTATCGGACGTGGCGGTAAAAAAACTGAAACCGGCGGGGAAAACAAGGAAGGTCGCCGACGGCGGCGGGTCGAGGAAATTCTGGACGCGCCGCTGAACCTGCCGAAGGACGGCGGCGTGGAGCCGCGCACGTTGACGCTTGACGAAAGCGCCACCGAAACATGGTCGGGCTTTTACCAAAACATTGAAAAGGAAATGCGCGTTTCCGGCGACTGCGCCGACCTGCGGGATTTCGCCGGGAAGGCGGCGCATCAGGCTTCAAGGTTGGCGGGGCTGTTCCAATTCTTCAATAACGGAGCGCCGGACGGCACCGTGACCAACCAACGTAGATTCCCGAAAAGTTATGACGCGACCAGCGGCTTCACTCCCATGGCCTCATAAATCAGCTTCTGCTTCTCCGTGACGGCGAGGACTTTCGGGCGGCGCCCCTCGCTT
>JAISUT010000048.1 GCA_031271905.1 Acidobacteriota bacterium
AGGGAATTTACGGACTGTTCACGCTCGCGATGGGGGGCGCTGCGCAGACGTCTCAATCCCCTTTAATCGGGGCAAGGGAATTTACTTGCGCCGTAAACTCGACCGTATCATCTACGGTCAGCAACGTCTCAATCCCCTTTAATCGGGGCAAGGGAATTTACACGGTTCCCAATGAATATCGGGACTACGACGACCTGTCTCAATCCCCTTTAATCGGGGCAAGGGAATTTACATGAGGGAATCGACCGCGATTCCGACAACTGGATTGTCTCAATCCCCTTTAATCGGGGCAAGGGAATTTACTGATTGACGCGATTCTTAATTTGAAGCCTTGGAGGTCTCAATCCCCTTTAATCGGGGCAAGGGAATTTACAAAAGACTAGATAAACAATCCAACGTATTTACCGTTGTCTCAATCCCCTTTAATCGGGGCAAGGGAATTTACTCCGCTCGGACGGCAATCGGAGGTCGCGATGAAAACAGTGTCTCAATCCCCTTTAATCGGGGCAAGGGAATTTACGTCAGAGTAAACTCCAATCCATCCACCAAAGCAAAGTCTCAATCCCCTTTCATCGGGGCAAGGGAATTTACGTTTCCGCTTCACGCTTCACGCTTCACGCTTGTTTTGTCTCAATCCCCTTTAATCGGGGCAAGGGAATTTACTGGTTGCCCAGCAACGTGTTTGACGATTTTATCGCCGTCTCAATCCCCTTTAATCGGGGCAAGGGAATTTACATCCTAGGATTTTGTACTAGTCCCTTAGACCCGTCGCGTCTCAATCCCCTTTAATCGGGGCAAGGGAATTTACCCAGAGGAGACCAATTGGCTGATCGAAGGCTACGCGTCTCAATCCCCTTTAATCGGGGCAAGGGAATTTACAAAGTAAATGAGCATGGAGTTTACGGAGGATTGTTTTCTCAATCCCCTTTAATCGGGGCAAGGGAATTTACGCAGAACTTCCGATTAAGTTTGGTTTCAACAAAAATTTCTCAATCCCCTTTAATCGGGGCAAGGGAATTTACACAGCAAATGGAAAAGAAAACATACACGCTGACCATTTCTCAATCCCCTTTAATCGGGGCAAGGGAATTTACTCACACCGAAAAATGGGGTTTCTGGCGCCGAGAACATTTCTCAATCCCCTTTAATCGGGGCAAGGGAATTTACCCGTTAAATGAACGGAATCGCATTGGAGGTAATTTTCTCAATCCCCTTTAATCGGGGCAAGGGAATTTACTGAAAGCGATTGAGACAGAGAGGAGCCAGAACGGTCGCTTCTCAATCCCCTTTAATCGGGGCAAGGGAATTTACCTCCCCGCTATCATCCACGCCATCCAGTCGTGGGGGTTCTCAATCCCCTTTAATCGGGGCAAGGGAATTTACTCCCCAAAACCTTTTGGTAAAACTTCTTGAAACTGATCTCAATCCCCTTTAATCGGGGCAAGGGAATTTACACGAAAAGCGTGGGCGCGTCAATGAGTTAGCAATGGATCTCAATCCCCTTTAATCGGGGCAAGGGAATTTACGGATTATGGCAATCGACATCAGCAAAATGAAGTTGATCTCAATCCCCTTTAATCGGGGCAAGGGAATTTACAGGGCCAAGACGCTAGAAAAGCGCGGATTGGCCGAATCTCAATCCCCTTTAATCGGGGCAAGGGAATTTACAATATGGCAAAACAAAAGTTCGACAGAGTGGCAGTTCATCTCAATCCCCTTTAATCGGGGCAAGGGAATTTACCCTATCTCTAAACGGTTGATTCTAAAGGGTTTAGGGAAATCTCAATCCCCTTTAATCGGGGCAAGGGAATTTACTTAGAGTAACACCCCGGTGGCGGGTGGAGAATGCCATATCTCAATCCCCTTTAATCGGGGCAAGGGAATTTACAAATTATCAAAGCAGTACCCCGGTGGCGTCTTGAGAAATCTCAATCCCCTTTAATCGGGGCAAGGGAATTTACTTCGATATTTTGGGTGGTTTCCGCGATTTTTTCCAGCATCTCAATCCCCTTTAATCGGGGCAAGGGAATTTACTTAAACACACAAAACCCATAAAAACGGGAGGCGAATAATCTCAATCCCCTTTAATCGGGGCAAGGGAATTTACCTATCCCCTTAGGGCCCTATCAAGGCCCTAATCAAATCTCAATCCCCTTTAATCGGGGCAAGGGAATTTACCCGTAAATAAAAAGGCAAAGAAAAAGGCATCCAAGCCATCTCAATCCCCTTTAATCGGGGCAAGGGAATTTACACCGACCAGTCCGTTTTCTTTTCTGCTCCAAGCTCATCAGATCTCAATCCCCTTTAATCGGGGCAAGGGAATTTACGAGCTATTTCCGCTGATTTCTTCCATCCTGACGACATCTCAATCCCCTTTAATCGGGGCAAGGGAATTTACGCAGGATTTCTTCATCGGTGCTAAGTAATGGCTTGTCATCTCAATCCCCTTTAATCGGGGCAAGGGAATTTACTGAGCGTTTCGTAGTTTTTCATCGGGGCGCCTCATCAATCTCAATCCCCTTTAATCGGGGCAAGGGAATTTACACAAGTCCGACCTCGTGAGCGCGATCAACGAGGTGAATCTCAATCCCCTTTAATCGGGGCAAGGGAATTTACAGTATCCTCCGAAAATATGCGTCAAACCTAGTTGTCAAAGAACCCTTGCGGGCGGTGTCGGCGCAAATGCTATAACGTATGATCTTGCAGTCCTCAGCACCCACGCAAACATTTGAAATATAACACAAAATCGTCACGCGAACACCTCCCGGCAAGGAAATTGCCGTCCCAGCGCCATTGATTCATCCTATCTTGCTGAAAACGAAGGAGAACCAAAACATCCCCCTCGTTAGCCAGCCCATGTCGCCAAAATACCACCTAGGCGCTCGCGCCAGAAAAAACTCATCTCCCGTTCGCATCGCCCATCTTGGCTTGGAAACGACGCAATGCCACGCACATATCACGCTTCGACCACGAACGCCCTTCCTATTTCGACATCCCGCAGTTCAACATCCCAAGACGGTCACATCACCATGCTTTTTCCATTGGATGCGACGCGACCAAGGAAGCCTCTTCGACCGGGAGCGCCGATCAAAAATGACCAGGTAGCAGGGAACACCCTTGCCAAACCTGTCACGGTATTCGCGCACCTGCAAAAGCCCCTCCGCTAAAACATCCTTTCTGGAGTCGCGGTCGCGCAGGAGCTTTATTTCGACGATGTTCCTCTCGCCGCCATACTCCACCAGCAAATCCATCCGCCCGCGCCCGGACGCGCACTCCCGATCGATGCGCCCGCCTCCGTTGGTCACCCGTTGCAGGAATGCCATCAGGAGGAGGTGGGGGAACGCTTCCGTGTATTCCGCCGTCCCCTCCCAGATTTCGGAATGCCGCCTCCAGAATTTCTGGAATTCGCGGAGCAACCCGTCCATGTCCAGCGAACCGTCCTCTCGCCGCCAAGAGGACGCTGGCGGCGGGGTGGCGTTGTCGTGATAGCGGGAATTGAGGTTGCGGGTGAGGATTTCCGCGTAGATCGGATTCGCGATGGTGAAGTTCGTTTCCGGCGTCCACCGCACCAGCCCCAAGTCCAGCACATACTGCACGTCGTCGTCCTCTCTGCCGAAATCGCCGAGGTCGCCCGTCAGGATCGTCTGGATGACGCGCTTCACGCGGGGGTCGGAAAGCCGCTTGCCAAGGGCGTCAAGATGCGTCTCACGGGCTTCGATCATCTGGGCGCGGGTTTCCTCCAGATGCCGGAGCGTCACCGTCTCCGCGCTGTCCGGCGGCAACAGGCGCATTGTCGCCCGCATGAACAGCGAGTTGACTATCCACGGCTGCCCACACGATTGCGCCCAAGCGTAATCCAGCGCCTCGTCGGTTATCTCCTGCCCGGTCTCCCGTGTGCGCTGCGCAAACAGGCGCGCGATGTCCGGGCGGGTGAAATTGCCAAGAACTGCGGAGTCGGCTTTGACGTTGAAAGGCGAGCCGGGGTTGGGCGCGACGCCTCCCTTGGCGGCGGTGATGTAGTCGCGCAGGTCGCGCATCCCCACCAAGGCGATGGACGTGGGGAACTTCCCGACGCCGCGCGTGGCGAAGCCTTCACGCAACAACCGCAAGAAGGTGATGAGCGCCTCGTCTTGGAGCACATCCACCTCGTCAAAGAGCACGACCAGTTTCTTGGGCGCGACCATCGCGGCCCAGGAAGCCAGCATCTCCCCCATCATGACTTCCGGGATGCCTTCGGGGAGATCGGGGACGGGGATGTCCGTGGCGATGGCAGAGTCCCGGATGGCGGAGCATACGGCGGGAATCGCGCGTTTCGCGTCGGGGAAAGATTGGCAACGCTCCACGCTCACATAGCAGGCGAGCGCCTCCGTCCCGGCGTTGATCTCGCGCATCCAGTTTTGCAGGAACGTGGTCTTGCCCGTCTGCCGCGGCGCGTGGAGCACCCAGTAGAGGTTGTCGCTGATATAGCGGCCTAGTTGCGCCCCGACCAGCCGTTCCTCCGGCGGCAGCATGTAGTGGTCGTCAGGGTTGCACGGCCCGGTGGTGTTGAAAAATCGGACGGCTCGTTTCATGCGATTGAGTCTACCATACGCGAAATCTGGTTTTAAGGAACTATCTGCACGAAAACCCATCCAAAAGGTTTTAGTCGATCCCACTGATTTTTTCGATCTGCCGCAAGCCACAAGGTTGTGGTTTTCTCTGCGTAGGAAGCGTGTTGCCCTCGGCCTTTCATGATTTTGATGGAACGTGGAGCATCGACCGTCACGCTTTCCGCACCAGAATGTCGTCCGACACGGAGCAAAAAACCTTCCCTCTTTTTTACCAACTCATCCAATTTGCCTCCAAGTTTCAGATGATTTTCAATACTGTGCACCCAGTTGTCGGCATAATGGTTTTCCTCTAAAACAGCGCATTCAGCTTTAAAACGATCATAATAGAATGTGTGACAAGCTTCGGCTATGCCTGAAAAATCAAACTGCAATTTTGGCAATTGTCCGCTATTACCATCTTTCATTTCAATCGACCATTGTGTCGTGAAAAACTGATTCATATTGCCTGAAATGCACTCTAACAGCGTGTTGATGTTGCCCCCGGCCCTGTAGTTGTTCGGATGTTTTTTCCGATTGACTTGGAAGCAGATTCGCGTACGTATTGTTTCCTGCGATGCGCCATCTCCGATTTTAATGAAACGCAGAGGGTCGGTAAAAAAATCCTCGTTTTTTTGAAAACGATCTTGTATCATGAGTTGGCATTGTCGTTCGGCTTCTTTTCGTATTTCACGATCAGGTAAATCTCGAATTCCTTCCTTTGTTTTGACTACATAGCGTTTGTCATTACGGCACTTGTCCAACAATGCAGTACGAATCGCGCCTTTGACACTAGAGCCAGGCAGGATGGGTTGATTATTGCAGGGATTGAACGCCGTCCGTGCAATTTCCAATTTATTCAAGACAGTATCCTCTCGTTGCGTTATTTTACCTATTCGACTGTCATAAAACTTTTGCGCCTCTTCGACAACATCCGCATTGGACACGCCAATTCTGAGAGCAGTCTCTTTGTATTTATAGAAAAACTCCTGTATCTCACGCAATGAATTGTTCTTATCGACAATGCACGAGAATTCACGGCGCGCCTCGTCACCGAGGCTCAATAAGAGTCGCACTGGATCGAAGGTATAAAGTTTCTTTTTGTCGATCACGTAGTTGGTCGGCTCGAAATCCTCCCCGCAACCGATGTGGATGGGAGAGAGCGGAGTGACGCGGATGGTGTACGTTTTCAAAAATTCCTTCATGCCGAAACCTCCACTCCCGCCAGCTTGATGCCGACGACCGGCGCGTATCCTTGCGCGACCGCTTCGGGCTGGCTGAAGGAAACACCGTTCAACCCCTGGCCGATGAAGCGTCGCGGCTCCGACATCCCGTCCTGCGGCGTGAACACGGCACCCGTGCGTGCCAACAGCAGCGGGCGCTTGAAGGGGTTTTCCGACAGCGCCGCCACGTCGCCGTGCCGCCCGAACCGGGTGAGCGGATGATAAAAACTTTTCGTGCGGTCGAAGCCCTGCCCTTGCGGGGCGCAGGGGGCGAGCGTCAACCATGCGTCGGCTCGGTCTGTCTCCGGCAGGGGGGCTTCCGCGCCTTCGATGTCGAACTTCCCCAGACCGATGGACGCATCGCGCCCGAAACCGCCCAGCCCGACGGCGGCGAGCGTTTCCAGCAGTTCCGCGGCAGACAGGCGGGCTTCGTCGAACACGGCGTGAAGGTCGAAGCGCATATCCGGGTGAAACCATATCTGCGGTTGGCTGTACGGCGCGAACATATCCTTGCCCGTAGTCCCAGTCAGCCGGTTGATGGTGTTGTGCGGTTGCGCGACGGTTTTTTGCACTGCCGTCGTTTTGGCGTGGCTGGAGTCAAATTGGCGCAGGATCGCATCGGCGGCTTCTGTGTCGTTATACGCCAGCCGTTGCCACGAGCGAAAATCGGACTCAAGTTCTTCCATCGGCAACCAGCGCTTCTTCTTGAGCGCCTTGCGGTCTTCGGAGTTCGTTTCCCAAAACGATGACGGCACGGTCGGCAACGGCAGGAAGCCTTGCGGGAAGGCGTCGGAAAGCACTAAGAACGGACGGTCTTCGCCGTAGCCCTGCAAGCGTTCTGTGAGCCAGTCGTCGCCTAGGCGGTGCCGGAACGTCCAGCAGGCTTGGCCGAACAGGGTGTCCCCCGCAAGCGGCGTGCCGAAGGCGGTGCGGGGATGGATGGTGTAACGCGCTGTTTGCATGGTTCACCTAGGTTCAATTTTCTTTCAGATCGGGGAATGCTTTCACTGTTTCAAAATCAGCGGACTTATCCACGCCGTTGATTTTGAGTCCGGCGAATCGCACCTTGCCGTAGCCGCGCGAACCGGAGCCGCCCAGGCTGTCCAGCTCGATGAGCTTCAAGCCTTCGAGAACAGTTTGCAACAGCGCGTCACCGTCGCCGTCCAGTTGCTTGAGCGAAAGTTTGAAAACGAACTTCGCGCCCGCTGGAACGCGCTCGGTGTGACGCGGATGGTCGGCCACGCCGCTGATGCGGTTGATGACGTTCTCGCTTTTGACTTCGGTCAGCAACTGGTTGTCCTCGCGCACCCTGTTCTTCCATCCTTCCTCCAAGGCGCAATCCCAGAAGGCGAGCCGCGAAGGGCCGAGTTCTTTTACCAGCGTCTTGTCGTCCTTGGCGTCGCCGCCGCCGATGCCGAACAGTTGCAGGATGGGCTTGATGGCGTCCTTCTGTGCTTCCGATGCTGTTGGATTTGTATAGTCTTTCGCCCCCAGCGGTTTTTCCTGCACCGCGCCGCTACGCCATTCCAGCAGGCTGCGCATCTTCCCCTTGAGGCTGGAGCCGGGGATGTACGGCTCGCCGGTGAGAGGATGCTTGATGACGGTGTTGTCCACGCCGCCGATGTGCATTTCCGAATCGCCCGCTCCGATGCGCAGACCGGTCAGCACTTCCAAGGCGGCTTCGATGGTTACGATATTGGTTAGTTGCGGCATGGTTATCTCTCCTCCGCTTTGTAAAAGCCCATGAAGGCTTCCATGAAAAGTTTTGCTTGTTTCAACGTTTCCGGGCTGACGATAGCGCGAACGACATGGGTTAAAAGCTTCTCGAAGCCTTCACCCACATGCTCACGGCCCTTGGCGTAAGTGACCTTGGCGCACAACATCTTGATGAAGGGCGCAAGTTCGGTGTATTTCGCACTACGGTCGACGCCGTGCTCGAACACTTTGTCGTGCCACATGACCAATTCGTCGTAAAACTTGCGGAGTTGGCTGGATTTGTTCTTTCCCAAGTTTTTTTCCCGCTTCCAGCCTTCCCGTCTCTTTGACCAATGGCCATCTTCAAAGATGGCCTGCGCCATGCTTTGCGCAATTTCATCAAAGAGTTTTGCATTGATGTTTTCACCAAATATGACTTGCGCAGTATCGACCGCGGGCGGTTGAGCACGGTCGTAACCGCCGCCTTGTTGTGAACGGCTGCCTTGCGGGCGTTGTTGATAGTTCATACTGGCTCCTTATCGTTTGCTGTAAAAATAGTTGAATAGCGGAATGCGGAATCGCCCTTTCAATTTCCCGATGTTCTCGCCGAAAACCTTGGTCAACTCGATTTGCGCCGCATCCCGCTTGTCCTTGTCGAGCTTGTCCACCACGTAGCGCCGGGTGCGGTAGGCGAAGCGGCTGTGCCACATGACCGACTCCGGCGTGTCCCGCCCGGCCAATGCAACCAGTTGCAACAGGCCGTAGATGTAGCCGGTGGAGAGGTTGTACACGGTGGCGCAACGCCTCGCTTCCTTTTCTAGCGCGGCGAGTTGCTGCCAGTCCTTCCAAGGGACGACCTCGTTATACAGGCAGACCGAGTTCTTTGCCTTCCGACCGCCCGACTCATAGCCCTTGGCCGCGTCCAGCGCCTCTTCCGCGCGTTCTGCCAAGGCATGCACCGGGTGCTTGGGCTTGGTCATGACCAGCCCCGCCGAGAAATGGATTTCCGGGTTTTCCGTGACGTAGGCTTTGAACCGTTCCGCCATGTCGGCGGCAAGCTGTTGCGTGCGGTGCCAAGGGCCGACCATGAAGAAGTCGTCGCCGCCGGCGAAGACGGTGTAGACGTCGGGGTATTTCTCCTTGCAAAACGCCGGCAGCCAAACGGCGAAAAAGGCGTTCATCTGACGGGAGAGTGCCGCCATTTTCGCGAAAGTGCTTTTCCTGCCCAGCCCTTTCTGGAAAATCTGGCCGAGGTTATCGACATCGCCTTTCAAAGTGGAAAGGGCGACCTGCCCGACCCACTTTTCCACGCCGTCCGCCGTCTTTTCCAAGCGCCTGTCCTCGCAGGCGATGTGGCCGAAAGTCTTTGGGGCGCCGACTTGGATGTTCTCGTCGTCATCGCCGTCAATCCCTTGGTACTTGCCGCCGACTTGTTGGTCTTGCCGCGTGAAGTGCGGCACGTAGGCATTGATGTAGCGGCGGGCGTAGCCGTGCCAGAGCGTGTCGGAAAGGTTCTCGGGCAGGCTGAAATCCCAGCAACGCGGCAACCTGCCGCTTGCCGCCAGTTCGCCGAACCTGCCCGTTTCATCCTCGTCGTGCGTGAAGCCGATGCGGTAGCCGAAGACGGTCGTTTCCAGCACAGTGACGCTGTTTGCGCGCAGTTCGGCGTCGTCGCGCACGACAAGCAGGCGGTCTTTGCTTGCAACGGACTCGCCGATTTTTATCTGGTCGCGGGAAAGCGCCGCAGAACCCGATTCGTCAGCGGGCAGGTGGTTGTTGTATTTGCAAACCCCGTGCGGATAGGCGACATTGAAAACGGCATGTGGCGCTTCCGTTGCGGCCAAGTCGAAGCGCGTCAGCTTCTCCCGCTCCAAATCTTCGAACAGGGCTGTCATCAAGCCCGCGAACTTTTCCGCCAAGAAATCGTTGCAACTGGCGGCCTTAACTGCCAATCCCAACCCCGCTTGCCCGAAGGCGTGCCGCAAAAACCAGCCGTTCAGCTCCCCGCGCACAGCTTGCAGCCGTTCCCGCGCGTCATCGGTGTTGGGCGCGACTATCAGGAACTTGCCCGCCGCGTTGACGATCTGCGACGTGGAGGGGAGCTCCAACGCCTCCAGAACGCGCAACGCCGCCAGCTCCGTGAAAAGCGACACCATGAAGGAGCGTCCGCGCAGGAGCTTCGCCGCGTTCTTGTTGGTTTCCGCGTCATCGGAAAATATGAAATCCTGGATGCCGAAAAAGTCGCCCTGCACCAGCAGGAATTTCTCATCGCCCCAGTCGGCGCGGGTCTCGTGACGGCGGACGGCATCTTCGCCGGACAAGCCGTCCTGCGCGATATGCCAGCGCCAAAGCGCCGTAGCGAAGGCCGCCGTCGCCTTGGAATGGTCGTAGAGCGAGACTTCCGGCCTGACGCCGAAGGCTGTGGCCGATGGGATCGCCTGCGTGTAGCTTTGCCAGAGCGTGTCGAAATGGTCGAGCCACAGCGGCCACGACTTGCGGTGCGATGCCGGGATGTTTCGTAACGCCGCGAGGAATCCATCCCACAGTTCTTTGTATTCCTGTTGCGCCGGTTCGTTCTCCGCCGGTTCATAACCGTCGCGCTTCACAGGGAAAAGGTTTTCCGGCGCGAGCGGTTTCAACAGATAGCGCCAATCGAACCGGAGAGGCGCTTGCGCCTCCAGTCGCACTTGTTCGAACAGGGCCAGTTGCCGCGCCTGGTAATGGTTGCGACCGGTTGTTTCGTTCGGCTTTGTGTCGTCGCCGTCGTTGTATTCGTCGAACTCCTCGCGCTCGAAGCCGGAGGCGAGGCGGTCGGCAGTGGCGATCATCCATTGCAGGAGCGTCTGCGGGCGGTGGTGCATGGCGGCGGCGTTGATGATGGAGTCGGTGATGTCCCGGTCGGCATCCCGCCTGCCCGCGAACGGGAACGTCTCTGCCCGGATCAGGTCGGGCGCGCTTTTTTCGACCTCGTCCATGAACAGGCCGGTGAAGGCGGCGTGCCTGTGGCTGTGGTAGCCTCCCCGCTCGTGCCATTTGCAATACAGCGTGACATGCGCATCCAGCCGGTCGTTGCGTAGCGCAGCGCGTTCGGCGAATTTGCCCAGGTCGTGCGCGAGGGCGGCAAACGCGACGCGGCAAGAGGCGTCCAGCATGTCAGGCGTTGGAATGTTGTCGATGTTCCCCACAGGCGTTCTCCTTCGTTTTCCAAGCTCCTTGTGTTCGAGCGGTGCCGAGAGCCACGGGCGCGAGGCCGCCTCACAGCGGCTGCACTTCGACCTGTCCCAGCCCGAACAAGGTCTGCTTGCCCAAGTGCACCTTTTCGGCATATCGCAGCAAAGGCATGAATTCTGTCAAACTTCCTTCGTACAGCGCCTCGCCGCACATGCCGCTGAGCGAGACCTTCTGCCGCTGCCGGTTGCTGTAGCGTTGCAACTCCCGCCAACGCAGCCGGGACTCGGCCAGCCGCACCGATTCGGCGCGGCGCGCAAGGCCGCCGTAGTCGAGCTCCGGCGCCCCGGCGCCGTATGCCGCCTCCAGCGCCGACACCCGCCGCAACGCCGCCCGCACCAGCACATGGAAGGGGAGTTCGTCCTGCAGGCTGTTCTCCTGCTTCAGGCGCAACGGCGTGCGCAGACGGACGCGGAGCCGCCCCACCGGTTCGTCCGGCGGCGCGCCCATGCCGATTTCCGTCCCCGGCGCGTCAGACCGGAACATGCCGCTCGCCGCGTCATACGCCAGCTCCTTCCCCGCCATGATCTTTTCCAAGGCGAACCGTCCCGCGCCGCGCTTCGTCCAAGGGCCGACCCCCGACTCCCCCATCGCCTGGACGCTGCGAACGAGATAGGGGAGGAACTCCCTCCCGCGCCCGAACACCAGCAGGGAGAACTCCCACGCCTCGCCAGCCTTGCCGGAACCGTCGCCGCGCCGTTCGGGTCGTCCGTCCAACCGCCGGTCGGGATCGCCAGGCCGGATGACCAGCGGATGGGGCCGGGCGTTGACCGTGCCGCCATGCTCCCGCCCCTCATACGTCTCCGTCGCGAAAAGCCATGCGTAGGCGCAGGTCTTGCCCAAGACGCAGGTGGGGCATTGCTGGCTGCGCAGCATGCACGTCGTCTGTCGCAACGCCCAGCCGAAGGCACCACGCAGGGTGGATCCGGTGTAGCCTTGCAGGAACGCATCGGACGTCCAGCGGCAACGGAATGTGTATGTGTGCAAAAGAACGCTCACGAGATACCGCCGATCACTTTAGCCTTCCAATCAAATCCAGTCGTTCGCGAAGAAATCTCTGCAATCTATCTTCCGAAGAAAGGGCGCTTTGTATTGCCGCATCGTCGGATCGGCTGCCGTGAGCCAAAGCGTTGCGCATGTCCCTCAAGTCGAGGTAAGCGCGCTGCTCGTCGGACTTGCTTTGACCGGCTTGCCAGGTTTCTCGATCCAATTCGTCTTTTTCCGCAACCCGATGATCGTAGTTCATGGGGTCGCGTCCAGTTCCGGCGAGACGGCGGGAAATCACCGACTCAAACCCCTGGATGACCGCTTGCACATAGTCGCCGTTGTCCAAATGCCGCTTCGCCAAGTCGAATTGGCGCGCCGCGTATTTGTCATTCTCAACCCAAGACAAATCTTTTTTCAATTCTGGCGAAAAAAGCCTCGTCATGGGTGGGGCGTCGTTGTTCGAGCGGGCAAACTTCTCAAACAGCTCCCTTAAAGGTCTTCGCGCCTGTGTCGGCTGGTTGGTGCGTTCATAGAACGAAGCGTCCTTCAACAGTCGGGCAGTTTGCTCGTCCTGCGTTCGATACAACGGGGCGAAAACACCGTAATCCCCGCTCTGCTCGTAGGCCGCCAGGGCGTCCACCCAGTCGAGCATGTCGAGCAGTCCCTTCAGTTCGATTACCGGGGTCTCGCCGTTTTCCGTCGTCATGTCCAGAGCGCCGTAGTAGATGTTCTCGACTTCGATATTCTTCACTTTGGCGAGAAAGCGCGCGGCGACCAGCGCCAGTAGCGGCAGGTGGCGGAACGAGTGAGTGACGTCGATGACTATCTTCTCGTTTTCGCCGACGTTGTCCTCCAACTTCTTCAGCAACCCCGTTTGTTCCTTTTCGTCACGGGCGTAATCGATCAACACGCACTCGACCTCGACCGTTTTGCCCAGTTTCTCCTTGAGCCTCCCTTGGAGGCGTTGTGCGTGCCTGTCCAGATGCTCCTGCGTCTGCGTCAAATCGTCTTTTCCCAACGCATCGAAAAGCGCCAACAACTCTTCGTCGTTCGCGTTGGCGGCATTTTCGAGGAAAAAGACATCCCACATGCTGTGCGCCGTGCCGAGGAGCACGAGCCGATCCGGGTTCAGGTATTCCGCAAGCGCCATGCCGAAGAAGGGGACTTCCCGAACCCTGTCTGGAAAGCGATACCGGGCGGTACGATAGCCTTTTATCTGCTTGCCCAGAAAACTCAACAACGTGGTCATGTCCATTCCTCCTTGGGTTTGCGCGCCCACGCAACATAACCGACGCGCCTTCGTGTTTCACGACGGAACAACATGCCCATTGTATAACAAAATTTGAAATGCCGTACACGGCAAAACAACGCCAGCGGCTTCGGGTCTGCGGCTTCAGGCTTGTTTTGGAGGGCGGCATCTTAGGATAGTGGAATCGCACTGGCGGCGGGTCTGCGCACGGCGGCCATGTCGCGACCGCCGTGCGGCGTCCGGGGTTGTTCATGAACAACCGCTTACTGGACGACGATCTCGAAGGGAACCTTCAGTTCCTCCCATTGCAGGTAGCCGACCGCGCCGGTGTCGGACAGCTTCTCGAAGCCGTATTGCAGCCATTCCGTGAACGGGGCCTTGACCGGGGTGACCGTCACCCGCAGCGCGTCCTCCGCCTGTTTGTAGGCGAAGCTGCCCCAGATCTTGCGCCCTTTGACACCGGGACGGTTGCAGTTGACGGTTTGGGAGCGCGACGGACGGCTACTTCTCTTTCCTGACGATGTAGGGGGGGCGTCGCTTCACCTCGGTGTACGCCTTGGAGAGGTATGCGCCCAGGATGCCGGTGGTGAAGAGCTGCACGCCCGAGCAAAACAGGATGATGCAGACCGTGGACGCCCAACCAGCCACCGGGTCGCCGTAGATGATCCGCCGGACGGCGACGATGGCGACCAGCGCGATGGCGACCAGGAAAAGCACCATGCCGATGACGCTGGCGATGGCCAGCGGCTTGGCGGAAAACGCCATGATGCCGTCCAGCGAATAGCGGAACAGCTTCCAGAACGACCATTTGGTCTCCCCCGCCGACCGCCTCACATTCTCGTACTCGAACCACTTGACCCGGAAGCCTATCCACGGCAGGATGCCTTTCGAGAACCGCCCCCGCTCCGGCAGGCGCAGGATGGCGTCCACGTAGGCGCGGCTCATCAACCGGAAGTCGCGGGCGCCGTCCACCAGATCGACGTCGGCGAGCATCCCCATGACACGGTAGAACATCCGGGCGAAGAACGAGCGGATGCGGGGCTCCCCCTTCCGCGTCACCCGGCGGGTGCCTGCGCAGTCGAACTCCCCGGAAAGCACCGCGTCCAGCATCCGGGGGATCATCTGAGGTGGGTCCTGGCCGTCGGCGTCCAGCGTCGCCACGACCTGACCCCGGGCCTTCTCCAACCCCGCCAGGAGCGCCGCCTCCTTGCCGAAGTTCCGCGAGAACGACAGGTAGCGCACCCGCGCGTCCCGTTCGCCCAGGCGTTCGCAGACCGCCACCGTCCCGTCTTTCGAGCCGTCATCGACGAAGACGAACTCGCCGACGACGCCCCGCCCCTGCAACGACTCCAAGACCGCGCAGGCGTCCTTGTAGAAAATCGGCAGCGTGGCCTCCTCGTTGTAGCAGGGGATCACCAGTGAAAGCAACGTCGGCGGCGCAGTCATGTCGGTCATCGTCATCTCCGGGCGAAATCGCCTCCGGGCGGAACCGGGCTCAGATGTAGGCGGCGGCGCGGAAGGCGGAGCGGACGGCGGTCGCTATCGTCCCCACCTCGGCGGCGTCGCCCACCACGAAGACCTCGGTCTCGGGGGCGGCGTGGCGCAACGAGTCGGCGAGCGCCGCGCGGGACGCCATGCCGACGGCCAGGAGCACCGTGTCGGCGGGGAACTCCACCTTTTCGCCCGAATCCACATCGCGGCAGACCACCTTGTCGTCCGCCACCTCCTCAAGCTTGCAGCCATGCGCGACGGGGATCTTCAACTCCTCGACAAGGGCGGTCAACTCGAAAGCCGCCGCCCCGCCCGCCGAACGCGACAGGTTCGACAGGTCGCGCGCCATCTCGACGATCCGCACGTCCTTCCCCATGCGTCGGAGCCCGATGGCGCTTTCGACCCCGACCGCGCCCGCGCCGACGATGACGATCTTGTCGCCGACCGTCACCCGCCCGCTGTCCGCCTCCGGCGCCCAGTGGACGTGGTTCTTCTGGATGCCGGGCACGTCCGGGACGACCGGCTCGGAGCCGACCGCGACGACGAGCGCGTCGTAACCCTCTGCGGCGAGCAGCTCCGACGTCGCCTCGGTGTTGAACAGGATGCGCGCGGGCGCCTTGCCCGCCTGCCTGCGCAGGTAGCGGAGGTAGTCCAGCACGTCCTGCTTGAAGGGGAGCGCGGATGCGGGGACGACATGGCCGCCCAACTGGTCGGTCTTCTCATAAAGCGTCACGTCGTGGCCGCGCTCGCACAAGGTGATGAGCGCCTGTATGCCCGCCGGCCCCCCGCCGACCACGGCGACGCGCTTGCGCGCCTCGGCCTTGCGCACGCGGGCTTCGGGGAACTCGGTCTCGTTGCCGAGGAAGGGGTTGACGGCGCAGTTGATGACGGCGGGGATGATCAGGCGCAGTCCGCAATATTGGCAGCGCAGGCAGGGGCGGTGGTCGTCCTCGCGGCCGAGGGCGTACTTGCGCGGCATCTCCGGGTCGGCGAGGATGGGACGGCACATCGCCACCAGATCCGCCTTGCCCTCGGCGAGGATCCCCTCGGCGTCCGCCACGTTCATGATCGAGCCCACGGTGCAGACCTTCAGCCCCGGGAACGCCTTCTTGACGTCGGCGGCGTAATGGACGTTGTACATCCGCGCCATCAGGTAGTTCTGCCACCAGTTGCGCATGTATTGCAGGTCGCCGTGCAGTCCGGCGGAGACGTGCAGGATGTCGATCTTGTCCTTGATGATGCCGATGAACTCCAGCGTCTCCTCGAAGCGCATCCCGATGGGGTGTATCTCGTCGGCGGAGATGCGGTACTCGATCACGAAGTCCTCGCCGCACAGCTCGCGCACCCGCGTGAGCACCTCCACGGCGAAGCGCGCCCGGTTCGCCAGCGGCCCGCCGTACTCGTCGCGCCGCTTGTTGTACAGGGGGCTGACGAACTGCGGGATCAGGTTGCCGTGCCCGCCGTGGATCATGCACATCTTGAAGCCCGCCCGCTTGCAGCGCAGCGCCGCCGCCGCGAATTTCTCGACCGTCTCCCCGATCTTCGCGCGATCCATCTCAATGGTGGGGACGGGCTCGCGCCCCGCCTGGCGCGCGCGCGCCAGCTCCCCGCCGGGGATGAAGGAGGAGGAGCTGTAGGCCGCCCGCCCCGTCTTCTCGAACTGGGAGTCCTTGCCGTTGTGGTTGATCTCCAGCGACGCCAGCGCGCCGTAGCCGTGGCACATCTCGACGAAGCGCGTCAAGGGCAGGATGCACTCGTCCGAACCCAAGTCGAGCTGGCGCTCCTCGTCGCACGCCTCCTTGATATCGACCACGGAGTTGCCGACGTGGAGCACCGCCACGCCCCCTTGGGCGATGGGCCGGAAGAAATCGACGAACTCGGGGGTGACCTTGCCGTCCTTGCTCGCGAGGTTTGGGGAGGGCGGCGCCAGCTCCAGGCGGTTCTTGAGGACGACGCCGCGAATCCTCAACGGCTCAAACACATGCCTGTATCTCGATCCCCCGTGTCCCATTCCCATCGCGCACATCCTTTCCGAGCCTCCGAGCCCCCGCCCCCAGCGACCCGCCGGGAGACGCCTTCCTATGGTAACCGCAAAACGCCTTCCATGGGGAAAATAATTTCCGAGGGTTCCCGCACTTCGGGGAGGGTTCCCGCGCCCCGGGCGCGCCGCCGGCCATCCGCGCCCTACGGCGTCACCGGCGCTCCCAAGGGGGTTCGTCGCCGAGGCGCGGCGCCGGGGCGGCGGCCGCCCCCGCCGCCTCCGCCAGCCGCTCCAGCGCCGCGCGGGCCCGCGCCATGCGCCCCGGCTCGCCGACCCGGCGGGCGCGCCACAGGAGGTTGTGCGGCGTGACGGTCGGCGCGACCATCTCCACCACCTCGGTCTCGTAGCCCGCCGCCTCGAGGCGCCAAGTCCGCTCCGCATCGACCACCGACTGGATGAAGCGGCGGCGCACGGCGGCGTGGCGGGGTACGCCGAGCGTCTCCGCCAGCGCGTCCGCGAGGCCTGCGGCGGCGACGCCCCCGCCGGTGCAACAGGGGACGAGCAGCAGCGCCCGCGCCCCGGAGGCGACGGCGCCCGCGATGACGGCGTCCGACGCCCCCCCGCAGGCGTGCAGCGCCACGACCAGCGACGGGGCTTGCGGCCAACACCCCCGGTCGGCGACGTCGGCTTGGACGCACTCGACCGGGACGGGGGAGTCCAGCAACGCCGCCGCCGCACGGCTGAGGGCGACGCGCCCCGGCTCGCGCTCGATCGCGAGGACGCGGGCGTCCCGCCCGTCCCGCCCCAGGACGAGCTTCGCCGCCAGCAGCCCGGCATACGCCTTCCCCGCCGCCGCGTCCACCAAGGTGAACGGCCGTTTGCGCGACGCCCGCCCTAGGGCGCGCTCGACCTCCTCCAAGAGCGCCGCGACCTCCACCGCCTTGCGCAAGTCCTCGGCGCGCAGCCTCGCGCCGGGCTCCGCGACGTAGAGCCGGTGCAACCACCCCTGCACCTCCGCCAAGCGCCTAACCATGGCTTTCCGCCGCCCCCCTGCGGCGGGACCGCCCGGGGAGGCGCACCTTGAAGCCCGCCGCGTCCAGTTGGCGGCGGTAGCGCTCCCGCAACGCCGTGAAAAACGGGTGGTAGCGCCCCGCGCCGTAGTCGGGGAAAGTCCACGGGAAGGATCGCCATCCGCCGTCCCTGTAGTGGAGCGTCACCTCGGCGTAGACGCCCCGCGCGACCAGCACCCGGTGGAAGAAGTTCTTCGTGGACGCCAGCACGACCTTCGCCTGCTCCATGTAGCCGGGGTCGAGGTTGACCGGCCGCGCCGCCGAGGGGAAGCGCGCCCCCAGCTCCGCCTCCATCCCGTTGGTCGCCACCTTCGCCTCCGCTATCCGCTCCGGCGCGACGAGCCGTTCGAAGCCCAGGAACAGCCGCCAGATCGGCGCGCCCATCTCCGCGTCGTAGTAGTGCGTCCCGTCGAAGGGGAAAAGGTCGCTGCGGGCGTCGATGCCGCCGAACGCCGCCGTGAGCATATCCTCGACGGCGGGAAGCAGCTCCGGCGCGGAGGTGAGCACGCCGACGAGCAGTTTGACCGGGAGCGGTTCGCGGATGGCGCCCATGGCAGGTCACCGTGCGGGGCGGGAGGGGGCGTAGCGGGTCGGGTCGGGGACGCCCGCCTCCCCGAACCCCTTGCGGCGCAAGATGCAGGAGTCGCAGACGCCGCATGCCAGCCACTGCGCCCCCGCCGCCCCGCCTTGCGGCACGGGGTCGTAGCAACTGTGCGTCAGCGAGTAATCGACCCCGGCGCCGACCCCCGCGCGGATGATCTCCGCCTTGGTCATGCGCAACAGCGGCGCATGTATCTTGAAGGCGGAGCGCCCCTCCACCCCCGCCTTGGTGCCAAGGAGCGCCAGCCGCTCGAAGGCGTCCAGGAACTCCGGGCGGCAGTCGGGGTAGCCGGAATAGTCCACGGCGTTGACGCCGATGAAGATGTCCTCCGCGCCGAGGACTTCGCACCACGCGAGGGCGACGCTGAGAAAGACGGTGTTGCGCGCCGGGACGTAGGTGACCGGTATCTCCTCCGCCATGCCGCGGACTTCCCTGCCCTTGGGCACGGCGATGTCCGCCGTCAGCGCCGAGCCGCCGAAAACCCGCAGGTCGATCGGGACGACGACGTGCTCGCGCACGCCCAGCGCCTGCGAGACGCGCCGCGCGGCGTCCAGCTCGCAACGGTGGCGCTGGCCGTAGTCGAAGCTCAAGGCATGGACGTCGAAGCCCCACCCTATCGCGAGGGCGGTCGCCGTCGTGGAGTCGAGGCCGCCGCTCGCCAATGCCACCGCTTTCCTCATGCCTCCCCCCTCTGACGGCGCCCCGCGGTCATTCGGACGCTGGCGGAGCCTGCCGCTTCTTCTCCTCCGGCAGCGACTCGGAGACCTTGTGGGCGAAGCGGATGAAGCATTGGAGGGTGCTCTCGGTCCCCCACTGCCTCGCCATCTCCTCGTCCGCAGGCTCGTCCTCCGTCATGTCCAGCATGTGCAACATGTGCTCCGGCTCCGCCCGGTTCAATCGGCAATCGAGGGCGAGGCAGTGGTCGCCCGTCTGGCAGGAGTCCCCGTCGACGAACACGTGCCGCACGAACGTGCGCCGCACCGGGTCTTGCCCGATGTACATGTGCCGGACCTTCCCGGAATAGCCGCAGACGGCGACGGAGAAGTCCTGACCGGAAGGAAGCTGGTAATCCACCCACTCTGTCAGATATTTCGGCATGGCGCCCCCTAGAACCTGAAGGTCAGGCCGGCGGTGTAGACCATGCCGGAATCCACGCTCTCGCGCCCGTCCAGATCCGTCAAGTTCGGCAGCCCGTTCAGTATCTGCGAGACGTCCAGCGCCACCCCTATGCGCTTGTTGAGCCAGACATCGGCACCCCCGCCGTAGCCCGCGCTGAACCGCGTGCCGCTCACGTCCCCGTAGCCCGTGCCGAAGCTGTAATAGGTGAAACCCGCCCCCGCCTTGCCGTAGAAACGGAACGGGCCGTAGGGCTTGGTCTGGTAGCGGATGCCTTCGAGGTTGTTGATGAGGCGGACGCTGTTCTCGTACTGGACGCCGTAATAGCTGTAGTCCGTCACCTGCTTATGGTTCCCGTAGACGGTCAACTGCGTCCAGAGGGCGAACCAGTCCGCTAGGTTGCGCGCCACGGAAAAGCCCACGCCCCCCAGCTTGCCGGGGGCGAAGTCGAGCGAGGATTCCCCGGTCTTGAAGCTGAAGTCGCGATACTGCTGGTAATAGGCGGTGACCTCGGTGGTCCCCGCGATCTCGTCCTCGGCAAAGCCGTTTGCGGCGAAGCAGACGATCAGCGCCCCGACGAGCGCCAGTGTGAAAAGACCCCTTACCGCCGATTGCTTTCCCATGCCCCCTCCTTTGGCAAACCCATGAATAAAGACCACGCATCCAATAAAAGTTAGACGCCGCATAGTCTAACTTTTTCTCACCGCTTTGGCGAGAACTTAAAGCACTTCGGGACCCCGCGCGGAGCATCCCCCGCCCGCCGTCGCGCCCCTTCCCCGCCACCCGCCGCGACGGGCGACGCGGGCGTCGCCTAGCCCATGAACTCGCAACGGCGGAACCCGGGGGTCAGGCCGTGCTTGGCGGCGAGGCGGTGGAACTCCCGCAAGCCGTCCAGGTGCTCCGCGCCGAGGTCGAAGTCGATGTTGCGCTCCAGGTAGCCCCGCAGGAAATCCGCCGGGAGGTTCAGCGACCGGGCGTACGCTGCGCAGATCTCCGGGATGCGGCGCAGGCCCCAGTCGCGCGCGGCGTGGAAGGTCGCGACCATGCCCTCCGGGTATTCCACCCCCTTGCGGCCCGCCCATACGGCGCAGACGAACGGCTTCTTCTGCCACCCGACCCACGCCTCCACCAGGTCGATGGTGTCGTAGTCCTCCATCCGCACCTGAAGCGCCGCGTCCCCGATCAGCAGCGCCGCGTCGCAACGGCCGAGCATCCGGGGCAGATCCGGCGGGTGCGGGACGAACTCCGGGGCGAGCCCCATCCGCTCCGCCAGCAATATCCGCGTCAGCGCCACCGTCGTGCGGGAACTGGTGTCCAGCGCCACGGAGCGCACCCCGTCCCACGGCCTCCCCTTCGGCTTGATCAAAAGCAGGCTGCGCACCTTGTCCAGCGAGGCGATGGCGATGCCGGGGATGACGGCGAGCCCCGGAATTCGTTGAACCTCCACACTAGGAATCAGACCGATGTCGGCATGTCCATTAGCTAATTGATCCGCGCAAACCGACGGGGCGGAAGGGATCACCTCGAAGCCTTCCTGGAACGGGCCGTGGAGGAACCCCCAGCCCAGCGGCGCCGAGTTGAGGAAATGCACCAGGGAAATTCGAATCGCCATGCAACCCTTTCTTCATTTTTCCGTAAAAAAAACCAAACGCCGGGAGATATTCCGACCTCCCGCGCAACTATATCAGGTGACGGCCCGCGACCGGGCGCCCGCCGTCGGGTGCGCGCCATGGGCCGTCAGCCACGGCAAAAAAAAGGTGATTATACGATGATCGTCACCATCTGTCAGCGGGTTGCGGCGCACCGGATGAAAAAGGCGCCCCCGCCATCCGCGAAACACCGTCGGATCGCCGTGACGCCGCTGGACGCCGGACGGATCGGGAGGCTGGCACATAAAAAATGATGAACCGCGCGGACGAAGAGACGGTCAGATTGGCGGTCGAGCTCACGCTCTTGCCGGGGGTGGGGAGCCTGACGCAGATCCGCCTCTGGAAATCACACGACTTACGGAAATTGTTCGCCATGAAGGAACAGGGGCTGGCGGCGGCGGGCGTCCCCCAAAAGGCGCTCACCCCCCTGCGCCGCCGCGAATTCAAGGCGCGGGCGGAGGAGATCTGCGCCTGGGCGGGACGCGAAGGGGTGCGCATCCTCCTCGCGGGCGCGCCCGGCTACCCCGGCTTGCTGGGGGAGGTCGCCGACCCACCGACGGTGCTTTACGCGCGCGGCGCACCCGAGGCGCTGCTCCCGCCGCGCGTCGCCGTCGTGGGGACACGCCGCCCGACGCTCTACGGGCAGCGGGTGGCGGAGGAGTTCGGCGCGGCGCTGGGCGAGCGCGGCGTCGCCGTCGTCTCGGGGCTGGCGCGCGGCATCGACGCGGCGGCGCATCGCGGCTGCCTCGACAAAGGGGGGGTGACCGTCGCCGTGCTCGGCAGCGGCATCGACGTCATCTATCCGAGGGAGCACCAGCGCCTCGCCGCGCAGATCGCCCAAACAGGGGCGCTCCTGTCGGAGTTCCCGCCGGGAACCGCCCCCGCCCCGCACAACTTCCCCCTGCGCAACCGCGTCGTCAGCGGCTTGTCGCTCGGCACCCTGGTCGTCGAGGCGGGGGAGCGGAGCGGCTCGCTCATCACGGCGCGCCTCGCCGCAGAGCAGAACCGGGAGGTGTTCGCCGTCCCCGGCAACATCACCGCGCCGCAGAGCCTCGGCCCCAACTACCTGATCAAGCAGGGGGCGAAGCTCGTGCAATGCTGGCGCGACGTCGCCGACGAGTTGCCGGAAGATGTCCGGCGCCACATATTGTTAAAGGAAGAGGCTCTGTCGCACGATGTGCCTGAGTCGGACGCGGTTCCGCCCGAGGCGGCGCGGGCGCTGGAGCTGTTGCGGGAGGACGAGGCGACCCACTTCGAGCAGCTTTTGACACGGCTTCCGGCGGGCGGGGACGCGGACGTCGCGCGCCTGGGCGCCCTGCTGCTGGAGCTGGAAAGTTCGGGGCATGTCCGGCAGCTCCCCGGCAATCTCTATGTAAGGCTAAGGAAATAAATGGGATATATGATGCCTACGAATTTCTTTGGCACTTTTCCCTTGGAATTTCTTCCAAGATTGGTATATTTGCGCACTTTATGGGCAAAGCACTGGTAGTCGTAGAGTCCCCGGCCAAGGCGAAGACGATCGGCAAATACCTTGGCAGGAATTACATCGTCAAGGCTTCGGTCGGCCACATCAAGGATCTCCCCAAGAGCAAGCTCGGGGTGGACGTCGAGGACGGTTTCGCCCCGCAGATCGTCGTCATCCCCGGCAAAGCCAAGGTCATCAAAGAGTTGAAGACCGCCGCCAAAGGCGTCAGCGACATCTACCTCGCCGCCGACCCTGACCGCGAGGGGGAGGCCATCTGCCAGCACCTGTCCGACGAGCTGGCGGGCAAGTCCAAAAACGTCTACCGCGTGCTCTTCCACGAGATCACCAAGCCAGCCATCCAGGACGCCTTCAAGCACCCGGGGCAGATCAACGCCAACAAGGTCGATGCGCAGCTCACGCGCCGCATCCTGGACCGGCTGGTGGGCTACAAGGTCAGCCAACTGCTTTGGAAAAAGGTGCGCTACGGGCTCTCGGCGGGGCGGGTGCAGACGGTGGCGCTGCGGCTGATCGTCGAGCGCGAACAGGAGATCAAGGCGTTCCAATCCGAGGAATACTGGACGCTGGACGCGCGGTTGCTGGGCAAGCTGCCGCCGGAGTTCACCGCCAGGGCGCGCCAGCTCGACGGCAAGAAGTGGGCGGTCGCCGACCAGGCGACTTCCGACGCCGTCGTCGCGGGGTTGCGGGGCGAGCGTTTCGTCATCGAGAGCATCCGGCGGCGGGAGAAGAAGAAGTTCCCGGTGCCGCCCTTCATCACCAGCAAGCTCCAGCAGGACGCCGCGCGGCGGCTCAACTACACGGTCAAGCGGACGATGGCGCTGGCGCAGCGCCTCTACGAAGGCATCGACATCGGCCCGGAAGGCTCGGTGGGGCTCATCACCTACATGCGCACCGACTCCACCCGCGTCTCGGAGACCGCCTTGGGGGAGGTGCGCGAGCTCATCCGCACCCAGTACGGCGAGGACTACCTGCCCAAGCACCCGATTTATTACAAGGCGGGCAAGGCGGCGCAGGAGGCGCACGAGGCGATACGCCCGACATCGGTGGCGCGCACGCCCGAGAGCCTGAAAAACGTGCTGGAGCCCGAGCTCTGGAAGCTTTACGCCCTCATCTGGACGCGCTTCGTCGCCTCGCAGATGAACCCGGCGGTCTTCGACCAGACGGAGGTCAACATCAAGGCGGGGCGCGTCGATTTCCGCGCCACCGGCTCCATCATGAAGTTCGTCGGCTTCCTCGCCGTGTACCAGGAGTCGAAGGCGGGGAGGGACGACGGCGCGCCGGACGAGAAGGGTGGCGCCAAGGACGCGGACGAGGAGACGGCGCTGCCGGAGCTCCACGAAGGCGAGGAGCTGGCGCTCCAGGCGCTCGCCCCCGCGCAACACTTCACCCAGCCGCCGCCGCGCTACAACGAGGCCGCGCTGGTCAAGGCGCTGGAGTCGCGCGGCATCGGCAGGCCCAGCACCTACGCCTCCATCCTGAGCACCATCCAGAACCGCGAGTACGTGGACAAGCGCGAGGGCAAGTTCTATCCGACCGCGACGGGCGAAGCGGTGCTCGAATGGCTGGTCAAGAACTTCAAGGAGCTGTTCGACTACGAATACACCGCCCGCATGGAGGACGACCTCGACCGCATCGAGTCGGGCAGGGAGGCGCGGGGGAAGGCGCTCGGGACGTTTTACACCGGCTTCGCCGGCGATCTGGACAAGGCACAGGGCGCCCCGGGGCTCAAAGACGAGGTGGAGGAGACCGACGAGGTCTGCGAAAAGTGCGGCGGGAAGATGGTCATCAAGTGGGGCCGCTTCGGCAAGTTCATGGCGTGCGCGAACTATCCCGAATGCAAGAACACGCGGGAGATCGGGACGTCCGGCGCGGACGGGGAGGGCGCGGGCGCGCCGGAGATCGAGGAGATCGCGTGCGAGAAGTGCGGCAAGCCGATGGTCCTCAAGCGCGGGCGCTTCGGCGAGTTCATGGCGTGCTCCGGCTACCCGGAATGCAAGAACACCAAGAAGATCGTCAAGTCGGCCGAGAGCGTCACCGTCAAGCAGGACATCCCATTGGAGGAGGCCTGCCCCGCCTGCGGCAAGAACCTCGTCATCAAGCACGGGCGCTTCGGCGAGTTCACCGCCTGCTCGAACTACCCCGACTGCAAGTACATCAAGCATAAGGGCACCGACGTGCGCTGCCCGAAGGAAGGCTGCACGGGGGAGATCGTGGAGCGCAAGTCGCGCCGGGGGAAGGTGTTCTACGGCTGCTCGAACTACCCCGACTGCGACTTCGTGCTGTGGAACCTGCCCGTCCCCGAGCCTTGCCCGCTGTGCGGCGCGAAGTTCACCATCCAGAAGACCACCAAGCGCGACGGCACGGTGCGCTATTGCAACAACGAGGACTGCGACTTCAAAGAGTCCGTGGACCAACCATAGGCTCGACATGCAGGGGCGCATCCTCGCGGTGGATTACGGGAAGGCGAACATCGGGTTGGCGCACAGCGACCCGTTGCGCCTGACCGTGTCGCCGCTCCCCTCCCTGCCCAACCGCGGCAGGAAGGACTTCCTCCGGCGGATGCGGGAGCTGGCCGGGCGGTTGGAGGCCGTCGAGCTGGTGCTGGGGATGCCCTTCGGCATGGACGGCTCGCGCGGGGACGCGGCGCAGGCGATGGAGAAGGTGTCGCGCTCGCTCGCGGGCGCGCTGGGGTTGCCGGTCTCAGAGACGGACGAACGCCTCTCCACCGTCGAGGCGATGGAGATATGGCGGGAGATGTCGCCCCGGCAAAAGAAGCGCTACCGCACCGTGGACTCCTTGGCGGCGGCATTGATATTGGAGAGGCGTTTGGAAGACCATCGCACCGCTGGGGTGTAAGACGGGGTGTAACATGGGGCGCCGACTGTTGTTGATCTGCCTGGCTCTGCTGGCCGCGCTCGCGGTCTTCGGCGGCCTGTTCCTGGTCGAGCTCCACCAGCCCTACCAGAGCGACGGCGGGGGCGAAGAGACGGAGACGTTTGTCACCATCCCGCCGGGGGCCGGGGCGCGGGACGCCGCCGAGCGGCTCCGGGCGGGCGGCGCCCTTCACACGCGGCTGCCGTTCATCCTCTGGCTCCGCTACCGCAACGCGGACCGCGCCATCAAGGCGGGCGAATACCGCTTCACCGGCGCGGACAGCCCCATCGACGTCGCCGACAGGATCACCCGCGGCGACACCTACTACCGCGCCATCACGATCCCCGAGGGGTTGACGGCGGAGGAGACCGTCGGGCTCCTGGCGCGCAACGGCTTTGGCGACATCGAAAGGTTGCAAGAGTCGCTCACGCGCACCGAGTGGGTCCGGGACATCGCCCCGGCGGCGCGCGACCTCGAAGGCTTCCTCTTCCCGCAGACCTACCGCTTCGGGCACTTGGACGACGAGGACGAGGTCGTCCACGCCATGGTCCGGCAGTTCCGCGAGCAGATGGACGCCATAGCGGCAAGGACGCCGTTGCCGGACGGCTGGACGGTGTCGCGCGTCGTCACGCTGGCGTCGCTGATCGAAAAGGAGGCGAAGGCGTCCGAGGAGCGGGCGTTGGTCTCCTCCGTGCTGGTCAACCGCCTCGACCGCAACATCGCCCTCGGCTGCGACGCCACCATCATCTACGCCATGAAGCTGGCGGGCACCTGGGACGGCAACATCCGCAAGTCGGACTTGCAGATGCCCTCGTCGTACAACTCGTACATCCACCGCGGCCTGCCGCCGGGGCCGATCTGCAACCCGGGCGCGGCGTCGATCGAGGCGGCGCTCGCCCCCGCCCGCACCGACTACCTCTACTACGTCTCCAAGAACGACGGCACGCACCAGTTCTCGCGCACCCTCGGCGAGCACAACGCGGCGGTCAACCGCTACCAACGCCGCCGCTGACCCCGCCGGCGGCAGTCACGCGCCTTCCACTTAAAACGGCCGGAAAGCGCCAGGTCGGGCTCACTGCGCGTAGCAGACGCGCCGCCCGTCCACATGCACGGTTTTCACGGGGACGCCGTAAAGCGAGGTGAGCAGCTCGTCGGTGAGGACGGCCTCGGCCGCGCCGACGACCACCGCCTTGTCGCGGGTGAACACGGCGACCTCGCCCCCCAGGAACAGCGGGTGGTCGGGGACGTGCGTCGTGAGGACGACCGCGTAGCCTTCTTCCGCCAGCGACCGGATCAGGCGGATCGCCCGCATCTGGTTGCCGTAGTCCAGGTGCGCCGTCGGCTCGTCCAGCAGGAGTATCTTCGGCTCCTGGGCGATGGCGCGGGCGATGGTGGCCAGTTGCCGCTCGCCGCCGCTGATCTCGGTGTAGGGCTTGTCCATGATGTGCGCCACGCCCAGGCGCGCCAGCGCGTCCTCGGCGACGGCGTAGTCCCCGGCGCGGGGCGAGCCGAACGCGCCGATGTACGGCGTCCTGCCCATGACCACGTACTCGCGCACCGGGTAGGCGTAGGCAGGGTTGTGCGTCTGCGGCACGTAGCCGATGAAGGTCGCCACCTCCCGGAACGACATCTCCGCGCTGTCCCTGCCGCCGAGGTAGACCGCGCCCGCCTTCGGGCGGGCCAGCCCCGCGATGCAGTTCAGCAGCGTGCTCTTGCCCGCGCCGTTGGCCCCCAGGATGGTGAGGACGCCGCCCGCCCGCAGCTCGAAGCCCACCCCGCTGAATATCGTCGGGCCCTTGAAATAGTTGAAGCCGAGGTCGGCGACTTTCAGCACGGCGTTCACCACAGGCTCCTCCGCTGCTTCAGGAGGATGAAGAAGAAGAACGGCGTGCCGATGATGCCGGTCAGGACGCTGATGGGGATGTCGGTGGCGGCCAGGGTCCTCGCCAAGATGTCGATGACCATCATGAAGATGCCGCCGGTGAAGGTCGCCAGCGGCAGCATCCTCTTGTTGTCCGGGCCGACGATCATGCGCGAGATGTGCGGGATGACCAGCCCCACCCAGCCGATGGTGCCCGCGATGCTGACCGAGGAGGCGGTCAGGAGCGTCGAGGCGAGGATCACCGCGACGCGCATGCGCCCCACGTTCACCCCCAGGCTCTTGGCCTCGGCATCGCCGAGCGAGAGCACGTTGAGCCGGTAGCGGAACAACAGCAGCGCCGCCACGCCCAGGACGATGACCGGCCCGACCGCGCCGACCTCCCGCATCTTCACGCGCGCCAGCGAGCCCATCGTCCAATAGGTGATGTCGGCCAAGGTGGTCGCCGGGTCGGCGACCATGCGGATGACGCTCATGACGGAGGAGGAGAGCCCGCCGACGATGATTCCCGCCAAGACCAGTATGACGATGGAGTGGTTGCGTATCAGCTTGGGGATGAGCGTCGTCAGCATCACGGCGGCGACCCCGCCCGCGAACGCCCCCAGCTCCACCCAGACGATGTTCGCGCTGACCAGGATGGCGAGCGCCGCCCCCACGGTCGCCCCCGACGATACGCCCAGGATGTCGGGCGAGACCATCGGGTTCTTGAACATGCTCTGGTATGCCGCGCCCGCGACGGAGAGCGCGCTCCCTATGAGCAGCGCCGCCAGCGTCCGGGGCAGGCGGATGGCGACGACGGCGATGCCTTCCGCGCTCGACCAGCTCCTCTCGACGGGGAACATGCCGAACGGGAGCGCGTCGGCGACCTCCGCGAAGACGATCTTGACCACGTTGCCGAAGGGGACGCGGTAGATCCCGATGGAGACGGACAGCACGAAGACGGCGCAGGTGAGCACCGCCGCCCCCAGGAGGACGAGCCTCCACGCATACTCCCCGGATTGCGAACCCTTCATGTCGCGCCGCATGGGATCCCCTTGTGGGTCAGCGCGCCGGACGCCGAGGGGGGGCCTGCACCGGCGGGGCGGGGGGATAGACCGTCCCGACGGACGCCGGCGGCCTGCCGTCCAAGATGGCGTCCACCTCCGCGTCCGTGACCGGATACCCCGCGAAGTCCGTGTAAAACGCCTTCGTCTCTTTACGCATGTCGATGTAATCCGGGCTTGACGGGTCGGCGAAGACTTCGGGGTGGATGTTCGCCGCCGCCCAGAGTATCTGCAAGACGCTTTCCGCGCCGAACCGCCCCCAGTCGAACAGGGCGTAGGGCATGTACTTGACGTTGTCCGGCCCCAGGTCGGCGAGGATGCCCGCCCAGGGGTTGCTGGCGCCGTCCCTGTCGGCGAGGACGGCGTCCAGCGCCGCGCGCCGCCCGCCGCCGATGAACACCTTCTGCGGCGGGTACTTCAAGACCAGCTCCATGTTCACGCCGGTCTGCCCGGCGACGTCCACGATGTCCTCCTGCCGCAACACGCGCATCAGCTCCGGCCAGTATTTGCCCCCGGCGTAGCCGGTCCACTCGTTCATGACGACGGAGCCTTGCGAGGACGGCATGGTGGAGCCGAGGCCCCCCATCCCCCCGGCGCTGTAATAGACCACGGGGCGCACGGAAGTCTTCGCCAAGCCCTTGGCGATGCGGTCGATGTTGGCTTGCAGCGCCCGCCCCCACGCCTCCGCGTTCTCCTCGACCTTGCCGCCCAGGATCTTGCCGATCACGCGGTAGGTGACTTTCATCTCCTGGTAGGTCTTGAAATTGACGTTGACGACGGGGAGCTTCTTGCCGCGGTATTCGATGCCGCGCAGGTTGGCGATGCTCGAAGGATGCCCGATGACAAGGTCCGGCTCCAGCGCCATCAACGCCTCCGCGTTGGCCGGGCCCGCCTGCGGCCCCACCTGCGCCGTCAGGGCGGCGTAGGCGGGGAACATCGCCTCCTGCCAGGGCGTGGTCATCCCGCCCAGCTTGGCGACGAAGAACTTCTCCGCGCCCAGCGCCAATATCCCCGACGTGTTGGCGGGCCAGAGGTTGACGATCCGCTTCACGCTCCCCTTCTTGAAGGTGAACGGCAGCCCGTCGGCGTCGTAGACGGTGGCGACGTCGCCGTCCTCCGTGTAGTAGCCGTAGCTGCCGGGGACGGACGTGTCCAGGTCCTCGCCGCCGTAGGCGACGGCGACGCCCTGCGCCCAAGACGGCTCCTCCAGCACGACCCCGCCCGGGGCGAACGCCCCCGCCGAGTCCCCTTCGCCGCCGCCTTTGTTGCAGGCGGACGCGAGCAGGATGGCGAGGACGGGGACCGTCAGTTTGCAAACCACGCGGCGCGTTCCCATGGCACAGTGCCTTTCCCTGAAAGATTGAAGAATTTTAGAAGAACTTCTTGTTGTCGATCATCCACCAGATGACGGCAGAGCGCGTCTCCATGAAAAACGTCACGCCGCCCGCGTCGTTCGCGCGCAGAAACGGGGCGAGGTTCTTTTTGAACACGTCCGCCTTGTCCGCGTCCACCTTGCCGAGCGTGACGATGTCCGCCTCGGCCTCTTCCCGCGAGGCGTAGGTTTTGGAGAAGCCGTCCTCCACGACGCGGACGTTGGGCTCGTACCCCAGGTCGTAGGCGATGTTGAACAGCACGTTGTAGTTGACCTTCCGGTCGATGCCGTGCTGCATGAAAGGCGGCCGGGGCTCCGCGCTCGCGTCCTTGAACACGCCCGACAGCAGGTGCGGGATCGTCGGGGCGTTGGCGAAGGTGACCACCGCCGCCATGCGCTTGGCGAAAGTCGAGAGCTTGCGCAGGTCGCCCAAGGCGACCGAGCGCGAGCAGATCACCACGTCGTGCTTCTCCACGTTCCCCCCGGCGACGGCGTCGTGGAAGTCCAGCTTCTTGGTGAGGAGGTTCCCCGCACCCGCGGCCTTGGCGTTCGCCTCGCAGTGGCGCAACACGGCGTCGGACACGTCCAGAGCCGTGACGCTTTTGACACGCGCCGCCAGCGGCACGGAAAGGCGGCCCGGGCCGCAACCCATGTCGAGCAGCGTGTCCTCGGGCAGGAGCGGCAGGGCGTTCACCTGGTTCGGGGTGTATGCCGTCTCCATGGCCGCCATCCGGTTGTAAAAGTCGGCGAAGCGTTGCTCCCCCTCGGCGTCGGGCTTGTGGCGCGCCCCCTCCCGCATCATGGGCGGCATGGACAGTTTGTGGATGGCTTCCCAGTTGACCAACGATTCCATAGCTTCCCCCATCGGGCCGTCCGCGACGACCCTGCAAAGGGAGCCTCTAAAAACCCCGGACGCTGCGCTGCGCCTTGTCTGCGAGCTTTTTAGAGGCTCCCAAAAGTCAGTGCCCCGGCAACCTGCCGTCAGCCGTCGGTTCGCCCCTATTTTAGCGCGACCGGCGGCCGGCGGCTGACAATTAAAACGGCTGGCGGGATCCCGGCTGGCTAGAAGCCGACCTGCATCGACGCCATGAACGTGCGCGTGGGGCCGAGGAACGCGGACGCGGTGCTACCCGTCCCGTCCGTGCTGCCCGGGAAGATCGACGCCCAGTAGAAGCTGTTGCCCACGTTGTCCACCTCGAAACGCCAGGTGATCGGGAACCGCTCCTCGAGCCTGGTGGTGAAGCGCGCGCCGAGGTCCACCGTGTGATAGCCGGCGGCGTACATCGTGTTGAAGTCGTTGGCGGCGCGCTTGCCGGTGTGGTGCCAGTTCATGTTGAGCGAAAGCCCGGGGATCTGGTGCAGGCGGTATTCCAGCAGCAGGTTGGCCTGGACCTTGGGCGCGCCGACCACCCATTTGTTGCTGGTGGCCACGATCCCCGTGTCCTTCAGCCTCGGGTCGAGCAGCGTGATGCCGCCGTAGGCGGTCAGGTCGTCGAAGATGTCGCCGGTCGCCATGATCTCCAACCCGAAGTTGCGCTGGGTGCCGGCCTGCTTGAACACGTTGTCGGCAGGGTCGGTGTAGGCGAAGGGGCGTTCGATGCGGAACCCGGCGAGCGTGAAGCTGGCGCGCGACGAAAGCTCCGCCTTGATCCCCGCCTCGTGCGAGTTGCTGCGATAGGGGGGGAGTATCTCCCCGGGGTTCTGGATGAGCGGGTTCTGCGCCGTGGTGGGCGCGGACTTCCCCGCCTCCAAGGTGTCGGCGTAGGTGTAATAGACCGTGATGTTCTTCACGGGCTTGTACATCAGGCTCGCGCCATAGCCCATGCCGTTGTCGGAGTAGGTGCTCCGGCTGTTCCCCGACGCATCGAAACTGTGCGAGGAGAGCCAACTGTGGTTGATGGAGAGCAGGGCGCTCCACTGGTCGTTGAACGTGATGGTGTCGCTGAACGACAACGCCTGCCGGACGGTGTCGCCGCTCTTGGCGACGGAACTCCCGGCGGGCACGGAAAGGTCTGGGCGGTCGAACACGGTGGGGGTGTTGATGTTGCCCGTCCCCAACACGATCTGGCGGCTGGCCGAGGCGCCGAAGGTGCGCCAGACGAAGCCGTTGGTCCCGGCGGAGATCTCATGCTTGACATCGCCCGTGGCGAACGCGCCGTTGACGTAGGCGATGTTGCTGGTGGCCTCGTGCCGTCCGGCGAGGCCGACGCTGACCGTGCCCCGGTACCCGCCCGCATTGTTGGTCAACGCCAGGGTCGGGGTGGTGAAGCCGCGCTCGGCGCTCTGGTTCAAGACGCCCGCCGTCAGGTGCCAGTTCTGGTTGAAGTCGTGGCGGACGCGCCCGCTCTCCGTATGCGTGTAGAGCTCCGACCCGCCCCACTTCTGCCCGTAGCCGGGGGTCGAGGCGTCGAACGCTTCGGGAAGGGCGATGCGCTCCCCGGTCGCCGCATTGACGCCGCCGAAGGAGAAGCCGCCCGGGAAGCCCATCTTCTCAAAGGCGTAGTAGCTGAAGTTGACCTCGGCGACCGTGTGCTTGAGGAAGCGCCAGTCGAAGGCGAGGCTCGCCAGGCCGCGCCGCAGGTCGCTGCCGTCCACGAACCCTTCGCCGTCGCCGTAGAGCGCCACCAGCCTGTAGCCGAATTGCTTGTCCTTGCCGAACTTCCCGCCGAAGTCGCCGATGACCGACGGGCTGTTCTGGTTGTCGTATTTGACCGTCACCTGGCGCAATGGCACGTCGGTGGGGCGCTTGACGATGAAGTTGAACGAGCCCGCCGGCTGCGCCGGACCGTTCAAGCTGCCGGAAAGCCCGTTGAGCACCTCCAGGCGGTCGAACATCTCCATCGGGTGCGCCGTGGTGGCGACGATGTTCATGCCGTCGAAACGGGCGTTGGCGACGACGTCCCCCTCGAAGCCGCGCGTCTGCGGGCGTCCCACGTCCGAGCCGCCCCGCTCCTCGATCTGCACCGAGGGCATGTACTTGATCAATTCCCTGAGGCTCGTGGCCTGCTGGTTCTCGATCAGCTCGGCGGGGAGCACGGTGACCGAGAAGGGCAGGTCGGAGAGCTTCTTGCCCGGCAGCGGGCCGATGTTGATGTCGGTGTCGGGGATGTTGGCGATGGTGGCCTGCACGTTGACCTCCGTCCCCACCGAGCGGATGGCGAGCCGGACGTCGAGCGTCTGCGGCTTCCCGGCGGCGACCTCGACGTCGCTCGTGACCTTGGCGCTGAAGCCTTGGGCGCGGGTGGTGACCTGGTACGTCCCGACGGGGATGGCGGGGATGGCGAACCGCCCCTCCGCATCGGTCTGCGTGAGGCGGCGTATCTGCGTGACGACGTTGAGCGCCTCGACGGAGGCGCCGGGGACGGCCGCGCCCGAGGGGTCGGTCACGGTGCCGTGCAGCCCCCCCCCCGACGCATCTTGCGCGGGCGAGGGCGACGGTGGCAAAAACGCCGCGAACATGGCGGCGGCGACGAGCGGAAGCATCCGCTTGGCGGTTGACGAAACCGGTTGCAACAGACAGCGCAGGACGCGCGACGCCGCTGCGCGGCAGGCGAACGGACTGGCTTTACGAACATCCATCCCAGACATACTTTCACTTCCTCCAAAACCCCAGGCGAGCCCCCGCGTGACGCCGCAGGGCCAGCCGGAAAATTGACAAATTGCGCCTATTTCTTACTCCTGTGCGCTGAATATGTCAAATTCAAACGACAGCGACAAAACTAAAGCATGTCACGACGTGACGACGGTGTGGTGTTTGGCGGCCTACTCCGCCACGGCTTGCGCAGCCGCCTGCGGCGCCCGGAGGTCGTAGGAGAAGGAGTCCGGCACCTGCCATGAGACCTCGCCGCCGGGGCCGCCGGGATCGACGATGGCCCGCCACTCCACCGTGGCGCGCGGACCATCGACGGTGACCAGCAGATAGCCGTGGTGCCGCTCGCTATGGCCCTCGCCGCGCACGCGCGGGTCGGGATAGCTCCCCGGCCAGGACTTGAGCGCGCCGCCCCCGGTCCCCGCGATGACCTGGCGTATCTCCCGCCCCTGGCGGTCGGCGACGGCGGCGCGGTTGTAGATGTGGTCGTGGCCGCAGAAATAGACGCGCGCCCCCGCCGCCCCCAGGCTGTCCCAGAACCTGTCGCGCGCCTCGGGGAAAGCCGCGAGGTTGTCCTTGTGGATGGTCTCGAACGCCGGTTCGTGGCCGTAGGCGAACACGTGGCGGCCGTCCGCGCGGGCGAGCTGCGCGTCGAGCCACGCCTGCGGGACGCGGTGCTCGCCCCCCGCGTACTCGTCCAGCGCCACGACGAGGGCGTTCTTGTGGACGAAGCCGTAGGTCAACCCCTTCGCCCCGGCGGGCCCGTTCCCCGGCAAGCCGCCCGTCACCGCCTCGCGATAGGCTTTCTCGAGGCGCTCCAGGTCGCCGGGCGCGGGCTCGTGTTGCGCAGGCAGGGGCGGCAGCACCGTGCGCTCCGGGCCATGGTCGTGGTTCCCCCGGACGGGGAAGATGCGGACGCCGCCTTGCAGGAGCGGCGCCATCGCCCTCTTCCAAATGGCGTATTGCTCCGGGAAGGAGACCCCGCCGTTGCGGAACCAGCCGTTCACCAGGTCGCCGCCCATCAGCACGAAATCGACGCGCTCGCGGACGATGTCCTCGGCGATCGTCCGCGCCACCGCCTCGTTCACCACCGTCCCATCCCTGGGGTTCCCCTGCGTGTCGCAGACCACGGCGAACCTCCATGCGGCGGCGCCCCCGGTCGCGACGGCGGCGCGTTTGCCGCAAGCCCCCGCCAGCAGCGACGCCAGGAGCGCCGCGACCGCGAACAACCACGCCCGCCGCGACGCCATGGCGCCCGCCCCGGCCCATCTCCCCGATTTCATCACCTGATCCCCCTTTCCGGCGGCGATCCGCCGCCCGCGCAACGGAAGTTTGGCGCAAAGAACGACGAAAAGAACAACGAAAGCCGTTATTGTAATTCATAACCATGTAATGTATAAACACCCTTTGTAAAATTTTTCTGCAAGCGAGGCGTCTATGGAATGCACATACTGTGAATGGCGTTGCAAACTCGGCGAGGAGTCTTTCGGCGTCTGCCGGATGTACCATGCCGTCGGCGGCAAGGTCGTGGAGCGCTTCCCCGACCGCTGGTCTTACACATCCTCGCGCATGGAGGCGTTGCCGTTCTACCACGCCTGGCCCGGGGCGAGGACGCTCACCATCGGCACGCGCGGCTGCAACTTCAACTGCCGTTATTGCTCCAACGCCTACGTGGCGCTGGCGGATCCGGCGGCGGGCGCGGACGACGGCACCCACATCCACGCGATGACCCCGGAGGAGCTGGTCGCGATGGCGCTCAAGCTCGACTGCCGCAACATCGTGTTCAACGTGAACGAGCCGACCGTCTCCATCCCCGGCCTTTTGCGGCTGCGCGAGGAGGCGACGCGGGCGGGGCTCCCGATGGGCTGCCTGACCAACGCCTACGGCACGGAGGAGTCCACCGAGGCGTTGGCGGGGATATTCGACTTCCTCAACGTCGGGCTCAAGGGGTTCACATCGTCCTTCTACGGGGAGTACATCGGCGTCCGGGACGTGGGGCCCATATTGCGCAACCTCCGCACGCTCGCCCGACGGCGCCACGTCGAGGTGACGACGCCCGTCATCCAAGGGGTCAACGACGGCGACCTGGACGACATGGCGGACTACCTGGCCGGCATCGACCCGGAGATCCCCTGGCATGTGTTCCGGCTGCTCCCGGAATACGAGATGAAGGATCACGCATACCCGAGCATCGACGCCATCAGCCGGAAGCTGGAGGCGGCGCGCAAGAAGCTGCGCTACGTCTATTTCCACAACTTCGTCGGCTCCGAGTGGGTGAACACCGTCTGCCCGGAGTGCGGGATGGAGGTCGTCGAACGCCTGAGCCTCGGCTGCGGCGGCGACAAGCTGGAAGGCTTCCATTGCACCGGGAACCGCTGCCCCCGGTGCGGGCGCGCCATCCGCATGTGCGGGGAATACGCCCCGACGGCGGACCGCGCCACGGCGGCCTGCGCCGCGGAAAGCGAGGCGACGGCATGAGCCTGGCCATCGTCGATGCGAGGGAGTGGCAGAACCTCTTGGATCTGCGCACCGGGAAGAAGGTCAAGGACGACGACCCGCGCGTGCAAGCGCCGCAGACGGCGACGCTGCGCGACGTTTTGCGGCGGCACCCCTATCCCGGCGACTCCGACCCGCGGAGCAACCGCTGGGTGACCGACAGCGCCCTGGACCTTGTGGCCGCCTACGAGCCGCAACTGGCCTGCGTGGTCTACGGGCACCAGTATTTCGCCGGACGATACACGCCGATGACGGACGTGCAGCGCAAGGGGATGATGGAGGAGCTGTTCGCCGAGATAGACCGCTTCGTCGCCCGGTCCGGCTACGAGCCGGTGGTCGTCGGCACCGGGGACATGGTCCCGCTCGAAGGGGAGATAGACCTCGGCAAGCTGGAGGGCCTCGCCATCTCCAGCCACTGGTCGGCGCGTTACGCGGGGCTGCACCGCGCCACGCCGCGCGACCTCGACCATGTGCGGTCGCTCGCCAAGGTGGAGCGGGTCGTCGGCCGCGACGAATGGCTGGCGGCATTCCCGGACGCCGAGGCCGTGCCCGCGCGGGTGCCGGAGCACCTGCTGCTGGCGGAGGAAGGCTGGACGTTCGTCACCACGGGGACGCCGATGCGCCGGCCGGTACGGGTTCCGGGCCGGGGCTTCCGCATCCCGCTTTCGACCCGTCTGGGCGCGGCGCCGTCGCTCCTCGACATACGAGGTTTGGTCCTCTCCGGCGCGGCGGCGGGGAAGAAGGTCGCGCTCATCGTCGCGGAGGGGGTGGGCATGAACGACTTCCTCCTGCCGTTCACCCCTTGCGCCAACCAGACCGGCTGGCACTACTACGAGCCGGGCGACGGCTTCTACCTCACGCTCTCGACCGGGCGGCACCAGGTGTTCGCCTATCCGAGCGGCTACAACTACCTGGACGAGACCGACGAGAAGAAGGACTTGCCGTTTTCCGGCTATTTCTTGGACTTTCCCGCCCATGCCCTGGGCGACGACTTTCCCGGCAAGAGCGTCGCGGCGGGCAACCACAGCATGTTCGTCCATATGGTGTTCGGCGCGGACGTGTGCATGGAGTGTTTCGCCCGCAACCTTTACAACCAGGGGGGCTTCGGCGTGATCCACCGCTTCCGTTGACTTGCGCCCGATGGTGTTTTTTCCGTACTTTCGTCATTTTCGCGAACATTTGTCTTGCATAAGTTCCAACAGAATGATAATGAATACACTCGTCATTCTTTAATGGAGGCTTCTCATGGCAACCGAACTGGCAGCAACGGCAGACACGTTCGCCGAATTCGGCGGCGCTCCCGCCGGGCATCCGCTCCCGGCGGCGCCCGACAACCGCCGTCCCACCATCGCCACGGACATCACCTTCCGCAGCGTCCTCCGCAAAGGCTCCTGGGAGGCGATGCGCCGATACGTCGAAACGCACCGGGAGCACGTCGGCGCGATCTTGGAAAAACGCCTGGGCGTCGATGTCTCGCTTGCGGCGGCCATGCCCCCGGAGGGGCGGGTCTATGACGAATCCACATCCGGCGGCGCGGTCGAAGGCGCGTTCATACAAGGTTGCGCCGCCTTGGACGCGGGCGACTTCGCGCAAGCGGCCGAGCACTTCGAGCGCTCGTCGGCCGCATCGACGGGGATGAACCGCGCCACGGCGGAAAACCACCTGGCGTATGCGCTGCTCCTGCAAGGGGAGACCTTGCGGGCGCGCATGACGCTGTCGCCGCTGGTCTCGGGCCGCTGCCCCTTCCCTTCCGCGTATTGGAACCTGGCGTGCGGCATGGCGGAGGAGCAGCGGGAGGGGCGGCTGGCGGTGCTGGCGGCGGGCATCGGCAAGGCGCCGCACATGCGGTTGCTGCACGGGGCGGTCGTCCTCGGGCTCAGGTTCGGGCACGCCTCCTTGGCGGAATGGCTGCTCTGCCTCCCGCTCGTGGAGGCGCAACTGCTCGCGAGCAGCCTGGCGGCGGACGCGACGCCCCCGTCGGCCAGGGAGACGGCGCTCCTGCGCATAGGGAGCTACGTCTACGAAGGGGAGCCCGAAGTCCCCGACCCGTTGGAGCACCTGCTGCCGCCGGCGGCGGTCAAGGCGTTCTTCCAAGCCATGCTCCGCCATCAGCGCCACGCGGAGCCGGTGGACTTCTGGTTCCGCTGCCGCCGCCGCATCGCCTTCATGCGTTACGATTTCTGGAAGATCAAGGCCGACTACTACGAGCTGTTCGGGCGCAGGAACAGGGCGGTCAACGCCTTCAAGACCGAGCTCTACTGCCGCCTGAGCGCGCTCACGGGCAAGGAGCAGTTCCGCAGCAACAAGCTGTTCCTGGACGCCACCCGGACGCGCGTCGGCATCTACCTGTGCCGGTGCATGACCCCGGCGCTCCAGGTGCAGGGCCGCGCCATCCACCGCATGGCCGGCCGCTTCGCGGACGAGTACGGCATCTCGCTGATCCCCCCGGACTTGAACCTGCAAAAACTGTACGGGCCCAGGCGGGACGGCGACGTCCCGTCCGCCGCGACGGCCGGCAGGGGGCGCGGGCGGACGGGACGCGGCGACGATGACCGCCCGCACCGGCAGACGGGGCGCGGCAGGGGCGTCTGGCACCCTTCCGACGCCTTGCAACAGGGGGAGGGGGTGTTATGAGCAGGCGCGTCAAGACCATCGTCTCCGGCTTGCCGCTGGCGTTCCTGGCGGCGGCGCTCATGTCCGCGCCGCTCCAGGCGCGGGAAATCACCGACATGTACGGCCGCAAGGTGACGGTGCCCGACAAGATCACCCGCGTGTACACCATCAGCCCGTCCGTGATGCTGATGCTCTACTCCATCGACCCCGACCTCATGGTGGGCATACCGAGGGCGTTGCAGGAGGAGCAGAAGCCGTTCTTCAAAAAGTCCTTCCAAGACCTCCCGGCGCTGGGCGGCTCTTCGGGGGAGGGCTTGAACCTGAACCAGGAGCTGCTCCTCAAGGTCAAGCCCGACGTCCTGATCGTCTGGGGCGACGACGGCTCTTACAACCAAAAGACCGCCGCGAGCTTCGAGAGGCTGGGCATCCCGGTGGTCGCGGTCGAGGCCGACAGCGTGGAGCAGTACGCCGACACCTTCGACTTCCTGGGCAAGCTCCTCGGCAGGGAGAAGCGCGCCGGGGAGTTGTCGGGATACGCCCGGAAAACCTTGGCGGAGGTGAAGGCGGCCGTCGCGAAAATCCCGGCGTCCAAGCGGGTCACGGTCTACAACACGCGGACGGGCGGCCTGACCTCCGCGTGCCAGGAGTCGCACCACGCCCGGATGATCCCTCTGGCGGGGGGCGTCAACCCGGTTCCGTGCGTCTCGAAGGTGTTCACCGGCATGGAGAAGATGAACATAGAGCAGGTGCTGCTCATCAACCCGGAGGTGATCCTGACGCTGGACGCGGCGTTTGCGCAGGACGTCTACCGCGACGCGCGCTGGGCGGGCATCCGGGCGGTGAAGTCGAAACGGGTCTACCTGGCGCCCCGGGTCCCCGTCAACTGGTTCGACGGCCCGCCGTCGCACATGGGGCTCCTGGGGTTGCAATGGCTCACCAACCGCCTGTATCCGCAGGCGTATCCCAAGGACATCGAAAAGGAGGCTGCGGCCTTCGTCAAGCTGTTCTTCCAGATCGACGTCCCGCGCGAGGAATTGCGCAAGATCATCGGGAAATGAGTCCGATGCGTCCGTCCGGCGAAGGGGCTGGCGGCCAACCGCCCCTGCGCCCGCGGGAGCGGCGCTTCAGGGCATGCAGCCGGGGACGCGGCATGGCGGAGGCGTCGCCGCCTCGCCGCGACCGCCCGCGAAAAACCCCGCCACGACCTGGAAGGCGCGCCGGAGCGCCAGCGCCGTGCGCAACGGCGACGGCAACTCCCCTTGCGCCAAGCCGGCGAGCAACTTCCGCCCATGCTCGCACCCCTCGCCGTCGATGGCGTAGTAGTGCCAGCGCCCCTCCCTGCGGCTTTTCACGATCCCCGACTGGGTGAGTATCTTCATGTGGTGGGAAAGCGTCGGCTGTCCGATCTTCAGCTCGTCGAGCAACACGCAGCCGCATTGCTCCCCTTGGCAAAGCAACTCCAAGATGCGCACCCGGTTCGCGTCGGAAAACGCGCGAAACACCCGAAACCATTCGTTCATGCCGTCCCTCCCATGTGACAAAGCGACGTGCATAGTTTCGTGCATGGGCCGAGACGAATCAACATAATTCGCACTTCGGGCTTCGCACTTCGCACTTCGGGCTTCGGGTTCGCCAAGCGGCGGGAAGCGCCGGCGCAGGCCGCCGCGCCGGGGCGTCTCGGCCGTCATCGGGTCATCATCGAATATCCTACGGCGCGGCGACGACCTGGGTGAAGCGGTGCGTCGGGTTGGGGCGGCCCGGTTGCAAGCAACGCCATGCTTTGACTTCGCCGTCGAAGCCGCCCGCCCGGCACTCCTGCAAAGCTTCGCGCACCAAGGCGTCGAGTTTTTCCGGCGACGTCTCCACGCGGGCGTTGACCGTGAGTTTCGCCGTCCCGCCCGAGCCGGCGTCCCCGCGCAGGGACAGGGTGTCTCCCTTCCCGGTCAGGTTGCCGGCGACTTGCAGCCCGTCGCCACCCTCGCGCTCCAAGAGCGTCTTCACATGGCCGACCGCGTAACCGGCTTCGTCCAGACGCCGCGCCAAGGCTTCGAGGAGGCGGCGTGAGAAGGCGTTCCAGTCGCCGTCGCCGCCTTTCAGCTCCACCGTGCCGTTGAGCCATCCGAGGACGGCCTCGCCGTGCGCGTACAGGTCGTAATCGACTTCGGCGATGTGTGCCCCGGCCGGCGAATGCCCGCCGAGCGCCTGGTCCAGCCATGCGTCCACGCCGGCGCCGGTGGCGGCGCTCACCGGCGACACCCGGGCGAGGGGGAACGCCGCGCGCGTCCTCCCGAGCAGGGACTGCGCCTCGCCCTGCGAGAGCTTGTCCGCCTTGGCGAGCAGGATGATGTCGGCCTCTTCCAACTGCTTGCGGAAGATGTAGGCGGCGTCGGCGTGAAGCCCCGCCCGCCCCCCGTCGAGGATGGAGGCAAGGCGGCCGGGGTCGGCGAGCACCGAGAGCGGGGCGACCGACAGCTCCCGGCCCCAGTCCTGCTTCAGCGGCTGCATGATGGTGGCGGAAAGGTCGGTGCAACTGCCGACCGGCTCGGCGACGATGACGTCGGCGTCCGCTTCTCCGCCGACCTTCCTCAAGGCGGCGAGCAACCCGTCGAAGTTGCAGCAGAAGCAACTGCCGCTCACCTCGGCGACCTTCAACCCCTTTTGCGACAGCCAGGCGGTGTCCACCAGCTCCGACGCCTGGTCGTTCGTGACCAAGCCCACCCGCAACCCGCGCTTCGCCAACCGTTCGGCCGCCGCCCACAGCAACGTCGTCTTCCCCGCGCCAAGGAACCCCCCGACGAAAACAATCCGCACCGCCTTCATGCCACGCCCCCCTTCCTATTATGGAGCCCCTGAGCTCCGACCATTGCACCCGATCATTCCACCCGGCGGCAGCCTCCCTTCAACGCGCGTTTCATGAGCGGCTCGAGCGCGACCGCCACGAGCCCCCCCGCCACGGGCGCGAGGATGTAGACCCAGAAGAAGCCGCCGACGTCGTCCGGGAATGCCGCGTCGCCCCAGCCTGCGAGCCACGCCACGAGGCGCGGGCCGAAATCGCGGGCGGGGTTCAGCCCCGCCTGCGTCAGCGGCGCGACCAGCCAGATGACCGAGGAGACCGTAAGGCCGATGAACAGCGGCGTCGTCGAGCGGCCGGGCCCTCCCGTGTTGGCGTCCTCGGTCAGGCCGAAGATCGCCAGCACCAGCAGGAACGTGCCGAAAGCCTCCGCCGCGATGGCGAGCGGCATCGAGACCACCGCGCCCCCGCCGGGGTTGGGATAGAACTCGCCGAACATCTTCGCGGTCGCCACCGACGCCTCCGATCCCCGGACGATCTGGTGCGCCGACTCATACGCGGCGATGGAGGGGGAGAACAGCAGGAACACCGCCAGCCCCGCCAGGGTCGCGCCCAACAGTTGCGCCCCCAGGTAGAGGGGCGCCTTGCCCGCGCCCATGCGGCGGCTGGCGACCATCGCCAGCGTCACCGCCGGGTTCAGGTGGGCGTTCGACAGGTGGCGCGTCAAGTAGATCGCCAGCGTCACGCCGACGCCCCAGGCGAACCCGACCTGGAAGATGCCGCTGTACTCGCCGAACAGCACCGCGACCGCCACCGAGCCGCATCCGAACAGCACTAGGACGAACGTCCCCAGCGCCTCCCCCATGAATTCCGCCTTCATCGACGACAACCTCCCCGTGGTCAACCGCATTGGAAACAGATCGAATTTAATCGATGTATCGAAATAAATCAATATATTTTTTTCCATTCGAGGGCGAGATTTTCATCCCTGAGAGCCCGCATGGGGGGGTGTGCGTCGTCCCCGTCGATTTCCTGAAGCCATAGCCGGGCAGCCAAAACCACGGGATGAAGTTCGCGGCCGACCGGCACGCGCACGAAGCGAGCCGCGGCGGGGCATGGCTCCCCCCCGCCGCGTCGTTGGCTAGAAGCACTACCCCGTCAACTACAGGCACCCGCCTCCCGTTTTCTGATTGGCTTCGCACGGCACGCCCCAATTCCCCATTTATTTAAATATTACGGGATTGCGATACCGTGATTTGTGCGATAGACTGGACACGAAGTATCCGAGGGCATTCGGGAGCATTTGGGGGGGGACGGCCATGATACCGAGAACCATCGAAAAGGATATTGTAAACGCCGTGCGCGACGGCAAAAAGGCGGTCGTCCTGCTCGGGGCGAGGCAGGTGGGCAAAACCACGCTGTTGCGTTCGTTGTTTGCGGACGACGCCGACGTGCTCTGGCTCAACGGCGACGCAGCGAACACCCGCTCGCTTCTAACGGCGCACAGCGTGGAGCGACTGCGCGTCATGATCGGCAAACATACGGTGCTCGTCGTCGACGAGGCGCAGCGCGTCCCGGACATCGGCATCGTATTGAAGCTGGTCATCGACAACATCCCGAATGTCAAAGTCGTCGCCACGGGCAGCTCGTCGCTTGACCTCGCGAGCCAAACCAACGAACCGTTGACTGGTCGCAAGCGGCAGTTCCGCTTGTTTCCCCTGTCGTTCGCGGAGATGGCGGCGCATCACGGGCTGCTCTCGGAGAACAACCTGTTGTCGCATCGGCTTGTTTTCGGCTACTATCCGGACGTCGTCAACTCGCCGGGCTCGGAGCGCGAATTGCTCGCGGATCTGTCCGACAGCTATCTTTACAAGGACATTTTGGTGCTGGATAGAATCAAAAAATCCGAACAGCTCACAAGGTTGCTCCGGGCGTTGGCGTTCCAAATCGGCTCGCAGGTTTCGTATACCGAGCTCGGCCAATTGTGTGGTTTGGACAACAAGACGGTTGAAAGGTATATCACGGTTCTGGAACAGGCTTTCGTCGTTTTCAGGCTCGGCACGTATTCGCGCAACCTGCGCAATGAGTTGAAAACAAGCCGTAAAATCTATTTCACCGACAACGGCATCCGCAACGCGCTCATCGCCGATTTCCGCCCGCTGGATTTACGCGACGACATCGGCAAGCTATGGGAGAACTTCCTGGTCGGGGAACGTTTCAAGCGCAACGTTTACGCGGGCATCTACGCGAATCCGTTCTTTTGGCGCACGACGGCACAGCAAGAAATAGACTATATCGAAGAAAAAGACGGGCGGTTGTCCGCCTTTGAATTCAAGTGGAACCCCCAAACGAAGACGAAGCTGCCCAAGGCGTTCGCGGGAGCGTATCCGGACAGTTCCTTTGCTATTGTACACAAAGATAATTTCATGGATTTCGTGATGTGAATGCCGTTCTATGGGAAAAACCGGGGAAGAAAAACGGGGGGGAAGCGGCAAGGAGGACTCAGGCCGCGAATATGCGGGGGGATGCGTCACGCCGCGCCCCCGCGCCGCCACGGGGCGTGGACGGCTCAGGGCGCGGCGCCATCCGCCGGTTCGACGTTAGACGCCGGCGGTTCACCGGGTCATTTCTTCCCCAGTCCGTCAGAGAGCTTGATGCCGTCCACCAGCGTGATTCCCGTGATGCCGAAGATGCGCCGGTCGCCGCCCTCGGTCAGCAACTTGAACGGGGCGTCCTGCCCGGAGAGCGGCTTGCCATCCTCCTCCACGACCAGCAACGTCTTGTTCTCCTCGCCGCGCTTGGACAGCTCCGCCATGGAGAAGAAGGCGCGATAGCCGTCATGGGCTTCGAGGATCACGATGAACGACAGGTCGTAATGCTTGGGGGTCGGGGCGGTCTTGAGCTCCGCAGCCTTGATCACGGAGACCAGGGGGACGCCGACGGCGGTCTTCTCCTGCTTGTCATGCCCCGCCGTGTATTTGGTGCTGTGCAGTTCTGCGGCGAACTGCTTCTTGACATCCTCCGGCGTCAGGACGCCAGGCTTCTGCACGTCGCCGCGAACCGTCAGGGACGTGGGGGGCGCCGGGGTTTGCGCCAACGCGCCGACGGCAAGGCCAAGCGACACCACGGCGACGGCGCAGCGAAACAACGTTTTCATATCGAATTTCCTTTCTGCATTTCCACATTGGGGTGGGGGGCGCGCCCCGCCTCGGCGGGTGAACGCGACCAGATCCCTTTTCAGCGGCTTTCGGCGCCCGAGGGCCTGCCATGCCGGATGGCGCCTGAGGCCGGGGTGGCGCGGACGCCCTTCTTCACCGCGCCACCCCGACCGAGGCGCGGCGGGAAAAGGGGCGACCCGCCGCGCAGGGGAAAAGCCTACAGCTTGTAACGCACGTTGGCGTAGATGTAACGGCCCGGAGTCGGATACTGCTCGCGATTGGTGCCGTTGTAAGTGCCCCAGCCGCGATAGTCGGTGTCGAAGAGGTTCTCGGCGCCGATGTTGAAGCTGAGGTTCCGGTTCTCCGGCGGGGAGATGGTCAACTTCAAGTCGACCAGCGCCGTGCCGGGGCTGTAGTTCCAGCGGTTGGCGCCGGACGTCCCATACCGGCTCTTGGCGTAATAGTCGAGCGCCGGGACGAGTTCCGCCCAGGAGTTCAGCCGGACGCTGGCGTAAAGCGAGCCGTTGTACGCCGGATTCGTGAACCGGTACGCCTCGTCGTCCCGGTTGACCGAATGGATGTAGCTGAAGCTGGTCCCCACGAGCAACTTGTCGGTCATGGTGAAATTGACGCCGAGGTCCAGCCCCTGGCGACGCACGTCGCCGGCGATGTTGACGACTTGCCGCACCGCGAACCCGGGATAGCTGGCGGTGTCCACGTCCGTGCGCCCGATCATGTCGGCGTGCTTGCTGTAAAACCAGTCCACGTCGATCGACAGGCGGTTCAGGAACTCGCCGTCCCAGCCGACCTCATGGTGCAACGCCTTCTCCGGCTTCAGGTCGGGGTTGGGGATCGCCAGCAACGGCAACCCGCTGCCCGAGTCGATCTGCCCGGAACCCATGTTCGAATACTGCTGCCGAATCGACGGGAAGCGGGTCTTCTTGGCGATGGAATAGTGCAGCGCATGCTTCTTGTTCAGGTTGTAGAACACGACCGCCTCGGGATCCAAGGCGTCGATGGAAGGCTCCGCCTCAAAGCCGGCGGAGGGGTTGGCGGCGATCAGGTCGGCGACCTTGTCCCCGGCGAGGGTGGTGTGGCGGCGGCTGTAAAGCAGGCCTCCCTGGACCATCCAATGATCGTTGATCTTGTAGGTGTCCTCGATCGCCACGAAGAACACCTGCTCGTCTTCCTTCTGGTCCTTGCCGGCGATGTGGGCGCCGTCGTTGGCGCGCCCGGCAACGCTGTATTCCTTGTGCTGGTCGAATTTATAATCGAACTTCGCCTTCAGCACGTTGTTTTCGATGGCTTCCGTACCGATCTCCAGCGAGCCGCCCCAGGCGTAGTCGTCGTATATGCCGGTCTCTTGGTCCCGACGCGCGTAGGACTGCCCCCAGCCGTACAGCCCGTTGTCGTACTTGTCATAGTAGACGCGCGGCTTGATGTAGAAGTTCTTGAAGTTCGTGGTGGAGACGAAGGAGACGGTCTCCCTGTCCCAGTACGGCCATTCCCACCAAGTGTCCATGTAGCCGGGCGCCCAGCACTCGGCGTTGGTGCCTCCGTAGCCGTCGGTGCAACCGGTCGCGCCGTCCGGGTTGTGGCGGGGGCCCTTGCGCCCGGTCTGCTTGAGATAGCTCACCACGTATTCGTCGGTGGCGTTGGGCAGGTAGCCGAATTTGAACTCCATCTTCTTGTCGCTGGTGCCGTAATTCTTCCTGTCGGTGTCCTGCGACACGCCCAGCGCGTCCGTCCCCTTGTAGTTCTCCGCCATGCGGATGTAGTCGCGGTTCAACAGGGAGAACGCCGCCTGCGCGTACCATTTGTTCTGCAACGTGCCGACGACGCCATTGGCCTCGATCGTGTCGCCGAGCCCCATGCCGACGGTGATGTTGCCGTAAAGGGGCTTGTTGGGGCGCTGGGACACGATGTTGATGGCGCCGCCTAGGGCGTTGGGGCCGTACAGCACGGAGCTGTAGCCCTTGGAGACGCTGATGGTCGAGACGCCGCTGGTGGTGAAACGCCCCATGTCCATGACGTAGTCGTAAGGCACGTACGCCGGGATGCCGTCGATGAACACGGGCACCGAAGGCGTGCCGTTCCCATACGCCTGGAACCCGCGCACGAACACGCCGGACTCATAACGCCCGCCGCTCGGGCGTCCATAGCGCACCCCGGGCGTCCGCCCCAGCGCGGTGCCGATGTCCTTCTTTTCAAACAGCTCGATGTCGGTCTTGGTCACCAACGTCTCCAACCGCTCCGCGGCGTCCAGCGACTTGCCGTCCACCGAGACCCGGTAGACGGTCCCCAGCGTAAAGACGTCGCTCTCGTCGCCGCCGTCCTCCTGCGCCGCCAGCGGCAAAGCCGCCAGCGCCAGCGCCAGCGCCGTCAAAATCGCCAGACGGGGGCGAAGCCCCGCAGGCGCACTCCGAGAATCCCGCCAACACGTATTGCGTTTTTGCTTCATGCCTTGTTCCTCCTTGTCCAAGCTCGCAATTTATATACGACTTTCATAAAACAAACAAGACATGTTTTTAAAATATTTGAAGATTTTTTAATTTACAATGCGGACGGCGCGGGAAGCGGCGACGAAACCGGGGGCCACGCCCCATTTCACCTAATTTTAAACGTTGAACTTGCAACACTGTCATGGTTAAATTACAGCTTCGCGGCGACAGGCGGGGCGGGGCGGGCGGTTTTTTCCACCGGGGTTCTACGTTTATGTCTTACGGGTTCTGGCGGTTTGCAAGAAGGCTCGGCGGCGGGCGCAGCCCGCAGGGGTTGCGGGAGGCGCCGCCGCCGGAAGTCCGCCGGCCGCGGTCGCGCTCCATGTCCGCCCTGCCCAGGGCGCTCTCCTGGGCGGGCGGGGCGGCGTTGCTCGGCGTCGTGGCGCTGGTCTCGATGTGCCTGGGCAAGTACCCCGTCTCCCCGAAGGACATCTTGGCGTTCCTCGCCCAATCCTGGTTCGGCGCGTCGTATTTTTCCAACGAACAGATGTCTGTCTTGGAAAACGTCCTCTGGAACATCCGCCTCCCGCGCGTCCTGGCGGCGGCGCTGATCGGCTCGGCGCTCTCGGTCTCCGGCGCGGCGTACCAGGCGATGTTCGTGAACCCCCTGGTCTCGCCCAGCCTGCTCGGCGTGCTGGGGGGGGCGTCGCTGGGGGCGGCGGCGGGCATAGTATTCCTCAAAAGCTGGTACGCGGTGCAACTCACGACCTTCGCCGGGGGGATCCTCGCCGTGGGGGTCGCCGTCGGCATCGCCCGCGTCTACCGCGTCAACTCCACCATCATGCTGGTGCTGGGCGGCATCATCAGCGGGGCGCTGTTCACCTCGATGCTGGAGCTGGTGAAATACGTGGCGGACCCGTACAACGAGCTGCCCGCCATCACCTACTGGCTGATGGGCAACCTGTCGCAACCCGACCGCGAGACGACGCTGCGCGCCGCCGTCCCGATCTGCCTCGGGATCGGCGCGCTCGTCTTCCTGGGGCGGCACCTGAACGTCCTCAGCATGGGGGACGAGGAGGCGCGCGCCCTGGGGGTGAACGCCCCGAGGATCCGCCTCGCCGTCATCGTCTGCGCCACCGTCGTCAGCGCCACGACGGTCGTCATCGCCGGCAGCATCGGCTGGATCGGGCTGATCATCCCGCATTTCACCCGCATGGTCGCAGGGCCGGACAACGACCGCCTGCTGCCCGCAGCCGCCGTCATCGGCGCCGCCTACCTCATCGTCGTGGACGACGTCTGCCGGCTGGCGTTCTCTTTCGAGCTGCCCATCGGCATCGTCACCTCGCTGGTGGGCATACCCTGTTTCGCGTTTGTCTTGCGCAACGCGCGCAAAGGATGGAGTTGACATGGCGCTCATCGAAATCTCCCACCTCTCGTTCGGCTACCGGCGCGCGCCGGTCATCGAAGACCTCGACCTCTCGATAGAGGGCGAAGGGGTCACGGCGCTCCTGGGCCCCAACGGGAGCGGCAAGACCACGCTCCTGAAGCTGCTGCTCGGGCTGCTGGCGCCGACCGCCGGACGCATCCGCATCGGCGGCGACGACATCGGCGACCTGACGCAGAAGGAGCTCGCCTGCCGCCTCGCCTACGTGCCGCAGGTCCACAAGGAGACCTTCGGCTACAGCGTCTTCGACGTGGTGTTGATGGGGCGGATGCCGCGCACGTCGTTTTTCGCCCGCTACGGCGACGCCGACCGGGGCGCGGCGCGGGAGGCCCTGGACAAGCTCTCCATCGCCCACCTCGCCGACCGCCCCTACACGGAGATCAGCGGCGGCGAGCGGCAGATGACCCTCATCGCGCGCGCCCTCGCCCAGGGCGCGGACATCTTCGTCATGGACGAGCCGACCAACGGCCTGGACTACGGCAACCAGCTCCGGCTGCTCGACCGGATAGGGCGGCTCGCCGCAGAGGGGTACACGTTCATCTACACGACGCACCACCCGGATCACGCGCTGGCGGTCGCCGACCGCGTGGTGATGATGAAGGACGGGAGGGTCGTGCGGGAGGGCGCGCCGCAGGCGGTGTTGACGACGCAGGGCCTGGCGGAGCTGTACAACCTGTCCGACCGGCTCTGCACCTGCTTCGGCGCCCCGTCCAGGACGCCGTTGCGCGCGGCGCTGTGAGACGGGCCGCCGCACTTCCAAGCTTCTAAATGGCGCGGCGCAATGCGCGTCGCGATTCGAAACGGAGGAGACCGTGAAGGCTGAGAACGACGCAGGACGGGGAGGCACGAGTCCGCAGAAGCATTCGCGCGACCTGGAGTTCTGGGAGAAGCGCGCGCCCTCGTTCGCCGACCATGCGAAAAAGACATACTACCCCAGCGAGTTCATCAAGCTGGTCCGCCCCGAGCCGGACTGGACGGTCTTGGACATGGCATGCGGCGGCGGGACGCTGGCGATCCCGCTGGCGCCTCTGGTGAAGAAGGTCACGGCGGTCGATTTCTCCCCCAGCATGATCGACATCGTCAAGCGCTCCTCCGCCGAGCGGGACATCACGAACATCGAGGCGATCCTCGGCGAGTGGGACGACGACTGGGCGGCGCTCGGCATCGGGACATACGACGTCGCCATCGCCTCCCGCTCCCTGCGCGCGGAGGACAGCGCCCCCTACATCCAGAAACTCCTCGGCGCGGCGCGGCGCAAGGTCTTCATCTCGGCGCCGGTGGGGAGCGGGCCGATAGACACGCGGATGCTGGAGTTCGCGGGGCGCGAGGCGGGCGAGAAGTCGGACTACCGGAAGTTCCTGGGGGTGTTCGAGGGGCTGGGCGTCAGGGCGAACATCGACTTCATCGAGGAGAGGCACGCCAACTGTTGGCCGTCGGTGGACGCGGCGGTCGATGACAACCGCTGGATGTTCTTCGGCATGACCCCCGAGGAGGAAGGCAAGCTGCGGCTTTACATGGAAAGGCACCTGCACGAGACCGGCGACGGCTGGCGGCTCGACTACGAGCGCGTCTGCGCCTGGGCGGTCATGTGGTGGGAGAAGTAGCCCCCGTCCCCGGGTGCGACGCCTTATCCCCACCCCCCCTGCGCACCCGGCGTCCTCGTCGCCCCCCGCGCCCGCCGCCATCCGTCCCCGGCCGCGACGGCGGAGCCCGGCGGGGTCGCGCCAAGTTTGCGCTTTACATCCTGCGTTTCAAGGTTACTATGGAACTCCGTCCGGCGTCGCGCCGGACGCATGACGACGGGTTGGCGCCGCCAATCCGCCTTTACAGGATATATAGGAGGCCCTGCGCATGAAGAGTCCCTTGAAAGCGCGAAACCGCGCATGTCGCAACTGGTTCGCCGTGCTCCCCCCGGTTTGTCTGGCCGCACTCTGGCTGTGCGCCTCCGGCGCGGACGCCCGTGGCGAGACCATCCGTCATCCGTACCAGGACGAGTCGCTGCCCTTCAGCGTGCGCGCCGCCGACCTCGTCTCGCGCATGACGCAGGAGGAGAAGGCGGCGCAGTTCGCCTCCACCCTGTACAACCAGAGCCAGGGGCAGGCGGCGCCCGCGATACCGCGCCTGCAACTGCGCACATACAACTACTGGTCCGAGGCCCTGCACGGCGTCGCCCGCGAAGGGGCGGCCACCGAGTTCACCACGGGCCTGGGCATCGCCTCCACCTGGGACCGCGCCCTCGTCCGCGCCGTGACCGACGCCATCGCCGACGAGGCGCGGGTGAAGACCAACGACTGCTACAAGCTCGACGCCTCCGGCCGGCCCACCGCCGCCGTCACCGAGCAGTGCAAGGGGCTGACCTACTGGTCGCCGACCATCAACCTGGCGCGCGAACCGCGCTGGGGCCGCGCCGAAGAAGGCTACGGCGAAGACCCCTTCCTCGCCGGGGAGATCGCCGGGCAGTTCACCCTCGGCCTGCAAGGCGGCGACGCCTCCAAACCCGATTCCGTCGGCCTGCACCTCAAGGCCGTGGCGACGCCCAAACACTACATCGCCAACAGCTCCGAGGTGAACCGCCACACGGGGACATCCAACCTGTCCGACCGCTCGCTGCACGAGTATTACGCGGCGCACTTCGGGCGCGTGATGCGGAAATACGGCGCGAAGTCGTACATGACCTCCTACAACGCCATCAACGTCGATGACGACTACACGGGGTTGCACGCCCCGCCGGTCATCCGCAACGGCAAGGAGGCGCAGTTCCGGGGCGTCGAAACCACGACGGACCCCGCCGTCACCACCCCGGTCCCGGCCAGCAACTACGCCAACAACACCTTGATGCGCCGGATGTACGGCTTCGACGGCTTCGTCACCTCCGACTGCGGCGCGACGAACAACGTCTATGGGACAGGCCCCGGCTTCGGCGGCGGCCATAACTGGGCGCCCGCGGAGATCGGCCGCCAGGTCACCCCGGCGGAGGGCGCGGCATACGCGCTCAAGGCGGGGACCGACGTCGATTGCTGGGCGTCGGTCTATCCGAAATTCCTGCCGGAGGCGCAGGACCTGGGGCTCGTGACCGAACAGGACATGGACGTCGCCCTCACGCGCGCCATCACCGTGCGGATGCAGCTCGGCGAGTTCGACGTCGCGAACCCGTACCGCACCGCCGAGTACACCACGGCCGCCGCATCGGCGAAATCGATCAACTCCGCCGCGCACCAGGCGCTGGCGCACCAGATGGCTCTGGAGGCCCCGGTGCTGCTGAAAAACGACGGCGCGCTGCCGCTGGCGGACACGGCCGGCAAGACCCTGGTCTACGGCTATTACGGCTCGCAGGCGGTGCACGGCGACTATTCGCCGACCAGCACCGCCCGCCCGACGATCAGCGCCGCCGAGGGGCTGGCGCGGCGTCTGGGCGCGGACAAAGTCGCCGCCGTCCCCGACGCCGACCTGACCTTCTACGGCAATCCCGCCCCCGCCGCGCCGGGCGCGCCCCGGGGCTTCGGCGCCATGTTCTCCCCGGTCGGCCTGTATTACCATGACGCCGCGGGGGAACAAGCCGGGCTCCTGCCGCTGGACAAGGCCAACGAGGGCAACTGGGCCGCCGACGGCGACGGCTTCGTGATCTCCCGGCAGGACATGAACTTCTGGCAGGAGGGGCTGGTGCTGGTCAACCTGCGGGCGGGCGACCGCCTCGGCGGCTGGTTCTCGGTCAAAGCCTCGAAAATCCCGGACGGCGCCGACCAAGTCGTGCTGCACCTGCAAGGGACGCCGCTGCCCCGCGACGCCTCCGCGCAATACGCGCGGGACTGCGCGACGCCGAACGACGCGACCGGATGCAAGACCATCGGGGTGTTCACCGTCTCCGCCGGCGGCAAGGCCGTGACCAAGGACGTGCATGTGCGCTATGTGCAGGACGAATCCACGGGGTCGAGCGTGCAGGCGCGCTACGCCCCGGTCGCGGTCAAGCTCTCCGAGTTCGGGCTCAAGGCGGGCGACAGCGCCGAGTTCCGCTATGACTTCGGCGTCACCGGCATCCGCTCCGGCTCCGCCTCCGGCTTGAACATCTCCACCTGCGCCGCGCCCGACTGCTCTGCGGCAAACGACGCCTCTTCCGACGAAGGCAGGATAGCGCAAGCCGCCAACATCGTCGTCTACCTCGGCACCAACGAGAACGACTCGGCGGAAGAGCAGGACCGTCCCTCCGTCGATTTCCCGCACATGCAGGCGGAGATGGCGGCCAGAATCATCGAGCTGGCGCACAAGCATGGGAAAAAGGCCGTGGTGTGGGTGCAGGCCGTCGGCCAGATGAACCTCGCCCCGTTCAAAGACGCGGCGGACGCCATCGTCTGGTCCACCTACAACGGCGAGTTCCAAGGGGAGGCCGTGGCGGAGCTGCTGTTCGGCGCCGACGTGAAGCTGGAGGACGGGCGCGGCATGCCCGCCAACCCGTCCGGCAAGCTCGTCTTCACCTATTACTCCGACGTGGCGAAGCAGCTCACGCAATCGACCGACTACGCCCTGACCACGGCGGAGTACAAGGCGACCACGGATCCGGCGGGGAGCGTCTGCGGGCGCACCTACTGGTACTACTCCGTCGGCGCGAAAAAGGAGTGCGCGCCGCCCGACTACCCCTTCGGCCACGGCCTCTCCTACACGGACTTCGCCTACGAGAACCTGCGCCTCTCGAAAAAATCCGCCACGCCGAAAGACACGGTCACGGCGACGGTCACGGTCAGGAACACGGGGCGGCGCGCAGGCCGCGAGATCGTGCAACTGTACGCCTCCGCGCCGAAGGCCGACGGGAAGAACCGCCCGTGGAAGCAACTGAAGGGCTTCGCCAAAACCGGCGTGTTGCAACCGGGGGCGTCCGAAGACGTGGCCATCGAGCTGCCGGTCGAGGAGCTCTGGTTCTGGTCTGACAAACAAGCGCGCGTCTATGACGAGGGGGCGTGGACCATCCAGGTCGCGCCCTCTTCCGCGGACAAGGCCGGGTTGGCGGCGAAGCTGTCGGTCTCCGGCGCGCGCGAGGCCCGCCACGGCGTCGATGTGGTCGCCGCCATCCCCGACGGCGTGGCGCTCAACCTGAAGACCCCCGACAACGTCATCCATCCGCAGTTGTCCGCCACGCGCCACGACCAGTCGTTCTGGGACCTCGACGCGGCGGGGAGCGCGCTTTCGGTCGAGTATTCCTCGGCGAACCCGCAGGTGGCGACGGTCGGCAAAGACGGCGCGGTACACGCCGCGGGCGTCGGCGCGACGCTGGTCACCGCGACCGTGACGGCCGGCGGCGAGTCGAAATCCACCTCGTTCCCCGTCGTCGTGCATGACGGCGTCCCGACCGAGGGGGCGGTCATGACCGACGCCAACGGCGTCAAGTACGGCGCGACGGCGACGAAATATAATTTCCTGGTGAACTTCGGCGACCCGAAGCCGCGACTGGCGCAGGCGAAAAAGGGGGTCCAACTGGCGGCCGGCGTCTACCCCGCCGCGCCGGGGGCGTCTTACAAGTACCTGATCGCGCCGATGGACCTCAACGAAATCGGGGCGACGGTGACGGAGGGCGGCGTGCTCACGGCGCAAAAGCCCGGCAGGGTGCGCGTGACGGTCGTCGCCACGGTGGGCGGCGTCCCGGTCTCGCGCTCCGCGCTGGTCCACGTCCTCGCCGACCGGTGACGGCGCCAAGCGCCCCGCGTCGATGCGACGCGCACCGGACAGGCGAGGGGGGGGAGGGGGAGCCCGCCGGGGCACCCCCCTTCCCTCCCCCTCGCTGACGGCGGGAACGCGCCGGGGTCGGCGAATCCGCCAAATACCCTTATGCGTTCCCGCCGCTTTTATAGTATTGTTTTACTTCTGGGTGCCTCTAAAAACCTCGCCGGCAAGGCGTCGCCGCAGGTCGAAAAGCGGAGTTTACCGAGGTGAAAGAGCATTTTCGACCAAGGCGCAACGCGGCATCCGGTTTTTTCGAGGTTCCTTTCTTGACGACTCGGCGGCGTCCGGCGCGGCATGGTTCCATGCCTTTACAATGTGCTGTCGCAAAGGCGGCCGCCGGCCGATGAGTGAACCGGGTATGTTGGAGCCTACCCCTTCCCGAATTAGGAGGCGTTCCCCATGTACGAACTGAGCCCCGTCGCCGACCGCGTCGCCCGCATCCGCGAGAAATACCGCACCTCGCGCCCCGGCATCTGCATCGCACGCTATAAGATCGTCACCGACTTCTACAAGGAGAACCCCCAGCTCGAAGGCGTCCTCAAACGCGCAGAGAACTTCCGCAACCTCTGCGAGAACATCCCGGTCGTCATCAACCCGGACGAGGTGATCGTCGGCACGCAGGTCACGAAATACCGCGCCAGCGCGCTCTACCCGGAGATGTCCTTCGGCTGGTTCCTGGACGAGCTCAAGTCGGGATCCATCCCCTTGCGCGACACCGACCCCTACGACGTCGATCCCGAAGACGCCGAATACCTGTTGGAGACCGGCGACTTCTGGCGCAAGGAGTGCCTCAGCGCCAAGGTGGACGCCCACATCCCGCTCGGCTACTTCGACGCGGCCGGCAGCGGCGTCACCTACTTCGGCACGGAGGGGACGTGCTCCTTCCCGGTCGGGCACTTCACCGCCAATTTCGAGAAGGCTTTGCACAAAGGGTTCGCCGCCATCCGCGCCGACGCGCAAGACCGGATGGAGGCGCTCGAAGGGCGCCTGTTCGGCGACGGCGCCGCCCGCTACACCTTCTACCGCGCCGTCACCGTCGTCTGCGACGGCATGATCATCCTCGCCCAGCGTTACGCCGCCGAGTGCGCGTGGCTGGCGTCGATGGAGGGCAACCCGGCGCGCAAACGCGAGCTGGAGGAGATGTCCGAGTGCCTGAACCGCATCATGTCCAACCCCTGCCGCACCTTCCATGACGCCATCCAGTGCATGTACCTGTACCAGATCGGCCTGTGCCTGGACGCGCAGCAGCACGGCATCAGCTTCGGCCGCGTCGACCAGTACCTGGGCGGCTTCTACGACGCCGACATCGCCGCCGGGCGCGTCACGCACGAGCGGGCGCAGGAACTGCTCGACCTTTTCTACCTGAAGGTCGCCGAGATGAACAAGATCTGGCCTTACATCGCCACCCTGTCCGGGCCGGGCTACACCAGCGGCCAGCTCATGACCATCGGCGGGGTCACGCCCGGGGGCGAGGACGCCACCAACGCGGTCTCCTACATGATGCTGCAATCGGCGGGGCGGCTGGTGCTGCACGACCCGCCGCAGTCGCTGCGCATCCACAAGGGGACGCCCCCCGAGCTGTGGGATGCCGCCATCGAGACGACGAAGATCGCCGGCGGCGTGCCGACGTTTGAAAACGACGACGTCATCATCCCGGCCCTCCAGGCGCGCGGACTGCCCCTGGAGAGCGCGCGCAACTACTGCCTCATCGGCTGCGTGGAACCGCAGGGGTGCGGCGACGAATGGGCATGCCCGGGCGGCACCGGCTCCGAGGCGTTCTTCAACCTGCTGAACGCCTTCCTGCTCGCGATCAACAACGGGCGCAACCCGATGCCCGGCTTCGACGGCAAGCCCGCGCCGCAGGCGGGTCCGCAGACCGGATACCTCTACGAGATGGAGACCTTCGACGAGGTGCTGGCGGCGGTCAAGACGCAAATCGAGTATTTCGCCAACTGGCATGTCAGCCTGGTCAACATGTGGGAGTACGTCGCCTCCGAGCATATGCAGTTGCCGCTGCTCTCCGCGACCGTGGACGGCTGCATGGAGTCGGGCAAGGACGTGATGAAGGGGGGCGCGAAGTACAACTCGACCGGCAACGCCGGCATCGCCATCGGCAACATCGCCGACAGCCTGGCCGTCGTCAAGCACCTGGTCTACGACACCAGGCAGGTCTCGGCGCGCGAGCTGTACGACGCCATCATGGGCGACTGGGAGGGGAAAGAGGACTTGCGCCAGATGATCCTCGGCCAGGCGCCGCATTACGGGAACGACGACGCCTATGCGGACGAGTTCGCCCGCTGGGCGTCGGACGTCTACGGCGACGCCATCAACTCCGCCACCGGGCCGCGCGGGCGCTACGCCGCCGGACTCTACCCGGTCACGGCGCACGTCCTGTACGGCATGATCACGGCGGCGTCCCCGGACGGCCGCAAGGCGGGCGAGCCGCTATCGGACGGCATCTCGCCGGTGCAGCAGATGGACAAGCTCGGCCCCACCGCCACGCTGAAGTCGGTCGCGGTCATCGACCAGGAGAAGTTCTCCAACGGCACGCTCCTGAACATGCGCTTCCACCCCACGGCGCTCAGCAGCGAGTCGGGCAAGGAGAAGCTCATCGCCCTCATCCGCACCTACTTCGCGATGGGCGGCATGGAGACGCAGTTCAACATCGTCAGCGCCGACACGCTGCGCAAGGCGCAGGAACGCCCGGAGGACTACCGTGACCTGGTGGTGCGCATCGCGGGGTTCAGCGCCTATTTCGTGGAGCTGTACAAGGCGAGCCAGGAGGACATCATCCACCGCACCGAGCTGAGCTTCTAGGCATATGACGGAAACGCTTACGGGGAAGGTCTACGACATCCAGGGGTTCTCCATCCAAGACGGGCCGGGCATACGCACCACCGTCTTTTTAAAAGGATGCCCGCTGCGCTGCCCGTGGTGCCACAGCCCGGAGTCGCAGCTTTTCCAGGCGCAGTTGAGCTGGATGGCGATGCGCTGCCTCGGCGTCGAAAAATGCGGCAACTGCATCCCCCTCTGCCCCAAGCAGGCGATCTCCCCCGGCAAGGCGGTCCAACACGCCGTGACGGGGGAGGACGTCCGGCACGTCCGCGTGGATCGCGCCCTGTGCGACAACTGCGGCGCCTGCACCGCAGGCTGCCACCCCAAGGCGCTGGCGATTTGCGGCACGGACTACACGGTGGAGGAGCTGGTCGGGCGCGTCTCCAAGGACAAGCCGTTCTACGACCACTCCGGGGGCGGGGTCACGCTGTCGGGGGGCGAGCCGCTGTGCCAGCCGGATTTCGCCGTGGCGTTCCTCGGCCGGTTGAAGGAGTGCGGCATCCACACGGCGCTGGACACGACCGGCTACGTCCCTTACGAGGTCTTCGAGCGCGCGCTCCCGCACACGGACCTGTTCCTCTACGACCTGAAGCACATGAAAAGCGACGACCACCGCATCGTGACGGGGGTGCCGAACGAGCTGATCCTGGAGAACGCGCGCAAGCTGTCACGCGACGGGGGGAGGTTGCAGATCCGCGTCCCGGTCATCCCCCATTTCAACGACTCGCCGGAAGCCATCGAGGCGACGGGCGCCTTCTGCAAGTCCCTGGGGGACGCCGTGGAGATGGTGCAATTGCTGCCGTATCACAACCTGGGGGTCATGAAGTACCAGCGCATCTACGATCCCGAAGCCGGGGGGAAGGCGTTGGAGGCTGCGCCGCCCACGGAGGGCGAGGTCGCCGCGTTGAAAGCCATCCTGGAGGGGCAGGGGCTGCCCGTCACCGTCCATTGACCGACCATCGCCCGTCCCGCCGCGACGCGGGGCGTCTGGCGCAAGCGCCGCTTCCATCTTGCAAAATCCCGCGATAGAATTCAGGCATCGAGTATGGGGCGGGCCGGGGGCGGCGGCGCACGACCGTTGATGGTGACGGTCGCGGCGACGCGCCAGGACACGCCGGGCCCGCCGTCGCAAAGGAGGTTCCCCATGTCCCTGACCTATCAGAAACCCGCCTATCAGAAACTTGAGAGAGCGTCGCAAAGCTATGAAGAGATCTGCCTCCTCGGCGCGGCGGCGGAGCTGGACCTGTTCACGCCGCTGACCCAGGGGGCGATGACGGCGGCGGAGCTTGCGACCTGTCGCGAGGCGGACTTGCGGGCGGCGACGATGGCGCTCGACGCCTTGGCGGCCCTCGGCTTCCTCGAAAAGTCGGACGAGGCGCCGCCGCGCTATCGCGTCGCCGGCGAGTATCGCGAGCTGCTCGACATCGGGCATCCGAAGACGTTCGTGCCGATGCTGCGGCATCGCATGAACTGCATCCGGCAATGGGTGGATCTGGCGCGGACGCTCCGGTCGGGGAAGCCGGAGGTTTGCGGGACGAGCCTGCTCGGCGCGGAGGAGGACTACCGCTCGTTCGTGCTGGCGATGAACTCGGTCGGGATCGGGTTCGCCGCGAAGGTGGTGGACGACCTCGGCGAAGCCGGACTCCTCGGATTCAAGCATCTGCTGGACGTCGGCGGGGCGTCGGGGACTTACACGCTGGCGATGTTGGAGCGGAACCCGTCGGCGCAGGCGACGATCTTCGACCGCCCTGCGGCGATCGAAGAGGCGAAGAGGCGGTTTGCGGGGACGCGCTTCGAGGCGCGGCTGCGTTTCGCGGGCGGCGACTTCGACCATGACGAGCTGCCGCCGGGCGCCGATTTCGCGTGGGTCAGCGCGATCATCCACCAATTCGGGCGCGAAGCGTCGCAAGCGCTCTATCAGAAGATCCACCGCGCGCTCCAACCGGGCGGGACGGTCGCCGTCCGCGACTTCGTCATGGATCCGACGCGCACGAAACCAACCGGCGGCGCGCTGTTCGCGATCAACATGCTGACCGCGACGCCGACGGGCATGTGCTACACATTCGAGGAGATCAAGGAAGACCTGGAACTCTCCGGCTTCACCGGCGTCCGGTTCGCCGTGCCGACCGACGACATGGGCTCGATCGTCATAGCGAGGAAATGAGCGGATGCGCAGCGGGGGGCATGTCCGCCCCCCGTTGCGCGCCGTTCAATGGCCGCCGCAGGTGGAGCAGTTGGACGAGCCGCAGGATGCGCATCCGCCGGAGGACGTGATCGGGCGCGTGCTGCCGTCGCCGGCCCGGGCGACGCCGCTGAACGCGGAATAAAGCTTCTCGACCTCGACGGAGTCGCAACCTGGGCAATGCACGTCCGCATCGGCGCCGAACACCAGCTTCTCAAACTCTGAATCGCACTTCTGACATCTGTATTCGAAAATCGGCATACCAGACAACCCCCTGTGAAATCATTCGTCCAGCCAAGGGGAGACTATCGAGCGGGACGTGGCGGGATAGGCTTCCAGCACCATGTCGTCCCCGACCTGCCACCGCCCGCGCATGCGGAACCTTGGCGCGGTCGCCGTCGCCTCATACCCCCTGCCGCCCACCACCGGAACCGCCCCCGCCCCCCCCAAGACGATGGGCGAGACGATGAAATAAAAGACATCGACCAGGTTGCGCGCCAAGAACGAGCCGTGGATCCGGCTCCCCCCCTCGACCAGCACGCTCAGGACGTTCCTCCGCCCCAGCTCTTTCAAGACCTCCGGCAGCTTCAGCTCGCCGCCGCGCCCGGACACCGCGACGACCTCCGCCCCGGCGGCCTCCAGCGCCGCCTGACGCTCCGCCGGAGCGCCTGCCGCGCAGAAAAGCAGCACTGGCGCCTCGATGCCGTCCCCGCCTCCATCCGCCCGCCGGGCGAAGAGCCGGGCGGCGGGCGGCGTCCGCAACGCCGAGTCCAGCACCACGCGCAGGAGCGGACGCCCCTTGGGGAGCCGCCCGCGCCAAGTCAACGCCGGGTCGTCGGCGAGCACCGTCTCCACGCCGACCAGGATCGCGTCCGCGCCCAGGCGCAACAACTGCCCGAACTCCCGCCCCGCCGGGGACGAGATCGCCTTCCCCTCCGGGAAGCCGGTCCCGATCTTGCCGTCGAGCGACATCCCCGCCTTGGCGACGACCAAGGGCAAGCCCGTCGTCACATGGCAGGCGAAGCCTTCGACGACCTTCCCCGCCGCGTCGGCGTCCAGCCCCACATCGACGATCACACCCGCCCGCCGCAGTTTTTCAAACCCCCGCCCCGCCACCTTGGGGTTCGGGTCGCCGACGGCCGCCACCACGCGCCGCACCCCCGCCTGGACGAGCCTGTCCGCGCACGGCCCCGTCCGCCCCTGATGGGAGCACGGCTCCAGCGTCACGTATGCGGTCGCGCCGCGCGCGGCGCCCCCCGCCTTGGCGAGCGCCACCACCTCGGCGTGATCCTTGCGGGCGTATTCGTGCCAGCCGCGCCCCACGACGGCGCCGTCCTTGACGACCACGCAACCCACGCTCGGGTTGGGGCTCGCAAGCCCCAGCCCCTTCTCCGCGAGCCGGAGCGCCTGCCTCATGAATCTGCGGTCGTCTGCGTCAAACATCGTCACTCAAGATAGCCCACCCGGGGCGAACGGTCAAAGACTCGCGACAAACACGGCGCGACGCGACGCGACCTTACTTGCCGTGGCGGCGCAACACGCCGACGACGGTGACGATGCCCAAGACCAGCATGATGCCGCACAGATAATAGGCGACACCGGTGTCGAGCGTCAGCATAGACGTCCTTCCTTTGCGAATTTCAAGCAACCGATCCCCATGGCGCGCGCGGCTACCACTTCTTGCCGCGGTGCGCCAAGCGCCAGATGATGTAAAAGACCAGCGCGCTCCCCATCGTGATGCCGAGCTGCATCGCGAGGATTTTGTATGGCCAAGACATCCGCCCCTCCTCCCGCGGGCCGGGCGCGCCTTGCCGCGCGCCCCCCGCATGTTCTCAATTGCCGCTTTCCTGCTTCTTCGCCTTCAACTGCCTCAGATACCCCGGCTGGCCGGGGAGCACCAGGTTCAGGACGACGCCGAAGCAGATCGTGGCGAAAATCGTCAGATAGACGTTCTGCACGCTCGGGCCGATCTGGCCGGGGAGCCAGCCCACCTTGGCGAACGTCCCGTAGAAGTTTGCCGCATACCCCGCCAGGAGCGTCGTCCAGGCGGCGACCTTGTTGACCTGCCAAAGCATCCCGATCAGGTAGACGCCGAAGACCGGCACCGCGAAGGAGAAGACCCAGTACAGCAACGGCAGGATGCCGGGGAGCCTCAGGGCGGGTATGATCACCAGGAGGGCGCAGACGACGATCATGGCGCGGGTCAGGACGAGGAACGTCTTGTCATCCATCTTGGGATGGAGCGCGCGTTTCAGGATGTCGTTCACGATGATGTGCGACGCGCCCAGGATCAGCCCGCCGGTGGTCGAAAGCGTCGCCGCCAGGAGCGAGGTCATCAGGATGCCCAGCAACCAGGGGGGGAACGCCATCTGCGCGAAGGCGGGCACGGAGAGGTTGGGCGCGACCGCGAGGACCGGGAGCGCCATCCCCACCAAGCCCAGGATGACCCACGGATAGGCCGCCATGCTGTTGATGAACGCCGCCCAGAAGACGCCGCGCCGCACGTCCGACTCGGAGCGCGCCAACAGCATCGGCTGGTTCTGCACCTGCGAGGCCGACTGCATGAAGATGGTGAGGATCAGGCAGGGGATGATCAGGGTGAAGACGACATCCGGCGAGAAGTTCATCAGGGTCGTCTTCCACGCCTCGCCCGCCCCGGCGTAGTGCGCCGCTATCCCCTCGTAGCCGCCGTAGCCGTTGTCGGAAAGCCAGCCGCCGGTGTAGAAGACCGCGACGAAGGAGCCGAGGATCAGCATGGTGGCGTTGAACAGGTTCATCCACGCCGCCTGCATCAAGCCGCCGACGAAGATGTACAGGATGGTCAGCACGATCGCCAGGATGATGTAGCGCGCGGGGAGGACGTCTTCCTTGCCGCCGGCGAGCGCGTAGAAGGCGGTCGCGGTCGCCAGCACCTCCGCGATGCAGATGCCCAGGAGCTGCGCGGGGAAGACCGCCGAGATGACCCAGCCGATCTTCTCGCCGAAGATCTTCCCCATCCCCTCGGGGAAGGTCTGCACGCCCAGGCGCCGGAACCAAGGCCCGAACCAGAGCAGGAACAGCGGCACCATCAGGCCGCCCGACATGATGGCCCACCAGAGCACCGCCGCGCCCAGCTTGGACGAACTCTCCCAGAGGGAGAGGGTGTGCCCGCTGCCGAGCGGCGCAAGGACGAAGCCCGCCATGACCAGGGGCCATGCGAGCGCCCCGCCGCCGGTCACGAAGTCCCTGCCCGATTTGACGCGCTTGCGCGCCCAGAGGCTGACGCCGCCGCTCAACACCAGGAAATAGGCCAGAGCGATGATCAATGCTGTTGACATGCGACACTCTCCCAGACACCTGCCCAAAACCCGGATGCCGCGTCACGCCCCGCCGCCGGCGCCTGCCGAGCGCGCCCGCCCGGCGCGCCCCCGTGCCGCCATGCATCCCGCCCAAAAAACAATTGATCTTACGACAAACCGGGGGGAGATGCACCATGGATTTTTGGCGGGCGCCGCCCACTTTCGCCGCAGGGGCGCGCCGCCTCGCGCAGCGCCGGCTGGGAAGGCGGTGCGTCCCGGCCGGCTCCGGCCCGCGCCCCGCCGCTACCTTTCGGGGGCGGGGTCGATCTGGGAGAGTTCGCGCACCTTGATCTGGACGGTCTGGCGCTGGCCGCCGTCGCCGAAGAAGACGCCGCGCTCGATGGGGCAGTCGTCGAAGTCGCGCCCCACCGAGAAGCGGATGTAGTCGTCGCCCACGGCGCTGTCGCGCGTCGGGTCGAACCCCACCCAGCCGTCGTCGATGTACGCCTCTGCCCAGGCGTGGCTCGCCCCCTCACCCAGCACCAGCCCGTTGGCGTAGCGCGCCGGGATGCCCGCCAGCCGCGCGAGGGCGACGAAGACGTGCGCGTAGTCCTGGCAGACCCCGGCGCGCCCCGCGAACACCTGCGCCGCCGTGGTATGCACGTCGGTGCTGCCGGGGCTGTAGGCGATGTGCGCGTGCACGGCGGAGGAGATCGCCTGGGCGACGGCGTGGCGGCCGCCCTCCAGGGGGAGCGCCTTCAAGAACGCCGCCATCTCCGGCGTGGGCGCCGTCAGGCGCGACGGGTAGGCGAACGCCGGGTTGAGCGCGCACCTGTCCTTGTTGTCGGGGGAGACGAAGACTTCGCCGTGCGCGGAGTAGTGGAAGGAGTTGTGCTCGAAAAAGACGCAACCCGCCTGGACGGCGTTGCCGAAGCCGTCCTCCTGGGCGGTGAACGGCACGGCGGGGCTGACCTTGACCTCCGCCTGGACCACGCGCTGGCGGTCGTTTGTCCGGGGCATGCAGCGCAGGACGAACTGGTGCTCGGTCACCGACCGCTCGAACTCCAGGAAGGTGTCATAGTGAAAGAAAAGCCATTTCATCCGTCCGCCCCCCTCCCCCGCCCCTACACGGTAAACAACGACTCGACCGCGACCAGCAGCGCATTGCCCTCGGGCTCGACGCCCCCGACCACTTTCTGCAGGATGACGTCCCGGTGCCCCGGGTCCACGGGCAGCCTGGTCTTCGCCATGCGGTAGACCAGCTTCCTCAGCTCCACCCCCGCCTCCTCGCGCTGGACGCCGAGGCGCTCGAACATGCTCACCCGCTCGACGCTGATGCCGCACTTGATGATGTTGCGCACCGTCTCGTCCACGATGAAGTCCTCGAACGAGCCCCGGAACGCCATGATGTCGTCCAGCACCCATTGCAGCTCCAGCGCCGGGCTGCCGCTCTTGGCCGCCAGCCGCAGGGCGTTGACCGCCATCTGCAGGTACGAGAGCGTGGTGCTGCTGATGACCTCGCGCAACACCATGCCGTTGCCCAGCATCCGGTCTGCGCTCTGGGCGATGGAGTCGGGGTTGGACACGTCGAAGATGAAGCTGCGGAAGAACTCCTCCGCGCAGGAGTACGGGCAGGGGATGTCCAGGCGCCTGCAAACCTCGGCGTAGTCGGTCGGCGGCCCGTCTATCGAGCGGTCGTAGAGGGCGACGACGAACTTCAGCGAAGTGTAGACGCGCTCGTTGTAGCGCCCCAGCCAGAAGAGCCGGTTCGTCTTGCTCAGGACAGAACCCATGTGTCTTTGAACCCCCCTCCCTGCGACGAGTTGACGATGAAGCTCACCGGGTCGGTGGAGAAGCGCGTCAGCCCGCTCGCCCACACCTTCACGCCCCCCGCCGCGAGGACGTAGGCGCGGAAGTCGGCCTTGCGCTCCACCCGCTTGCCGTCGAGCATGAGCGGCAGGCTCTGGAAATCGATGACCTCTTGGGCGATGAAGCGGCGCGGGGTCGCCCGGATGGTCGCCTTCAGCTCCTCGCGCTCCCCCGCCGAGAGGGCGCTGCCGAAGACCACGCCGTACCCCCCCGCCTCCGCCACGTCCTTGACCACCAGCTTGTCGATGTTCTCCAGGACGTAGCGGCGGTCGCCCTCGTAGAACGGCAGGTAGGTCGGCGCGTTCTGCAAGATGGGCTCCTCGCCCAGGTAGTGGCGGATCATCTTGGGCACGAAGTAATAGATCCCCTTGTCGTCGCCGATGCCGTTGCCCGGCGCATTCACCAGCGCCACGTTGCCCGCCCGGTAGACCGACATGACGTTGGGCACGCCGATCAGCGAGTCCTGCCGGAAGTAGAGCGGATCCATGTACTCGTCGCCGATGCGCCGGTAGACCGTCCCCACCCGCGTGTTCCCCTCGTAGGTCCGGTAATAAAGGACGTTGCCCTCGACCACCAGGTCGGCGGGCTCCGCCAGGGTCGCCTGCGAGCGCTCCGCCAGGAGCGAGTGCTCGAAATAGGCGGCGTTGTAGCGCCCGGGGGTCAGGATGACGTTGATGCCGCCGCAGTTGACGTGGTCCATGACCTCTTTCAGGAGGTCGCCGTAATCGCGGTTGTCCACGACGTGGTTGCGGCGGAAGGTGTCGGGGCTGCACCGCCGGCACAGGTCGCGGGCGATGAGCGGGTAGGACGCGCCCGAGGGGACGCGCAGGTTGTCCTCCAGCACGAACCACCGGCCGGCGCGATCTTGCACCAGGTCGATGCCGGAGATGTGGCTGAAGATGCCTTTGGCGGGGGCGAAGCCCTCGCACGGCGCCAGGTAGCCCGAGGTCAGGTAGACGAACTCCTCCGGCACGACCTTCTCGCGGATGATCGACTTGCGCTCGCCGTAGATGTCCCCGAGGAAGGCGTTCAGGGCGACGACCCGTTGGACGAGCCCCCGCTCCAAGTCGCGCCAGTCCGAGGCGGAGATGATGCGGGGGATGGCGTCGTAGGGGAAGAGCCTCTCGTTGAAGGCGCCGTTCTTATAGATGCCGAACTTGACGCCGTAGCGGCTGAGCTGCTGGTTGATCTGTCCCGCGTGCCGGATGAGTTCTTCCATGTCGTTTCCCAGGATCCGCCTCGGCCAGCCCGTCCCGCCTCCTCCGCAATATTTCGATGGACTGCATTGTACTATAAAAACAAAGATTCGCCAGGACTATTCCCATCCGCTTGCGAAAAGGGTTTCCCACAGTCCGTCGCAATACGAAAGTTGATAATCCCGCGCCGGGTCGAGGAATTATATTTCCGACAATATAGGGATATATCGAGCCATAGACTACATATATGTATTTTCACGGCGCGCCGGGGGGGTGCCGGGCGGAAATCCCCCTTCCCCGACGGCATTCCATGGGGTATACAAACCAGGCGCGCAAACACATGGGGGAGGGGCGGCATGGCGACTCTTGCGGAACTGGTGGGAAATTCCAAGGTGGCGGCGGCGTTCACCGGGGCGGGCGTCTCCACGCTCTGCGGCATCCCCGATTTTCGCGGGCCGCAGGGGCTTTACAAGACTCCGGGGGCGGAGCGGATGTTCGACATCGACGTCTTCCGCGAGGAGCCGGAGCTGTTTTACACGGGGGGCAGGGAGCTGACCTTCGGGCTGAGGAAATACTCCCCCGGCCCGGTCCACACGGCGCTGGCGAGGCTCGAGGCGCGCGGGAGGCTCCAAGGCGTCGTCACGCAAAACATCGACATGTTGCACCAGAAAGCCGGCTCGAAGGTCGTCCACGAGCTGCACGGCTCGCCCCACCTGAGCCACTGCGTGAAATGCGGCGCGCACAAGTCGTTCGAGGAGATGTGCGCGCTGCTGGAGGGCGCCCTCGTCCCGACCTGCGAACGTTGCGGCGGGGTGTACAAGCCCGACGTCGTCTTTTTCGGGGAGGCGTTGCCGGAAAAGACGTGGCGGGCCGCCGAGCGGCTGGCGGGTGACTGCGACCTCATGTTCGTCCTCGGCTCCTCGCTCACCGTCTTCCCCGCCGCGCAGATACCGGAACACGCCGTCAACACCGGGGCGCGGCTTGTCATCGCCAACGCGCAACCGACCGTGCTCGACCGCCTCGCCGACCTGCACTTCCCCGACCTGGCGGACTTCGCGGCGGAGCTGGACGCCTGCCTGTGACCTTTCGCCGCGTTCCCTACGGCGGCGTCCCAAGGGGCGAGGGGGGCTTCGGCGTCGCGGCGGGCGCGCCCCTCAAGGCAACGCCAGGTCGTCGGCGGTCCCCATGACGCCGTCCGCGCCGGCGGAGCGGACTTGTATGTCGCCGGACGCCGTCATCGACGCCTCGAACGGCCGCTGCCATGCGTCCAGCCGGATCAGGGGCGTCAGGTAGGCGGGGCTGAGGCGGTCGGCCAGGCCGATGAAATCCCCGAACTCCGGCAGGCTGCGGTTGGCGTCCCGGTACTTGGCGACCGCCTGGGCGAGCCTGTCCAGCATCCCCCTGGTCTCCTCCGCCTTGACCTGGTCCAGCGCCCGTCCGACGTTCTCGACGCTCTCCCACTGGCCGTGCCCGAACCGCACCTCGCGCACGCGCCAGACGCCGCCGTCCTTCTCGAAGCGGAAGGCGGTGAGCATCCGGGTCTCCGCGACGGCCTCGGTCGCCGAGGACTGATGGACGTCGACGACGCTCACATCGCCTTTGCGCAGGGCGTCCGGCTGCGCGCCTGGATGCATGCCGACGATCAGGTTGCGCGCGAGGTTGTGGTCCAGCCTGCGCCCGCCGCAAGCGGACAGCGCGAGCAGGGCGGCGAGGGCGAGGGCGACAGGGACGGCCGTGGTGCGAAATCTCATGCAGGCAAGATTACCGGAGCGGTCGCCGGGTTGCAACAGCCATGAGCCGCGGCGCCGAAGGTTCTTCAGATTCATCTCCGAAGATTCATCGCAACCACTCATTGCAACCCACCCCCCTTCGCCTGTATCCTGTCCGCCGGAACCGTCGCCTATGCAAAAGCCCGTACACACGCCACCGCCGACGAAAGAGCCTCCCAGGCCCCAGCGCGACGCCCCTGCGCGCATCGACCTGGAGACGCCGGTCCAGTTCCTGCGGGGCGTAGGACCGCGCCGCTCGGAGATGCTCGCCGCGCACGGCATCCGCACGGCGGGCGACCTGCTGGAGCACCTCCCCTTCCGCTACGAGGACAGGGCGCGCTTCCGCCCGCTCGCCTCGCTCCGCCCCGAGGAGTGGGTGCTGGTCCGCGTCCGGGTGGCGAGCGTCGGCGGCGCGCAGGGTTTTCGCCAAGGCTTCTCCATCTTCGAGATGCTGGTGCGGGACGGGAGCGGCGCCGTCCGGGTGAAGTTCTTCAACCAGCCGTACCTGCGCCGCCTGTACACGGTGGGGACGCGCCTGACCATGTTCGGGCAGGTGAAGCAGGACGCCTACTCCGGCGGGGCGCTCGTCCTGGCGAACCCGGAGTGCGAGGTCGTCGAAGGCGGGGACGACGGGGGCGGGGACGGGAACGCGCTGCACATGGGGCGCGTCGTCCCGATCTACCGCAAGCTGGGCGACCTGCGGACGCGGGCGCTGCGCAAGGTCATGCACGAGGCCCTCTCCCACCTGCCGCCGGAGCTGCCGGACGCGCTGCCGGCGTACTTGGCGCGCCAGCTCCGCCTGCCGCCCAAGGCGAAGGCGCTGCGGGCGGTGCATTTCCCGGAGGTCGGCGCCGCCGTCCCGGACGCGGAGCGCAAGAAGGCGCTCGCAGCCTGCGACGCGGGGCTCTCCCCCGCGCACAAGCGCTTCATCTTCGAGGAGCTGTTCCAATTCCAAGTCGGCGTCAGGATGGTGCGCGAAGACAACCGGCGCCAAGTGAAGGCGCGCCGCATGGAGATCACCGAGGGCGTCCGCACGACCATCAAGAAGATCCTGCCGTTCCACCCGACGGCGGCGCAGAAGCGGGTGCTGAAGGAGATCGCCGACGACCAGTGCTCCATCCACCCCATGAGCCGCCTGCTGCAAGGGGACGTGGGCTCGGGCAAGACCATCGTCGCAGCCCAAGCGGCGGTCATCGCCGTGGAGAACGGCTGCCAGGCGGCGGTCATGGCGCCCACGGAGATCCTCGCGGAGCAACATTATTTCTTCTTCAAGCGCCTGTTCGCGCCGGTGGGCTACGGCATCGGCCTGCTCAAAGGGAGTTTGAAGGCGAAGGAGAAGAAGCTGGCGCGCGAGCGCGTCCAAAGCGGCGAGACGCGCATCGTCATCGGGACGCACGCGCTGGTGGAGGAGTCGGTGAAGTTCCGCGACCTGGGCCTGGTGGTGATCGACGAGCAGCACCGCTTCGGCGTGGTGCAGCGGAACCTCCTGCGCGGGAAGGGGCTCCACCCCGACGTGCTGGTGATGACGGCGACGCCCATCCCGCGCTCGCTGGCGCTGACGCTCTACGGAGACCTGGACGTCTCGGTCATCGACGAGCTCCCCCCGGGGCGCAAGCCCGTCGCGACCGTCTGGCTGGGAGAGAAGGATCGCGCGCAGGCGTTCCGGGCGATGCGCCACACGGTGGACGCGGGGCGGCAGGTCTACGTCGTCTACCCGCTGGTGGAGGAGTCGGAGAAGTCCGACCTGCGCGCCGCCGTCGCCATGGCGGAGCATCTGAAGAACGACGTCTTCCCGGACTGCCGGGTGGGGCTGCTGCACGGGCGCATGAAAAGCGCGGAGAAGGAGGAGACCATGCGGGCGTTCGCCGGCGGGGACGTGCAGATACTGGTCTCGACCACGGTGATCGAGGTCGGCGTGGACGTGCCGAACGCGACCCTGATGGTCATCGAGCACGCCGAGCGGTTCGGCCTCGCGCAACTGCACCAGTTGCGGGGGCGCGTGGGGCGCGGCAGCGCCGCCTCGCAGTGCGTCCTGATCGGCGCGGCGGACGGCGACGACATCCGCAAGCGCATGGAGACCATGTGCGCGACCAACGACGGCTTCCGCATCGCGCAGGCCGACCTGGAGCTGCGCGGGCCGGGGGAGCTGCTGGGGACGCGCCAGTCCGGCGTCCCGGCGTTCAAGTACGCCGACATCGTCCGGGACATGCGGGCGCTGGAGATCGCGCGCCAGGAGGCGGACGCCTTTTTCGAGAAGTTGCGCGCGAGCACGCCCGACGCCGACTGCCTGCGCGCCGCCGCCGTCATCCGCGCCCGCTGGCAGGCGCGCGTCGCGCCCTCGTAGCACGACCCGTGGCGCAAACGCCCGCTTCGCCTTCTCGCCTGCGGCGACTTTCGCCCGCCAGCGGCTTTCGCCGCGGTTCCAGAAAAACGTAACGTCATCTCCGATGGATTCCGATCAAAAACAGGCAGTGCCGTTCGCGCTGTTTTGCCAAGGTCGCGGCAAAACACCGTCCGGCATGGTGCCATCGCAAGCGTCAGAAACCACGAACGCAACAGGGCGGAGAACAAAGGAGGAAAGGAGCGGGCATGGCAAACGAACAGAACGGCATCGACCTGGGCGTCGGGGCGGGAATACCCCCCGTTCGCTTCCACGTGGATTGGGAGCGGGACGCGCACGCCCTGCGGCCAACCGCGCCTACGCCGACCGGCGTCGTCTACGTGACCAAGCCGTCGATGCCGCCGCTCTGGGAGTTCGACGAACTGCTCGCCGACATCTGGCGGCGCGGGCACATCACCAACGGCGGCCACTACCACAAGCAGCTCGAACAGCGGCTGGCGGAGTATCTGGGGACGCCCCACCTGTCGCTGTTCACCAACGGCACGCTGCCCATCCTGGTCGCGCTCCAGATGCTGCGGATACGGGGCGAGGTGATCACCACGCCCTACAGCTTCCCGGCGACCGCGCACTCGCTGGTCTGGAACGGGCTGACCCCGGTGTTCGTCGACGTGGACAGGCGCGGCAACCTCGACCCGGCACGGATCGAACGCGCCATCACCGACAAGACCCGCGCGATCTTGGCGGTGCACGTCTACGGCACCCCCTGCGACACCGCCGCCATACAGGAGATCGCCGACCTGTACGGGTTGAAGGTGATCTACGACGCGGCGCACGCCTTCGGCGTCGAACGGGACGGCGAGAGCGTCCTGAACGCCGGCGACCTGGCGACGTTGTCCTTCCACGCGACCAAGGTCTACAACACCGTCGAAGGGGGCGCGCTGATCTGCCGGAGCCGCGCCGAGAAGGAGCGCGTCGATTACCTGAAGAATTTCGGCTTCGCCGGCGAGACCAAGATCATCATGCCCGGCATCAACGGCAAGATGGACGAGCTGCGCGCCGCCTACGGCCTGCTCAACCTCAAGCGCGTGGACGACGACATCGCCCGCCGCGCCGCCGTCGCCAAGCGCTACCGCGAGGGGCTGGCGGACGTCCCGGGGCTTTACAGCATCGGCGAGGCGCCGGGGGTCAAGGCGAACCACTCGTACTTCCCGATATTCGTCGATGCCCGGGCGTTCGGGACGAGCCGCGATGCGCTACACGAGAAGTTGCGCGACTGCAACATCTTCACGCGACGGTATTTCTATCCGCTCATCAGCGCGTTCTCGCCTTACAAGAACCTCCCCTCCGCCGCGCCGGAGAACCTCCCCAACGCGACGCGGCTGTCGGAGGAAGTCCTCTGCCTGCCGATATACCCCGATCTCGACATGTCCGACGTGGACCGGATCATCGATGCGATAAGAACCGCGGCAAACATTTTGTGAGGCGACCCGGGAACGTCGATGAATGAACCGCTGGCAAACCATTAGGGAAACACCACGACTGTTGTCGGAGACGTAAAATGAAGAAGATATTGATGCTCGGCGGTTCGCATTTCCAGGTTCCATCTATCAAAACCGCGGCGGCAATGGGGTTTCATGTGATTTCGTGCGATTATCTCCCCAACAACCCAGGCCATAAGTTCGCGCACGAATATCACAACGTCAGCACCACCGACAAGGAAGCGGTATTGGCGCTTGCCCAGCGATTAAAAGTTGACGGCATCGTCTGTTACGCCTCGGATCCCGCCGCCACCACCGCCGCATACGTCTGTGAAAAGATGGGGCTCCCCACAAACCCATACAAATCCGTCGAAATACTGGCGAACAAAGACAAGTTCAGGGATTTTTTGAGGAAGAACAACTTCAACACCCCAAAAGCCCAAGGATATTCTTCGATAGAACAGGCGCTAAGCGAGATCCAAGGTTTCCGACTTCCGATATTGGTAAAACCGGTGGATTCTTCTGGAAGCAAGGGCGTCACAAAAATTGAAGATGTTGCGGCGCTGGACGACCGGATCGAATACGCATTGTCCTTTTCCCGCGCGAAACGTTTTATTATTGAGGAATTTGTAGAAAAAAACGGATATCAAGTGGCAGGCGACGGCTTTTCCGTAAATGGCGAACTGGTATTCCGATGTTTCGCCAACGAACATTTTGACGCGACATCCGCCAACCCTTTCGTTCCGATTGGCGAAAGTTGGCCTTATGTCAAACCGCAAAGCATCCATGACAAGATTCACAATGAAGTCCAGCGCCTTCTGACAATCCTTGACATGAAGACTGGCGCGTATAATTTCGACATCAGGTTGGACGACAAAGAAAATGTATACCTGATGGAAGTAGGTCCGCGAAACGGCGGCAACCTGATCCCCCAAGTCACAAAACATGCAACCGGCGTCGATATGGTCGAATACACGATCAAGGCGGCAATGGGCATGGATTGCTCTGATTTGCACATGGCGGAACCATGCGGATTCTGGTCTTGCTACATGATCCACAGCCACGAGTCAGGCATATTGGATGATGTATGGATAGATGACAGTTTTCGCCAAGACAATCTGGTTGAATTCGAGATGCTTTATAACAAGGGGGATGCGATCGACGCCTTCACCGGCTCAAACGGAACTCTGGGTACGATGATATTGAAATATGGATCGTCGGAAGAGATGATTGACAAAATGGACAATATGGCCAAGTGGGTGAAAGTCATCCTGCGCAAATGCTGATGCTGGCGGAGGCTCCGGTATGAATGTCCTTCTGGTTGGTTCAAATGCGGCTCTCGCCGAAAGCCTTATCCCAATATTGGCAAGGAAACACAGAGTGATGACGGCGGGGAGGCATAATGCAGACGTCAGCATTGACTTGGAAGAGGATTTTACGCTTCCACCTGGCATCGACGCACTCATAAATGTTGCGGCATATTTCGACAATGGCACGGAGAACATAATCAAGGCGTACCAGACAAATGTTCTGGGGACATTGAAACTATGCCTAGAAGCCAGACGGACGAAAGTCAAGCATATCGTACTCATATCATCGCTAAGCGCAATGATTGCCGCCACGGGACACTACTATGGCCAGTATGCGTTTACAAAAAAACACGCCGATGAGGGTGCATCCCATTATTGCAAAGAGAACAATATTCCGCTGACCATCCTGCGCCCCTCACAACTATACGGAGACAGCGACTCTTTCAGAAGGAATCAACCTTTTTTCTATCATATGATAGACAGGGCGCGGAATGGAGAGGACATATGCATATATGGAACACGCAATCCCTTGCGCAACTACCTCCACGCAGACGATTTGTCGGAGAGCGTCGCATTGGTTCTTGAAAAAAAGACGATAGGGACTTTTTTATGTCTACATCCAGAAGACATTTCCTTTGCCACAATAGCCGAAACCGCCTATAACGTCTATAAGCGCGGCGGCCGGATAATTTTCAACAGCGAGCACAAAGACATCCCCGACAACGTATTTGAGCACGACAACTCGCTCTATGAGAAGACAGGGCGATTCCCGATGATAGATATTGAATCTGGCATCACACGTATCAAGAGGCGTTTAGGATGAAAGTCATTCTGGTTTCAGGCGCATCGGGCATTGTAGGGTATGGCATCCTTAACTGCCTCCGTGAAAGCGCCGACCCGTATGTTCTTATCGGAACGACGATATCCTCACGTTCCGTCGCCCCCGCCTTCTGCGACATTGTTGAAATTGTCCCTAAAACCATCTCTAAAGATTATCTTTCATGTTTATACAACATCGTCACAAGACACAAAGTAGATATGATCGTTCCCGGCATAGAAGACGATATGTTTTTCTGGAATCGACATCGAGACGAGTTTTCCCGACTCGGAGTTTTTCCGCTTTTGAACAATGCCTCCCTAATAGATCTTTGCGCCGACAAATGGAAATTTTACGAAAGGCTTAGATTATCCGATGCAAACAACTACGCGATTCCGACTTTCAGGGCGGATGATTTTGCGGCGCTGCCCATCCCGTTTCTCCTGAAACCGATACATGGCTACGGCTCCAAAGGCATTGTCACCATCGACAACCGGGAGAGTTTTGAATGGCATACCAGGAAAAATCCCAATGCGTATATCATGCAGCCCATAGTGGGGAGCGACGATGAAGAATATTCCGTATCGGCTTTTTTCGATGAAGACAGTGTTCTTTTGGATGCGTTAGCCTTAAAACGAAGGTTGTCGCAAACGGGCTTTACAGAGAGCGCCGAGACGGTTTTTCGCGATGACATTGAAGTTGCGATCCGTCGCCTGGCAGATGTTTTCAAGCCCATAGGCCCCACCAATTTCCAATTCAGGATGACGTGCGACGGCTTAAAACTGCTTGAAATCAACCCACGCATCTCTTCGGCCACGTCCATCAGAGCGAAATTCGGCTATAATGAAAATGTGATGAGCGTTGAATATTTCCTAAACAAGAAAATTCCTGGAAAAAGCGAAAAAAGAAGCGGATGGGTTGTGCGCTATACAACGGACAAGGTGTTTTATGATAGCGATATTATCTGACATACATGGCAATTGGACGGCATTGCAGAAAGTATTGTCAATGATCGACGCGATGAAAATCGACACGATTTACAATCTTGGAGATGTAACAGGCTATTATTCCGAAGTGAATGAATGTTGTGATGAATTGCGCGCACGGAATGTCGTTTCCGTCATGGGGAACCACGACTGGTATTTGGCCACCGGTACGCCTTGCAAACGTTCTCGCAGCGTCAACGATTGCCTTGCGTATCAGAAGCAAATCATCACTGCTGAAAATCTCGCATGGATACAATCGCTACCGCCAGCGATTACAACGGATGACATTAATTTCGTTCATGGCGGCTGGAATGACAATATCGACGAATACCTCACGCCTTCAATAAGTTATTTCAAGAACCACGATGGTCGTTATTTTGTTTCCGGCCACACACATAAGCAATGCGTGGAGAATTACGGGGACAAGATGTATTGCAATCCGGGTTCCGTGGGGCAGCCGCGGGATGGGGACAACCGCGCCGCTTTCGCGGTATTTGACGGGGGGAACTTTCTTCTTCAACGCACAACATACGATATTGATAGAACTTGCCATCTTATGGATGAAGCAGGTTTCAACGGCTATTATTACGGTTGCCTTTATACAGGGGCGGAACATTTGCAGTGGCGCGTTGAATGTAACAGATAAACGTCGATGTCTCGATGACAACACGAAATAACGGAGGTTGAATCGGAAGATTTAACTCCCTACCGGAACGAGTTGCTTGCAAAATACACAGAAGCGCCGCAATGAACACGCGCGACCACAATGAGGAACCTACAGGCATGACCAATCATCCGCAGGACGCGACCGCGACCACGCCTCCCACCGAGAAGCCGCTGGTCAGCGTAATTTGCGCCACGTACAACCAAGTGTCCTATATCCGGCAAACATTGGATGGGTTCGTCTGCCAGCAAACAACCTTCCCCTTTGAAGTCATCGTTCACGACGACGCCTCCACCGACGGCACGACGACGGTGGTCAAACGGTATGAAAAGAAATTCCCCGCTTTGATCAAGCCGGTCTACCAGCCAAAGAATATCTACCAGAACGACAAAAAGGCTTTTAACGAATTTTATTTTTCAATATGCTCCGCGCCGGAACGTGGCAAATACATAGCGTTCTGCGAGGGGGACGACTACTGGATCGATCCGCTGAAGTTGCAGAAACAGGTCGATTTCCTCGAATCGCATCCCGATTATTCCATCTGCTACACGCACACCGCCATTTTCCACCAACAGGAGAACGGTTTCGCCCCCGGTGGCGGCCTACGCCCCAACCTGCCGGAAACCAGCGACATCTACCACCTCGCCAAAGGCAACTTCATACTCACCGCCAGCGTGATGCTCCGCAACTCCCCGCGCCTATGGAAGACGCTTTCCGACAACATCGGCAACAACGCGGTCGGCGACTATATGATCTGGATGCTGGCGGCGCGCGAGGGCAAGATCGGGAAGCTCGACGACGTCACAGCCGTCTACCGCGTCCACGCGGGCGGGGAGTGGAGCGGCGCGACGCAGACCCGCCAGTGGCAACGCATGTTGGATTTGCTGGAAGGCATGATCGGGATTTTCCATGACGACGATCCCAAGGTGGCGGCGACCCTGGGCGGGCAGTTTTTTTCCACGGCCGTCAAACTCGGCGCCGCCTTGGCGAACGAAGGACGCATCAACGACAGCCTCGCCTGTTTCAGCCGCGCGGCGCAACATCCGCCGCAACGTCACTGCCCGGTGTGCGACGCGGATGTCTTCGCCTTCGATCCCCTGCCGGCGTACTATGAGGCGATGCAGTCGCGGAACGGCTATATGTTCGCAGGCAAGGCTGCGGAGATGTGCAACGCGAGGGATTATTCCTGCCCTCGCTGCGGTGCGGCGGATCGCGAACGGCTCTATGCGATGTTTTTCCGCGATATTTTCGCGACGTTGCAGGAGAAAAAGGCGACCGGGCCGTTCGAGTTCCTGGAGATCGCCCCCAACGCCGCGTTCGCGCGATTCGTCAAAAGCTTCCCTTTCGTCAATTACCGCTCGATGGACCGGTTCATGGCGGAGGTGGACGACCATTTCGACATCTGCGACATGGGCGGCTACGGGGACGGGCGGTTCCATTTCATCGTCTGCTCGCACGTCTTGGAGCACATCCCCGACGACCGCCAGGCGTTGCGCGAATTGCATCGCATCCTCAACCCCGTCGGCATGGCGCTCATCGTCGTGCCGATCATCCTCGAACTGGCCGAAGACTACGAAGATCCGAGCAAGACCACGGCGGAAGAACGCTGGCGGCATTTCGGGCAGAACGACCATGTGCGGTGCTATTCCAAGAACGGTTTCGTCGAAAAGCTGCAAACCGCCGGCTTCACCGTGCAGCAGCTCGGCGTGGGGCATTTCGGCGAGGAACGTTTCGCCAAAGCGGGCATCGAACCCCAATCGGTGCTGTATGTGGTCGAGAGACGCGCCGAGGGGAAAACAGGGGAAGGGTGTTGACGCATATATAAAATCCAGCCGTCCATTCCTTAAGCCTGTCAAAGCGTCAGCGACGTGATCGGAATCACATATACGCCATCCGGCGTCTTTCGCGCAAAGGATGTCCTGCCGACCAATACAGCCAAGAAGCTCGGCGCCACAGCCCTCGCCATCCCGTTCCCATCCACCTTGGCCTTGAGCCGAAGCAAATTGGCGACGCCTTCCTCCACCTTGTCCTCAGATAGCTTTATCTCGATGCCACCCCATCTTCCATCCGATAGCTCCACTATCGCGTCAACTTCAAGGCCATAGTCGTCCAAATAGTAACGCAGCTTGGCGTCAGCCGTTTCCGCGCATGCGGACAGATATACCCTGATATCCCTTATGCAGAGGCACTCGAACAACTTGCCGAAGGTCTGCATGTCGCGGAGAAGCGCTTCGGGGGAAAGCCCCAACTCGTTGGCAGCCAAAGACGGATCGACGACGTACCTTTTCGGCCTAGTCCTGACCCTCGCCCTTGAGCGCACCGGCGCATCCCAGCCGAGGAGTTCCTCGACCAGATACAGCCTCTTGAAAAAGTCCAGATACTCCTCCACCGTGCTTTTGCCCGCACCGTTTCTTGCGGAAGCATGTTCGCCCTCGGATATGTCGGACACGAGCGTGGCGTATGACGCCGCATCGCCAGTGGTGCGGGCGAGGGCGGCAAAGACGCGCGCGGCTGTAGCGCCGCTCTTCTTTAACTTGGGCGCGCTGAAACCATACACCGACTTCATGTATTGCCCGGGGATGCGCAATGCCCTGTCCAGCGGAAGGTTCCTGCCGGCAGGCCACCCGCCGCGACATATCTCCTCCGCAATCACATCAAGGCCGGTGTCTTTCTGACCGCCTTCGAACACCCCGTCAAACAGCCCGCCGAGCGAAACCGATCCGTCTGAAACCCCCGCCTCGAAGAGGGAGAGCGGCCTCAAATGCAAAAACGCCATCCTGCCCGCTCCGCTGTGGTGTATGGCATCGATATCCGTCGGGGTGGACGAGCCCGTGAGCAAAAATGCGCCCGGCTTGCTGCCCGAAGCGTCCACCGCCCTGCGTATGGCGTCCCTGACCTTCGGCACCTCCTGCCATTCGTCTATCAGGCGCGGCTGTGCACCCTGCAACGCCAATTTAGGGTCGGCGTTCGTCAACGCTTGCGCCTCGTCGTCGTCAAGGTGTATGGCGCTGCACGCATGGTTCAGCGCAAGCCAAGTTTTTCCGCACCACTTCGCGCCGTCTATCTCGACCGCTCCGAATGCCTCCAAGAGCTCGCGCACCTCACCGTCGATCAACCGAGGCGCGTATCCTTCCGGGGTAAGTCTTGACACGTTTGGCTCCAATCCTTTCGGGCTTTCGGACACCGTGTTTTAGCCGCCGTCCGCAGGCATTGTATCAAAAATACCGCCTCGATTTCAGACAAAATACCGCCTGGGATCCAGACAAAATACCGCCTCGGGGCACCACCGACCTTTATAAATATAACGGTCTGAAAGCGGGCGCGGCCACCGCTTGGACATGGTCGCCAGAGGTTGCGGCAGCGGGGTGTTGCGATTGCATAGCGACCTATGGCAAAGGTGTGATTTCACCGCCGTCGAACGCTCGGGGGGGGCGAAACGCCGCCCCCCCCTTCCCCCGGAGAACTTTTCGACGGCGGTTCTTTTTTATACGCAACTTTTTACCGTCATCGGTCGATCTTAACCCTTTAGGCTTTAGGAGGCTTCGCCCCCCAGAGCCCCGTCGCCTCGACCGGTGGACGATTGCGCCGCCCCCGCCCCTGCCGACGCAAGATGGGTGGCGACGCGAGGGAGGGCGCCGGAGTCGCGCGCGAGGCCGCGAATCCAAAACAAACGTTCTAAAAATGTTTTTTTACTGCGAAATCATGCAAGTGAAACTATAATTTGTCGGCGGCAAACATCTTCACCTGGAAAGGAATTGGCCATGGCGGTTCACACGAATCATCTCATCATCGGGTTGGGCGGCACCGGGGGCAACATCATCCGCTCCTTCCGCAAGGCGATCTACCAGCAGTTCCGCAAGGACGATCCGGAGAAGGTGAACATCCGCTACCTGTACGCGGACACCAGCGAGGAGCTGATGGCGCCCGACGATCCCACCTGGAAGATACTGGGGCACAGCGTGCAACTGCCCGACCGCGCCCAGCTCAAGATGGGGGGCGGCATGGATCTGCGGGCGACGCTCGACAACCTGGCAGGCTATCCCGGCATCCAGCCGTGGCTGGGCGACCGCCAGGCGTTCGCAGGCATCATCGAGTCGGTCAACGCCGCGCAGGTCGTGGGCGGGCAGAAGCGGCGCCTGGGGCGTTTCCTTTTCGCCGCCCACGCCGCCAAGTTCCGCGAGCGCGTCCGCGCCCTTGTGCTGGAGATGCAGAACGCCAGCACCCCCGGCGTGTTCCGCAGCACGGCGACCACCTTCCACGTCTGCGTGGGCCTGGCCGGCGGCACGGGCAGCGGCAGCATCGCCGACGCCGTCGCCCAGATCCGCTCGGTGTTCCCCGGCGCGGAATACCAGATCATCATCTATGCCCTGCTGCCGGAACGCCAAGTCGCCGAGGGGAAGGGCGGCCCGAACTACCACGCCAACGGCTACGCCGCATTGAAAGACCTGAACGCCCTGTCGGTGGGCTCTTGGACGCCGCACGACATCACGGGGATGAACCCAGGCCGCATGGATCTGCGCGACCCGTTCAACTGCTGCTACCTGTTCAACGACGAGAACGAATCGAACGTGAAGGTCGATGTCGTGCGCGAGCTGCCCGACATCGTGGCGTCGTTCCTGTTCCAGAAGATCGTCGAGATCCAGGACATCAGTTGGGACAAGACCAACACGCTGCTCCGGCAGGAGACCTACGAGGTGGGCGCGCAGGCGCGCCTGCCCGAGACCTCGCCCGGCAACCAGCCGCGGCGGGCGCGGACCTTCTTCTCCTTCGGCATCAAGCAAATCGCCTATCCCGAGGTGGAGGTGCGCGAATACCTCACCTACGAGTTCGCCCACCAGTCGGCGCTCCAACTGCGCTTCAACAACTGGAGCGAGGGGCGCGGCTACGTCGAGGAGGCGCGCAACCAGGGCTTCGGCGAGTACGTCCGCGAGAAGGCGGTGCTGGAAAGCTGGCATCTCACCGACGAGCGGCTCACGTTGTCGGCGGGCATCCTCGACGACGAGGTGAAAAATAAGAAGTGGCGCCCCGTCGCCGACTTCTGGAAGGCGCTCGTCCCGCAATACGTCACCCATGTGCTCCAGAACTGCCAGGACGAGATGAAGATGATGTCCGAGTTCACCCGCCTGTGCGACGAGGTCTATAACGAGACCTACCGCGAACGCGGCGTGCGACCGTTTTACGAGATCAAGCGGCGCGACATCGCGGCGCAGGCGCGGGAGATCAGGGCCCGCGTCGAGCGCGCCCTGTTCGGCGAATGGAAGAACGGCGAAAAGTCGATGATGGACATCGCCAGCCTGCTCGACGCGCTGCTGGAGTCGATCGAAGAACGCATCGGCGACCTGGACGAGAAGATCGCCAAGATCTCCGACGAGTCCGACGTGGTGCGGCGCAACGAGGAGAACATCGCGGCGAACCGCGAGCGGTGGGCCAAGTTGAACATCTTGGAGCGCGAGCTGCTGGGCAAGCACAAGAACCTCCTGAACGCCCAAGCCGAATGCTTCATCTTGCGCTACACCCTGCGCACGCGCGTCGAGGGGCTGCGCTACGCCAAGCAACTGCTCCCGGCGGTGCGCGAGGAGATCAGCAGCCTGTCCTCCGAGGTGCGGCAGGGGTCTACGATGATCGCCGACGCCATCAAGGAATTCCAGGCCGCCATCTCCGGGCGATGCCAGGATGTCGTCAACGGCAAGAAGGTCGATGTGAAACGCGACTTCACGCGGCAGATGGTGCGCTTCTACGACCCCGGCTCCGTGCGCGGCTTCGGCGACACGCTCATCCGCGACGCGGAGGAGCAGCGGCGGCAGTCCGCCAAAGTCCGTTCCGCGCTGGCTGGCATGCTGGGCGACAACCAGACCTTCACGGCCTTCAACGCCCGCGTCGCCAAGGGGACGTTCACCGACATCCTGGAATCGACCTGCGAAGAGAGCGCCTTGGAGGCGCACGAGGAATACGTGGCGCGCAACCCCGAACGCGCCCGCGTCCTGAAGGTCGGGCTCGTCGAGATGATGCGCAAGGACTTCGAGGGGGATCCCGAGCGGCTGCGCGCCTACACCCGGGAGGCGATGATGATGTCGAACAACTATCTGAAACTCGACGCGCAGCAGCGCGCGCTCCGGCTCCCCGGCATCCCCGACGCCAGCAACCCCGAGAATGCGGTCTGCCTCTCCTGCCTGACGATCGTCGCCCCGGAGTCCAAAGACGCCGCGCCGTTCCGCGCGCAGGTGTGCAAGGCGTTCATGGACGCATCCAAGGCCACCTCGACGCAGGTGGTCACCAATCCGACCCGCCCGCAGGAGATCACGCTGATCAACATCACGAGCGGCTTCAGCGCGCGCATGGTGGAGGTCGCTAAGTTCCTCAAGGAGAAATACGACGCCCGGCTCCGCGACTCGGACGGGCGCGCCTTCGTCGAGCTGCACCTGGAAGGGACGTTCGGCGTGGCGCTGGCGGACCGGCAGGAGGTGTTCGACCTCTATCCCGAAAGCTACTCGCCCGCCGACTTCCGCCCCTGGGTGCTGCTGGCCGACGCCCTGGGATTGTTGAAAACGATCGCCGACGCCGGCACCGGCATGCCGAAGGTGTATCTCTGCTCCAAGGACGAAGACGGCTTCGACAAGCTGGAGGAGCTGGGCGGCAGCCTGGAGCAGGTCGTGCAGGACGCCGACGGGAAGGACATCGAGACGGTCAAGGAACAGGTGCGTCTGCGCCTGCAAGCCGACTACCTGCACGAGGACAAGCGCAAGGAGCTGCTGGACGCCGTGCGAGACGCGGTGCAGCAGAAGATCGCGAACCTGCCGCCCAACGACCCGACGTACAAGGCGCAGCGCGAAGGCTTCAGCAAGGCGAAGGAGATTCTGGCGGCGCGGTAGGGCAAGGCGCCCGTCGCGCCCGCGCCCTGCCCCTTGCCAAGATGATGCGTACAACGTGTAACGAGGTGGACCATGACGATTAGGAAATATCAGTGCACGAACTTCGCCAACTGCAACAAGGCGCTCGAAAAGGCGGTCATCGAGATTCCCGAAGGCGATGACGTCATCTGCCCGGAATGCGGCCGGAAGCTGGAGCAGCGCGAGAAGGACGCCGGACGGGGTTCCGCCACCAAGGTCTTAGCGGCCATCGTGGTGTTGCTGCTGTTGGCGGGGCTCGCGTTCTTCTTCCTGCGCCCCTCGTCCAAACCGGACGGGGCGCCGGGCGAGAAGGCGGGCGATGCGCCTGCGTCCGCGCCTGCGCCTGCGTCCGTCACCTACACCGCCCGCGAGAACGTCCTGCGGTCGATCAAGGAGGCTGGCGTGTTGCGGGTGGCGGTGGAGCAGGATGCAAAGCCCTTCAACTGGATCGACAAGACGACCGGCAGACCGACCGGCTTCGAATCCGAACTGGTCGGCCAGATCGCGCGCACGATGGGAATCGGCAAAGTGGAGATGGTCTGGACCAGCGACTATGACGACATCCCCAACATGATCTCCAAGGAGCGGGACCAGGCGGACATTTTCATGGGCGGCTACGTCGCCAACCCCAACATCCCCGGCGTGGCATGGTCCGACCCCTACTATGACGAGAACGGTTACTGCCTGGTCGTCCCGGCGGGGAGCGCCATCAAGAGCCTCAAGGATCTCCGGGGGCGGAAGGTCGGCGTCTACAACGAGGACGCCGCCGAGGAGTTCGTGAAGGAGAGCGTCACCGCGCCCGCCGGCATCTTCCGCTTCGAGGACGAGGACGAGGACAGCAAGTGGATGATGGTGCACCTGCTGGAACCGCTGGCGAAACAGCGGAACGCCATGCTGGTGGACGCCATCGTCTACGACTATGTGTTCGCCAAGGAGGAGATCAAGCTGAGCGACGGCCAGTTGAAGATCGTCGCATTCAACCTGAACTACGTCCCGTATCAGATCGGCGTCCCCAAGAACAACTACGAGCTGCTCGCGGAAGTCAACCGGGCGATCAAGAAGGTGAAAGACTCTGCGCAGTACGAGGCGCTGGTCAGGAAATACCTCGACTTCGACACTGCGAACGTGAGCCTGCCGCCGCTGGAACCGGGAGTGAAGACGCACAGCGTCGTGGCGGGAGAGACTTTGGGGAAGATAGCGGCGCAGGAGCTGGGCGACGCGCAGCGGTGGCCGGCGCTGTGGGAGGCGAACAAGTCGCGCATCCCCAATCCGCATCTCATCCATGTGGGCGACAGGCTGATCATTCCCTGACGAGGCCGGCGCGAAGCGAAGCTCGAAGCCGCCCGAAATCTCCTTGCGGTTGTAAAAGCCCTGCAAGGGCTTCGGAACAAAGCCCAGGGCCGGCCGCCTACCCTGGGGTGAGGAATGCGATGAAGATACCACGGTTCGAACTGACGCGCGTGTATGAAGACGGCTCGCGGGAGGCGCCGCAGATCGTCCCGGTGACGAAGCTGCCGTGGGATGTGCAGGGCGACCGGCGCGGCTTCCTCGGCGCGGCGCCCATGGCGGGGGCGGTGCTGGCAACGGCGCGCGTGGGCGAAAGCGCGGAACCGGCGTCCGACCCGGCGACGGTCACAACCGCAGCAGGTAGGACAGCTTGAAGAAGAGGCCGCGTCGCGTCGTGAGGTAACTGCCGCCGTAAGGTGTCCACTCCCGCCTGCCCTCGTCCCAGCCCCGGCGTTCGATCAGCGAACCGTAGCCGGCGTAGAACACCGTCCCGGGGATGGGCTCGTACGCCCCCAGGAAGTCGGTCAGCACGCGGCGTTGCGAGCTGTCGTACTGCACCAGCGCCCGCGCCGAGACGTGGCGCGTGAACTGGTAGGTGCTGCGCGTGTTGACCAGGTAGATCCGGTAGACGCCCCGCCCCGTGTCGGCGTGCCGGAAACTCTGCCGGTAGTACTCGAACTGCTCCGAGAACTTCTCGCTCGGTTGCAGGGTGAAGCCCGCCGACCAGGTGCGCGCCTTCCCTTGGAAGGGATTCGCCTCGTCATAGAAGATGGCGTAACCGTCACTGCCGCTGGCGGTCAGGCGCAACCAGTTGTAGAGCTGCATCTGCCCGAAATACTCGATGCCGTCGGTCTTGAACTCCTGTCGCGCCCAAGGCTCCCGTCCGACATAGGCGTAGACGCCGAAGGCTCCCGCCCGCGTCGTCGAGACATCGACGCCGACCTCGTAATGCTGTTCCCGCCCGTCCGCCACGCGGTCGCGCCCGTTGCGGACATAGAAGTGGGGCGCGATTTTCTTCAACCAGGGATGCTTCTTGGCGTCGGGATAGAAATAGAGGTCGGAATAGACCGACAGCACGGTCATGCCGGTGCGGTTGTAAAAGGCGGTGTCCATCCGAAAGTCGCGGTCGTAGTGCTCGATGCCGGGACTGAACAGGATGCGCCGCGTGCTGTACTGGTAGGCGACATAGCCCGCCACACCGCTGGCAGGGCGGCCGACGCCGTCGTTGCTGGCGGAATAGAGCAGGTTGCCGAAGACGCTGTGCGGTTGCCCGAGCTGTATTTTCACGTCGCCGCCCGCGACGCGGTTGAAATTGCCGCCGAACTCGGTGTCGGTGAAGATGCCGCCGACGTAACTCCCCGCCCCCAGGTTGTAGGTGGCCCGCGCGATGTTGAACAGCTTGCCCTTGTCTGCGAAACGGTCGGCGAAGGGCGCGTCCGCCGGGTAATTCTTCCCCGGCGCCTGGTCCAGCGCCGTCAGGGTGCCGAAGCTGAACTGCCCCGCCGTCCCCGTGAGCCGCGCGCCGAACACCGGATCGGCGATGTTGCGGGTATGCACCGCCGTCATCATGTTCAGGCCGGAGTAGAATCCGGTGCCGGAGAGGTTGAACATGGTGGCGCCCTCCATGAAAAAAGGGCGCTTCTCGGAATAGAAAACGGGATAGCGCTGGTTGACCTCCATCTGGAAGCTGTCGCTCTCCACCTGGCTGAAATCGGGGTTGACGGTCGCGTCCAGCGTGACCGAAGAGGTCAGCCCGTACTTGACGCTGACGCCGGCATCGGGCCGCGAGTCTCCCTCGCCCCATGCCGACGGGCTCGCCTTCTCTTGGTCGAACGACCAGGTGAGGCCGGGGATCGCCTCCAGAACCCGCGGCTGCTTGAGCTCGCCCAGCGTTATCGTCGCGTGGAAATTATGCACCCATTGGCCGGGAGGTATCGCGGGCCAGGAGACGCTCATCGTCGTCCTGCTGATGCGCCGCAAGAATACGACGCCCATGCTCACCTGGTCGCCGCCCCGGAAGCGGATGCTCTGCAACGGCAGTCGGATTTCGACGTCGTACCCTCGCGCAGTGCGTTGCGCCGCGCTGTCCCAGACCCAGTCGACGCCGATATCCTCGCCGTTGGCCAACGAGTCCATCGCGTCGGCCTGCACGCCGCTCGGATTGACGAACATCTCGTAGAAAACCTGGGCTGTGCCCATGGCGTCAACGCCCACACCCACCCAATCGTCCTGCGTCTGGTTGTCGCGGCGGCTCACGGAGCTCTTGATCTTCTCCGGCTCGTCGTCGATGCAGCGGAAGGCGAAGTACAGGTTCTTCGCATCGTAGGCCGCGAAGACATCCGTCCGCTGCGGCACCTTCTCGCCGCGCAGGGGGTTGTAGGAAACCCAATCCGTGAGTTGCAGCCCGGCGCCAAGCCACGCCGCATCGTCCAGGTTGCCGTCGATGACCGGCGCGGCCTCCACGCGCTTGACCTGGAGCGAAGGCGGTCCCGGGTTCCCGGTGGCGCCGATGGACCCCGCCGGTTCTTCGGCGAAGACGCTGCGGGGGGGCGGCGCCCCCGGCGCCCCGAGGGTGGCGGCCATGACGGCAACCGCGGTGGCAAAACGAAGGATCCGTCCAGCGCGCATAGGTTTCCGCAACCTTTCTCTCGTCCCGGCATTTCTGGATGCTTGGAAGTTCCTACTTCAGCTTGAATTCGGCGAAAACGGTCGCGGGCAGCACAAGCTCTTCAGTCCACGACCTTCCGTTTTTGAAATCGTCGGCGATGATCGTGGTGATGACATCAACCGTTGCCACGATCCGGTATGTGCCGGACGTAATACGCGAATTCGGCATATCGAGCGTGAGGGTATAGCCGTGCGCTTCTCCCAGCTCGACGAAATCGCTCTTCAAATTGAACCCGACTTCCATCGGGACGACCTTCCAGACCGTGCCGACTTTCTTTACAACCGTGAAAGAGGCTCCAGATTTGATCCGCGCCACATCGTTGTCGTCGGTCAGCAGGGCGGTGATCGATTTCGTCTTGCTCATCGTGTAGGACGCCTGTCCGGTTTCGAATGTGATCCCGCCAATGTTGCCCTCATGCCTGAAGTCGTAGACCTCCCATCCGCCGGCGTCTTCCTTCGCGCGTCCATAGGAAGCAAGGGATGCCGCCATCACCAGTGTGACGACGGCGATTCGAAAGATGTTCTTTGCCCGGTCCTGACTCATGTGCGCTCCCTCCGACAACATGCATCATGTCAACTTTTCCCGCCGCCGGGACGCCCCCGCACCGACGGGAATTTCGATTCTATCCCAAGACTCCGGGGATGGAAGCGTTTTTTACAGTCCCGTTTCCCGACGAGGAGGACGACGAATGATCGGGGGACGCGGCAATTGGAAGATACCGTCGCGTTCCGCCAAACGATTCGTCGATGGGGGATGGGGGACGGGAACAATAAAATCGCCAACGATAAAAAGCCGGCTTTGGGCAAAGGACGTTTTGAATCTGAAGCCCGACGCTACTCTTGGCCGGCGATGCGGGCTGCGGTCTCTTTGACGCGCAGGCGGAGCTCCGGCGGGGCGAGCACCTCGACCCCCGCGCCGAAGCTCAACACCCAGTTTATCGGCAATTATTATTTTTTTCGTTATCCCGCAAAATCCCTCGAAATCCTGTCGCCCGAGTGACCCCGGATGTCACTCCCTCCCGCTATCGTTACCCGCGAACGATGATTTCACAAAAGGAGGGGGGACATGCCGCTGATTGAAGATGCTGTCAACAACGTCCGGCTCGCCGAGGCGATAGTTCAAGAAGATGGCGCAGGTCAGCGAGAACATGCGCCGCGCCGGACGCCGGAGTTCCCTCCAGCGCGAGGTCTGGGACGCCATCAGCGAGAAGTCCATGCGCTTCTGCGTGAGGTCGGAGACTTCCGCCATGAGCGACATCTTCGAGTGGGAAAGGGGGATGTCATCCACCTGAGCGCCTCCGATGCCGTCTAGGGCGCGGTTGTGTTTGCCGCGGGGGCGGACCCGCATCCCACGAAGGGGGCGGCTCGACCTTAACCCATGCCCCGCGCAGGACCGCCACGAGGGGAAAGGAGACAACATACGCGCGCCTTGCATCCACACCGCCCTACACCCGTGCGACATAAGCGGCGGTTCGCCGACCCGCGCCCCGCGGCTTAGAAGGCGATGTTGAGGCGGGCGGTGCCCGCGACGCCGGTGCGGCGGCCGGAGTAGCCCTGCACGCCGAGGTCGAGCGAGAGCCTGCCGCCGCCGGGGGCGC
>JAISUT010000006.1 GCA_031271905.1 Acidobacteriota bacterium
TTGTTGAGGATGCTGAAAGAGCCCATGGTGAATTCCTCCTTGAATTCGATTGTGCGTAAGACGGTCCCGCCCGCCACCGTCGGCTGTCGGAACCGGGTGGCGTCCGGGGATCCGTTCCCCGGGCCGCCGCCTTTTGTTTTTGTCAGACGACCAGCATATCGACCGGGAAAATTTTTCCATTAGGGGAATTTCTTGCCCACGCCGTTATTTGGCGATGGGATTCAATGACGCACTTCGGGGGCGCGAACAGGGTGTCAGCCGACGGGGGCGACGCGGACGAAATCGTTCTCCAGGCGCAACTGGGACGGGTCGATGGTCATCGCCGCGCCCCCCTTGCCGTCCTTGTCGAACCACATGGCGGGTGCCATGCAGTCGCAGTGCGCCACGACCTGCCGGGCCTGCTCCGGCGTCAGGGTGATTTGCAGGAGCTGGCACTGGATGTAGTGGATGTCCTTCTCGGCGACTTCCAGCTTCAGTTCGGCGGGCTTGTGCCCGCAGCGGACGGTCACGATGTTCATTTCATTTTCCCTGTCACGGTGAGCGGAGAGCCGAGCAGGTCCCATTGCAGCTTCTCCGCGGCGTTATGGCCGGCCGGCGACTGGTTGCGGTGGTTGGCGACCCCTTCCTTCAAAAGCTCCAGCAGACCGCGCGTCTTCAGTTGCAGCTCCTCTTCCTCGCTGCCGATGATCCCGTAGACCGGCCCGTCGTCCAGCGCGGCGGCTTCGTCCAGCGTCTTCCCCTTCGCCAGCGTGCAGATGACCTCGATGGCGACGTTGGCGACCGGCTCGCAGGAGCAGAGGTATTTGATGTCGGCTATCCTCCCGTCCTCGACGTTGAAGAAGATCTGCATGTAGTTGCCCGCGTTGCCGCAATGCACCATCTTCTCGCCGACGGCCTCCACGAAGACCGTGGCGTCCTCGATCTGCCCGGAATGCGGAAAATCCTCTTTCAGCAACTGGCGGTAGTATTTGATGACGGCCTGGTCCACGTGTTCCCCGCAACTTCCGAATTTCGTCAAATGTAGCAACGCTCGGCGAAGATCGCGTCGAGCGTCTCCACGAACGTCCGGCACTCCTCGAGCGTGTTGTAGAAATAGAGCGACACGCGGTAGACCATGCGATGGTCCCTGTGCGACTTGGGCCGCTGCCACCCCGCGCCGAACTGCCCGTTGAAATACGAATGCACGCAGAACACGCCGTCGCGGACCATGATGTTCGCCTTTTTGTCCAGCTCCGTGGCGATGCCGGTGGAGTTGGGACGCCGCACCTCGAACGTCAGGACGCCCCCGCGCTTCGATGCGTCCTGCGGGCCGAAGACGCGGAACCAGCCCGCGTCGCCGTAGCGCTTCAGCAGCTCCGCCGTCAGGTAGCCGTTCAACTCGCGCTCTCTGGCGGCGATGCGCTCCATGCCGACGCCGCCGAGGTACCGCACCGCCGCCCCGGCGGCGATCTGCGCCGGATAGTTAGGGATGCCCGCCTCGAACCCCTCGGGCGCGGCCAGCAGGCTGTACCCCCCGCAGGTCGCGTCGGCGACCGTCCCGCCCCCCAAGACGGCGGGGTCGAGCCGGTCCGCGCCTTCGTCCGGAGGCTTCGCGCCCGCGCCCGTCAGCTCGCTTTTGGCGTAAAGCACGCCCAGGCCCCTCGGCCCGCACATCTTGTGGAGCGAGAAGGCGAGCATGTCCACGCCGAGCGCCCCGACGTCGATCCCCCGGTGCGGCGCGGTCTGCGCCGCGTCCAGCAGCACCCGCGCCCCGTACCGGTGCGCGAGCCGCACGACCTCGGCGGCGGGGATGGTGTAGCCGGTGAAGTTCGAGGTGAAGCCCATGCTCACCAGGCGCACCCCACCGGCCTTCAGCCGCGATTCCAAGGCGTCGAGGTCGAACTCCTCGTCCGCCCCCATAGGGAGGCACTGCACGTTGACGCCCCCGCGCGCCTGCAAGCGCAGCCAGGGGATCAGGTTGGAGTTGTGCTCCCGGTCGGTCAGGAGCACCGTGTCCCCCTCGCGGAAGTTGAACCCCAGCGCCACGGCGTTCAGGGCGTGCGTGGTGTTGAGGGCGAACAGGATCTCCTTCTCCGACGGCGCGTGGATGAAATCGGCGATTTGCCGCCGCGAGCCGGCGGTCTCGTCCTCGACGCGCGAGGTGACCTCCTCGGCGAACCAATGGTGGCTGCGGCGACCGCCGCACCCCGGATATTTCGCGTAATACTCGCCGATGGCGTCGATGACAGGCTGCGGGACGAGCGTCGTGCAGGCGTTGTCGAAATAGATGGGGGGCTTGCCGTCGCGCCGCTGGCCGAGGGATGGGAAGTCGTTGCGGTATCGTTCCATTTTTCGTCTTGCGTATGGGAGCGTGAGCGCGCCCAAGTGACTACCGTATGATTTTTCGATCTTTTTCGCCGGGCTTTTTCACGACCGACAGCCTCGGCTTCAAATCTTCGATTTTCGACATGTGCTTGTCGAACGTGGACAACCGTTCTCCCGTCAAAATCGCGGTCGCCGCAACAATCGCGTCCCCGCTCCGTATCCCGTCCGCAAGGGCATGTTTTTCAACTATTTCGGCGGCTTTTATCCCGATTTCTTTTTTCAGGTGAATTATTTTGAATCCTGCTATGGACAGCAATGTCTTGATGGCGGCCTGTTCGCGCTTGTTTTCGGCCCCTTGCATCAGCTCCAGATAGGTCTGCATCGAAATCGACCTTTCCGCAAACCTGTCTATGTGGCTGATGGCATGTTCATACCCCTTCATGCCGTCAATCAAAACGTCGGTGTCGAAAATCAATCGCGTTTGCCCCTCAGCCTCGCCATCATTTCCTCTGTGGGCTCGTTCCTGTTTTTCCACATTCCTATCGCGGGATGTTTTTTCCAGTCGGCGGTTTTGCCACCAACTGGCTTGCTTTCCCTGATCTTGCCTTCCGGCGCTGTTTTTTTTGTCATGGATGTATCATATATCGCTTTCCCCGGTTTGGCAATGCGACGGCAAGCCGACAAGCCGCCGCATCCCACGAACGCGCTACGTCGCATCACGGTCGCGGGGGCGAAGGATCTTCGCCCCCGCTCCGTGTGGCATTGCGCCGGCTACTTGGCGGCGAGGGCCGCCTTCACCTTCTCCGGCGTGGCCGGGAGGTGGAACACCCACGCGCCGGTGGCGTTGTGGATGGCGTTGATCACGGCCGGGGCCGTGGAGACCATCGTCATCTCGCCGACGCCCGTCGCGCCCATCGGCCCGTTTGAACGCGGCGTCTGGAGCGTGATCATGTCAACCGGGAAGTTGTCGCGGATGGTCGGGAACTTGAACTTGACATAGTCGGTTTCCTTGCCAAGCGTGTATTCCTCGCGCAGGGCGTAGCCGACGCCCTGGTCCATGCCGCCTTCGAGCTGCCCTTCGAAAGCCTGCGGGTTGATGACCGTGCCGCCATCGACCGCCACCGTCATGCGGATGACCTTCGTCGCGCCGGTCTCGGTGTTGACCTCGACCTCGGCCATCTGGATGTTGTGGCACTCGGAGATCTGCGCGTTGCCCTGGCCGGTCTGCTTGTCCAAGCCCGCCGGCCCGGCGTTCTTCTGGAAGCCTTCGAACCGCGTCGGCTTGCCGGCCTTGGTCAGGGCTTCGTAAGTGCGCCCGCCCGCTTCCTTCGCCGCCTCGTCCAGCAGCTTGACCGCCGCCAGGATGGCGTTGCCCGCCATGAAGGTCATGCGGCTTCCGGCCGCGGGGCCCATCAGGACGGTCTTGTCCGAGTCGCGCGTGTAGAGGCGCACCTTGTCGAGTCCGACGCCCAGCGCCTCGGCAGTGATCTGCGCCGCCATGCAGTCGTTCCCCTCACCCGGGTCGGCGATCGCGCCGTAGAGCGTGAAGGTGTCGTCCGGGTTGACCTCCAGGAACAGCTTGGCGGAGTCGCCCGCGCCGCCGACGCCGAAAGAGTGCGCCGCGATGCCCACGCCCCGCTTGATCTTGCCGTCGCTCTTGGCGTTGAACTCCTTGGCTTCCTTGTGGGCGCGGTCATAGGCCGGCTTGATGGCGTCGCAGACTTCCACGAACGTCCATTCGGACACCGCCATCCCCGTCGCCTTGGTCTCGCCCACCTTCAGCGAGTTCATGCGCCGGAACTCCAGCGCGTCGATGCCCATCTTCTCGGCCAGCATCTCCACGGAGACTTCCGTGGCGAAGGTGGTCTGCGGCGGCCCGGCGCCGCGCGCGGAACCGGTGCTGGCGTTGTTGGTGAAGACGGACTTGCCGAGCACCTTCAGGTTCGGGATGTTGTACGAGCCCGAAAGCATCATGATGGAGCGGCCCAGGAGCACCGGCCCGTTGAAGGTGTAGGCGCCCTTGTTCATCAGCCAGTCGCAGAACATGGCGACGATCTTGCCGTTCTTGTCGGCCGCCAGCTTGGTCGTGACCTCGTAGGCGTGACGCTTGTTGCAGATGAGGATCGACTCCGCCATCGAGGGGACGTAGCGCACCGGGCGGTGGAAGTGGATGGCCGCCGCCCCGGCGATGGCTTCGGAGGTGATCCAGGTCTTGATGCCGAACTGCCCGCCGCAGAACGGCTCGATGTAGCGCATGTTGTCCAGGCCCAGCGACTCTTTGAGCTGGTTCAGGTGGAAGTGGATGTTGATGCTGCGCCCCACGATGACCAGCTCTTCCTTCGCGGCGTCGCCTTCGCCCGTGGTCTCCCAGTAGGCCAGCGACACCTCCGGCTCCATCGGGGCCTGGTGGTTGGTCTGGGTCGAGACCTCGGTCTCCACCACGAAGCCGCCGTCCTTGAGCGCGGCGTCGAGCGCTGCCTGCGCGTCGCCCTTGATGATCGGCTGCTGCGCGCAGATGTTGTTCGGCGAGTGCTGGTGCAGGAACCGGCCTTCCTCGGCCCACTTGAGCGAGGTCTTCATGTCCATGGTGTAGGGCAGCGGCTCGTACTCCACCTTGACGGCGGCCGCGGCCGCGTCGGCCTGCGCCTTGGTCTCGGCGGCGACGATGACGATGGCGTCGCCCAGCACCTTGACCACGTCGTCGCACAGCACGGGCTGGTCGGGATGCACCTGGCGGACGCGGTTGGTGCCCTTGATGTCGGCGGCCTTGACCACGCCGGCCACGCCCGGCATCTTCTCTGCCGCCGAGGTGTCGATCGACTTGATGTTGGCGTGGAACTCGGTGCTGCGCACCACGGCCAGCTCCAGCGCGCCCGGCAGGTCGATGTCGGCGCCGAACTTCGCCAGGCCGCAAGCCTTGATCATCGAGGTCGGACGTTCGTGCGAGACGCCGACGAGCTTCTTGGCGTCGAGCTTGGCGCGGATTTCGTCAGGGGTGGTCTCCTTGCGGATGAACCTGCCCGCCAGCTTGACGGCTTCGATGATCTTGGTGTAGCCGGTGCAGCGGCAGAGGTTGCGCGCCAACGCCTTTTTGATCGCCTCGTCGTCGGGGTTCGGGTTGGCTTCCAGCAGCCCCTTGGTGGCCATGATCATGCCCGGTATGCAGTAGCCGCACTGCACGGCCCCGGCCAGCACGAAGGCCTCCTGGATGAGGTGCGGGTTGATGGGCGTGCCCAGCCCTTCGATGGTGACGACTTCCGCGTTTTGCAGCGAGGCCACCTTGGTGATGCAGGAAAGCTTCGCCTTGCCGTTGATGACCACGGTACAGGCGCCGCACTGCCCCTTGCGGTCGCAGGACTGCTTCGTCCCGGTCAGGTGCATGTCCTTGCGCAACAGGTCGAGCAAGACCATGTCCGGGCTTGCCAAGACGTGCGTGAGGACGCCGTTGATTGTTAACGATACCTTTTGCATTTGCCCCCTTCTCAATCTTTAAATATTCGAATCTCGCCGATGTTTTGAGGCTCCCGACCCGGCGGTTTTTCAGTTCCCGTTGCGTCAAATGGAGCTTTAACGACAAATTCTTACCAAAACGGCTAAAATAATAACCAATAATCCCAAATTGTCGATAGCAAAATCCCCGATGAGCGCAAAAAATTTTATCTGACGGAAAGCCGTCCCGCCAGATGGAACATTCGGGCTTGCCATACCCCCTGCAAAACACGCTCTGCCCTTTTGTCATTTTTTCAGACTTATTGTAATTTTTTGAGATAGTTCGTTTCATCTGGCGAAACCACTTGGCACAGAGTGGAACAGGGGCTAAAATTTCCTGTGTTCTATGGATGGCGGAATCCAGTATTCCATTGCAAGAACAGATGATTGCGGGATTCTGCGGTTTCACCGCGCAAGCGGTCTGCTTTGATGGGGGATGCGTCTGTTATGTCAACGATTGTCAGGGTGAACATGGAGACCAAGGAGGTGTCCACGGAAGACGCCGGGGTTTACAACGGTTACGGCTCGCGGGGCTTCATCGCCCGCTTCATGACAAGCGAGGTCTCGCCGACCTGCGAGCCGCTCGGCATCCACAACAAATTCATCATCTGCACCGGCCTTCTGGGCGGCACGGCCGTGTCGAGCTCGGGCAGGCTCTCCATCGGCGGCAAGAGCCCGCTCACCAACGGCATCAAAGAGGCCAGCTCCGGCGGCACGGCCGCCAACGACTTGGCGCGCCACGGCATCCGCGCCATCATCATCGAGCGGCTGCCCGCCTCCGACGACCGGGGCACCTACGTCGTCGTGGTCTCCGACGAAGGCGTCCGGCTGGAAACCATGAACGAATTGCAGTACATGGGGGCGCGCAACACCATCAAGGCGCTGCGGCAGAGGTTCGGCGAGAAGGCGGGGGTCATCTGCAACGGCCCCACGGGCGAGCGCCTGATGCGCGGCGCGGGGGTCGTCTGCGCCTCGCCGCACGGGGAGATGCGCTTCGCCGCCCGAGGCGGCATGGGCGCGGTCATGGGCAGCAAGCAGGTCAAGGCTGTGGTCATCATCCCCGCCGCCTCGTCGAAGGTGGAGTATTTCGACAAGGCGGTTTTCACCGAGGCGGCCAAGGAATACCACCAGATGCTGGTGGACGCCATGCCCACGATCAAGAAGAGCAACCAGCTCTACGGCACGACCGGCATGTTCAAGATCGTCAACGAGCTGGGCCTGTGCCCGACGCGCAACTTCACGCTCGGCGCCTTCGACCAGCACAAGGAGATCGGCGGCGAGAAGCTGGTCGAGCTCATCCAGGCGCGCGGCGGCGACGGCAAGACCGGCCAGGCGTGCATGAACGGCTGCATGATCAAGTGCATGTCGATCTTCCCCGACAAGGACGGGAAGGCGGTCTGCTCGACCGTGCAGTACGAGAACCTGTCGCTCATCGGCTCGAACCTCTGCCTGGGCAGCCTGGACGAGATCGCCCGCCTGAACGACAAGGTGAACGACCTGGGCCTGGACACCATCGAGACCGGCGCGGCGCTGGGGGTGGCGGCCGAGGCGGGGGCGGCCGAGTTCGGCGACATCGACAGCTTCATGAAGCTGATGGACGAGATAGAGGCCGCGACGCCGCTGGGGCGCGTCATCGGCAACGGCGTCAAGACCACAGGCGAGGTGTTCGGCATCAAGGACCTGCCCATGTCCAAGGGGCAGGCGTTCCCCGGCTACGACCCGCGCGCCCTGAAGGGGAACGGCGTCACCTTCGCCATGACCCCGATGGGGGGCGACCATACGCTGGGCAACTGCTACGGCGCGCGCGCCACGGTGCCGCCCCTGTCCTGCGAGGGGCAGGGCGACCTTTCACGCAAGACCCAGTTGCAGATGGCGGGCTTGGAGAACATGGGATTCTGCATCTTCGCCCGCTCCTACCTGTTCAAGAAGCCGGAGCTGTTCACCAAGTTCACCTACGGGATGTGCGGGACGCAGATGACGGTGGACGAGTTCTGGGAGCAGGGGCACGAGACCGCGCGCCTGGAGTACGAGTACAACGTCAAGGCGGGCATCGCCCCGGCGCAGGACAAGCTGCCGGAGTACATGTACCGGGTGCCGCTCCCCCCCACCAACCACGTCTTCGACCTGACGGACGAGGAGTTGCAGAAAGGCCGCCTCTGCTGACCCGCGCGAGACGGAGCGGCAAACGGCGCGGTTTGTAGCAGGGACGTTGCGATGCGGCGAAGCCGCGAGCTGCCGGCACCCGCCATCGTCCACGGTCGCACGGGCGCATGGCGGTTTAGCGGCCTGCGCCTGAAAAATCGATGGTTTGCGGCTCTAAATAATGACGGGCGGATAATGTATGATTGAAATCGAGTTCAACCTGAGGCTGGCGGAGCGGCGGGAACGGACGCAGCGGCTCGACATCGGCGAAGCCATCGACCTGCACGCGCTCGAGGCCAGGCTCGGACTCAAACACGGGGACGTGGGGATGCTGCTCGTCAACGGCGCGTGGGCGCGGCTGGACAGCATCATCAAGGACGGCGACCGCGTCCAGCTCTACCCTTATATGGAAGGGGGGTAGCCCGCCGGAAGCGCGGGTGCGCAGGCGTCCGTCCACGGCATGGGTGCATCGATGACCAGGGAAATGTTCACCACCAAGGAAGTCGCGGAATACCTCAGCATCAACGAGAAGCAGGTCTACCGCCTGATCAAGGAAAAGAAGATACCCGCCACCCGCATCACCGGCAAATGGCTGTTCCCGAAAAACCTGGTCGAAGAATGGATCATGTCCAGCGCCCGCGAGAGCGTCGGGGCGGGCGTCCCGCGCGGCATCCCGGAAAACCAACTGGTCATCGCCGGCAGCAACGACATCGCGCTGGAGCTGCTGGTGAAAAACGCCGCGTCCGCCTATCCCCAGTACACGATCTCCATCTCCAACGTCGGCTCCCTGGCGGGGCTCATCGCCCTGCACAACGGCAGTTGCCACGTCGCGGCGACGCACCTCCTGGACGTGGAGACGGGCGAGTACAACAGCAGCTTCATCAAAAAGCACTTCCCCGACATGAAGGTCGTGCTGGTGAACGTCGCGCACCGCGAGCAGGGGCTCATCGTCAAGAAGGGGAACCCCCTCGGCATCAAGAACGTCAAGTCGCTGGTGACGAAGAAGGCGACGCTCATCAACCGGCAGGAGGGCTCCGGCACCCGCGTGCTGCTCGACTACCGCCTGAAGGAGAACGGCATCGACCCGGAGTCGGTCCGGGGGTACGACCGCATCGCCTACACCCACATGGAGGTCGCGCTGGACGTTTTCAGCGGCGCGGCCGACGCGGGAGTGGGCATCATGGCGGCGGCGCGGATGCTGGGGCTGGATTTCGTCCCGCTGGCGAAGGAGCGGTTCGACCTGGCCGTCCTGACGGAGCAATGCGGCGCCGAGCCGGTCGCGGCGTTGCGCAAGACGCTCGGCGCGGCCGAGTTCAAGGCCAGCGTCGCCGCGATGGGCGGCTACGACGTCCACGACACCGGCAAGGTGGTCTACGAGCGCGACTGAATTTCTATCTCCCCCGCCCCCCGCTCCCCTATAAAAAAGGAGCCTGACTTCCCTTCCCCGTCGTATATAATACGCGGTGCTTTGAGTGGGCTTTTCACCTGCGCGGGCGATGCCGCTTGCGTTTGAACCTCTGATCTTGGAGAGCGAATATGCGTTTCCGGTCCGTACTGGTTTTGATCGTCGCCGTAGCCATAACGTGTTTGTCTGGAGTTCCCGAAGCCGCCGCGCAAAAGCGGGTCGCGGGCACGGTGAACCCCAACGCCAACGCCTACAACGACACGGCGGAGATATACAATCCGGCGACCGGGACGACGACGCCGACCGCCGGCCAGCTCGCCACGGCGCGCGAGGGGGCCATCGCGGCCCGGTTGACCAACGGCAAGGTGCTGGTCGCGGGCGGCTCCGACAACAACTACCTGCGGAGCGCGGAGCTGTACTCCCCGTCCACGGGCCTGTTCGACGAGACCGGCGACATGCAGTCCACCCGGGGCGGCGCGACCGGCTTGACGCTCTCCGGCGGCGCGGTGCTGCTCATCGGCGGCTACAACGGCAACTACGTCCAGACGATGGAGCAGTACGACCCGGTGGCGGAGACCTTCAGCGTGGCGTCCTCGCAGATGACCACCACGCGCCAGCGCGCGACGGCGACGCTGCTCGCGGACGGCACCGTGCTCATCGCCGGCGGGTTCAACGGCTCCTTCCTCGCCAGCGCCGAGATCTACGACCCCTCCCAGAGGACGGTCGCCGCCACCGAGGACATGGACGACGCCCGCGTCGGGCACGGCGCCGTGCGCCTCCTGAACAACAAGGTGCTGGTCGTCGGCGGTTGCACCTACACCAACTCCAGCGAGTCGGTCTGCGACAGGTACCTGTCCTCGGCGGAAGTCTACGACGCGACCGAATGGACCTTCGAGCTCACGGCCGGGGCGTTGCACGACGCGCGCAGGGACGCCACGGTCACCCTGCTCCCCAACGGCAAAGTGCTGGTCGTCGGCGGGACCAACGCCACCGGCGCCCTGGCGAGCGCCGAGATCTTCGACCCGGCGACGGGCACGTTCACGCTTACGGGGAGCATGGGCTCGGCGCGGGTCCACCACACCGCCACGATGCTGAACGACGGCACGGGCAGGGTGCTGATAGCCGGCGGCGAGGACGCGAGCGGCCCCCTGCAAAGCATGGAGCTTTACGACCCCGCCACGGGGACCTTCTCCCCGGTCGGCGCGATGACCGTCCCGCGCAGCAATCACGCCGCCGTGGCGTTGACCGACGGCACAATCCTCCTGGTCGGCGGCAGCAGGGCCGCCAAGCTGGTCTTCGACGTCAACGAGCAGGTGCTCGGCGACAACGTGGGCGGGGACATCTGGTTCACCCCCGACTCGCTGACCGGCTACGTCGCCTACACCGGCTCCGGGACGGTCGTGACGTTCTCGACGGCGACGGCGGCGGTGACAAGCCGCATCTACACGGGCGGGAACCCCGTCTTCATCACGCCGGTCCTGGGCGACCAATACCTGCTGGTGGTCTCGGCGATGGACAACAAGATATTCAAGATCGACGTCGCGACCAGCGCCGTCACCGCCTACACGTTCGCAGGGGCGACCTTCGGCTTCGGCAGCCGCATCGAGCTGTCCCCCGACGGCGCGACCGGCTACATCTCCTCCACGGGGACGGGCGCGGTGATCAAGTTCGACGTCGCCGGCGGCGGCGAGCTGGGGCGGTTCACGGGCTTGCGCGCCCCCGCGCAGGTCACCGTGACCCCGGACGGCGGCGCCATCCTGGTCGTGGACGCCGCATCGGACACCGTGACGGGCGTCAACACCGCAGGGATGACCTTCAAGTACACGTTCGCCCCGAAGGATCGCTACTATCCGGCGAACTTCACCATCAGCAACAAAGTGGTCTTGAACAGCGCCGGCGACATAGCCTTCATCGCCAGCCAGGACACCTCGTCGGTCTCCGACACCTATTCCGCAGGCTTCATCTTCGACCCTGCGGACGGCGAGTGGATACTGGACGACGAGGACGATGACACCGGCGGCGACGACGAGGCCGACGACGGCATCTACGCCGTGGGCTACGGCCCCGCCTACACCACGCTCGCCCCGGTCACCATCGACGGCGTCACGCAGGACTACTGGATCGTGCTCACGCAGAACTACCTGTCCCTGGTGCCCACCATCGACCCGCGCAACGACGCGGTGGTGGACGAGGGCGTCTTCGCGACGAACTACGCCATCTCCGGGCAGCCGATGGGCTCGTCCAACGTCGTCATAGTCGGCAACCATGCGTTTTTCGCCGCCGCCACGACCGACAACATCTTGCAGATGGACTTGGCGACCGGCGCCATCATCGGCGCCTACCTCGTCGGCGACAACCCGAACCTGGGGCCCGACCAGCCCATCAGCCTGGCGATGTCCCCCGACGGCTCGACATTGGCGGCCATGAGCTTCGTCACCAACGAAGTCAACCTGCTGATCGACTCCTACGCCTACCGGCAGACCCGCTACATCAGCCAGCAGGACCGCTTCACCGGCCTGTCGATCATCAACACCGACTCCCAGCCCGCGCGGATCGTCGTCACGGCGAAGACCAACGGCGGCATCGACTATTACACCTACGCCGACGACGAGATCACGAACCCGGTGGAGGTGACCATCCCTGCCGGGGCGCAACTGTCGATCGACGTCTCGACGCTGTTCGGCTTGGACAACAGCCTCGCCAACGAGGGCTACATCTCCGTCGACAGCGACCAGCCGGTGATCATCGGCTTCACGGCGGTCGGGCAGATCCAGAGCGGCTACATGGGAGGCTTCCCGAACTCCCCGTACACGCGCTCGCTGGAGGGCAGCAAGTTCTACGCCACGAGCGACGTGTCGCACGACTGGATCATCCCCGAGATCCCTGAGGACGACGACGCCACGACCGAGGTCAGCCTCGTGAACCCGTGGTACTCCGCCTCCTCGTACACCGTGACCCACTACGGCACCGACGGGACGGAGATGGAGGTCGAGGAGAAGTCCCTCGCCGCGTCCGCGCGCGAGGCGACCACCGCGACCGGCGTCACGAGCAACGCCGCCAAGGGCCAGGTCGTGGTCATCGGCGGCAACGACGACAGCGCGACGCAGCAGAACGCGGAGATCTTCGACAGCGCCTCGCTCAGCTACCTCTCCGCCACGGCGACCACCGCGCCGCGCCAAGGGCATTCCGCCGCGCCGCTGATCAACGGCAAGGTGCTGGTCGCGGGGGGGCGCAACGGCTACGACATCCTGAACACCGCCGAGCTGTACAACCCTTCGACCGGCGCGTTCACCTCCGCCCCCGGCGCGATGAACGTCGAGCGCTACAGGCACACCGCCACGCGCCTGCTCAACAGCCTGGTGCTCCTGGCGGGCGGGCAGACCTCGCTTTCGATCACCAAGACGGCGGAGTTGTACGACTACTCGACCGGCTCGTTCACCTTCACGGCGGGAGAGATGACCATGCCGCGCGACGCGCACACCGCCACGCGCCTGGACAACGGCAAGGTGCTGCTCATCGGCGGCATGGACGGCGTGGGCGTGACCGCCACGGCGGAGATATACGATCCGGCGACGGAGACCTTCACGGCGACCGGCTCCATGTCCGACCCGCGCGTGTTGCACACGGCGACGCTGCTCTCGGACGGCAGGGTCTTGGTCGTCGGCGGCTACAACGGCGACTACCTGGACTCCGCGGAGATATACGACCCGGCGACGGGGGCCTTCACCAGGGTCGCCCTGATGGCCACCGCGCGCAGCAACCACACGGCGACGCTGCTCTCGGACGGCACGGTGCTGGTCGCCGGCGGCAGGAACGCCTCCACGGAGGACACGGGCGGGTTGGAGACCGCCGAGGTCTACGACCCCTCGACCAACCTGTTCTCCGCCACCGGCAACAACATGAGCACCTACCGCAGCTACCATACGGCGGTGAACCTCCAGGATGACGCCGAGGGGAACAACGACCGCGTCATCGTCAGCGGCGGCTTCGGCATCGCCGTCGCGTCCATCTCCGACGAGGACGTGGAGGTGGGTGCGCTCGCGACCTCGGACATCTACACCCCGGGGACGCGCCTCTTCACCACGGTGTCCTCGAACATGTCCTACGCGCGCATCGGGCACACCGCGCTCCTGATGGACGAGACCGTCACCTCCGGCTACCTGAGGGTGCAATCCGACCAGGGGATACTGGGGTCGGAGAGCTTCACCCGGGAGGCGGGCGGCGCCCCGGCGTCGGTGGACGCCATCGACATGGCGAAATACGCCGGCGTCACGACGCTCTACTCGCCGCGCTTCGTCTTGGGCGACGACGGCACGACCGCGCCCGGCACCACCGACCGGATAACGCTGCTGAACGTCATCAACGGCAACGAGGACGCCGCGAACGTGACCATCAGGCTCCACCTCCCGGGCGGCGTGGTGGTCTGCAAGCCCTACGCGCTCGCCGCCAATGCGCAGATCAAGGGGGCGCTGACCGACGTCTGCCGCGACCCCGCCCCCGCCCTCCCGGCGTCTGGGGAAGGCTGGATAGAGGTGGTGAGCGACAAGGACAGCGTCGTCGGCGTCGTGTCCTTCACCGACGCCACCCTCAAGTACCTGGGGGGGTTCGAGCTTTCCGGCACGCCGGCGACCGACTTCGTGTTCCCGCTGGCGTCCGAGGACGCCGACTTTGAAACGGTGCTCACCTTCCTGAACTCCGGATCGGCGACGGCTTCGGCGACCTTGGACTTGTGCAACCAGATATTCAACCTGTCCGTCGATGCGCTCGGCAACGCGATCGTCGCAGACACGAACGGCAACGGCATCGACGAGGTGAGCGGCGCGGTGACCGGCGGTTGCACCTCGACGACGTTTTCGCTGGCGGGGGGGGCGAACCTTTCCGGCACCCTCTCCAGCCTGACGGGGGCGGCGGTGAACATGACCACGGGATATGTCCGGGTCACGTCGTCACAGCCCCTGCACGGCATGGGCGAGTTGCGCGCGAAAGACCTGCGCTTCATCACCCCCGTGCCCCCGGTGGAGCAGTGACGGCATTGTCGTCGTGGAGTCTCGTCGCTTGACGGAGCCTCTAAAAAGCTCGCAGGCGAGGCGTCGCCTCGCAGGTCGAAAAGCGGAGCCTGCCGAGACGAATGGGCATTTCGACCAAGGAGCAACGCAGCGTCCGGGGTCTTTAGGGGTTTTAGAGGTTTTAGAGGTTCCCTTAAAAAAGTTTGCAGCCCCCCGGAAGGGATGGTAATATCACTGCTTTGTTTAACCTCATGGATGTGCGGAGGCTTAGATTGTCACTGACAGCAGAGAGAAAAACGGAACTCATCGGAACCTATCGGACGCATGGAACCGACACCGGTTCGCCTGAAGTGCAGATCGCCATTTTGAGCGAGAAGATCAGCTATCTGACCGAGCATTTCAAGGTCCATGCCAAAGACCACCACTCCCGCAGGGGGCTCCTGCGCATGGTGGGGAGGCGGCGCCGCCTTCTGGACTACCTGAAGGAGAAGGACGTCGCGCGCTACCGGACGATCATCACCAGTCTCGGCATCCGCAAATAGCACAGTCGTGTCGTGGGCGGGACGGAGGCCCGTGGCCTCCACCCCGCCTTTGGGGAACCTCTAAAAAGCTCGCAGGCAAGGCGTCGCCGCAGATTGAAAAGCGGAGTTTACCAAGGTAAATGGGCATTTCCGATCAAGGCGCAACGCAGCATCCGGGTTTTTTCGCAGGTTCCCTTGAGTCAGTCCCATGCGATTTGTCCATCCCGTCGTCTCACTTGATTTCAAGTCTGGCTTCACAAGTCTGTTTCAGCAAATTATGGGCGCTGGAAATGGGCGCGACGAATCGCACGGGACGTTGTACGAAACAAAGGGCGCCCGCGAAAAGCCCGCAGGCTTTCGCAGGCGGCCGTAATCTTTCTTTGGGGCCGGGTGAATTATGGATTATGAGTTATGAGTTAAAGGCTATCCGTTTCGCATAGCCCTTAACTCAGTGCTCATAATCATAATTCCTAATTCATGATTCCCGTCTGACGCGCCCCTTCGAACCAACCGATTTGGAGGAACTATGGCATATCGAGTCGCCACCGAGATAGGTGGCTTGGAATTTTCCATTGAAATGGGCAAGATCGCAAAACAGGCCGACGGCGCGGCGTTCGTGCGCTACGGCGACACCATCGTGCTGGTCGCGGCCTGCGCCGCGAAGGTCGCCAAGACCGGGCAGGACTTCTTCCCCCTCACCGTGGACTACAAAGAGGGCACCTACTCCGCCGGCAAGATCCCCGGCGGCTTCTTCAAGCGCGAAGGGCGCCCCACGGAGAAGGAGGTCTTGACCTCCCGCCTGATCGACCGCCCGTTGCGCCCGCTCTTCCCCGAGGGGTTCAGTTGCGAGACGCAGGTCATCGCCCAGGTGCTGTCCGCCGACAAGGAGCATGATTCCGACCTGCTGGGCATCACCGGCGCGTCGGCGGCGTGTTATTGCTCGTCGATCCCGTTCTACAACCCGGTCGGCGCGGTGCGCGTGGGCTACATCGACGGGCAGTTGGTGGTCAACCCCACCATCAGCCAGTTGAAGGAGGTGAGCACCCTGAACCTGACCGTGGTCGCCACGGAAGAGGCGATCGTGATGGTCGAGGCCGGCGCCAAGGAGCTGCCGGAGAGCCTGATGGTCGAGGCGCTGGACTTCGGGCACACCGAGGCGAAGAAGCTGATCGCCATCCAGAAGGAGCTGTACGCGCTGGTGAACCCGGTCAAACGCGAGGTCGTCAAGCCCGAGTTTGACGCGGCGGAGCTCGCGCGCATCGAGAAGGATTTCGCGCAGAAGATCTCCGACGCGCTGCACACCCCCGGCAAGCTGGCGAGCTATGCGGAGCTCGACAAGGTGCGCGACGAGATCGTCGCCTCCGTCCCCGAGGAGGAGGCGGAGCGGCGCGCCGAGGCGTCCAAGATCTACCATCACCTGATGGAGCAGATCTTCCGCCGCGAGATGCTGCAAGACCGCAAGCGTCCGGACGGGCGCGCCTTCGACGAGATCCGCCCCGTCACCATCGAAGTCTCGCTGCTGCCGCGCGCCCACGGTTCGGCGCTCTTCACGCGGGGCGAGACCCAGGCGCTGGTCACCGCCACCCTGGGGACGGCCGATGACGAGCAGCGCATGGACACGCTGGAAGGCGAGTCGTTCAAGCGCTTCATGCTCCACTACAACTTCCCCCCCTTCAGCGTCGGCGAGACCAAGCCGATGCGCGGGCCCAGCCGGCGCGAAATCGGCCACGGCGCCCTGGCAGAGCGCAGCATCATCCCCGTCATGCCGACCAACGACGAATTCCCCTACACCGTGCGCGTGGTCTCGGACATCATGGAGAGCAACGGCTCCTCCTCGATGGCGACCGTCTGCGGCGGCGTGCTGGCGTTGATGGACGCGGGCGTGCCGATCAAGGCTCCGGTGGCGGGCGTGGCGATGGGGCTGGTGAAGGAGGGCGACGCCTACGCCATCCTGACCGACATCGCCGGCGCGGAAGACCACTACGGCGACATGGACTTCAAGGTCGCGGGGACGGAAAAGGGGATCACCGGCCTGCAGATGGACATCAAGATCGGCGGCATCGACCGCGACATCATGGCGGAGGCGCTGGATCAGGCGAAGGAAGGCCGCCTGTTCCTGCTCAAGAAGATGGCCGAGTGCATCGAGAAGTCGCGTGAGGACGTCTCCCCCTACGCGCCGCGCATCATCACGATCAACATCCCCAAGGACAAGATCGGCGCCGTCATCGGCACCGGCGGCAAGGTCATCCGCGGCATCACCGAGCAGACCGGCGTCAAGATCGACATCGAGGACGACGGCAAGGTGAGCATCGCCTCCATCGACTCCGAGTCCGCCGAACGCGCCATCCACATGATCGAGGAGCTGACGATGGAGGCCGAAGTGGGCAAGACCTACCTCGGCACGGTGACGCGCATCGTGGACTTCGGGGCGTTCATCGAGATCTTCCCCGGCACCGAGGCGTTGCTGCACATCTCGGAGGTGGCGGACTTCCGGGTCGAGGACATCAACTCCGAGCTGAAGCTGGGCGACCAAATCCCGGTGAAGGTCATCGGCATCGAGCCGCCCAACAAGATCAGGCTGAGCCGCCGCGCGGTGTTGCGCGAGCAGGCGGGCCTGCCGCCGCTGGAAGTGGCGCCCAGGCCGCCGCGCCGGGATTCCGACCGCGGCGGGCGCGGACGCGGCGGCGACCGCGGCGGGCGCGGCGGGGATCGCGGAGGTTTCCGCGGCCGCAGGTAGTTGTCGGCTGTTGGTTATCGGTCGGCGGGCGTCCGTTCCCAGGCGGATCGGCACCCGCCGGCTAAAGGCTGGGAAACGATGAACCCTCGACAGATCCACGCCTTGCTGGAGCAGGTGCGCGATGGGGCGTTGACCCCCGACCAGGGGCTGGAGCGCCTGAAGCACCTTCCGTTTGAAGACTTGGGCTACGCTCGCGTAGACCATCACCGCGCGTTGCGCGCGGGCTTCCCCGAGGTGGTCTTCGGCAGGGGGAAGACTCCCGCGCAGGTCGTCGGCATCGTCAAGAGCCTGTCGCGCCAAAAATCAAACATCCTGGTCACCCGCACCGACGCGGAGACCTTCAAAAAGGTGCGCCGCGTCGCGCGCAAGGCCGAGTTCAACGAGGCGGCGCGGGCGATCACGGTCGTCAACGACACGGAGGTCTACGGCGAAGGCGTCGTCTACATCGTCTGCGCGGGGACGTCCGACATCCCGGTCGCGGAGGAGGCGGCGCTGACGGCGCGGCTCATGGGCAACGACGTGCGCTCTTCCTACGACGTGGGGGTGGCGGGCATCCACCGCCTGCTCAGCATCCGCGACGCGCTGACCGAGGCGTCGGTGGTGATCGTGGTCGCGGGGATGGAAGGGGCGCTCGCGAGCGTGGTGGGCGGCCTCCTGAGCGTGCCGGTGATCGCAGTCCCCACCAGCGTCGGCTACGGCAGCAACTTCGGCGGCCTGTCCGCGCTCCTGGCGATGCTCAACAGTTGCGCCTCGAACGTGGTGACGGTGAACATCGACAACGGCTTCGGCGCGGGCTACGTCGCCAGCCTCATCAACCGCAAGCGCGCGCGCTGACCCCCCCTCCCGCCGTCACGCGATGGCGGTGGACATCACGTCGATGCACAGCACCCGCTCCCCCGGCAGGAGGTGCATGTAGGTGGCGACGTGCTCCTTGGTGGTGACGTTCTTATAGACGTCCGACAGGAAGCTGCGCCGCCCCGCGCGCAACGCGCGCAACCCTTCGCCGAAAAACCCCCGGAAGAACCATGACGAGCCGACGTCCGCGTCTCGCACGAGCATCTGCCCCCGGAGCCCGGCTTGGCAGGTGTTGGATCGCTGTCGCCCGTGAATGTCGCAGACGAAGCAACGGATGCAGTAGTACGGCAACTTCCCGGCGAACTCCAGGAGCGCGCGCGGGGCGGCGACCTCGTCACCGTCCGGGATGAGGTCTTTGAACGCCTCGACGTCCCCGTCCATCTCTTGCGTCAATTCGTGGCGGCGGCGGATCCCCACCAGGTCGAGGTGGGTCCTGACCGAGAGGATGTTCCCGAGCAGGTCGCGGTTCTCGAACTCCGCGTCCATCTCCGGGCGCGCCTTGGAGAACACGTAGCCCTGGAAGAACCGCCCCTTGGCGGTCACGCACCGTTCCAGTTGGTAGGCGGTCTCCACGCCCTCAAACAGCAAGTCGAAACCGGAGATGTCGCCGAACGCGCTCATGGCTCGGCAGATCTCGAAGAAGGAGCGGTGGCTGTCCACCTTTTGCACGATGGAGCTGTCGATCTTCACGATGTCGGGGTTGACGTAGGCGATGCGCTCGACGCTGCTGGCACCCTTGCCGAAGTCGTCGATGGCGAGGAGGCACCCCTCCCTCCTATAGGAGACCAGGAGCCTGCCGAACTCGTCGTTGTCCGAGAGCAGCTCCTCCTCGGTCACCTCGATGACGACGCCACCCGGATCTATGTCCAGGCTGGAGAGTTCGTGCAGGATGGTCTCCTCGCTCCGACGGTGGCTTATCCAGGACGGCTTCACGTTCAGGAACAGCTTGGCGCGCGGTCGCGTGGAGGCGAACCGCTCCAGCGCCAGGCGGCGGACATGGCGGTCCAGGGACAGCTTGTCCCGGTCGGGGACGGCGGGGTCTTCAAACACGGGGCCGAGGCTGCGCACCGCGCCGGAACGCACCTCGCGCGCCAGCACCTCGTAGGCGAAGACGTCCATGTCATCGACGGCGACGATGGGCTGGAAGAAGGGGACGACGTATTGCAAATCCGGGAGGCTCATGGCGACACCCCCGCCCTAGGCTTCGCCCACGGTCACGCAGTCCGCCTCACAGGGCGCAAGCCGCGAGACGTAGTCCGCGACGACCGTGGCGTACTGCCGGTCGCATTTGTTTATATGCTCCATCCACCAGACCTTCAGGAACCGGAGGTAGATGTCCGGGTCGCACAGGCGGACGCTCTCGCTGGCGGTGAAGAACGACTCCCGGATCAGGTCGCCGTGCAGGCGCCGGTGTTCGTCCAGCCCCTCGTAGCCCGCCGCCCGCAACAGCTCTTCCTCCGTGGAGAAGTGCAGCTTGGTGTAGCAGTCCATCATGGCGAAGGCGGTGGTGAGGAAATACTCCCCCTTGTCTTGGCGGACGAAAAAGCCCAGCGAGTTGATGACGCTGACGATCCCGCGATGCTGGTCGTCGATGAGCGGGATGCCGAGGTTGTTCACGTCTTTCCATTGAATCACTAGCGAACAGTTCATCAGTCCTCTCCACATGGGGGAACGGGTGCGTCGGCGCGACGCGGCAAGCGGTCTGGGATGAGACGACGGCCGTGGGCGCGGAACCGCCGGGGAGGCGAGTCCCCGGCATGTTGTCTCGGGCTGAAAGCGGGCGGACGCGCCCTCGCTTCCTGTGCGAACCGGGGTCTTGCGATCAGGGCCCCGTCCAAAGCAACTGCCAAAAATAATATTATTTATCGATACGCTTTCAAGGGGGGCTGCCGAAAAGAAACAACAGGATACTCTCGCGCCCGACACGGCGCGTCACATTGGGACACCCGCCGCAGCATCCAGACAACCATGTCGCAAACAGGCGGGCAGGCGCGGAAACGGCGCCGCACAAGGGGCTCGATAGGAATGAAAAAGGAAAAGACCGTCTCCCAGAGGATAGTGCCGTTGGTCGTCGGCATGTGCGTGTTGACCGTGGTGCTGATCTCGTTGATCACCGCCGCGCTAGTCTACCAACTGTCGCGGGACGCCCGGTTGCAGATGCTGCGCCACGCCTCGGACGCCCTAGCGGCCGACGTCGCGGGCTGGTTCCAGAGAGAGCGGTTCAACTGCGCCCAGACCGTGGGCATCCTCAACGCCTTGTACGACCGGCACGGCGGCAGGCTGGACGCGGACGAGAGGCGGGCGATGTACCAGGCGATGGTCGTCGGGGACGCCCGGTACATAGACGCCTACGACGCGGTCGGGGACGAGTTCGTCTCCGGCGTGGACGGCGTGAAGCCCCCCGGCTTCGTGCCCACGCAACGCCCTTGGTACAAGGCCGCGCTCGCCGCCAAGGGGCGCACCGCCGCCACACAGCCCTACCTGGACGCCGGCACCGGCGAAATCTGCATGACCTTCGCCCGAACCGTGGCGCCGGACGGCGGCGGCCGGGGGGTGTTCGGCATCGACGTCTCCCTGGGCGAGATCAAGGGCTACGTCCAACGCGCCAACTACAGCCGGAACGCCCGCCTGTTCATCGCCAACGGCCGCGGGGAGGTCGTCATGCATCCCGACCCGGCTTTGCAGCCTGCGGCGCACGGCGCCCCCCTCGAACTGTCCGTCGTCCAGCCGGAGCTGTGGAAATCCGTCCACAACGGCGACGACTTCACCGTCGCCACCGACCACTACGGGCGGCCCTCGTACTTCATCGCCGCTTCCCTGCCCTCCACCGACTGGTACATCGTCTCCAGCATCCCGGTGTCGGTGGTGACCCGCCCCATCGTCCTCATCTTGGCGGTCATCTTGGCGGCCTTCGCCCTGATCACCGTGCTGACCGTGGCGTTGCTGAAAAGCCGCATCCGCACCTTGGTCAGCACGCCGTTGGACTCGCTGACGGCGATAGTCGACAACATCTCGGCGGAGAACTCCTGCCCGCTCATCAACACCAGCGGATACCAGGCGGAGTTCCGCCTGTTCGCCGAGAGTTTCAAGCAGATGTGCGAACTGCGCCATCTGGCCACCCACGACGCGCTGAGCGGCCTGTACAACCGGGGGGCGTTCTTCGCCGCGGCGGGGCGCGACTTCGCCCTCATGCAACGACAGGGCGACAAGGGGTGCGCGCTGATGCTGGACATCGACCATTTCAAGCGGGTCAACGACACCTACGGCCACAGCACCGGCGACAAGGTGATCGTCGGCGTGGCGGCGATCATGCGCAACCGGCTGCGCCTCACCGACATCAGCGGGCGCTACGGCGGCGAGGAGTTTTGCGCCTGGCTCCCCGACACGGACGCGGACGGGGCGCGGAGCCTCGCCGAGGCGTTGCGTGAGACGGTGGCGGGGATGGGCTTCACCTCCGAGGACGGGCGCACCTTCGGCGTGACCGTCAGCATAGGCTTCGCCGTCTCGGACGACACGGAGGATGTGGAGACGCTGCTCAAATTCGCCGACGCCGCCCTGTACGCCGCCAAGGCGGGCGGGCGCAACCGCGTCGTGGACTACGGGTCGCTCTCGCCGTCGTAAGGGGTTTCGCGGCGGAGCTGCGGCGCGGCGCGTCAATCGCCTTGCAGGCGCATCTCGTCCAGCCGCTCCAGGTAGTCGAACCCCACCAGCACCTCGCGCGGCTTGGAGCCGTCGGCAGGACCCACGATGCCGTTTTTGAACATCATGTCCACCAGCTTGGCGGCGCGGCCGTAGCCGACGCTGAGGCGGCGCTGCAGCAGGGACGTGGAGGCGCGGCCGTCGCTGACCACCACCCGCACGGCGTCGTTATAGATGGGATCCACCGCCGCGTCGCCGTCGCTCCCATCCAGGGCGCCTTCGCCCTCCCCCCCGTCTTCGCCGTAGCGCAGCACGGAGTCGTCATAGGCGGGCGTCCCCTGCTCTTTCAAGTGCTCCACGATGGCCTGCGTCTCCTTCTCGCTGACATAGGCGCCGTGGATGCGCACCAGCCGGGACGTCCCCGGCGGGAGGAAAAGCATGTCGCCTTTGCCCAGGAGCTGTTCGGCGCCGTTGCAGTCCAAGATGGTGCGCGAATCGACCTTGGCGGTGACCTTGAAGGCGATGCGCGAGGGGAGGTTGTTCTTGATGGTGCCGTTGATGACATCGACCGAGGGGCGCTGCGTCGCCAGGATCATGTGGATGCCGGCGGCGCGCGCCTTCTGCCCCAAGCGCGCGATGGAGGTCTCCACCTCCCTGGCGGAGACCGCCATGAGGTCGGCGAGCTCGTCGATGACCAGCACCAGGAAGGGGAGCGGCTCATCCGGCCCGCCCGCCTCCGACTCGTCCCACAGCTTGGGGGAGCGCAACCGTTCGTTGTACTGGTCGATGTTGCGCACGCCCCGGCGCGCCAGCTTCTTGTAGCGGAGCTCCATCTCGTTCACCGCCCAGCGCAGGGCGTTGGCGGCCTCCCCCGGATCGGTGACGATGGGGGTGAGCAGGTGCGGTATGTCCTTGTACAGCGCCAGCTCCACGGTCTTGGGGTCGATGAAGATGAAGCGGACCTCCCTGGGGGTCGCCTTGTAGAGGATCGAGGTGATCAGGCAGTTGAGGGCGACGCTCTTGCCCGTGCCGGTGGCGCCGGCGATCAGCAGGTGCGGCATCTTGGAGAGGTCTGTGACGTAGGGCGTGCCGTTGATGTCCTTGCCCAGCGCCAGGGTGAGCTTCGACCTCGAGCGCGTGAAGACGTCCGCCTCGAGCAGGTCGCGCAACATGATGTCCTTGTGGTTGTCGTTGGGCGCCTCGATGCCGATGGTGGCCTTGCCCGGCAACCGCTCGATGCGCAGGGACTCCGCCTTGATGCCGAGGCACAGGTCGTCCACCAGGCCGGTGATCTTGGCGACCTTGACCCCGGGGTCCGGCTTGAACTCGAAGGTCGTGACCACGGGGCCGGGGTGGATCTGCGTGATCTGCCCGCCGGCGTCGAACTCCGCGCATTTCGCCGTCAGCAGCCGGGCGCGCTCCATGAGCTCCGCCTCATCGACCGGCAACGCCTCCTCCCCCCGCTTCAGCAGGTCGAGGGGTGGGAATTCGAAATCATCCGGCTCCTCGGCCGGGGGGGCGACGGGACGCGGCGGCGGCGTGTAGGGCCTTTCCACCGTCTGCGGCGCCTCCTGGCGAATCACGGGGACGGTCTGTTGCGCGCCACCGTCCGGCGCCGTCTTGACCGGCTCGGGGCGCGGAGTCAGCTCCAGCGGGCGCGTCGAGGCGGGCGGCTTGATGCTCACGACCGTGCGGCGCGCCTTGTGCTTTTCACGCCACCTGCGGAAGCGCTCCCGCAGGCTGGGACGCGGCGGGTTGGGCGTGGACGAGAAGCGGGAGATGCCTTTGGCGATCGACCAGGACGTGGTGCCGAGCACCCCCAGCAACAGCGAGCCTGCGACGACGATCACGCTCCCGGTCCTGTTCAGGTTCGGCAAGAGGAAGTCCGCGATCAGCGTCCCCGTCACCCCGCCCGGCATGAACGCGGGGGGCTCCTGGCCGGCGGGGACGAAAAGCTGCAACGCCGTCGCGCAACCGAACAGCAACAGCAGGAAGCCGCAGACCTTGATGTACACCGGGCGCAGGCCGCGCCCGACGACCAGCCCGCCCCCCACCATCAGCAGCGGCAGCAGCAACAGGAATGCGGCGAAACCGAAGCACTGGTACAGCAGGTCGCTCGCGTAGGCGCCTGCGCGCCCGACGATGTTTTTCGCGAGGGCGCCCTCCCCCCGCCCCGACAACGAGTTGAAGCTGGCGTCCTGGTGGTCGTAGCCGACCAGGCAGAGGAAGAGGAGCAGGGCGCAGATGAGCAGGAGCACCCCGACCACCTCGTGTCGTTTGTCGCTGGGTTCGCTGGGCATCATCTTTTCGCGTTTGCTCGTTAAATGTCGATGACGACGGGGACGATCATGGGGCGCGTCCCCGCGCCTTTGCGGAAATAGCGCTTGAGCGCCGCGCGGATGTTCTCCGTCACAACGGCGGGGTCCGCGCGCTCCTCCACGGTGCACTCATCGAAGGTGTCCACGACCATGCGCCGCGCCTCCGACAAGAAGTCCACCCCCTCGTTCTCCTGCACATGGCCCCGGATGACCAGTTCCGGCGCGCCCTTCATGGCGCCGCTGGACTTGTCGATGACCACCACCGCCAAGACCACGCCCTCCTCGGAAAGCCGCTGGCGGTCGCCGATCACGTCCTCGTCGAGCTCCCCGCCCCCGCCGGCGTCTATGATGCGGCGGCCGACGGCGGCTTTGCCGTCCACACGGATGCGTTCGTCGTTCAGGTGGATGACGTCCCCGGTTTCGGCGATCAGTATCCGGTCCCTGGGGATCCCCACCTCCTCGGCGAGGAGGGCGTGGGCGTACAGTTGGCGGTACTCCCCGTGGATGGGGATGAAGTAGCGGGGACGGGTCAGGTTGAGCATGATCTTCTGCTCCTCCTGGCTGGCGTGGCCCGAGACGTGCACGTTCCAACCGCCTTCCTCGTAGACCCGCGCGCCGCGCCGGCAGAAGAGGTTGATCAGCCGGGAGACGCGCCCCTCGTTGCCGGTGATGACGCGGGCGCTGATGACCACCGAGTCGCCTTCGCCCACGCTGACGCCCTTCTGCTTGCCGAACGCCAGCTTGGTGAGGGCCGCCAGCGGCTCGCCTTGGCTGCCGGTGCTGAGGATGACCTGATCCCTGTCCGGGATCGCGTGCGCCTCGGAGACGTCCGCCATCACCCCGGGCGGGATGTCGAGGTAGCCGAGCTCGGAGGCGATGGCGATGTTCTGGCGCATGCTCCTGCCGATGACGATGACGCGCTTGCCGAACTCGCGCGCCAAGTCGATGACGATCTGCATGCGGTGGATGCTGGAGGCGAAGCAGGCGACCACGATCTTGCGGCGCGCGGCGTGGAATATCTGCTCAAGGTTCTTCCGCACGCGGGTCTCCGAGGGGGTGAAGCCGGGCCGCTCGCTGTTGGTGCTGTCGCTCAGGAGCGCGAGCACCCCTTGCTCGCCGTAGTGGGAGAGGCGGGCGTAGTCGGTCGGCTGCCTGTCCAGCGGCGCGGAGTCGAGCTTGAAGTCGCCCGTCATGATGACCGTCCCCGCCGGCGAGGTGATCGCCAGCCCGATGCTGTCGGCGATGCTGTGGGTCATGTTGAGTATCTCCACATGCAGGTCGCCGAAGTCCCATGTGTCGCGGGCCTCCACGTCGATCAGCTCCGCCTCGTCCAAGACGCCGTTCTCCTCGAGCCGCCCGCGCGCGAAGCCGAGCGTCAGGGGGGTGGCGTAGACCGGGACTGGCAGCTCCTTGAGCAGGTAGGGCAAGGCGCCGATGTGATCCTCGTGCCCGTGCGTCAGGAACACGGCGTGGACCTTGTCGCGGTTTTCGAGCAGATAGGCGAAGTCGGGGATCACGTAATCGACGCCGAGCAAGTCCTCGCGCGGAAACATCAGCCCCGCGTCCACGACGACGATGTCATCGCCGTAGCGCACTGCCATCATGTTCATGCCGAACTCCCCCAGCCCTCCCAGGGGAACGAGTTCAAATTGGTTTTCTCTCACGATTTTTCGCCTGAGTCTTCCTGGCCGGATAAGCCGAAAAAGAAAAATGCAAGTATAGCCCAGCCGCGCGGCCGATGGAAGGACGATGACGGCACTTCGGGGCGGTGGGCGACAAGGACGACGGCGGGCGCGCCCCCCATGCGGCATGCGGCTGCGCGTGCGCCCGCGCCAAACGGGCCTTCCCCGCTTGCGCCGCGACGGGACCGAACCGGCGCGGCGCGGCGTCAGACGACGACCGGCTCGATGTCGAGCTCGACCCCGAAGGCGGCCCGCACCCCCGCTTGAATCGCGCGCGCCAGCCCCAGGACTTCGCCCGCCGTCGCGCCTCCTCCGTTGACCAGCGCCAGCGCGTGCTTGCGGGAAATCCCCGCCCGCCCCCGCCGGTGGCCTTTGTGGAACCCGGCGTGTTCGATCAGCCACGCGGCCGAGAGCTTGACCCCTCCCCCCGGCGCGGCGAAATGCGGGACAGCCTCTTGCGGCGCGAGGACGCCGCGCCGGCGGGCGTCCTCCTCCAGCGCGCCGAACTCGCCAGGGGCGATGACGGGGTTCTTGAAAAACGATCCGGCGCTCCGGGAATCGGGGTCGTCCGGGTCGCGCAACATCCCCTTGGCTTTGCGCAGCCCCAACACCGCTTCGCGCACCTGACGCAACGTGGGCGCGGGGCGCTGGGCGAAAAGCCGCTGCAACTCCGCATATCCCAGGACGGGCGCCCCCCCCGGCGCGAGGTCGAAGACCACCCGCGTCACGATGCGCCGCCCCCGCCCCCCCCCGTTGAAGACGCTGCTCCGGTAGCCGAAGGCGCACGCCCTGCGCCCCAGCCTCACGACCTCGCCCGTCGCCACGTCGCAGGCGTACACGCAGGCGATCGCATCGCCGACCTCCTGCCCGTAGGCGCCGATGTTCTGGACCGGCGCGCCACCGACGGAGCCGGGGATGCCGCTGAGCGCCTCCACCCCCGCCAGGCCGCGGCGGACGCAGTAGCGCACGAACTCGTCCCACTCCACCCCCGCGCCGACGGAGACCCGCCCGGGCCTTTCCGCGTCCGGCTCGATGCCGGGGATCGCCATCTTCACCACCATCCCGGCGAACCCCCCGTCGGAAACGACGAGGTTGCTCCCTCCGCCCAGCGCGAAGACCGGAACGCCCGCCCGCCGGGCGAACGCCAGCGCCTCCGCCAACCGCGCCTCGTCCTTGACGACGGCGAAAAAGCGCGCCGCCCCCCCCACGCCCAGCGTGGTCAACGGCGCCAGCGGGACGTCCTTCCGTATCCGCAACGTCGGCCCCCCCCCTGCGTCAATCCCCGGGTCAAGCATGGGCAGTCCGCTCCCTTCGGCTGCGCCGGACGCCGCACGCCAGCGTCCGCGAACGCGGGGATTTTACTATGCCGTTTGCCCTTTGCAAGGAAAAGAAATTCCTTTACCATTGGGCGGCTTGCTTTTATTTCATCTCATTGTCACGAAGGGGGAGACATGGGCATCGAACCGTTGGTCCTGGCGAAAAACCAAGAGAAGGAAATCGCGTTGCTGCCGGCGCTGGCAAACCGGCACGGTCTCATCACCGGCGCCACGGGGACGGGCAAGACCGTCACCCTGCAGGTGATGGCCGAGCGCCTCAGCTCCATCGGCGTGCCGGTGTTCCTGGCCGACGTGAAGGGCGACCTCTCGGGCGTCTCGCAGGCGGGGCAGCCGTCGGAAAAGCTCGAGAAGCGCCTCGCCTCGCTGGGGATGCCCGTCCCGGAGTTCGCCGCCTCCCCCACGGTCTTCTGGGACGTGTTCGGCAAGGCGGGGCATCCGCTGCGCGCCACGGTCTCCGACCTCGGCCCCATGCTCCTGTCGCGCATCCTGACGCTGAACGAGACGCAGTCGGGGGTGCTGGCGCTGGTGTTCAAGGTCGCAGACGACCAAGGCCTGCTGCTGCTCGACCTGAAAGACCTGCGCCTGATGCTGCAATACGTCGGCGAGAACGCCAAGGAGTTCGCCACGCAGTACGGCAACGTCTCCTCCGCCAGCATCGGCGCCATCCAGCGCGGCCTCCTGCGCCTGGAGCAGGAGGGGGGCGAGGCGTTCCTCGGCGAGCCGATGCTCAACATCGACGACCTGCTCCAGACCGAGCGCGGCAAGGGGGTCGTCCACGTCCTCGCCGCCGACCAGCTCATGAACACGCCCATGCTCTACTCGACGGTGCTGCTCTGGCTCCTGTCGGAGCTGTACGAGCGGCTGCCGGAGGTCGGGGACGCGGAAAAACCCAAGCTGGCGTTCTTCTTCGACGAGGCGCACCTGCTCTTCAACGACGCGCCCAAGGTGCTGCTCGAACGCATCGAGCAGGTCGTGCGCCTCATCCGCTCCAAGGGGGTCGGCGTCTACTTCATCACGCAAAACCCCAAGGACATCCCCGACGCGGTGCTCGGACAGCTCGGCAACCGCGTGAACCACGCCCTGCGCGCCTTCACGGAGAAGGATCAGAAGGCGGTGCGCGCGGCGGCGCAGACCATGCGCGCCAACCCCGCGTTCGACACCGAGAAGGCCATCACGGACTTGGCGGTGGGCGAGGCGCTCCTCTCCTTCCTGGAGGAGAAGGGGAACCCCGGCATGGTGGAGCGCGCCTTCATCTGCCCGCCCGCGAGCCGCATCGGACCCGCCACCGCCGAGGAACGCCGGCGGGCGATGGACGGCTCGATCATGAAAGGGGTGTACGACCGCGCGGTGGACCGCGAGTCGGCATACGAGCTGCTCACCCAGCGGATGCAGCAGGCGTCGGAGGAGGCGGCCCGGCTCGCCGCCGAAAAGCAGGCTGCCAAGGGCGGCTCCAGCGGCAGCGCGGTCAAGGACATCATGTTCGGCACCTCGCGGCGGCAGGGCGTCATCGCCTCGGCGGGCAAGGCGGCGGCGCGCAGCGTGGCCTCGGCGGCCACCAACCAGGTGCTCAAGAGCGTCGGGATGAAGGGGGTGGGCAAGTCGGTGGCGGGCTCTTTGATGCGCGGCATCCTGGGCTCGCTCATCAGCGGCATCGGCAGCCGCCGGTGAGGCGTCGATTTCGACCACCCTCCCGTCAACGTCCGCCTCGCCCCCTCGTCAGTAGCAGACGAACTCGCTCGCACGCAGCAGGCGGCTATCCATCCGCCCGAGGCCGCCCAGGTCGCGAAGCCGGGAGTTCTTACGGTGTTCCAAGATGCGGCGCGCCGTGACCTCGCCGATGCCCGGCACGCGCATGAGCTGGAGCCTCGAGGCGCGGTTAACGTTGACCGGGAAGAACTCGGGGTGGCGGCGCGCCCAGTCCTCCTTGGGATCGACCCCCAACGGCAGGAAGCCCGCCTGGTCGAAGCCGATGTCCGTCTCGGTGAAGCCGTAGCGCCGCATGAGGAAATCGACCTGGTAAAGGCGGTGTTCCCGCACGTAGGCGGCTTCCAACGCCGAGGACGCCGCCCCCGCCTTGACGGCGTCGCCTCCGCCCACGACCGTCGCAACGGCGTCGCCGCCAAGGCGCCGGGGGGAGGGCTGCTGGTGGGCGCTGAAATAGACCCGGTCGAGCCTGAGCCGGTCGTACAGGCCCCATGTGTATTTGACGATCTCCGCGTCGGTCTCCTCCGTCGCGCCGACGATGAACTGCGTGGTCTGCTTGACCCCGGCGAAACGCCCCCCTTTGCCGGTCAGGCGGCTGATCAGCTTGATGGGGGCTACGATGTCCTCCAGGAAGCGCTTGCGCTGCGACAACTGCGCCAGGTGCCGCGCCCCGGGCGTCTCGATGTTCAGCGACACGGCGCTGGAGAGGGAGACCGCCTCCTCGATGGCGGCGTCGCTCGCGCCGGGGATGACCTTGAGGTGGATGTAGCCTCGGAAGCGGCGGCGGCGCAGGAGGCGCGCCACGCCGTTCAGCCGCTCCATGGTGGCGTCGGGCGTCCCCAAGACCCCGGAGGTGAGGAACAACCCGAAGACCTCGCCCCGCCGGTAGTAGTCGAGGAAGGCGCCAGCCACCTCCTCCTCGCCCAGCGTGCAGCGGCGGATGTCCCGCTGCGCCTTCAACGGGCAGTAGCGGCAGTCGTTCGAGCAGACGTTGGAGAGCAACGTCTTGAAGATCAGGCTGGAGCCGCCGTTCTGAAGCGTCGCCGGGTAAATCCAGCCCTCGGCGCCGCGCCTGCGATGCTCCGCCTTGGTCGGCGCGCAGGCGCAGGACAGGTCGTATTGCGCGTCGGCGCTCAATATCTCCAACTTTCGCCGCGTGTCCGGCGCGCTGATCAATGCCGTCATAAGCCACCTCCTCCATCCCAACCGATGTTCACCATTTTTTCACCATCAAGTTATAACATGGGATTTGGGGTTTTCGAGGACTTTTTGCATGGATCCGGCGTCGCGCAGGGTGCGCCGGGGCGTCAGCAAGCGCCGTCCATTTTGCTGGTGACAGGAAAGGCCGATCCAGATTATAGTCTCCGCCGTAGGAGGTTTTCGGAGTTCACCACTTTCCCGGAGGACGAGATGAAACGAAGCGCGTTTGTCGTCACAACGGCCTGCGCCGCCGCCGCGCTGGCGGCCTTGGCGCTGATGCCCCTGATGTCCATGCTGTCCACGCCAGGCATGGCGCAGGACGGAACCACGGCGGCGGAGAAGTTCGTCCCGTCGCCCATCTTCTCCCCGCCCTACCCGACGCTGCCGCACACCTTCCGCGACCTGCACACCATCCAGATCCTCTGCCAGGCGCCCAAGGGGGCGATCAAGCGCGCCCTGGTGCCGCCGCTGGAACCGGCTGGCGACGGCGACAAGTTCGTCCTGCTCCTCGGCTGGGCGCCGGATGTGAAGGAGATGGGCTTCAACGTCCACGAGATCGCCATCAACGTCCCGGTCATGTACGAGGGGAAGCTCGGCACGACGACGCTTATAGAATACATTGACAGCGACATGGGGCTCATCGCCGGGCGCGAGATCTACGGCTGGCCCAAGAAGATGGCCGAGATCACCTGGATGCAGCACGGCAAGTCGGGCTGGAGCGTCGCGGCGCACAAGATGAAAGACCAGGGGAGCATCCCGCTGGTGAAGGTCGATTACAAGATCGGCGACAAGCCGTCCACCGTGCAGTGGCCGGAGATGGGGCCGACCTACCTGGTGCGGCGCATCCCCCCCGCGTCCAAGACCATGAAGGCGCTCAACCAGATGGTGTGCGTCGGCTGCGCCTCGCCCGCGGACAGCGGCATCCCGCTGGCCGCGCCGGGAGGCCCCGCCGGGGCGGGCAACGTCAAGAACACCAACGGCACGGCCACGGTGCAGTTCTTCGACGGCCCGAACGACCCGCTGACCTTCTTCGGCCCGGTCAAGGTGCTCGACGCCAAGATGACGATCATGGAAGGGAGCATGCCCGGCGGCCTGGGGCTGGGCGAAGTCCTCAAGCAGTGGGAGGAGTAGCGTGACGCGCGGTCGCGGCGCGCCCTCCATGACGCGCCGCGCCGCGACCCGAAAACAAGCGGCCGCGCCTTTGGGTCGGCCGCGTCCGCGCGTCGCCGGAGCCGCGCAACCAGCCCCGCCTACTGCTCCAGCTTTATGCCGTGCGTCTCCAGCGTCCGCGCCACGGCCCGGTCCGTGTTGGCGATGGCCTCGGCCAGGTCGGCCCGCGCGCGCACCTCGCTGCTGCGCGCCGAAATGAAGCTGCTCTGGCGCTGGAACACCAGGAACATCGTGGATGTGCCCGCCTGGAACTGCCTCTGCTCGCTCTCGTACTGCTCCTCGGCGGCCTTGCGGGCGATGACCGCCGCGTCGTACCGCACCCGCGTCGAATGCCACTGCTCGAGGGCGTTGCGCACGTCGGCCTCCACGTACATCTCCTTCTGCCGCTTGGCCGCCACGAGGCGCCTGCCCTCGGCCTTCGCCACGGCGGCGTTGCCCGCCGCCTCGCGGTTGCGTAGCGGCAGCGAGACCGAGACGCCCACCTTCGCCGTCGGGTAGCGCCCCTCCCAGAGGTTGGACAGCGACCGGCCGTTGTCCCCCACGAGGTGCGCCGGGATGCCCCCCGCCCCGACGAGGGAAATCGCGTCGGGCTTCTCCAAGCCCGACAACCCCTGCAACCCGAAGGTCGCCACGGCGTTGACCTGCGGCTTTTTCAGGTCGTCGTAGAACTTCTGGTTTATCCGGTTCAGGTCGATGTCCAAGTCGCTCGAAGCCAGCTCCGGGCGCGAGGCCAGCGCCTGCTCCAGCGCCTTGGCGAAGTCCGGCGGCTCGGCGTCGTCGTCCAGCGGCGTGTCGGGGACGAGCGCGTCCTGCCACAGCGGATCACTCCTGTCGCCGGCCATCATCTGCTTCAGGTTGTTCTCGGCCGAGGCCAGCACCTGCTGCGCGGAGCCGAGGCTCTGCTGGAAGGTCGCCACCTGCGTCTGCGCCGCCACGACCTCGATGGGCGCCAGCAAGCCCTCCTCGGCCTGGCGGCGGTTGCTGGCGAACTGCGCCTCGGCCAGGCGCACCGCCTCGCGCTGCACTTCGAGGTTCTGCCAGGCGTAGGCCAGCTCCCAGTAATACTGCACCGCCTGGGTGACCCGCTCTATCATGTCCAGGCGCATCTGCTCGAAACTCAAATCCTTGTTCTTGCGCGCCACCAGGAGCGCCCGCCGCCCCGCGTCGATGCGCAGCCCCCGCCAGAGCGGCTGGGTGAAGTCGAAGGTCAGCGACGTGGAATATTGCGGGTCGAGCGAGTTGAACATCATGTCGTTCTCCTGCTTCGCGTCGGAGAACGTCAGGCTGTAGTTCGAGCCCAGCCACGGGGTGTTGCCGCTGACCTTGGGCGAGAAGGAGAACTCCTTGTTGACCAGGCGGCCGCTGGCGTTGCCCAGCGCCGAGGCCATCGCGGTCGATGACTTCGACTTCGCGATGTCGAAGCCGAACACCGGGTCGAAATGCCCCTTGGCCGCCGTCACGCTGTGGCCGGAGCTCTCCAGCGAGATGCGCGAGATGGCGAGCGACGTGTCGTTGGCCAGCACCGCCTCGACCACTTGGGCGAGGGTGACGCGCCGCTCCCCGGTGATGCCCACGCGCGCCGGCATCCGCGCCTCCGTCAGCGGCGGGAGCTCCGGCGCGGGCGGGGCGGCGACCACCGCGCCCGCAACCCCCAAGTCGGCGGCCGCGGCGGCGGGGGCCGTTGCGCCCTCCTGCGCCTGTAGCGGCGGCGCGAAAGGCGTCACGGCGAGCAGCACGCACAGGCCGGTCGTCGCCGCCGCCGCGGCCTTGGCCGCCGCACTCTTCTTGCCCTTCTTCCCCTTGAAGATCCCCAGCGAACGGAGCCAGATCCCCAGGTCCTCCCAGATGGAGTAGAACACAGGCACGGCGAGCAGGGTCAGGAAGAGGCAGAGCGTCTGCCCGCCCGCCACCATGAAGCCGATGGAGTGGTTGGTGGACGCGCCCGCGCCGGTCGAGACCAAGAGCGGGATCATGCCGAACACCAGCGCCAGCGTCGTCATCAGGATGGGGCGCAGGCGGTCGCGGTTCGCCTGGATGATCGCCTCGTAGCGCTCCATGCCCGCTTCGCGCAAGCCGTTCATGTGGTCGATCTGCAAGATGGCGTTCTTCTTGACGATGCCGAACAGCAGCAGCAGGCCGAGGCCGGAGAAGATGCTGATCTCCTGCCCCGTCAGGAGCATGGAGAGCAGGCCGAAGGGGATGGCCAGCGGCAGCGAGATCAGGATCGTCACCGGGTGGATGAACGACTCGAACTGCGCCGCCAGGGCGATGTACATGAAGATGAACGCCAGGGCGAAGGCGATGGCGAAGTTGTAGCCCGCCTTGTTCATCTCGCCCGTCATGCCGGTCGCGCCCCCTTTGTAGTCCGGCTCCATGCCGAGCTCGTCGATGGCTTTCTCCAAGGCGTTCACAATGGTGGAGGTGGAATAGCCCGGCATCGTGTTGCCGGTGATCTCGACGATGCGCTGCCGGTTGAGCCGCTCGATGGAGGAGGGGCCCGCCCCCTCGCGGCGGCGCACCACTTCGTCAAGGCCCACGGAGCCGTTCTTGGTGGAGGCCACGGTCAGCTTCTCCAAGCCGTCCACGGAGCCGCGGAAGCGCTGTTCGGCCTGCACCACGACGTCGTACTGGTCGTCGCCGGCGTTGAACGTGCCCGCCGTCTGCCCGGCCACCAGCGTGTTGAGCGCCTGCATGACGTTCTGCACGGAGACGCCCAGGTCGGCGGCCTTGGCGCGGTCGATCTCAAGCTGCACTTCGGGCTTGCCCGAGCGCATGGAGCTGTCCACGTCGCGGAAGCCGGGGATGGCCCGGGCCTTCTCGACCAGCCGGTCGGAGTATTCCGCGAGCTTGCGGGTGTCCGGCCCCTGCAGGTAGTACTGCACGTCGGACATGCTGCCGCCGATGCCGCTGGCGGCCACCACCGACATGTATATGTTCGGGTCGTGGTCTTTGAACATCTCCCAGACGTAGTCGGCCATTTCGGCGGCAGACATCTCGCGGTCCCCGACGTCCGTCAAGCGGACGAAGATCTCCGACTCGTTCGACGTCCCGGTGTTGCCGCCGCCCACGGTGTTCAGCGTGTGCGTCACCCCGTCCAGCTTCCGCACCCGCCGGGCGACCGTCTCGGAGTAGCGCGTGGTCTCGGCCAGGGAGCTGCCCTCCGGCAACCGGATGCTGATGTTGAACTGCGACTGGTCGTCCTTGGGCATCATGTTCTTGCCGATCACGAGGAACAGCGGCAGGATGCTGAAGACCACCAGCACGCAGACGGCGACGACGGTCTTCCGGTGCCCCATCGCCCAGACCAGGCTCTTGGTGTAGAACGCGTCCAGGAAGCGGAAGAACTTCGCGTCCTTGGAGCTGCGCCCCGACTCCTCCTCCGGCGGCCGCACGAAGCGGGAGCAGAGCATCGGCGTCAGGGTGAAGGACACCAGCATGGAGACCACCACGGCGCCGGCGCAGGTGAAGCCGAAGGCGCTCATGAAGCGGCCCGTCATGCCCCCCATGAAGCCGACCGGGATGAAGACCGCGAGCAGGGAGACCGTCGTCGCCAGCACCGCGAGCCCGATCTCCTTCGTGCCGCGCTCGGCGGCGGCGAAGGGGTCGAGCTTCTTCTCCTCCATGTACCTGTAGATGTTCTCCAGCACGATGATCGCGTCGTCCACCACGACGCCCACCATGAGCGTGAGCGCCAGCATGGTGATCTGGTTCATGGTGTAGTCGAAGATCTTCATGACGGAGAAGGTGGAGATGATCGACACCGGGATGGCGATGGCGGCTATCAGCGTCGTGCGCCAGTTGGCGAGGAAGAAGAAGAGCACGACGCAGGCGAGCAGGCTGCCTTCGAACAGGTGGTCGCGGATGTTGTTGATGGCGGCCTTGATGAAGATCGACTGGTCGTTGATGATCTGCACATGGACGTCTTTGGGCAGCTCGCGGCTTATCCGCTCCAGGCGCTCTTTCACGGCGTCGGCGACCGCCGCGGTGTTGGTCCCCGACTGCTTGTAGACCGCGAGCTGGACGGCGGGCGCCCCGTCCAGGCGCACCGAGGAGGTCGGCTCCTCGCTGGCGTCGATGGCTTGGCCGATGTCGCTGACCTTGATGGTGTAGCCGTCCCGCAGGGCGATGGCGACGTTGTTGAAGTCGCCGGGCTCGAGTATCTTGCCGCTGGTGCGGATGGTGTAGTCGCGCTCCCCCGCCTTGATGCTGCCGCCGGGCATCTCCATGTTCTGGCTTTGCAGGGCGGCGAACACGTCGGTCACCGTCAGGTTGTAGGCGCGCAGGCGCTCCGGGTTCACGACGATGTGTATCTCGCGGCTGGTCCCGCCCTGGAGCTTGACCTGGCCCACGCCGCTGACGTTCTCCAGCCGCTGCTTGAGCAGCTTGTCGGCGATCAGCGTCACGTCGCGCGTCGAGCGGGGGGCGGAGACGGCGATTTGCAGGATCGACATGGCGTCGGGATCCATCTTGGTCACGACCGGGATGTCGGCGCTGGCCGGCATGTCGTTGACGACCTGGTTGATCTTGTTCTGCACCTCCTGGGCGGCGACGTTGCCGTCCTTGGAGAGGTCGAACTCGATGCGTATGAGCGCCATCCCCTCGGACGAGGTGGAGGTCAGCTCGTTCAGGCCGCTGATGCTGTTGACGGCGTCTTCGATCTTCTTGGTGATCTCGGTCTCGACCTCCTCGGGGGAGGCGCCGGGGTTGGCGACCGTGACCATGACGAACGGCGCGTCGATCTTCGGCATGCGATCCACGCCGAGGGAGAGGTAGGTGAATATCCCGGACACGAGGAACGCCGCGATGAGCATCGTCGCGAAAACCGGGCGTTTGATGCAGAGCCTTGCCAGTGAATGCATAATCTTATCAACTCTTTTCTTAACTCTTTTCCAATTCCCGCCGCAGAGGTCAATCCACGGGAGCGCCGTCGTACAGGGCGGACTGGTTGTTCAGGACGACCTTCTCGCCGCCCGCAAGGCCGCTCAGGATGCGCACCTCGTCGCCCGCCGCGTCGCCGAGCTGCACCACGTTCAAGCGCGCCAGGCCGTCCTTGACGCTGTAGACGTGGTAGGCGTCGGTGGTGGTGTCGTAGAAGGGCGCCTTGGAGGGCACGAACACGGCCTTTTCCATCCCGTCGAGCATCACCTTGGCGGCGGCGAACATGCCGGGGCGGAGTTCGGCGGTCGGGTTGTCGAAGCGCGCCTCGGCCATGAAGGTGCGCGAGTTCGAGCTCACGAAGGGGACGACCGAGGTCAACTTCCCTACGAAATCCTTGTCGGGCCAGGCGGCGACCCGCGCCGTGACCGCCATGCCTATCCGCGCCATCCCCGCCTGCTGCTCCGGTATCTGCAACTGCAGCTTGACGGTGGCGATGCGCACGATGGTGGCGACGATGTTGTTGGTTCCGAGCCATTGGCCGACGGCGGCCGGGCGGTCGGTGATGTAGCCGTCGAACGGCGCCCGCACCGAGGTGTCTTCCAGCCCCTTCTGCGCCTGCGCCAGTTGCGACTCGGCCGCCGCCAGCGCCGCGCGCGCCGCCTCCACCGCGCCGAAGCTCTGCTTGGCGGCGTTCACCTGCGCCTCGTACTGCTTGCGCGCGGAGTCGGCGGCGGCCACGGCGGTCTCCTGCTGGGTGCGCGCCTTCTCGAAGGCGCTCTGCGACACGTCGCCGCTGCGCACCAGGTTCTCGTACCGCTTCGCGTCGGCGGCGGCCAGCTTGGCCGAGGCCAGCGCCGACTCGTAGGCCGCCTTGGAGGAGGAGACCTCCGGCACCGACTCCGGGTTGAACTCCGCGCCGCCGGACAGGCCGACGCGCGACTGCGCCTGGCTCAGCTGGAACTTCGCCTGTTCGAGCGCGGCGCGCGACTGGTCGATGCGCAGCTCCGCGTCTTTCTTCTCCAGCTGGCAGATCACCTGCCCCTGCCGGACGAAGTCCCCGACCTGGACGGGGGTCGCCGCCACGCGCCCGCCGACGGCGGGGGCGATGTCGGAGGTGTCCTCGGCGACGAACGAGCCGTTGGCCTGGAACGATCCGGGGACTTCGCGCACGACGGCGGTGGCGGTGGAGAAGGATGTCTTCTCGGATTCCGTATCCGCCTTGCCGGGGCCTTTCGGGGGGCCGCCGCAAGCGGCTGTCAACAACACGGGGACGAGGATCAACGCCATTCTGAATCGGAACATCTGTCTATCTGCCTTTCATGTTTCTTGTTCTGTCCTGCCAAACGCCGTTTAATACGGCATCGTCGGCTGTATGTGACATCTATTATCCATTTATCCGCCCGCGCCCTTGCTTTTTCGCCTTTTGGCGGGCGGGGGACGCTGCCGGCAACGGGCGTTTGCGCAAGCCGTCCAGCAATATCTGGGCAAAGCGTTCCGCGATGGTTTCGTCCGGGACGTCGGAGATGCCCACGTTCATGATCCGCGTGGTCAGCCCGTACTGGTGCGCGATGCCGCATAGGATGATCCAGACGGTTAACGGGTCCATCCCCGCCAAGCGCCCGTCTTCCATCCGGCGCTCGACATACTCCCGGAATTGCGCGAAGAGCGGCGAGAACTGCTGGCGCAGGCGGTTCAGCCCCCGCTCGTGCCCTTCCAGCGCGGCGAACAGCACCACGCGCTGGAAGGCGGCGTTGGTGCGGTAGCCGTGCAGGATGCGCAGGATGTAGGTCTGGAACAGCCCCGCGTCGTCGCCGTTTTCCATGCACCGGGTGATCTCGGCGATGTCCATCGCCCGTTCGCCGACTCCCAGGTTCAGCTCCAGCACCGCGCTGTAAAGCTCGTCCTTGGACGGGAAGTGCTGGAAGATGACCGCCTCGGTCACCCCCGCCGCCGCCGCGATCTCCTTGGTCGTGGCAGCCTTGAACCCCTTGCGAGAAAAGACCGTCAGCGCGGCGTCCAGCAGCTGCCGCCGCCGATCCCCCGCCGACATCCGGCGTTGCGATGATTTTTCGCGTGTCATGCCGCGTCTCCGTGCCTTGATGCCCACATGCGCCGTCTCCCTACTTTAATGGCCGATGAATACTAGTGAGCGCTCACTAATATTGCAAGGGGGATTATCGGCAGGCGGCGGTTTCCCATGCGGGAAAAAACGAGGGAACCGCTAAAAACCCCGGATGTTGCGTTGCGCCTTGGTCGAAAACGCCCATTCACCTCAGCGAACTCCGCTTTTCGACCTTCTGCGAGGTTTTTAGAGGCGCTCCCATGCATTGGGGCGGGGGGGGGATTGGATGTTTTAAATGTTTCAGAACGCCAAGTGGCGGGCGGGACGGGTGGGGCGTCGCGTCGCGCGCCCTGTCGCCTACCCGGCGGGGAAGCGCAAGCGGTTGGCGTGGCAGATCGCGGCCGCCAAGGCGTCGGCGGCGTGGTCGGGCGTCGGCGGCGAAGGCATCCGCAAAATCAGTCGCACCATGGCTTGGACTTGGGACTTGTCGGCGCGCCCGTAGCCGACCACGGCACCCTTGATCTCGAGGGGCGCGTATTCATGGAGCGTCATGCCGTGCTCGGCGGCGACCAGGAGCGCGACGCCGCGCGCGTGTCCCAGCCGTAGCGCCGACTGCACGTTGGCGGCGTGGAAGACCCCTTCGATCGCCATCGCGTCGGGCTTCGCCACGCCCGCCACCACCTCGTTCAACCCTCGGTGGATGGTGAGCAACCGCTCATGGAAAGGTTTTTTGGGGTTGGTCGGGATCGCCCCATAGGTGACAAGCCGGAGTTCGGAACCGGGTTCGCCCGCGTCGATGATGCCGTAGCCGGTGGCCCCGCTGCCAGGGTCGATCCCCAATATGCGCATGTCAGCCCCAGCGGCGCCTTTTACCCTTCGCCGATCTCCGACTCGTCCACGTCGAAGTCAGACCAGACGTTTTGGATGTCCTCGTGGTCTTCGAGCGTGTCCATGAGCTTGAGCATCGTCTGGGCGTTCTTGCCTTCGAGCTTGACGTAGTTTTGCGGGATCATCGAGATCTCCGCCTCGGTCGTCGCGATACCCGCCGCCTCCAACGCCGCGCGCACGGCGTCGAAGCTCTCCGGCGCGCTCAGGATCTCGAAGTTGTCGCCGTCCTCGCGCACGTCGTCGGCACCCGCCTCGATGGCGACCTCCATCAGCTTCTCCTCGTCGGCGGCGGAGCCCTCGACGACGAAGTACCCCTTGCGCTCGAACTTCCAGGCGACGCTCCCGTTCGCCCCCAGGTTCCCGCCGTTCTTGTCCAACAGGTGGCGCAGCTCGGAGACCGTGCGGTTCTTGTTGTCGGTCAGGGTGCGCATGATGATGGCGACGCCGCCCGGCCCGTACCCTTCGTAGGTGATGTCCTCGTAGGTGACGCCCGGCAGCTCCCCCGTGCCGCGCATGATCGCCTTCTTGATGTTGTCGGCGGGCATGTTGTTCGCCTTCGCGGTCGAGACCGCCAGCCTCAGCCGGGGGTTGGAATCGATGTCGCCGCCGCCGTTGCGCGCCGCGACCGTCATCTCCTTGATCAGGCGCGTGAATATCCGGCCGCGCTTGGAATCGGTCGCAGCCTTCTTATGCTTGATGGAATGCCACTTTGAATGACCTGACATAAAAATGACTCCTTTGCCAAGAGAATTCGGTATTCTATCATAACTCCCGCCGCCGCATAAGACATTGTGCGCGTCGCGGCGGGGGAAACGCGATTTTTCTGACAAAGGGGTTTTGCCGTATGACCATGACGCAAGATGAAGTGCTGGACATCTTCAAGAGATCCAACGCCCTGTTGGAGGGGCATTTCCGGCTCACCTCGGGCCTGCACAGCGAGCGCTACCTGCAATGCGCGCTGGTGCTGCAAAACCCCGGGGACGCCTTGCGGCTCGGCGCGGCGCTGGCGGAGAAGCTCGTCGGGCTGGCGGGAAAGCCGGACCTGGTCATCGCCCCCGCCCTCGGCGGCATCTTGGTGGCGCACGAGGTCGCCCGCGCCGCAGGGGTGCGCGGCGTCTTCGCCGAGCGGCAGGACGGCGCGCTGCGGCTGCGGCGCGGCTTCGAGATCCGCCCCGGCGAGAAGGCGTTCGTCGTGGAGGACGTCGTCACGACCGGCGGCTCCACCAAGGAGACGATGGAGGTGGTCGCCGCCGCGGGGGGCGTCGTCATCGCCGCCGGGTCGCTCATCGACCGGAGCGGCGGGCGCACGGACCTGGGCGTGCCGCGCGCGGCGCTGGCGGTGCTGGACGTGCCGACATTCGCGCCGGAGGAATGCCCCCTGTGCAAGGCCGGGAGCCAGGCGGTCAAGCCCGGCAGCCGTGCATAAGGGGGGGCGGGCGGCCGTGGCGGCCGAACGCCGGCGCAACGTCCGGCTGACAATCGCCTTCGACGGCGCGGCGTACCGGGGCTGGCAGATCCAGCCCGACGCGCCCACCGTCCAAGGGGAGGTCTCCGCCGTCCTCGGGAGGATCACGGGCGAGGCCGTGGCTTTGAAGGGGAGCGGTCGCACCGACTCCGGCACCCACGCGCGGGGGCTGGTCGCCAACTTCTCCACCGGATCGATGCTCCCCGCCGCGCAGATCCGCCGGGCGTGCAACGCCATGTTGCCGCGCGACATCCGCATCCTCGGGGCGCGGGACGCCGACCCCGGCTTTCACGCCCGCAAGAGCGCGCGCTCGAAGACCTACCGCTACCAAGTCTATGGCGGGGCGGTGCTGCCCCCGCACCTGCGGCGCGAGTACTTCCACTTCCCTTTCCCGCTGGACTACGCCCGGATGCGGGAGGCGGCGGCGCTGTTCGTGGGCGAGCACGATTTCGCCGCCTACGCCAAGACCGGCTCTGCCGCCGCCGGCTCCCCCGCGGGCACCGTGCGGAAGGTCTTCCGTTGCGACCTCAAACGGACGGGGGCGCGCCTCCACCTGACGGTCGAGGGGGACGGCTTCCTGCACCACATGGTGCGAAACATGGCGGGGACGCTTCTGGAGGTCGGGCGCGGGCAGATCGACCTCGGGGGTTTCGCCGCGCTTTTCGACAAGCGGGACCGCACGCAGGCGGGTTTCACCGCCCCCGCCCACGGGCTCATCCTGGTGAAAGTCACATACTGAGCATGCCCCGTGCATTTCCGGCGTCTCACGGGGGATTCTCTGCTATCATATTTGATTTTTGGAGAAGACGCGGCATGCGGCTTGACGGCTTTGTCGAACCCGGAAGCGAGGAGGTTGCGCTCTTGGAGTCCTTGGACGCCGGACGCCTGCCCAGGCACATCGCCGTCATCATGGACGGCAACGGGCGCTGGGCTGGGCAGCGCATGCTCCCGCGCGTCATGGGACACCGCGCCGGCATCGACTCCGTACGGGAGATCGTCGAGGACACGCGACGGCTCGGCATCGGCGCGCTCACCCTGTACGCCTTCTCCACCGAGAACTGGAAGCGCCCCAAGGCGGAGGTCCGCACGCTCATGCGCCTGCTCAAGGAGTTCATCCGCAAGGAGATGCGCCGGGTTCACGAGAACAACATAAGATTCCAGGCCATCGGCAGGGTGCGCGAACTGGACGAGTCGGTGCAGGGGGAGCTGCGGCGCTTCGAGGAGCTGACCGCCGGCAACACCGGCATGGTGCTCAACGTGGCGCTCAACTACAGCGGGCGGGCGGAGCTGACCGACGCATGCAACCGCCTGATCGCCGAACGCGCCCGCGCGGGGGATGCGTCCGAGGTGGACGAGGACGCCATCGCCGGCGCGTTGTACACGGCGGGCCTGCCCGACCCCGACCTGTTGATACGGACCAGCGGCGAGGTGCGCATCAGCAACTTCCTGCTGTGGCAGATCGCCTACGCCGAGATATACATCACCCCGACCTTCTGGCCCGACTTCCGCCGGCGGCACCTCTTGGAGGCGCTCGTGGAGTACCAGCGCCGCGACCGCCGCTACGGGGGGATATAGCCGAGATGAAAAGAACCCTGTCCGCGCTCGTCCTGGTCCCCGTCGCCATCCTGGTGGTGGTCTACGCCCCCCCCGCCGTCTACCTGGTCGGCGTCGGCGTGCTCGGCTCGCTCTGCCTGCACGAGTATTTCGGGCTCATGAAGAACATGGGGGTCAGGGTCCGCCCCGCGTTCGGCTTCGCGGCATTCTGGTTCCTGCTGGTCGCGCTCCAACCCGCCCCCCCCGCCCTGCCCTGGCTCGCGTCCCGGCATGAGGGCCTGCCCCTCCCCGCCCTTTTGGCGGTGTTGGTCGCGGCATTCCTCGTCAACATGTGGCGCCCCGCCCTGCCCGTCCGCGACCGCGCGCAGGCGTTGCTTGCGGACGCCTTGGGGGTCTTCTATTTCGCGATCTTCCTCTCCCCGGTGGTCGCCGTGCGCTACGGGTTCGACGCGCCTGCGGACGCCCCCGTCGGCATGCCGTGGACCGTCACGCTATTGGCGGCCGTCTGGGCGGGGGACACGGGGGCGCTGGCGGTCGGCAAGACGTGGGGCCGCACCCCCTTCGCGCCGTTGCTCAGCCCGAAGAAGAGCTACGAGGGGGCGGCGGGGGGATTGCTGGCGGGCGTCTTGGTCGCCGCCGTGCTGCAACGTTTCCTTTTCCCCGTCCTGCCGCTGGGGCATGTGGTCGCCGTCGCGGCGCTCGCCGGCGTCTTCGGGCAGCTCGGCGACCTGGGCGAGTCGATGCTGAAACGGGCGGCGGAGGTCAAGGACAGCTCCCGGTTGATCCCCGGCCACGGCGGCGCGCTCGACCGCATGGACAGCCTGCTGTTCGCGTTCCCCATGCTTTACGTCTACCTGTTTTTCCTCTATCGGTGAGAATCCAACGACCTAATATTCACCTGAAGATTTGGATGGCAAATGAAAGTCCTTTCCGTACTAGGTTCCACAGGCTCCATCGGCACCAACACCCTCAAACTCGTCAAGGAGTTCCCCGACGACTTCCGCGTGGAGGGTCTGGCGGCGGGGCATAACGCGGCTCTCCTTGCGGAGCAGGTCGAGGCGGTGCGCCCGCGCATCGTCTCCAGCGGCGACGAGAAGGTCTCCGCCGAGGTGCAGGGGCTGTTGCGCCAACGCGGCTACGACATGGCGGCGACCCGCTTCACGCACGGCGTCGAGGGGAACGTCGAGGTCGCCTGCCACCCCGGGTGCGAGATGGTGCTCTCGGCGATCTCCGGCGGCGCGGGCCTCCTTCCCACCTACCGCGCGCTCGAAAGCGGCAAGGGCATCGCCTTGGCGAACAAGGAGACGATGGTGATGGCGGGCGAGCTGATGATGCGCAAGTCGCTGGAGAAGAACCTGCCCATCCTGCCGGTGGACAGCGAGCACAACGCCATCCACCAGTGTCTGCGCGGCGGCGAGGGGAAAGAGGTGCGCCGCCTGATACTGACCGCGTCCGGCGGTCCGTTCCGCACGACGCCGAAGGAGAAGTTCTCCGAGATCACGCTCGCCGACGCGCTGAAGCACCCCACCTGGAACATGGGGCGCAAGATCACCATCGACTCGGCGACGCTGATGAACAAGGGGCTGGAGGTGATCGAGGCGGCGCGGCTCTTCGGCGTCGGGGCGGAGCGCATCTCCGTCGTCGTGCATCCGCAGTCGGTCGTCCACTCCATGGTGGAATACGTGGACGGCTCGATGCTGGCGCAACTGGGGGTGACCGACATGCGCCTCCCCATCCAGTACGCGCTGACCTGGCCGGAGCGGTGGACGACCCCCTTGGAGCGCTTGGACATATACAAGCTCCCGTCGCTCGAGTTCTTCGAGCCGGACATGGACAAGTTCCCCTGCCTGGGGCTCGCCTACGAGGCGTTGCGCGCCGGGGGGACGGCGCCCGCGGTGCTGAACGCCGCCAACGAGGTCGCCGTGGAGGCGTTCCTCGGCGAGCGGCTGGCCTTCACGGACATCCCGCGCATCATCCGGGCGGTGCTTCGCGCGCACACGCCCCGCCCCGCGGACGAGTTGGAGACCGTCCTTGAGGCAGACGCCTGGGCGCGCGAGGCGGCGAGGGGAATGTAGGGCGAGCCGAGGCCGCGCCGCGCACGCCCTGCTCCCGGCGCAGACGGCGCGGAACCGTCCCGATTTGGAACCGCGATTCAAACCTATTCCCTCGACAACCCGGTGACCGACAGCGCGGCGGGCGCCACGGCGCTGGCGACGGGGAACAAAACCAACAACGGGCAGATCGGAAGGATAGGCGCCGAGGAT
>JAISUT010000009.1 GCA_031271905.1 Acidobacteriota bacterium
CGAAGAGCCTCTTGAGGTTCGAGCCCTTGGGGACGTAGGAGTCCAGCAGCTCCCCCAGGAAGGCGTACTTCACCTCCTCGTTCGGGAAGCCGAGGGTGTACCTCCCCGTCCGCGGCTCGTAGTCCTTGATGGTGAGGTAGCCTGTCTGATAAAGGAGCGGGACGGGGTCGTCTCCCTTGGCGCGGTAGTCGTCGATGCGCTGGGCGTAGACGGACACGCCCCCCGTGAAGTCCGGGACGTGGAAGCGCGTGTCCCGCAACTGCTCGACCAGGAAGGTCGGCGTCCCCGTCCGGAACCAGTAGTAGCCGAACCGGCGGTCGGCGAACGTGTTCAGCACGCTGAAGGGGTTGTAGACGGTCTCCGCCTCCGGGGCGAAGCGGTAGCCGTCGTAGCGCTTGCGCATCTCGGCGCGAGCCTCCTCGGCGGTCATGGCGGCGTCATCCGCCAAGCCTCGGATCTCCGGGGCGAAGCTCCCGGCGAGCTCCGCCTCGGAGATGCCGCAGACCCCGGCGAACGCCTTGTCCATGCTGATGTCCCTGAGCTGGTTCAGGTCGCTGAAGATGCTCACGTGCGAGAACTTGGTCACGCCGGTGATGAACACGAAACGGAGCCATTGGTCGGCCGACTTCAGGACGCCGTAGAAGCCCTTGAGCACGTCCAGGAAGCTTTTCTGGATTGGCCCGTCATCCAGGTTCTTGAGCAGCGGCTTGTCGTACTCGTCGATCAGCACGACGACCCTGCGCCCCGCCTTCTCCGCCACGCCCCGGATGAGGTTCTCGAAGCGGCTGGATAAAAGTTTGTCCGGCGCCTCCACCTCCCACTCGTCTTCCAACACCCTCAACCGGCTGGCGAGGCTGGCTTTCAGTTCGTCGAGGGAGTCGTATTGGCCGACGTTCATGTCGATGTGGAAGACCGGGTGCCGCGCCCACTCCTTTTCCAATTCTGCCATGGCGAGCCCGTCGAACAGCTCCCTGCGCCCCTCGAAGTAGTACTTGAGCGTGGAGAGCAGCAGGCTCTTCCCGAACCGGCGCGGGCGCCCCAGGAAGTAAGGCTTCCCCTCCGACGCCAGCCGGTAGACGTAGGCGGTCTTGTCCACGTAGACGTAGCCGTCAGTCCGGATGCATTCGAAGTCCTGGATGCCGATGGGGAGCTTTCTCGTCGTCATGGGTATAACTATCCCGGGAAACAATCGCGATTGCAAGCTAAAGGTGCCGTGAGCGGCGGCACTGGGCCTATTCGTCGAAGTATTCGAGCGAGGTGTTAGACGGTTCCCCGCGACCATGTCGGCATGTCAGTCGCGAAAGGCCTGTTTCGCGCCGCCGGTGCGGAACGTCTTGGAGACCGAGACCATGGCGCCGAACCGGTTCGGGTAGAGGGCGCCGACGTCGCCGGCGAGCGCAACCGCCAGCTCCACGGGCAGACGGGGACTGGAGTAACGGAGGCGCACGTAGGAGGAGAATTGATCCTCCGGGGGCGCATAGGGAGCGGCGTACCGCCCCAGGTTGCGCGTGAAGGTCAGGCGGGCGTCCCAGTCCATGTGCTCGCCGACCGAACCCAGCAACCCGACGTGGTGCATGAGCACGCGGTTGTTCCCTATGCCGGTGACGAAGCCGCCGGAGGTGGTCAAGGGGGAGAAGAGCGGGGATGCGAGCGTGTAGCCCATGTAGGTATACCCGGAACTGTAGACGCCGTGGTTGAAATAGTTGTCGTTGCCGTTCAGGTGGTTTGACAGGTCATGGATGGCGCCGCTCTGGTTCCGGGTGTTCATGAACTCATATACCGCAGTTTCGAGCAATCCCTCCTTTTTGCGGCGAAAGGACGCGCCGAGCAGGTTGTCGCGCCAGTTATCCCCGCGCATGCCCGAACGATCCTCAAAGGGGTGGCTCGCGTAGAACGCGAGCGCGTAGGCGTCCTTATCGACATCCAGTCGCAGGTTGTAAGAACCTAGTTGGTTTCCCGCGATATTCGCCTGGTCGTCCGGCGCGAAGTTGTCGTCCCCGGCCCGCCCCAGGACGTATCTGAGGTAGGAGTCGAAACCAGGCAGCTCGCCGTAAACCGGATGCCGCCCCCCCCACATCACGAAATGGTCCAGCCCGACGGTGACGCGGTATTCGTCGTTCACGTCCCATCCCAGGTAGAACGACTTGTGGTGCAGGTGCGCCCCCTTGACGACCCGGTCGTCGCCTAGGAGCCCTTCGTCATATTCGATCCTGAAAGTGATGCGGTCGCTTGCGGAAAACGGGTTGACGAACCCGTCGGTCGCGATCTTGACCTTGGGGTAGGGGCGGGCGTTCAATGTGCGGTCAAGGTTCGTGTTGGACGAGGAAAGCCCGTCAAGCAACCTCTCCTCCCTGAACCAGCCCCCCTCCAGCTTAAACAGCTTCCAGAAACGGGCCTTCGCGTAGAGTTCGTTGAAGTGGACGTCGGAGTCCTCTCCGTGGGGCGCGACGAAATCGGCGCCGAACTCCAGATCGACGCCCTTGCCGAAGACGTCCTCCAAGCGGTTGCGGGATTGCAACTCCAGCACCTGGACTGCATCCCCGGGGTTCCCGTATTTCCCCGACTGGTTGTGAAGCAACCAGAAAGGGAGCCCGTCCCCGCTCGAAAACAAAGTCTCGACCGAGACTGCGTGCTCCCCCCCGTACTGCGCATATTGGGCGCGAAGGGGCGCCGCAACCAAGAGCAGGACTACGGCGGGCAGGAACACCCCCGCCACCGGGCGTTTTCCTTCAAACCCGCGAATACGACAAGAGAACATATGTCTGAGCACGGGAAAGAGTATACAATACAGGCTGTTTTTTTTTAACTTTCGAATCGAGGAGCGGTGAGATGGAGCAGATGTCGTACGCGAGCACCAACCGGCAGGCGCCGGAAGTCACCTTGGCGGAAGCCCTCCTGCGGGGGCAGGCGCCGGACAGGGGGCTCTACCTCCCGGTGGGCATCCCCCGCTTCGCGCCGGGGGAGCTGGCGTCGTTGTCCGACAAGCCCTACCCCGAGGTCGCCGCCGCCGTGCTGGGCAAATTCACGGCGGGGACTTTCGCGCCGGACGAGCTCGACGCCATGTGCCGGAGCGCCTACGACTATGAGGTCCCGCTGGAGCGGGTTGACGACCGGCGGCATGTGATGCGGCTCGACCGCGGCCCCACCGCCTCGTTCAAGGATTTCGCCGGACGCATGATGGGGCGGATGTTCGGCGCGTTGCGGCGCAACGCCGCCGGAAGGCTCGTGATCCTGACCGCCACCAGCGGCGACACCGGCAGCGCCGTCGCCCACGCCTTCTACCGCATCCCCAACGTGGAGGTGATGGTGCTGTTCCCGCCCGCCGAGGTCAGCGCGCGCCAGCGCAAGCAGATGACGACCTTGGGGGGGAACATCACCGCCGTCGGCGTCGATGGGAAGTTCGACGACTGCCAGGCGCTGGTCAAGCAGGCGTTCGCCGACGAGTCGTTGCGAGGGGTGGAGCTGACCAGCGCCAACTCGATCAACATCGGCAGGTTGCTGCCGCAGATCGTCTATTACGTCTATGCGGCGGTGCGCCTCGGCGGGGGCGTCGCGCCGGTCGTGTTCTCCGTCCCCTCCGGGAACTTCGGCGACATGATGGGGGCGCTGCTCGCCTCGCGCATGGGGTTGCCCGTGGAGAGGATCGTCGTCGCCACCAACGCGAACGACGAAGTGCCGCGCTTCCTGCAGACCGGGGAGTACCACAAGATCGTCCCGTCGAAATCCTGCCTGTCGAACGCCATGAACGTGGGGCATCCCAGCAACTTCGCCCGCGTCATCGCCCTGTTCGGCGGTTGGTTGGACGAGGCGGGGACGTTGCGACAAGCGCCCGACATGGGGCGGCTGCGACAGGAAATCTGGGCGACCAGCGCCGGCGACGAGGAGACCCGCGCCACCATCCAGAGGGCGTGGCGGGAGCACAAGCTGCTCCTGGAGCCGCACGGCGCGGTCGGCTGGCTCGGCCTCGAGCGTTACCTGCGAGAACACCCCACGGTTGCCGTCGCCGTGTCGGTGGAGACGGCGCACCCCGCCAAGTTCCCGGAGGAGGTGGAGCGGTTGCTCGGCTTCGCGCCCGAAGTCCCGGAGAGCCTCGCAGCGGTGGAGGCCAAACCGGAGGAGTGCCTGAGGCTGCCAGCCGATTACGACGAGTTCCGCAAATTGCTTCTGGACAAATACTCGTAGGGAGCCTCCAAAAACCTCGCAGACAAGGCGCAACGCGGCGTCCGGGATCTTCAGGGTTCCCTGCGGCGCGGAAAGGCGCGGCGTCCCTCCGCGCCCCCTGCGCTTTCGGCGGCTCCCGCCCGATTCGGGGATTCCCGCCCCCGCGAATACCATGTACAATGAAAGCCTTTTGAGGCGACTGCGATGAAATATGTCATCTTTCTCGGCGACGGCATGGCGGACTCCCCTGTGGCGGAGCTCGGGGGCAAGACCCCGCTCATGGTCGCGAAAAAACCGGGCATGGACTGGATAGCCCGCGAAGGGCGCACCGGGCTGTTCCAGACGATCGCGCCAGGGATGATGACCGGCTCGTCGGTCGCCAACCTCTCCGTGCTCGGCTACGACGCCGGGGCGGTCTTTCACGGCACCGAGGGGCGCGGCGTGCTGGAGGCCGCCAGCCTGGGGATAGGCCTCGGCAAGGACGACCTCGCCCTGCGCGTCAACCTGATCTCGGTCGAGGACGGGAAGATCCGCAGCCACTCCGCCGGACACATATCCAACGAGGAGGCGCACGCCCTCATTCGCGCGGCGCAGGAGCATTTCCAATCCTGGCCGCTGAGTTTCCACCCCGGCCTGAGCTACCGGCATGTGCTGGTCGTCCCCGGCGGCGAATACCGTTTGCAGACCTACCCGCCGCACGACAACGTCGGGACGCCGTGGCGCGACCTCCCCATCAAGCCGCAGGACTCCCTCGGCCCCGTCGCCGCCGAAGGCAGGAAGACCGCCGAGCTGCTGAACCGCGTGGTGGAGGAGTCGCAGGCGTTCCTTGAAAACCACCCGGTCAACCAGAGGCGGCGCGCGGAGGGGAGGCAACCCGCGAACCTGCTCTGGCCCTGGGCGCCGGGGAAGAAGCCCGAGATGCCGACGCTCCAAGAGCGCTTCGGCATCCGGGGCGCGGCGATCACGGCGGTCGACCTGATCAAGGGGCTGGCGATCTACGCGGGGATGCGGCCTGTCAACGTCGAGGGGGCGACCGGGCTTTTCGACACGAACTTCGAAGGCAAGGCCGACGCAGCGCTGGCGGCGCTGGAAGAGGTGGATTTCGTCTACATCCACGTCGAGGCCGCAGACGAAGCCGGACACGAGCGAAACCTCCCGTTGAAGATACGCTGCATCGAAGACTTGGATCGGCGGCTCGTCCAGCGCGTCCTCGCAGGCGTGGAGGAGAAAGGCTGGGATTGCACCTTCGCGGTGTTGCCCGACCACACGACCCCCATCGCCTTGGGGAACCACGGGCGCGACCCGGTGCCGGTGGCGATCCGCTTCCCGCATCTCGCGGGGGACGCCGTGGCCCGCTACGACGAGGAGAGTGTGAAAGGCGGCGCGCTCGGCTTCCTGGCCGGGGCGCAATTCATCGAGACCTTCTTTCAAAGAAAAGCGTAGGGAAATGGATATCTTGGCAGGACTGAACCCGCCGCAGCGGGAGGCGGCGGAGCACGGGGAGGGGCCCGCGCTGGTGCTCGCGGGCGCAGGCTCGGGCAAGACGCGCGTCATCGCCTACCGCATCGCCCATCTGGCGCAGGCCGGCGCCGCGCGCCCGGAAAACATCCTAGCCGTCACCTTCACCAACAAGGCGGCCAAGGAGATGCGCGAGCGCGTGCAGAAGCTGCTCTACGCCGGACGCAGCGCCGAGCCGTTGATCTCGACGTTCCACTCCTTCTGCGTCCGGTTGTTGCGCCGCGAAATCCACCGTCTCGGCTACAAGCGCGATTTTTCCATCTACGACACCGACGACCAAAAGCGCCTGGTCAAGCAGACGCTCGAGGAGATGAAGCTCGACGACGACGAATTGAAGCCGCGCGAGGTCTTGAGCCGCATCAGCTTCGCGAAAAACCACGGCGTGCCGCCCGACGGCTACGCCACCCGCTTCCCTTCCGACACGGCCCAGGACGTCGAATACATCTACGAAAGATACGAGGAGCGGCTGCACGGCTCCAATTCGCTCGACTTCGACGACCTGCTCCTGAAATCGGTGGCGGTGTTGAAAAACAACCCCGACCTCTGCAAACACTACAGCAATTGGTACCGCTACATCCTGGTCGATGAATACCAGGACACCAACAGGCCGCAGTACGACCTGTTGCGCCTGCTCACCACGTCGCACGACAACCTGTTCGTAGTGGGGGACGAAGACCAGTCGATTTACAAGTTCCGGGGCGCCGACATCGGGAACATCCTCAAATTCGAAAAGGACTTCCCCGGCGCGCGCGTCATCCGGCTGGAGCAAAACTACCGCTCCTGCGGCACGATATTGAAGGTCGCGGGCGCGGTCGTCGCCAACAACACCGAGCGCAAGGGCAAGACGCTCTGGACCGAGAACCCGGAGGGGGAGAAGGTCAGTTGCCGCCGCTCGGACACGGCGCGCGACGAGGCGTACATGGTCGTCGGGCACATCCGGCGCACGCTTGAGGAAAACCCCGACGCCCGTGTCGCGATCCTCTATCGCGTGGGCGCCCTGTCGCGCACCTTCGAGGACGTGTTGACCCAGCAAGGCATCCCCTACGCCCTGGTCGGCAGCGTCGCCTTCTTCGGACGCGCGGAGGTCAAGGACATCCTCGCCTACCTGCGGGTGATCTTCAATCCGGAGGACGACGCGGCGCTGCTGCGCATCGTCAACACGCCCCCGCGCGGCATCGGCAAGACCACCATCGACGCACTGACCTCCGAGGCGATCGGGAAGGGGGTTCCGCTCCTGCGGTTGTTGCGCGAGAAAGCCGGCGATCCGCAGTTCCCCACCCGCTCCGCGAAGGCGTTCCAGCGGTTCCTGGAGCTGGTGGACAAATGGACGGCGGCGCAGGAGGGGACGCCTGTGGCGAACCTCTTGGCGACGGTCATCCAAGACATCCGCTACAAGGAGATGTTGCAAAAGGAAGAGTCGTCGCCGGAGACGGAAAACCGCATCGCCAACGTCGAAGAGCTCCTCCAGGCGGCGGCGGAGTCGGAGCAGCGCGGCGAAACCGTCGCGGAGTTCCTCGACCGGGCGTCGCTCTCCTCGGAGCTGGACAAGCTCGACCCTGAGGCGCGGGTGGCGTTGATGACGCTCCACAGTGCGAAAGGGCTGGAGTTCGACACGGTGTTCCTGGTCGGCATGGAGGAGGGGCTGTTCCCCCATTCCCGTTCGTCCGCGTCCGACGCGGAGCTTCAGGAGGAGCGGCGGCTCTGCTATGTCGGCATCACGCGCGCCCGCACGAAGCTGTTCGTCTGCTGGACGCCGTTTCGCAAGACCCACGGCCCCGGGGCTGGATTCCCTTCACGCCATTCGCGCTTCCTGGACGAGATGCCTGGGGAATTGGTCGAGGGGCTGGACGCCATCGCACCGGGCGACGAAAACGTATACGGCCCGCCCTTCCCGCAACGGCCGATGTTCACGGGTGGCGGCTACGGCTACGGGCAACACGGCGGCGAATGGCGGGAGGACCGCCATGCCGACTGGCGGGATCGCGCCCCTGCGCACGTCCATGCCGTCTCCGGCGCGCCGAAACCGGTGCCGCCGCGCGAAGGACGCGATGACGCCGCGACAGGCGCCGCGACCGCGAACCAACCGAAGTCCATCGCCGAGTTGAAGTCTTACCTCGAGAAGATGCAGCAGGCGGCGGCGTCCTACAGGCCGCCGGCCGCCAAGGCTGCTGCGGACTCGGGGTTGCGCGAGGGGATGCGGGTGCGCCACGACCGGTTCGGCGACGGCATCGTGCTTCGGCGCGAGCGGTCGGGCGACGACTACAAGGTGACGGTCACCTTCAGCCTCGTCGGCAAAAAGACCCTGGTTGAAAAATACGCAAAATTGCAGAAGCTATAAGAAGCGTCGGCCGCAGCATCGGCTTTGTGGAGACCTCCGGTGCGAACGCCCCGCCGGTGCCCCTTTTTCGCCGCATCAACCTCCTGCACCCTGCGCAGCCCGTGCTGCGTAAAACCGTCGTTGTGGACGTGCGCCGGCACCCCGTCACTCCTCGCGGAAAAAGAGAAATCCATATGGCACTATCCTCAACACAGCCGGCATAGCGTTGTTCCTTTCGCAACACATCCTATTCGCTTAGGCTTTCCAGAACCTTTTTGAAAAAACCCATGCGCCCGTCAGCGCCAGTAGTCGCGATCCAAGGTGCGGTACTGGATGGCTTCGGAGACGTGCCGCGCCTCGATCCCCCCGCATCCGTCCAGGTCGGCCATCGTGCGGGAGACGCGCAGGATGCGGTCGTAGGCGCGCGCCGACAGGCCGAGGCGCGCGATGGCGCCCTCCATCTTCTTCTCCGACGCGGCGTCCAGGCGGCAGAACTGCCGCAACGCCCGTGAGCCCATCCCGGAGTTGCAGCGGATGCCGAAGGGCGCGAGGCGTTTTTCCTGTATCGCCCGCGCCGCGAGGATGCGTCCGCGCATCGTGGCGGAATCTTCTGCCGGAACACTGTCGGCCAGATCCCGGTACTGCACCGCCGGGACTTGGATGTGCAGGTCGATGCGGTCCAGGAGCGGCCCCGACACCCGCGCCAGGTAGCGCTGGATCATCGGCGGCGTGCAGGAGCAGGTATGCAGCGTGTCGCCGTGGTGTCCGCAGGGGCAGGGGTTCATCGCGGCGGCGAGCATGAAGCGCGCCGGGAAGGTCAGCGACATGGAGGCGCGCGCGATGGTCACCTCCCCGTCCTCCAAGGGCTGGCGCAGCACGTCCAGCACGCGCCGCTGAAATTCGGGGAGCTCGTCGAGGAACAGGACGCCGTTGTGCGCCAGGCTCACCTCGCCGGGGCGCGGCGACACGCCGCCGCCGATGAGCCCGGCGTCGGAGATGGTGTGGTGCGGCGCGCGGAAGGGGCGCGCCGCCACAAGGCCCGCCCGGCCGGAAAGCAGCCCCGCCACGGAATGGATCTTCGTCGTCTCGATGGCCTCGTCGAAGTCCATCGGCGGCAGGATCGTCGGCAGGCGCCGCGCCAGCATGGTCTTGCCCGAGCCGGGCGGCCCGATGAGCACGATGTTGTGCCCGCCGGCGACCGCCACCTCCATCGCGCGCCGGGCTTGGCGCTGCCCCTTTACGTCCCGGAAATCGACCGCGTAACAGCCATGCTCGTCGAGCAACCGCCTCCGGTCAACCTCCAGCGGGGGCGGCATCTCCGCACCGCCCAGAAGCTCCACCACCTGCAAGAGGTCGCGCACCGGATACGCGCGGACGCCCTCCACCACGGCGGCCTCGGGCGCGTTCTCCTCGGGGACGACCAGGTTGGACAGGCCGCGTTCCCGCGCCATCGCCGCCGCGGAAAGCGCGCCCTTGACCGGGCGCACCCGCCCGTCCAGCGACAACTCCCCCATGAAAAGGAAGGCGGAGAGATCGACCCCGTGCAGGGCGCCGCTGGCGCCGAGGATGCCGACCGCCATCGGCAGGTCGAACGCCGATCCCTCCTTGCGCAGGTCGGCGGGGGCGAGGCTGATGGTGATGTGTTGCTTGGGAAGCGGGAAACCGCAGTTGCGCAGGGCGGATTTCACCCGCTGGCCGCTTTCCCGCACGGCGGCGTCGGGCAGGCCGATCGTCGTCAGGAGCAGCTTCTCCCCGAAGCTGAGGTCGATCTCGACCGAAACCGGATGGGCCTTGACGCCGAACACGGCGGCAGAATGGACTCGAAATAGCATAGCGTCAGTTTCCTTTCACTATATCCAACGACGCACTTCGATTTTGTCCAACAATTTTTGAGAAAAAAACGAAGGGCGCGGCGAAAAGCCCTCTCGACCCGCGCTTGATCCCACGGCGCCGCCAATGGTTCCGGCCGACGGCGAAAAATCGCGGCAAAGCTTTCTTTCCATACGAACCCATTTTTTCGTTTCCAAAACCAGCCTTTCTGCCGAAGAATAGGATTTGCGGTCATCGGGCTGGCCGCCCGCGGTTGCGCGCAGTCCCATCGGAGGTCGGTCGGGGGAGGTCGAGATGCACGTCGAATTGTGGTGGCTTTGGATGGGGTTGGCGGCCCTGTTCCTGGTCGGGGAGATTTTCACCGTAGGCTTCTTCCTGTTTTGGTTCGCCGTCGGGGCGGCCGTGGCGGGGGTGCTGGCGATGCTGGGGGTCGGCGAGCCGGGGCAGTTGATCGCGTTCATCCTGGTCTCGGCAACTCTCTTCGCCTTCGGCCGGAGGTTCGCGGAGCGCGTCACCGCCAAACAACCGCCCGGGATCGGGGCAGACCGCTTCATCGGCGCCACCGGCGTCGTGACGGAGGCGATCGACCCGTCGGCGAACACCGGCGACATCAGGATCGGGCCGGAGCAGTGGCGGGCGACAAGCGACGATGGCAAGGCGATCCCTGCGGGGGCGTCCGTGCAGGTCTTGCGCATCGACGGGGTTCATGCGGTGGTGAAGGTGACACAACCGCCCGACGGGGCGGAAAAGGAGAGTTGACCATGGATCTGAGCAGTTTTCTGGTAGTAATCGCAATCGTCGTGTTCTTCATCGCCGCGATGGGCGCCACGATCATCCGCCCTTACCAGAAGGGGATCGTGGAACGGCTGGGGAAATACCAGCGCACGGCTGACAGCGGGCTGACCATCATCATCCCGTTCCTGGAGAAGATCATCAAGGTGGACATGCGCGAGCAGGTGGTGGACGTGCCGCCGCAGGCGGTCATCACCAAGGACAACGTCGCGGTCGAAGTGGACGCCGTCGTCTATTATGAAGTCACAGACCCGGTGAAGGTGCAGTACAACATCAGCAACTTCTACCTGGCGGCGACCAAGCTGGCGCAGACCAACCTGCGCAACCTGATCGGCGACCTCGCCCTGGACGAGTCGCTGACCTCGCGAGAAAAGATCAACAGCGCCCTGCGCCAAGTGCTCGACGACGCCACCGACAAGTGGGGCGCGCGCGTGACCCGCGTGGAGCTCCAGCGCATCGAGCCGCCCACGGACGTGACCCAGGCCATGCACCGGCAGATGAAGGCGGAGCGGGAGCGGCGCGCCGTCATCTTGGAGGCGGAGGGCACCAAGACCTCGGCGATCCTGAAGGCGGAGGGGCAGAAGCAGTCTCAGATACTGGAGGCGGAAGGGCAGTCCGAGGCCATCAAGCGGGTCGCGGACGCGGAACGGTACAAGAGGCTGACCGTCGCCCAGGGCGAGGCGGAGGCGGTGGAGACCGTCTTCGGCGCCATCCACAACGGGAGGCCGACCAACGACCTGATCGCCATCAAGTACCTGGAGGCGATACAGAAGGTCGCCGACGGGCAGGCGACCAAGATCTTCCTGCCGTTGGAGACCACCGGCATCCTCGGCAGCATCGCCGGCGTCGGCGAGTTGTTCAAGGAAAAAGCCAACCCGGCATAGCGCCCCGCGCCCCTTCAGGGCGCCTGCAAAACCCCGGACGCCGCCGCGCACCGCGTCCGGGGTTTTGCGGGCGCCCTCCACCCGCCCCGCCCCCCTCCCTCGGGCGCAAGGACGGCGCGGTCTGGTATAATCCCCCGTCGGTTTTGCAATTCGCCGTTTGAAAGGGGATTCGCCATGCGCAACGTCATCATCATCGGTTCCGGCCCTGCGGGCTACACCTCCGCGATCTACACGGCGCGCGCCAACCTCGCGCCGCTCGTCTTGGCCTCCGAGCCCCGGGGGATGCAGATGCCCGGCGGCCAGTTGATGTTCACGGGCGAGGTGGAGAACTTCCCCGGCTTCCCCGAGGGGGTGGCGGGCCCCGAGCTGATGGAGCGGATGAAGAAGCAGGTGTCGCGTTTCGGCGTGGAAATGCTCGACGAGGACGCCGAGGAGGTCGAATTCCCCCAAGGCGGGCCGTTCCGCATCCGCTCCCAGTCGGGTTGGCACGAAGCGCGCGCGGTCATCATAGCCACCGGCGCGAACGCCAAGTGGCTCGGCCTGCCGGATGAGGAGAAGTTCCGCGGACGGGGGCTCTCCGCCTGCGCGGTCTGCGACGGCATGTTCTTCCGCAACATGGAGGTCATGGTGGCGGGGGGTGGCGACACGGCGCTGGAAGAGGCGTTGACCTTGGCGCGCCACGCCTCCAAAGTCACGGTCGTACACCGCCGCGACGCCTTGCGCGCCAGCCAGATCATGCGGCGGCGCGCGGAGCGGGAGCCGAAGATAAGCTTCCTGTGGAACACGGTCATCACCTCTTACCAGGGAGGTCAGGCATTGGAGTCGGTCGGGCTGAAAGACGTCGCGACCGGGCGGGAGTGGGTCGAGAAGGTGGACGGCGTCTTCATGGGCATCGGCCACCATCCCAACACCGAGTTCCTGAAGGGCGCGGTGGAGTTGGACGCCGAAGGCTACGTCGCCACGCGCGACGGCGTCCTCACCAGCGTGGACGGGGTTTTCGCCGCCGGCGACGTGCAGGATCGGAGGTTCCGCCAGGCGATCACCGCCGCAGGATTCGGCTGCATGGCGGGCCTGTCGGCGGAGCGTTGGCTGCTCGGCAAGGCGGGGTGACCGCAGACGCCGCTTGCACGGCGTCGCCCGCGCACATCGACCTGCGCACATCGACCACGCCGCGCCCTTCGCCGCGCCCGGCCAGACGATGCAGGTGCGCCCCACCCCGCTGCTCCCGGCGGCGACGCCACGGCCTGTAGCAACGACACACCCCTTTCATCTCCCATTCGCGACGTTTCCCTTAAAGTATTTCCAGGCGGGGGCGATAAAACGATCAAGGTTTGCGCCTTGATCCTTCGCCTGCGGCGAAGCGGGTGCGTCCGGCTTTTAGGACGCCAAATCTCTCTTTTACGGAACACGCGGCAAGGCGACGGCACCACCGGACGGGGCCCGTCTTTGCGCATCTTCACGCAACGGCCGCCACCGCCCCGCCTGTCGGGGACGGGGGGGGATCCAGGGGGCGCGAAGGACGAAAGGGGTGGATTGCGCTATGAGGGAACATTTGCCCGCCACGGCCGACGACATCGGGATCTGCGTGTCTGCCGCCGCAGAGGCGGAACTCCTCGACTCCAACCAGCGGCTCCAAGCCATGCTCGACATCATGCCGTTCGCCTGCTGCTTCTGGGACGCGACCGGCGCGCCCATAGACTGCAACAACAGGGCGTTGGAGATATTCCAATGCCGGAGCAAGCAGGAATTCCTACGCCATTTCTACGACTTCGCCCCGGAATACCAGCCCGACGGGCATCCCAGCGACGAGAAGGCGCGGTCGCTGATCAAAGACGCCTACAAGAGCGCGGACAGTCGTTGCTTCACTTGGGAGCACCGCACCGCCGCCGGCAAGCCCTTGGCGACTGAGGTCACGCTGATGCGCGTGGACTGGCAGGACGGCTACCGCGTGGTCGGCTACATCCGCGACCTGAGCAAGCTCCGCGAGGCGCAGGACGACATGATACGGATGAACTCGATCGTCGAGCACTCGCCGCGCCTGGCGATCTTCATGGGCCCGTTCGGCAAGGTGGAGTACGTCAACCACGCCGCCGCCGCGATCTGCGGCTGCAAGCCCCAAGACCTGGTGAAAAGCGGCCTGCGCCTGCTCTTCGAGCAAGAGAGCCTGCGCCGCCTGATGATGGAGTACCTGCCCGAGTTGGAAGACCGGCGGCAGATCAGCGCGGAGATGGCGGTGACCGACAAAGACGGCGTCAGGCGCACGCTGTCGATCTCGGTTTTCGCCATCGAACTTCCCGGCGGCAGGCCGGGCGTCGGCATCACGGGTCAGGACATCACCGACATGCTGCGGATACAGCGCGAGCTGGAGGTCGCCAAAGTCCAGGCCGAGCACGGCCTCGCGGAGGAACGCCGCTACAACCAGGCGAAATCCGACTTCATCTCCCGCATGAGCCATGAGATGCGCACCCCGCTGAACGTCATCACCGGCATGGCGCGCATCGCCGCCGCCACGGACGACGAGGAGCGGCGTCGCGACGCCTTCGCCAAGCAGGAGGAGGCGTCGCGACGCCTGCTTTCGATCATCGACCGCATCCTGGAGCTCGGGAAGCTGGACAACGGCACCCTGGCGTTGATCGAACAGGAGACGTCGCTGCCCGACCTGCTGGCGGATCTGGGCCGCACCGCCGAGACGGCCGCCGCCGCCCGCAGGTTGACCTTCGAAGCCGATATAGACGACGGCCTGCCGGAACGGATCGTCGCCGACGGCGACCGGTTGAAAGAGGTCGTCTGGAACCTGCTGGACAACGCGGTCAAATACACCCCTGCGGGAGGGCGCGTACGCCTCGCCGTCGCCAAGGCGGAGGGCGGGCGGCCCGAGGCGTGCCTGTTGCGGTTCGCCGTGGGCGACAGCGGCCCCGGCATCTCCGACGAGCTGAAGGGGCGCATCTGGAGCTCGTTCGAGCAGAAGGACAACGGCATCGCCCGCGAACACGGCGGCGTGGGGCTCGGCCTGCCTCTGGCAAAGCGCTTGGCGGTGATGATGGGCGGGGACATCGCCCTGGAGTCGTCGCCGGGGGCGGGCTCCACCTTCACCTGCCACCTGCAAGTCAGGCTGCCGGACGCTCCCCCCGTGGACAAAGGGCTCGACGACGGCGCACCCCCCTCGTTGGCGGGGTGCCGCATCCTGATCGTGGACGACGTGGAGATCAACCGCGAGATCCTGCTGTCGATGCTGGAGGAGAGCGGCGCGATCCTAGACTGCGCCGCAGACGGCTTCGAGGCCGTGGCGCGGTGCGGGGATCGCGACTACGACCTCGTGTTGATGGATTTGCACATGCCGGGCATGGACGGGTTCGAGGCGACCAGCCGCATCCGCGCCTCCGGGGCACCGCGCACGGGACGCATCCCCGTAGTGGCAGTGACAGCCGACATCGGCGACGACGTGGAGGCGCGTTGCAACAAGGTGGGCATGAACGCCTGCATCTGCAAGCCGGTGGACTACGACGGGCTGTACGCCACCATCCAGCGCTGCCTGTCCTGCCAAGGGAGCCTGGTGGCGTAGCCGCAGAGGGGTCGGACGCCCCCGTCAGGCGCCTTTCAATCCCGCTTCTGGTTGAGGGAGATGAACACCCCCACGGCGCACAGGGCGGCGAAGACGATGAAGGAGACGTGCGTGGTGCGCACGATCGACTCCTTGGGCGTCTCGTCGATGGGCGTCTTCCCGATGATGAAATTGGTGCTGATGGTGATCAGCGCCATCCCGATCACCTGCCCCAGCGAGCGCGCCGTGCTCTGGATGGAGCTGGCGACGCCGAAGTCGCGCGGCTCCACGCTCGACATGATGGCGTTGGCGTTGGGCGAGGAGAACACGCCGAAGCCGAAGCCGACCACCGCCAGGCCTGCGACGATGCGCCAGACCGGCGTATCGCCCCCCACCAAGATGAAGGAGAGGAGCGCCGCCGCGCAACATCCCATGCCGAACGACGCCAACATGTAGGGCGACTTGCGATCCGAGAGCCGTCCGGCGAAGGGGGAGACCACGGTCTGCACCAGCGGCTGGCAGATGAGGATGATGCCGGTCTGATCCGCGCTCCAGCCCCTCACCAGTTGCAGGTAGAGCGACAGCAGGTATCCGACGGCGAAGGTCGCGGCGTAATTGAACAGGGCCGCCAGGTTCGAGAGCAGGAAGTTGAGGTTGCCGCGAAAGACCCTCATCTCCACGATGGGCGCGCCCGTGCGCGACTCGTGGCGCACGTAGAAGACGAAGACGACGATGCCGGCGGCCAGGATGAAATAGGAGAGCGCGTCCTGGGCGAAGGTGGTGAAGCCGTACATGAAAAGCAGCATGGAGGCGATGTAGAGGGCGATGCTGCCAGGACTCAGCTTCTTCTTGTCCCCGGCGCCGGCCGCGCCCCCGCCGGCCCCGACCGAGGACTCGCCCCCCTCGCCCGCCCCAGGCTCCTTGGGCAGCCAGATGAACGCGACCAGGAAGGCGGCGAAGGCGACGACGGAGATCAAGACCAGCACCGTGCGCCAACCGTAGGTTTGGGTGACGATCCCCCCGATAACCGGGCCGCAGGCGAGGCCGATGTAGACCGCAGCCACCGAGACGCCCAGCACCTTGCCGCGCATCCGCACCGGGTAGACGCTGATGAGGATGGGGATGTTGGTGGCGAAGATCATCGCGCTGCCGATGCCCATCAGGACGCGGAAGGCGATGAACGCCGCCATCGAATGCGCCAGCGTCGCCAGGTAGGTCATGGCCGCGAAGACGACGATGCCGGTGACCAGCACCCGCCGCCGCCCCCGGATGTCGGCGATGCGCCCGAAGGGGACTGAGAGCGAGACCGTGCAGAACATGTAGGCGGAGACGATCCAGCTCAACGCGGTGGCGGAGCTGTGGAACTCCGAGCCGATGACGGGCACGGCGACCGTGAGCGCCGTGCCCGCGAACGGGTTGACGAAGTTTGTGACGATCGACACCAAGAGCGTCGCCCTCTGCGTCCGCCTGAGATCGCCCCCGGCGATTTCCCCGTCCTGATCCATTTGCAAATCCCTAAAGGGAACCTCTAAAAAGGGGCGAAGCCCCAGCGGGCGGGGTCGAACCGCTCCAGGCTGTCCAGCACCTCGTGCGCCGCGCCGTATTCCGCCCGGTCCATGTGCGGGTCGGGGACGGCGACGGCGTACATGCCCGCCGCGCGGGCGGCGGCGACGCCAGCGGGGGAGTCTTCGAGCACCAGGCACCGCCCCGGCTCGGCGCCCATCCTCGCCGCCGCGAGCAGGAAGATGTCGGGCGCGGGCTTGCCCTCCCCCACATCCGGGTCGTCCCCGGTCACGACGAGGTCGAAGACGCCGTACCACTCCCGGTGCCGCGTGACCTTCAGTTCGAAATGCGGGCGGTCGGCGCTGGTGGCGACCGCCTGCGGGACGCCGAGCCGCGCGAGGTGGCGGGTGAGGCGCACGGCGCCGGGCAGCGGCTCCGCCTGAGGGAAAAGCTCTTCGAGCTTCGCCCGCCGCGCCTCGAGGTATTCCGGCACCGTGAGCGGGAGTCGCAATGCGTCGATGACGATGCGCGCGGAGTCCTCGGCGCGCAGGCCGATCACCCTGCCCTTGACCGACCAGTCGAACGTCTTACCGTAGCGCGCCGCCACCGCCCCGTGCGCCGCAGTGTAAAAGGGCTCGGTGTCCAACAACAACCCGTCGTTGTCATAGATGACATGCGTGATTTCCGGCATCGCCCCGCCTTCCTTTGCAAAGCGGGAATTATACACGAGCCGCAGGCCGCAGGCGAAGAGCTACCAACCGCCGGTGAAATGTGCCATCCTGTAAGGCGTCGTCCGTCGAGGTGCGGGACGCCGTCGCGACGCTTCCAGGAAAGTCGGAGGATTGGTTGCCCATGACCGAGCCGATCATCATCGTCTGCGCCCTCCTGCTCATCGCCTACCTGTTCGACCTGTGGGCGGACAGGATCAAGGTCCCCTCGGTCGTCCTGCTGCTGTTGCTCGGCTGGCTCACCCGGCAGGCCGTCGCCTGGCTGGGGATGCGGACGCCCGACTTGGACGCGCTCCTGGAGCTATTCGGCACCGTCGGCCTCATCCTGATCGTGCTGGAAGGCGCGTTGGAGCTGGAGTTGGACGAATCCAAGGTCAAACTGGTCGTCAAGACGTTCCTGGCGGCGTTGCTGCCGATGCTGGCGCTCGCCTTCGGTTTCGCAGGCGTCATGTCCGCCGTCGGCGACGTCTCGTTCCCGTTCACCCTCGTCAACGTCGTCCCGCTCTGCGTCATCAGCAGCGCCATCGCCATCCCGACCGCCGCCGCGCTCTCCCGCGCCGACCGTGAGTTCGTGATCTACGAGAGCAGCTTCTCGGACATCCTCGGCGTCCTGTTCTTCAATTTCGTGCTGCTGAACGAGACGGTGACCTTCCAATCCGTCGGCGTGTTCTGTTCGCAACTCCTGGTCATGGTCGCCATCTCGCTGGCCGCCAACGTCGGGCTAGCCTTCCTGCTGAACAAGATCGAGCACCACACCAAGTTCGTCCCGATCATCCTGATGGTCATCCTGATCTACGCCATCTCGAAGATCTGGCATCTGCCGGCGCTGCTGTTCATCCTGCTGTTCGGCCTGTTCCTCGGGAACTTCGACCAGTTGAAGCACTTCAGGGGCTTGCGGATGTTGCACCCGGAGCGGCTGGAGGGGGAGATCCTCCGCTTCAAGGAGTTGACCATAGAGGCGACCTTCCTGGTGCGCTCCCTGTTCTTCATCCTGTTCGGCTACCTCATCGAGACCGACGAGTTGCTGGACGCCGAGACGCTCCCCTGGGCGGCGGCGGTCGTGGCGGGGATATTCCTGCTCCGCGCCCTCGTGATGAAGGCGCTCGGGATGCGCCTCGGCCCCGTGCTGTGGCTGGCGCCACGCGGGCTGATCACCATCCTGCTGTTCCTCTCTATCCCGGCGGCGCGGCGGGTGCCGCTGGTCAACCGCTCGCTCATCATCCAGGTCATCATCCTCACCGCCTTGGGAATGATGGCGGGGTTGATGGTGACGGGTGGCGCGAAAAAGACGCCGCCGCAGGGCGACGCCGGCCCGGCGCGGCAGCCCCCCTGCGACGGGAACTCGGCGTTGACGAAAACGGCGGCATGAAGGATTATAGGCTCGTTATGGCTTTGCTTGAGATCCCCTGGCTCGAAGAACTGGTCGCCTTGCGACGCGACTTGCACGCACATCCCGAGACGGCGTTCCAAGAGGCGCGCACAGCCGAGGTCATCGCCCGCGAGTTGGAGCGTTACGGCGTCCAAGCGCATCGCGGCGTCGGCAAGACCGGCGTCGTGGGCGTGTTGAAAGCTGGCGACGGCCCGCGCGCGATCGGGTTGCGCGCCGACATCGACGCATTGCCGCTGGCGGAGTCGAACAGCTTCGCCCACCGCTCCACCCGCCCCGGCGCGATGCACGCCTGCGGCCACGACGGGCACGCCGCCATGCTGCTGGGCGCGGCGCGGCACCTCGCCGAACATCCCCGCTTCGACGGCACGGCGGTCTTCGTCTTCCAGCCCGGCGAGGAGGCCGAGGGGGGCGCGCTGGGGATGATCGCCGACGGGCTGTTCCAGAGGTTCCCGATGGACGCCATCTACGGGTTGCACAACTGGCCCGGCATCCCCGCCGGGGAGATGGCGATCTGCCGGGGCCCGGTCATGGCGGGGGTCAACCGCTTCGAGGTCACGTTGCGCGGGCGGGGCGGCCACGCCGCCATGCCCCATCTGGCGAACGACGTCATCGTCGCGGCGAGCCAACTGGCGCTGTCGTTGCAGACGGTGACCTCGCGCTCCCTGCACCCGCTGGAGCCGGCGGTGGTGAGCGTGACGCGCATCCTCGCCGGGAGCGCGTGGAACGTGCTGCCGGAGGAGGCGACCTTGCGCGGCACCATCCGCATCCTGCGAAGCGAGACCCAGGAGAAGGTGGAGGCCGCCATCACGCGGCTGGCGGATGGCGCCGCAGCCGCATACGGCGCGGTCGCCGAGACGCGGTTCATGTACATCGACCCGCCCACCGTCAACACGGAGGCGGAGGCGGCGCGTTGCCTGGAGGTCGCGCGAGCCGCCCTAGGGGAGGGGAAGGTGACGGACAAGGCGCCCCCCTCCATGGCCGCCGAGGACTTCTCCTACATGCTGGGGCAACGCCCCGGTTGCTACGCCTGGCTGGGGAACGGCGCGGCGGAAGACGGGCGGGCGTTGCACAGCCCGCGCTACGACTTCGACGACGCCATCCTGCCGACGGGCGTCACCTACTGGGTGCGCCTGGTGGAGGCGCTGCTCGCCCCCGCCGCGAAAAACTAATCCATACGCCCCCTCCGCCCCTGTTTCTTAACGTGTCTGCGGAAACAAGCCGATAACGGCACTGGCGCACCAGTCGCGCGGTCTGGCTGGCGGCGTTTGGAAAATCGGTCATCCCCCCAGAACGGCAGGCGCGCGACCCGCCCCGATGGTAGACGATGGTAGGGTTTTACACATGAGCAGGACAAACGCCTTCATCGAGAAGTACATCTTCTCCGATTCGCTGGCGCTCGACGCCAGGATCCTCAACATGGTTTGCAGCGTCGGCATGGGTGCGGCCATCGTCGCGTCCATCGCCCGCCTGGTCGAGGGCTCGCCGATGGTCACCATGACGGCCATGCTCGGGATGATCGTCTCCATCGTCATCCTGTTCGCCCTCACCAACCGGTTCAACATCCACGCCATCGGCATCCCCATCACGCTCATCGCCCTCGGGGACGTCCTCTGGCCGGTCATATTCTTCACCAACGGCGGCATCTCCAGCGGCATGGCGGCGTATTTCGTCTTGACCATCGCGCTCATCGTCTTGCTGGCGAGGGGTTGGATGCGGCTCGTGATCGCCACCGCCCACATCGTCCTGATCATCGCCTGCTACGGCATCGCCACGCAGGCCGTCCCCGCCATCGCCATCAAACCGCTCACCCCCTTCCAGCAATTCGTGGACGTCATCCAGTCGATCCTCGTGTCGGGTTTCTTCCTCGGCTTCCTCGCCCTGCTCCAACGGCGCATCTTCGAGATCGAGAAGCAGCGCGCCGACGCCGCCGTCGAGCGCGTCAGCAAGAACGAGCGGCTGCGGCAGGTCGTCAACCAGATGGCGATGACGCTTCTTGACGCCGGCGCCGGGGAGAGCGACGAGGCGATGCAGAAGAGCATGGGCATGGTCGCCGACGCCCTCGGGGTGGACATCGTCCGCATCTGGCGCAACAAGGTGCCCGAGATCAGCGCGCTGGTGTGCTCCGAGGACGACCTGCTTTTCGTGCTTGACGACGAGTATCCCCGCCGAGGCGCGCACCTGTTGCTGGACGAGGACATCGACGAGAAGGTCGCCGCCCGCACGTTGCGCTACCAGAAGACCGAGCGGCTCAACGACGTGATCCGCAAGCTGGCGACAGACCTCGTGCTGACCGAGGGGACTCCCGGCTTCACCGAAATGGTGGCGCAACTGCCCGCCCACGGCGACCTGCGCTCCTACATCATCATCCCGGTGATCATGCGCGAACAGTTCTGGGGGTTCGTCGGCTACAGCAACTACGGCATGGAACGGACTTTCGACGACGCCGAGATCGGCATCCTGCGCTCCGCCAGCATGCTGCTCATCAGCGCGAAGATACAACAGGACATCCTCGGCACCCTGGTCGCGGCGCGCGAGGAGGCGTTGATAAGCTCCCGCGCCAAGGGCAACTTCCTGGCGAACATGAGCCACGAGATCCGCACGCCGATGAACGCCATCATCGGCATGACCGACTTGGCGCTGACCGCCAAGGACGCCGCGACGAAAGACCAGCGCCTAAGCCGCATCAAGGAGGCGTCGCGGCACCTGCTCGGCGTGATCAACGACATCCTCGACATGAGCAAGATCGAGGCGGACAAGCTGGAGCTCTCCCCCGAGCCGTTCTCGTTCAAAGCCCTGGTCAGCCGCGTCGTCTCGATCATGAGCTTCCGCATCGACGAGCGCCGCCAACGGTTCATGCTGGACATGGACGAGTCCATACCCGACGCCTTGGTCGGGGACAGCCAGCGCTTCGCCCAAGTCGTCACCAACCTGATGAGCAACGCCGTCAAGTTCACCCCCGACGAAGGGGACATCCGGCTGTCTTTCAAGCTGCTCGGCTGCGGCGAGGACGGCTGCGTCATCGAGTGCAGCGTGACGGACACCGGCATCGGCATCACCGACGAGCAGATGGCGCGGTTGTTCAACTCCTTCGAGCAGGCCGACTCCTCGACATCGCGGAAATACGGCGGCACCGGACTGGGGCTGGCGATCTCCAAGCGGGTCGTGGAGATGATGGGCGGACGGATCCGCGTGGAATCGCACCCCGGCGAAGGCTCGGCATTCACGTTCACGGCTCGGTTCCGCGAGTCCACGGAAGCCGACCTGGCGCAGGCGTCGGGGCTCGCCCCGCAGAAACGCAGCCTGTTGAGGGGCAAGTCGGAGGGCGAGAGCGCAGGCGGCGTCATAGACGCCAAGGACAACGACTTCACGGGCTACACCTTGATGGTGGCGGAGGACGTCTATGTGAACTACGAGATCATCGCCACGGTGTTGGAGGGCACGGGCGCAGACCTGGCCTGGGCGCGCAACGGCGCCGAAGCCGTGCGGCTGTTCTCGGCCGAGCCGGAACGTTACGCGCTGATCTTCATGGACATGCAGATGCCGGAGCGCAACGGCTTGGAGGCCACGGCGGACATCCGTTCGAGCGGCCTGCCCAACTCCAAGGAGGTGCCCATCGTCGCCATGACGGCAAACGTCTTCCAAGAGGACATCGACGCCTGCAAAGCCGCCGGCATGGACGCCCACATCGGCAAGCCGTTGGACTTCGAGAGGGTGATGAAGATACTCCACCGCTTCTTGGACGGGAGGGGGAATCGGACATGCGAAGGCGGCACGGTCACGTCGCAATCGTCGTGAGGCGACGGCGCAAAACAACCGGGCGACGTATAGCCGACCGACGCCCCGGCGGCCATCCCGACCTAGCCGACCGAACCACCCGACAGCCCCGCCCCTCCCCGCCCCTCCGGAAAAACCGCTTTCATCCCACACCCCCCCGCGCTAGAATCGAAATTCGCCGCGCCGCGCGTCGCCGCGCCGCCGTCGCGCGGGGTTCCCCGCGGCGGGGTGCCACGACGCCTGTCGTCGAAAGCCGTAACCGGACGGGGCGGAAGATGCGGCCCATGCGCCCCGCCCAAGCATGGACACCTGGCGACCTGGAGCGAAACCATGAAATCGAAACGTGTTCTATCGTCATTGTCCCTATTGATCTTGGTCTTGGCGGGGGCCTTGTTCTTCCCCTTGTCGGGGTGCGGCCGAAGAGACTCGCGAAGCGGTCAATCGAGCGTCCAACCCAGCGTCCCGCCAAGCACTCAACCCGACGCCCCGTCAAGCGACCCGCGCTGGACGTTGGGCGCGAACGTCAAGAACGTCATCGTCTTCGTGGGCGACGGCATGGGTTTCAACCATCTGACGGCAGGCGAAATCCATTTGGGCCATTCGTTGTCGATCAACCGAATGCCGAACAAATCCGCGATTCAAACCTATTCCCTCGACAACCCGGTGACCGACAGCGCGGCGGGCGCCACGGCGCTGGCGACGGGGAACAAAACCAACAACGGGCAGATCGGAAGGATAGGCGCCGAGGAT
>JAISUT010000010.1 GCA_031271905.1 Acidobacteriota bacterium
TTTATACGGTGGCGCAGCGGGGCCGACGGCTGACGGACGCCGCGAGCCGACTGTGCAAACCCCGGCGTTTCCGGCAAGCAGGCCGAACCCGCGCAGAGGGGACAAGCTGTCGCCTTGCCCGACCTGTCTGCCGACAGGCGAGGAATGCTTCCGTTTCCCGAAGTCTTAAGATAGAATCGAGGTTCCCGTCGGTGCGGGGGCGTCCCCGCGGCGGGAAAAGTTGACATAATGGCCGTCGTCGTAAGCTAGGACGGGACGGGCCGAACCGGAAAATGCAACTTGCTCTCCCTATCCATCAGAGGATTCCTATGGAAAAAGGAACGAATGGGCTTTCACGGCGCGGCTTTCTGAAAACCACGGGCATGGCTGCGGGTGTTCTCGGCGTTTGCGCAACCCCGGTCCTTGCGGACGGCGGGGCGGCGGCTGGTGCGACCCCGGCGGCTGCGGCGGGCGACCTGCTCCCCATCGCCTATCTCAACCCCCAAGACTACAACTACCGTTCGGCCGATTCGGAGCTGAAGACCCTCTTTTCGCCTCTGAAACTGGGCTCGATTCAGTTGAGCCACCGCATGGTCAAATCGGCGGCGGGGTCGGCGACCTATCTCAAGGGCCCCTCTGAGGAACTCCTCCAATACTACGTCAACTTTGCCAAGGGCGGGATCGAATTCATCTGGCTCGAGGACATAGGCTGGCTGTCCGCCCGGGGGCCGTCCCCCTCCCCGTCGGCGACGCAGGTGCCCGTCGAGGAGGCGAAAGCCTTCGGCAAAAAACTGGTGGGCGAGTGCGCCCGCTACGGTTGCTCCCTCGGCATCCAGTGGGGCGCCTTTGCCTTCAAACCCCTCGCCGAAATCACCCGAGAAGAACTCCTCCGTCAGGAGGAGGCGGGGGTCGCCGCCGCCAAATGGTATCAGGACATGGGATTCAAAGCCTTGGAAATCCACATGACCGGCGCGGGGCTCGCCAACTCGCTCCTCTCCCGTTTCACCAACACCCGCAAGGACGAGTACGGTGCCGGGAGCTTGGAAAACCGGGCGCGTTTCTGCGTCGAAACCATCCGGAAAATCAAGCAGGCCTGCGGCAAAGGTTTTGTCATCGAGGCGCTGATGGAGTGCGTCCAGGAAAACGACAACCTCACCAACAACGTCGGCGAGGCGTTCCGGTGGATAGACCGGGACATCACCCTCGCCCACAACAAGGTCAATACGGTCGAGGAGGGAATAGCCTTCGCCAAATTGTTCGAAGCGGCGGGCTTGGACGCGGTGCAGTGCCGCCTCGGCATGCCCAGTTACCATCCCGCCCAGTTCGGCAGCGACCTCTACTTCATCTTGAACGGCCTCGAAGGCGCCAACGCCTACGGCGGCTGGTGGAACTTCAAGCGCCACTTCCAGGGCCAGTTGATCGGCAACCACAGCGGCGCCGGCATGCTCCTCGATATTTCCAAACGCTACAAAGACGCCCTCGGAATCCCCGTCGGGGCGGTCACCTACATGGATCCCGCCCACGCCCCGGACTTCTTCGAGAAGGCGCTCGCCGACGGCAAGGTCGATTACTACCTCATGACCCGCCCCCTCACGGTTGACACCGGGTACGTCAACAAACTCAAGGCGCGGAAATTCGACGAAATCGCCCCTTGCACCCGCTGCCTCCACTGCCACATCGGGAGCAACGAGGCCAACCGGGAGATGGGCTACTGCCGGGTGAACGCCCTCACCCAACGGGTGATGAGCGGCGTCCCCGGCACGCCGGACACCTACGAGCTGCCGCCCCTCAAGGGCCGCCCCAAAAAGGTGATGGTGGTAGGCGGCGGGCCCGGCGGGATGGAGGCGGCCCGGATCGCCGCCGCCAGGGGGCACAGCGTCACCCTCTACGAAAAATCAGCGAGCCTCGGCGGCCGCCTCGACTTCGCCGCATTCATCAAAGGCCCGCACCAGAACCTCGCCGACCTCAAGAAGTATCTTGTCCGGCAGTTGGAAATCAACAAGGTGGACGTGGTGCTGGACAAAACCGTCGATGCCGCCTTCGTCAACGCGGAAAAACCCGACGTGCTGGTTCTCGCCGTAGGCGGTCGCTACCCTGACGCGCCTGTAGCTGGCAACGCCGGCGTCAAGGTGATCCCCTACGCCTCCTTTGCCACCGCCAAGATGGGCGAGAACGTGGTCGTCTACGGCGGCAACGCCCAAGCGTGGGACGCCGCCCTCTGGCTGACGGTCCACAAGAAAAACGTCCAGATCGTCACCGAGACTCCCAACGAGGGCCTTGACATCCAGCAGTCCCAGCACGAGATGCGCATGATGACCACCGCCCTTTACACCCTTGGCGTCAAGGCTTGGCCCGGTGCCAGGATCAAGTCCCTCGGCACGGGGCGGATCACCATCGCCACCGAGTACGGCACCGAAGTCGAGATCCCCTGCGACGCCATCGTCAACGCCGGCGACCTCCTCCCGAACCGATCCCTCCTTGAGGGGATTTCGGTGCGCGAGACCTACGCCGTCGGCGACTGCGCCAAGCCCTACAACATCGCCCTCGCAATCCGCGGCGGCAACGACGCGGGCCGTGCGATCTGAGCCAAGGGAGCAGAAAGAGAAGTGAATGCCAACCGTACCGGCAAAATGCACGCGGTGTGGAGCGTCGTTGAAAGTGATAACTCCTTGGAAGCAGCTATCTGCGAGTATTGCAATATGCCTTTTGCGGTGGAGAAGGCCGTTTATACGGTATAGCGGAGCCGACAGCTGACGGACGCCGCAAGCCGACCGTACAAAACCCGACGTTTCCGGCAAGCAGGCCGAACCCGCGCAGAGAGGTCGGGCTGTTGCCCTGCCTAGCCTGTCTGCCGACAGGCAGACAGGTTCTGGGAGCCTCTAAAAAGCTCGCAGACAAGGCGTCGCCGCAGGTCGAAAAGCGGAGTTCGCTGAGGCGAATGAGCATTTTCGACTAAGGCGCTGGCGCTGTTATCCGGGGTTTTTCGCAGGTTCCCCTAATCGTTTGGCGGGACGCGACGGCACCATCCAATTATCACATCCCCGATTATTCGTCGTCCTCTTCGTCGGGAAATACTTCGTAGAAGATTTCGTTGATTCCGTCATAATATCCCCAGCCGATCCCATGCGCTTTCTTCACGACGTCCGCCAGCCTGTCGATGAACGGCTCGGCTTGTTCTTTATCCAGCTTTGCGACGGCTTTCGCCGCAGACTCGAACATTTTCTCCAAAGAATCGTAAAAAGGCTCGTCGATGTCGCCATAGTCGCAGGTGCATTGGTTGCCGCACTCGGCGGCATAGACCAAGAGCTCGAATGGATCGCCAGAAGTCCGTCCCCCACCTTTTACGGCTGTCAGCATACCCCTCTCGGTACGTCTGCGTCTGGTCGGAAGCCGCCTCAACCTCTATTTGCCGCCGCACTTGGCGTTCGGATCCATGTAGGCCGTGACGCCCTTGGCGGGGCAAGGCGTGCTGGCGACCGGGATGGAGAAGGGTTCGCTCTGGATGGCCCATTCCTCCCCGTCCGTCTTGCCGGAAATCTCGGCCGTCAGCGTCAACACGCCCGCCTTGGTCGGCACGATGTCGTTGATGCTGCTTGCCACCGTGTTGCCGTCGCGGTGGATGACGATCCGCCGGTTGTCGATGCCCGGGCCGTTGACGATGACGGTCAGGGTTTTGCCGGATTCCTTCGCCGCAAGGATGTCTGGCGCGATCTGGATGGCCTTGCCCGCCACGAGGCGGTTCTGCGCGCCCATCGACACGCCCGGCGTGTTCATCGCGAGGAGGCGCACGCCATTGACGGCGGGCGGCACATCGACGTAACCCGTGCCCCGCTTGTTGATGGGGTGCGACTGCCAATTGGGGCTGGGGTCGGCCTTGCAGCCGTTGATCGTGGCCCCAGCGTCGTAATAGATGCGGTAGCGGTTGCCCGGCTTCACCCGCGCGACATGTTCGACGTTCGATTCGGCGGCCGGTTGGCTGCCTTTCGACTTGTGGGCGTCCCAGACGCCGCAGGCGCTTTTGCTAGGCTCCTTCAGGTCTGAACCGAGAGTCGCGGCATGGGCCGAGCAGGTTCCGCCTATGGCGTGGATGGCCGAGGCCGTCTCGCAGGGCGCTTCGTCTTCGCAACGGATAGGCGCGTCCAGCTTCAGTCGAATCTCGCCGACGGTCTCCTTATGGTTCACGCCCATCGCCGCCAACTGCGGGTTGGCCTCGGTGACCGTGCCCAGGTACTGGAACGTCGCGGACGGGATGATCTCGCAAGTGCCGGCCAAGGCGGCCATCGACAGCGGGAACAGCGAAACGGCCACGACCAGCGCTACGATATGTCTCTTCATAATCAGGGCATCCTTTCTTGGCGATTATTGTTTCGCCATTTGATTGTTCGGTGCACGACATCAGTGAAAGAAACATAATGCCGATGACAATCGCTGATAAAATTTAAGTCTTGGGACATCGCCGCCCATCATGAACACCCCCATAAGGAGTCGCGTCGCATTCAAGCCGGATGGAGCGGATGGCGACCAGCCTGCAGCAGGCGGCGCTGGTTCCCGCGCCGCTAGTCGAACAGGCGCGGCATGGCGGACATCGCAGCCTTCCGCGACTCGCGGGCGCTCGGCTTTTTCGGCTTGTCCTTGTACGAAGTGAGGATCCTTTCGAGCTCCGCTTCCATCCACTGCAATTGCAGTCCGACCGCCCGCAGGTCGTTGTCGAACTCGGCGCGTATGGATATCTCCGCCTGTTCCCGCTTCGCCTCCGTCCATGTGGCGAATCCCCAGAACGGCGTGCGTTTCCGAGCCCGGAGTTCGGCGCGCAGCTCCCTGATGGCGCATTCCAGGTCGAAGATGCCGTCGTCGATCTCGGAGCAGCGCAAGTCCGCGCCCCCCGCTTCCAGCTCGCATCCCGCGTAGATGGAACGAAGCCGTTGCAGGTCGCCGTCCTGATATGCGTCCTGCACGGCGTTCCAGAGCCGCTGCGTCCGCACGTCGTGCGCGCCGATCTTGTCGGGATGGTAGCGCAGGCAGAGTTCGCGGTAGAGCTTCTTCACTTCCTTCATATAGGGAGAGCCGCCTCGGTTGACGCCCTCCGGGTCTGCGCCGTATTCGCGCCCCTCCCCGTGCAGCCCGTCGAACCTCCCCCCTCCGGAACCGGCATCGTCGAACTCCGGGTCGCAAAAGTCATCCTCGTCGCCTTCCGCCCCCTCCTCCGCGTCGTTTTCGCCCATCGCATCATCGTACATTTGGCGAATCCGGGCGAACGCCGCCTCTTTTTGCTTGCGCCGCTCCTCCATGCACGCTTTCAGTTCCGACTCCAACGTGTCCCAGACATCCGCCTCCGGCGGCGTCATCGACCGCAGGACGGCTCCATAGCGCTCTTTGGACATGCGGCGGTCGCGGGCGAGCATGTCGATCTTGTCGTAGCGGCTCTGCGCCAGCAAGAATTTCTCCCTCAGGGTGCGCAACTGCGTCATCTCCGCACCGAAAACCTGGGCGAGGAATTTCCTGTACCCCGTCATGTCGTCGTCGTAGTTCCGGCACAGCTCCGCATCAAGCTTTTCCAGCGACTTCTTGCGGCGGACGTATGCCTTCATGCGCGCCCGGCGGATTTTCGCGGTGTCTAGCAAGACCACCGCGCGACACACCGCCTTTGGCGGCCTTCCGCGCTTTTTTGCGGCTTTCTGTGCGGTCTTCCTTCCTCGGGGCATGGCGGGCTCGCGCAAATAACATTTGTCCGCAGGGCGTGGATTGCACCCATCGGCTTGTGCATTCCATTCGATTTCCAGAACCAATACTGTACACCAGCCCGACCCGGCGCGACATGTTTTTCTGGGCGTCACCCGATACACATCACCCGATACGCCACGCCCCCCTGGCGCTCCTGGACAAAATCCGGTCGCAGGCCGCATTTCCCGGCTGCACACGCGAGATATTGCCGGGGGCGGCGGCTTCCACTAAAATCCCCGGCATGGGATGCATGGGACGCGGCGTCACGGTGATCGGCGGAGGCTTGGCGGGGGTGGAGGCGGCATGGCAGGCGGCGCGCCACGGCGTCCCGGTGCGCCTCTACGAGATGCGCCCCGCAGTCATGACCCCGGCGCACTCCACCGACCGCCTCGGCGAGCTGGTGTGCAGCAACTCGCTCAAGTCCGACCAGCCGGAGACCGCGCCCTGGCTCCTCAAAGAGGAGTTGCGGCGGCTGGGCAGCCTGTCGATGCGCGTCGCGGACGAGGCCAGGGTGCCTGCGGGGCACGCGCTGGCGGTGGACCGCGAGGAGTTCAGCCGCCGCCTGACCGCCGCCGTCGAAGCCGAGCCCGGCATCACGGTCGTGCGCGAGGAGGTGCGGGAACTGCCCCCTCCCCCGGCACAGGCGTCCTCGGCGAACTCCGCGCCGGACGAGGCTGCGGGCGTCACCGTCGTCGCCTCCGGCCCGCTGACCTCGCCCGCCCTGGCGGCGTCCATCGCGGAGTTCGCCGGAAGCGAGAACCTCTACTTCTACGACGCCATCTCCCCGATCGTCGCCGCATCGTCGCTCGACACGGCGAAGCTCTCCGCCGCCTCGCGCTACGGCAAGGGGGGGCGGGACTACCTGAACGCCTTCCTCTCGAAGGAAGAGTATCTAAGTTTCTATGACGCGCTGATCCGCGCCGAGTCGGCGCCGTTGCGCGACTTCGAGGAGCCCCGGTTCTTTGAAGGCTGCCTGCCGGTGGAGGAGCTGGCACGGCGCGGGATCGACACGCTCCGCTTCGGCCCCATGAAGCCCGTGGGGCTTGACGACCCACGCACCGGGCGGCGCGCCTACGCCGCCGTGCAACTGCGCCTGGAAAACCAGATGGCGGACAGCTACAACCTCGTGGGCTTCCAAAACCATTTGAAGTTCCCGGAGCAGCGGCGCGTCTTCCGCATGATCCCGGGGCTGGAAGGGGCGGAATTCCTCCGCTTCGGGCAGATCCACCGCAACTCCTACATCCACGCCCCCCGGCTGCTCGGGACGACGCTGCAGGCCAAGGCGCGCCCCGACCTTTTTTTCGCCGGACAGCTCTGCGGGTGCGAGGGGTATGTCGAGGCGGTCGCGACCGGCCTCTTGGCAGGGGCGAACGCCGCCCGGGTGGCGCGGGGGTTGCAGCCCGCCACGCCGCCGGAGGCGACCGCGCTCGGCAGCATCGCGCGCTACCTGGCCGCGCCGCAGGGGGATTTCCAGCCCGCGAACATCACCTTCGGGCTGATGACCGGCGCCCCGGCGGAGATCCTCGCCATACGCGACAAGAAGGAGCGCCGGCGCGCGCAGACGCGCCACGCGCTCGACACCCTGCGACGATGGATGGACGCGCCGCCATGAACGAAAACGCCAAGGACGAGGACGCGACCGACGCGCTCGACGGCTGGATCGGCAGGTTCATCGAACACCTGCGGTTGCAGCGGGGCGCCTCACCCCACACGTTGCGCAACTACGAGTCCGACCTGCGCCAGTTCCACCGCCACCTGACGACCGCGCCGGACGGCGGGAGGCGCCCCGCGCCCAGGCTGGAGGACATCGACAACCTCACCATACGGGAGTTCCTCGGCGCACTGTACGAGGAGAAGAACAAGAAATCCTCGGCGGCGCGCAAGCTGGCGACGCTCCGCTCGTTCTTCAAGCACCTGACCGCCCAAGGCGCCATCGCGGCCAACCCCGCCCGCAACGTCGCCTCGCCCAAAAAAGACGTGCGCCTCCCCGACTACATGACGCTGGAATCGGTGGCGGCGCTGATGGAGGTGCCGCCGGATGACACGGTCGCCGGGGTGCGCGACCGCGCCATCCTCGAACTCCTCTACGGATCAGGCTTGCGGGTGAGCGAGCTGGTGGGCATGAACCTGGAGGACGCCAACATGAAGGAGCGGCTGGTGAGGGTGCTGGGCAAGGGGGGGAAGGAGCGCATCGTGCCCTTCGGGCAGAAGGCGGCGGCGGCGCTGGAAAACTACCTGGACGTGAGGCCCGGACTGTGCGCCTCGCGGCGGCGCTCCCGGCGCAAGGCGCCCGCCAAGGACGACGCGGCGACCTTCCTGAACCAGCGCGGCGGCAGGTTGACCGCGCGCAGCGTGGGCAACATCGTAGACCGTTGCGTCACCGAGCTGGCGGAGCGGCTGAAGGTGCATCCGCACACGCTACGCCACACCTTCGCCACGCACATGCTGAACTCGGGGGCGGACTTGCGCGCAATCCAAGAGCTGCTGGGGCACGAGAGCCTTTCGACGACGCAACGGTACACGCACGTCTCCATGGAGCAGTTGTTGCGCGTGTACCAGAGCTGCCACCCCCGCGCCGACGCCAGCCCCGGCAAACGCGGGGACAAGCCCGCCGGACCTGCGTCCACGTGACTCGCGCAACATGGCCCGAGGCGACGCGGGGCGCGACGGGTCCTGGGAACCTCTAAAACCCCCGGACGCTGCGTTGCGCCTTGTCTACGAGCTTTTCAGAGGTTCCCTTATTTGGATTCGCAAACCAAGCGGAAGCCGAGGTCGCCCTTGCCTTGGTCGTCGAACGCCCAGCCCCCGCGGGACGCCACGCGCACATAGTCCACGGCATCCCACGCGCCGCCGCCCTTGACCACATGGGTCTTCCCGTCAGGCGTCGGATGCACCGAATCCGCATACAGGTCGCTCACCAGCTCATGGACGTTCCCGCTCATGTCGTACACCCCCAACTCGTTGGCTTGCTTCGTCTCCACGGGGTGCGTCGCCAAAGCGCCCGTGTCGGTCTCGCTGTTCCCCTCGTACCATGCGACGGCATCGACGTCGCCGCTGCCGCTATATGCGTGGCCTGCGCCTCTCGCCCCGCCCCGCGCCGCATACTCCCACTCCGCCTCCGTCGGCAGGCGGCAGTTCTTCCCCGGCTTCGCGGTGTTCAGCTTGTAGATGAATCCGTTCGCGTGGTAGGTGACGCCGCCGACCACCATGCTGCCGCCGCTCGTCCCCACGATGTCTTTCCAGCTCACATTCTCCACCGGCAGGTTGTCGCCCGTGTGCATGGACGGGTTGGTGCCCATCCCCGCCAGCCGCCACAGCAACTGCGTCACCTCGGTCCGCCCGATGTAGAATTTTGCCACCGTCTCAGGGTGGGGCGCCTGATCCGTATAGGAGCACAAGCCGTCCCGCGAGGGGTCGCATCCCATCGTGAACGACCCGGCAGCCACCTCCACCATCTCCCCGAGGATGTCGCTCAGCGTGGGGTCTTCGACCGTCACATCCACGGTCTCCTTGATCGTCCTGCCGTCGTAGGTCGTGAGGGACGCGGTGACGGAGCATGTGCCCGACGATTTCTTCGCCGCGCTGAAAAGGCCGTCCTCGTCTATCACCCCGCAGTCGCCCGTCACCCCCCACACGGGATCCTGTTGCGGCTGCCCCTGGGGGATCGTGACCGTGGCGCTGAACCGGATGGTCTTCGTCGTCTTGACGGTCGCGCCGTCGGGGGTGATCTCGACGGTCGGGTCGGCGGGGTTCACCGTGAGCGTCACATCCTTGCTCGCCCCGCCGGAGGTCACGGTGACGACGTAAGTCCCCGTCAACGTCGGCGTGCAGACGATGGTGCTCCCGCTCTGCACGCATCCGTGCCCGGAGGCGGGGAGGACGGAGAACGAGAAGTCCGCCGTGCTGACGGTCAAGGTCACGGAATCCGCAGCCTTCACGCTCGGCCGCGCGGGCGAGACGGTGACGCCCCCCCCCCCGCCTGCCCCGCCCCCGCTGGAAGAGCTGGTGCCGCCGCCGCAAGCGGCCAGCAACAACAAAGACAGCGCAAGCGCCGACGCCCCGACCGACCTCGTTCCATTTAGATGTCGCACTTCGTCCCCCCCCCCGTTCAGCCGTCACCCTCCCCGCCGCCCGCGTCCGAAGGCGCTGCGGGGATGCTAGCGTCCATTCGATGTTTCTAATTCGATGCCTCCGCCCCGAGCCGCCACGCGAACCGGCGACCATCCGACGAACGGACGGTCGCGCGCCACCGGCAAAGGGTTAGACGGTAATTCTACGGCAGAATCGGGAGGATGGTAGCATTTTTTAACGGAAACGACCCGGAAACGACCCGATGGAGGCGCCATCGATTGACGAAGCCGCCGATTTTCACTAGTATTTGTAAGTTTTTCACGGGCTTGGGCATTGGCAACTTCCCAGGAGGGACGGGCGGTGATTGAAGTCGATCATCTCAGCAAGGTTTACGGCGAACGCAGGGCGGTGGACGACATCTCCTTCACCGTGGGGAAAGGGGAGGTGCTGGGCTTCCTGGGGCCGAACGGCGCGGGCAAGACCACGACCATGCGGATGCTGACCTGCTACATGCCCGCGACGGAGGGGACGGCGCGCATCGCCGGCTACGACATCTTCGAGCAGAGCGTCGAGGTGCGCAAGCGCATCGGCTACCTGCCGGAAAACCCCCCGCTGTACCCCGACATGACGGTCGATGGCTATTTGAACTTCGTCGCCCGCATCAAGGGGACGCCCTCGTCCCGGCGCGGCGGCCAGGTCGGCGACGCCATTGAGAAGTGCGACCTGGGCGAGGTGCGCAACCGCATCATCGGCAGGCTCTCCAAGGGCTACCGTCAGCGGGTGGGCCTGGCGCAGGCGCTCCTGAACAACCCGGAAGTGCTCATCCTGGACGAGCCGACCATCGGCCTGGACCCCAAGCAGATCCACGAGGTGCGGACGCTGATCAAGAGCCTGGCCTCGGCGCACACCATCATCCTGTCCACGCATATCCTCCCCGAGGTCAGCATGACATGCACCCGCGTGGTCATCATCAAAAAGGGGAAGGTCGTGGCGATGGACACCCCGGAGGGGCTGGCGAGCCAGATGAAGAGGGCGGAACGGGTCTCGCTGACCGTCGCCGGCCCGGTGGACGCCGTGCGCGCGAAGCTGTCGGGCATCGACGGCGTGCTGGGCGTCCAGGCGGAGGACGCCGACGTCCCGTACTCGAACTACATCGTGGAATGCAAGCTGGGCACGGATCTGCGGCGCGTCCTGTCGGCCGCAGTCGTCGGCGAGGGATGGGGGCTGCTCGACATCCGCCTGGTCTCCATGAGCCTCGAGGACGTGTTCATCGACCTCATCACCAATGAGCGCGAGGAAGGCGCCACAGCCCCTGCCGCCGAGGGCGGCACCCACGGCGGCGGCGACGCCGGAGACGCCGGCGCAGGCGAGGCGAAGGGCGAGGAATAACGCGGAATGGGAATGGCGGCGGGATGCCCGCCCCGTCCTTTTGAGCCTTTTGGGAAGGAGTCCCTGTCATGCAATACGTTCTGGCGATCTGGCAGCGCGAGATAAAAAGCTACTTCGTCTCGCCGATTGCCTATGTCGTGCTCACCATCTTCCTCGTCCTGGCGGGCTTGTTCTTCTACGGCAACTTGACGGAAGTCGTCCAGTTCACCATGATGCAGGCGCAACTGGGGCAGGGGGGCCAGCCGATCGACGTCCCCGCCTACGTGGCACAGTCCCTTTTCAAGACGTTCACGGTCATATTGCTCTTTTTGATCCCGATGCTGACCATGGGGCTCTTCGCCGAGGAGAAGAAGCGGGGGACGATCGAGCTGCTCCTGACCACGCCTGTCGGCACCTCCCAAGCCCTGCTGGGGAAATACCTGGCGAGCCTGACTTTCCTGCTGATCCTGCTGGTCGCGAGCATGGTCACGGTCTCGCCGCTGTTCGTCTTCGGGCAACCCGACTGGAAGCCGATGCTGGCGGGGTATCTGGGGCTGTTCCTCTACGGGGCGGCGCTCTTGGCGCTGGGCCTTTTCATCTCCACCCTGACCGAGAACCAGATCGTCGCGGTGATCGTCACCTTCGGCGCGTCCCTCGTCCTGTGGCTGGTCAACGTGTTCGGCACCGTGTTCGGCGGCTCGTCGTCGGGACCGGCGCGCGAGGTCGTCGACTACCTGTCGGTCATCAACCATCTCGACGACTTCCTCAAAGGCGTCATCGACACGTCGCACATCATCTACTACGTGACGTTCTCGTTCGTCGGGCTTTTCCTCGCCTATCGCTCCCTCGAGTCCATGAGGTGGAAGGGGTAATGAAAAACATCTTGCAGAAACTGGACATCCTGGGGCTGGTGCTGGCGGTCGCCGCCGTCGTCTGGTACTCCATCACCAACGTCTGGGACAAGTGGAACCTGTCGCTCGCCGGCGCCGGCGCCGCCCTCATCGTCATCGGCGTCGCGTCCAACTACAAGCAGGTCATGGCGACGCTGGGGAGGCGGTCGTCCAAGTACGCCGCCAACTACGCGATCTCCCTCGTCCTCGTCCTCGCCGTGGTCGTGGGGCTCAACTACGTCGGGCGGCGGCATGTGCGGCGCTTCGACGTGACCGCCAACAGCCGCTTCACCCTGGCGCCGCAGACGCTCAAAGTGGTCGAGAGCCTCGACAAGGCGGGCAAGGACGTCGAGATCAAGGCGTTCTTCCCGGGGGGCAACCACGAACCGCTCCAGGCGATGCTCACCGAATACGGCGCCCTCTCCCGCCACCTGCGTTACGAATTCATCGACCCGGATCGCCAGAACGACGTCGCCAACCGCTACGGCGTCACGGTCTACGGCCTGCTCGAGAACCCGATCACCCGCGAGGCGATCAAGTTCGGCACCGTCGTCGTCTCCTACGGCGACCGGACGGAGCGGATCGAGAAGCGCTCCGAAGAGATCGAGGAGCAGGATATGACCAACGCCCTCGTCAAAGTCAGCCGCACCGGGACGAAGAAGGTCTATTTCATCTCGGGTCACGGCGAGAAGGATCCCGACGATTCCGACCGGTTCGGCTACGCCTTGGCGAAGAAGGCGCTGGAGGAGCAGGGGTATGCGGTGGACAAGGCGAACCTCGTCGCCGAGGGGAAGGTCCCGGAGGACGCCAACGTGCTGGTGGTCGCGGGGCCGCAGAACGAGCCGTTCCCCCAGGAGATGGACTTCATCGCGGGCTTCCTCGACGCCGGCGGCGCAGCCCTTTTCATGATGGATCCGAAGCCATCCCCCGCCCTGCAGGGGTTCTTCGACGGTTGGGGCGTGCAGATCGACGACGACGTCGTGTTGGACGTCAGCGGCGTGGGGCGGCTGATGGGCGCGAGCGAAAGCATGCCGCTGGTGCGCGACCGCGACTATGGCCAGCACCCGATCACCGACCGCTTCACAACGATGACCTTCTTCCCGCTGACCCGCTCCATCCGCCCCGTCGACCAGGCGCCGGACGGCGTGACGGTCACGACGCTGTTCAGCAGCAACGCCAGCAGTTGGGGTGAGACCGACCTGGACAGCAGCAGCGCGGAGTTCAACCCCGACGAGGACTTCCAAGGGCCCGTCCCGATGGCCGTCGCCGCATCGAAGGAAACGGCGGCGGACGACGCCTCCGCGCGCACCGCGCGCCTGGTGGTCACGGGAACCGCACGTTTCGCGGACAACGACTACTTCCCCGCGCAGGGGAACGGCAACCTGTTCCTGAACATGGTCAGTTGGCTGGCCCAGGACGACGACCTGATCTCCATCCGCCCCCGCCCATTGGACGACCGCCGCATCTTGCTGTCGGAGGCGCAACAGAAAGCCATCTTCTTCGTCGCGGTCATCCTGCTGCCCGGCATCGCCCTGCTCGCCGGACTCGTCGTCGTCGTGCGCCGGCGACGCATGTGATGCGAATGTGATAAGGAGGGGTGGGATGCGCTTCAAGGGAACTTTCACGTTGCTCGCGGTCGCCCTCCTGTTCGGCGGCTACATCTACTTTTACGAGTACAAAGGCGGGGCGGAGCGCGAAGCGGCGAAGAAGACCGAGAACCGGGTGTGGAAGTTCGACCCCGGCGACATCGTCCGCGTCGACCTCGCGACGCAAGACGGCGCCGCGACCGCCGAGCGCGAGGACGGGCGGTGGACGCTCACCGCGCCGCACCGGTGGTGGGCGGAGGCGTCGGAGCTGGAGCGGCTGGTATCCTCCGCCTCGGCGCTGGACCGCGAAAGCGTCGTCGAGGAGAAAGCCTCCGACCTCGGGCGCTACGGCCTCAACCCCGCCCTTCTCAGCCTGCGGCTGAAGGCGAAGGACGGGAACGAATACGGCATAGACTTCGGCGCCGACACCCCCTCGGGCAACTCCACCTACGCGACCTTGTCTCCGGGGGACGGCTCGGTGTTCCTCGTCCAGTCCGGCACCACCGCCTTTTTTGACAAGAAGGTCGCCGCCCTGCGCGACCGCAAGGTGTTCCGGTTCGAGCGCGCGGGGGTGCAGGGGCTCACCCTGCGCAACGCCAAAGGCGTCGTCGAGCTGGAGAAGGATCGCGACGACCGCTGGTGGTTCAAAGGGTCGGAGAAGCGCGAGGCGGACGGCCCGGCGATGCGGGAGCTGCTCAACGCGCTGGACCTCGGCACGGTCGCGGAGTTTTTCGACGACGAGTTCGACATCGGGGACGAAGGGACCGTCAACTACGCCAACACCGCGCTGGAGACCCCGGCGATAGACGCCGTGCTCACCTTCGGCCCCGGCAAGGCGATCAGGCGCTTCGTCGTCGGCCCGGCCAAGTCCACGCTGGGGGGGCAGGGCGACGACGGCGCGACGGCGCAGGCCGAGCGGTACCTGGCGCGCGACGACGCGCGCCCCGAGCTGTTCTTCGTCGAGAAGGATCTGGTGGACAAGCTCTCCAAGTCGGCGGACGACCTCCGCTCCAAGGCGCTAGTCCCGTTCCAGCGCTGGGACGTGGACGGCATCGACCTGGAGAACCCCAAGGGGAAGGTCCGGCTTGTGAAGGCCGGCGGCGACTGGTTCCTGCAAGGCGGCAAGCGGAAGGCGAAGTGGGACGAGGTCAACGGCATCCTGGACGCCTTGGAGAAACCGGTGCGGGAATGGATAGACGCCCCCGCCCCCCTGTCCGAATACGGCGTGGAGGCGCCATCCATGCGCGTGACGCTCAAGAAAGGCGAGACCGTCATCGCGCAATGCGCGTTCGGCGCCGCCGCCGAGGGCGGGGGCGTCTACGCCAAGGTGGGCGGCGACTCCGCGATCAAGGTCGCCGACCCCGAGGGGCTGGAGTTCCTGGGCAAGGCCGAGCCCGATTATCTCGATCCCGCGAAAAAATAACGGGCGGCGGCCTGGCGGCCGGGAGACCTTATGATGACGACAGGAGGGCGACAAGATTCCGCAACGCCGCTCGCCGGCGCCCGTCCGGCGCTGGCGCTCCTGCTTTTCATCAACATCTTCAACTACATCGACCGGCAGGTGCTGTCCGCCGTCGTCGGCCCCATCAAGCGCACCTTCTTCGACGCGAACGGGGAACTCGCCGCCGGGGGGGGCGGCGACGCGCTCAACGCGGCGTTGCGCTGGTTCGAGCAGCAGCTCGGTTTCAAGCCGGAGGACGCCATGCTCGGCCTGCTGGGGACTGCGTTCATGGTGGTCTACATGGTCGGCGCGCCGCTGTTCGCGCGCCTCGCCGAGCGGTGGTCGCGATGGCGCATCGTGGCGTGGGGCGTCGTCGTCTGGAGCCTGGCGAGCGGCGCGACGGGGTTGGCGGGCGGGTTCCTGCTCCTGCTCCTGACCCGTTGCTTCGTCGGCGTGGGCGAGGCGGCATACGGTCCGGTGGCGCCCGCCATGATCTCCGACCTATACCCCATCGAGCGGCGCGGACAGATGCTGGCGTGGTTCTACGTGGCGACGCCGGTGGGGAGCGCGCTCGGCTACGTGCTCGGCGGCTGGATCGCCGGCTCGGGCATCGGCGCGTGGGGTCACGCCGCGTTGGGCTTCGCCGCAGAGAGCTGGCGCTGGGTCTTCTTCCTGATCACCGTCCCCGGCATCGTCCTGGGGCTGATTTGCCTTCGCATGAAGGAACCGCCCCGCGAAGGGCGCGGGGGGCGGGGGATCGACCGGTACGGCGTGAAGGTGAAGTCCATCCCCTGGCGGGAATACTGGGAGCTCGCGCGCACGCCGTCCTACGTCCTCTGCACGTTCGGCATGGCGGCGATGACCTTCGCCATCCAAGGCATCGCATTCTGGATGCCCTATTACATGGAGGGGTTGCCCGACGCGCCCGAAAACACCACCATCGTCTTCGGCGGCGTCATCGCCGTGTCGGGGCTCGTCGCCACCTTGCTGGGCGGGGTGGCGGGCGACAGGCTGCGCAAGCGGTTCGCAAGCTCCTACTTCCTGGTCTCCGGCGTCGCCATGGTCGTCGGCTTCCCGATATTCCTCGCCGCCCTGCGCGCGCCGTTCCCGATGATGTGGGTGCTGATGTTCCTGACCTGCTTCTGCCTGTTCTTCAACACCGGCCCCACCAACACCATCCTGGCAAACGTCACCCGCTCGCCGCTGCGCACCATCGGCTTCGCGGTCAACATCTTCGTCATCCACGCGCTGGGCGACGTCATCTCGCCGGTGGTCGTCGGCCTCTTGAACGACGTGTACGGCGACATGCGCGTCTCCTTCGTCGTGGTCGGCGCGATGTTCCTGCTGGCGGGGGCGCTCTGGCTCGCTGGCGCGTTCTATCTCGAGCGCGACACCGCGCGCGCCAGCGCCGCATCGTAGGCGGCTGCGGCGCCGGGGGACGGGAGGGGGGATGGGGGGAGACGGTGGACATGGCTTGCGGGACAGGGGTGGTTGCCAGGCCGAACAGCCCGACAGACGACTTGATTCGGCGGGACTGGATGCCCGTCCTTTCTCAAGGGCAGGTGGAACCATGAAACTAGAACTTCTCATAGCCCTCCGCTACCTGCGGGAGAAGCGCAAGCAGGCGATGGTCTCCGCCATCTCCCTGCTCTCGGTCGCCGGCATCGCCGCTGGCGTCATGGCGTTGGTGATCGCCCTCGCGCTCTCGACCGGATTCAAGGAGGATGTGCAAGGCAAGATATTGGGGGCGACCCCGGCGGTCAACCTCATGCGCGCCGACGGCGCTCCGATCGACGAGCCGGACGCGCTGCTCGCCCGGCTCGCGGGTGGCGACGCCCGCGTCACCGGATCGGCGCCGGCGATCCTCAAGCAGGTGATCCTCTCCAGCGCCCACGCCAACCAAGGGGCGGCGCTCAAGGGCGTCCACCCCGGCAAGGAGGCGGAGGTCTCCGACTTCTTCTCCCGCGTCACCGCCGGCGACCCGCACGCGCTGGACGCCCCAGCCGCCCGGCGGCGTCCAGCGCACCCATCCGACGCCGCGACCGGTGCGACCGGCGAGGTCGCGCCCCGCGACACGGCGGCGGAAGGCGTCGGGGGATGGGAGGACGGGGAAGGCGAACCGCCGCCGCCCGACGGCGTCTTGATCGGCAAGGAGATGGCGCGCACGCTCGGCGTCGCGGTCGGCGACACCGTCAAGATACTCAACCCGATGGGGCGGTTGACGCCGCTGGGAATGACCATCTCGGAAAAGACCGTCCGCGTCGCGGGCGTCTTCGAATCGGGGCTGTGGGACATCGACGCCAACTGGGCATACGTCAACATCGAGACCGCGCGCCGGGTGTTCGCCATCCCCGAAGGCTCCGTGATGCTGTTGCAGTTCGACATCGACGACTTGGACGGCGCCCCGGAAGTCGCCGCCGCCCTGCGCGGGAAGGCGGGGCCGGACTATCACACGACCACCTGGATCGAGCTCAACGGGCCGCTCTTCTCCGCGCTCAAGCTGGAGAAGATCGCGCTGTTCATCACCATCGGCCTGATCGTCTTCGTGGCGTCGCTCAACATCGTGACCACGCTCATCATGATGGTGCTGGAAAAGCAGGGGGACATCGCCATCTTCGCGGCGATGGGGGCGACCGCCAAGACCATGCGCCGCGTCTTCATGTGGCAGGGGCTGATCTTGGGCGTCGTCGGCACCGCCGTGGGGGGCGCCTTGGGCGTCGCCGTCAGTTGGGTCTTCGACCATTACCGGCTCATCCGGATCGAAGCGGAGATATACAGCATCCCCTACGTCCCGTTCCACGTCCGCGCAGGGGACGTGCTCATGGTCTCGGCGACGGCGATCCTGATCAGCTACCTCGCCACGCTCTACCCCTCGCGCGGCGCGGCGCGGCTGAACCCTGTCGAGGTGTTGCGCTATGAGTGACGACGGCGTCATCGTCGAGGTGCGCGACCTGCGCAAAGGCTACGCCTCCGGCGGAGGGCGGCTGGAGATCCTGTCCGGCCTGGATCTCGACGTCCGGCGGGGGGAGATGCTGGGCGTCACCGGCGTCTCCGGCTCGGGCAAAAGCACGTTGCTGCACCTGCTGGGGGGGATGGACAAGCCGGACGGCGGCTCGATCAAGGTCTCGGGGCGGGATGTCGCCGCCCTCGCGCCAGCCCCCCTCGCCGACTTCCGCAACAAGACCATCGGCTTCCTGTTCCAGTTCCACCACCTGTTGCCGGAGTTCACCGCGCTGGAGAACGTCATGATGCCGCTGTTGCTGCGGGGGGAGCCGTCGGCGCGGGCGGTCGACGCCGCCCGGGGGCTGCTCGACGAGGTGGGGCTCGCCAGCCGTGCAGGGCACCGCCCGGGCGAGCTGTCGGGGGGCGAGCAGCAACGCGCGGCATTGGCGCGGGCGCTGGCGGGGTCGCCGAGCCTCCTGCTCGCCGACGAGCCGACGGGCAACCTAGACCCCAAGACCGGCGACGCCGTCGCGGGGCTGTTGCGCCGCCTGCACGCCGAGCGCGGCCTGACCTCGGTCGTCGTCACCCACAACGGAGACCTCGCCGCGCGCTGCTCGCGCGTCCTGCGCCTGGAGGACGGCAAGCTCGCCTGACCGCGAGGCGCGCCCCCGGCTCGCGCCGGCACCGCCGCTCGCGCGCTTCGGGGGCTTCGGGCCCGGGCGGGCTACTTCGTGGCCTTCGGCGTCCGCGGCTTGCGCGGCGTCGCCGCGCTGCGCGGGGTCTTCGCCTTCTTTGGATGCCGTGGCGGACGCGGTGGATTTGCGCCGCGTCGTCCGCGGTTTCGCCTTGGGCTTCGCCCCCCCTCCCTCCGCAGCCGCGTCCGCAGGTTGCGCCTCGTCCGATGCGGACGTTGCCTGCGCGGCGTCAATCGGCGCATCGGCAGCCTCGGGCGAACCCTCGCCTGCGGCGAACGGGAGCTCCGGCGCGGGGGCGGAGACGTCCGACGCTTGGCCGCCTTGGCTCTCCGAGGCGGCATCCCAAGGGGCGGTTTCGCCGGCGGCGGCAGGCGCCGCCCCCGTCACCGGGTCTATGGCGGCGGAGAACTCGGAAGGCGCCTCGGCAAGGGCGCCGTCGGCGGCTTCTTGCTCGGGTTTGGGGAAGCGATCCCCCGGGAAGATGCGCAAGATGCCCTGTCGGTTGCGCTCGATGTGGAGCAACCCGTCGCGCTGGGCTTGCCGCGCAAGGTCGTAGGTGCTGGAAAGACCGTATTTCCTCTCGTCGAAAGGCGTCGGCTGCGAACGCAGCAGTTGTTTGAAGGTGCGCAGGTACAGCGGCCAATGCGGCTTCGTCTCGGAGGCGCGGAAGAGCTCCTCCAGCGCCTTGCTGGCGGAGCTGGCGTCCAAAGCCTGCGCGGACGCCTCGGGGGGCGCGGCGTCCGCAACCGGCGCGTCGCCATCGCCCGCAGGCGCCGTCGCGGGCGCGTCCTCGGCGGGCGCAGCCGTCTCTGCGGACGCCGTCGGCGCGGCGTCCGCAACCGGCGCGTCCTCATCCGCCTCCTCCGGCTCCGGCGCGGATTTGAAGCCGTTCTTCAGCTCCACCAGGAGGCTGCGATCCACCTGCTTCAGGTGGATGTAGCCGGCGTCGGCGAGCTTTTGGATGAAGTCGCGGAAGCTCCCCACGCCGTAGTCGCGCTCCGTGAACGTCGAGTCGAGTTGCAGCAACGTGCTCTTCAGCAACCCCAGTTGCGGCGAGACCTCGCGGTCCGAGAGGATCTTCAGCGCACGGCGGATGAGCGGCAGGGCGTTTTCCAGCGTGGAGTGGCTGGAGAGCTGTATCCGGCTGGTGAGTTTGCGCGACGTGTGTACGCCGATCAGGTTCTCGTAGGCGATGAACTCGTGGCAGTTCTTTTGCAGGATGACGCTGGTGAACCCGCGCCCCCCGACCACGAACACTGTCTTGTCGTACTGCTTCAGCTTCTCCACCAGCGCGATGAAGTCGCTGTCGCCGCCGACGATGACGAAGGCGTTGATGTGGGGGCGGGTGAACGCGGTCTCCAAGGCGTCCAGGGCGAGCGCGATATCGGCGCCGTTCTTGTCGCCGCCCGGCGTCGCGTTGCGTTGCACCATCTGGATGGCGTGCTGCGTCATGGAGCGGCTGAAATCGTCCGCGCGCTTCCAGTCGCCGTATGCGATCTTGGTGATGATCTCGCCTTTCTCCTTGAGCGCCTCGAGCACCGTGCCGACGTCGAAATTCCGGTTCATGGACTGCTTGACGCCGATGGAGATGTTATCGACGTCGATGAACACCGCGATTTTCAACCGTTCTTCATTGGAATTGTTCATATGCAACATTTATCCGATCCGTTTTCCTTCGCGCCTGTGCCGCAGCGGCACACATGCGTCACGGCGCGGGTTCCACATATCCTCATTCGCCATGCCGCCTTCGGCACCGGCGCTGGCGGCGGCTTATCGTGCAAACGCACATCTGCGCGCATCCCGCAGCCATCTTTTCCGGGAGAAAAGGTAGCTGATAGGAGGCATCCATTACAAGAGCGGAGTTCCGACGCCGCCTCCGCCCCTCCAGCGCCGCCAAGCCCCATCCGGGTGGGACTGTGCGGAAAATTGTGGTAAATAAGAGATCGCATCGGACGCGAATCGAGGCGTCACGGCGGTCTCCGACGGGATGGTCACAGGGGGGAGGGGCATGGAACTTGCGGCGGCGGAATCTTGGATGCGGGAGGCGATCGAGGAGGCGCGCAAGGCGGGCGGCGAAGGCGAGGTGCCGGTGGGCGCGCTGGTGCTGCTCAACGGGAAGGTCATCGGACGGGGGCGCAACTGCCCCATCTGCAGCCATGATCCGAGCGCGCACGCGGAGATCGTCGCGTTGCGGCAGGCGGCGCACAACGCAGGCAACTACCGGCTGCCGGGGACGGTGCTGGTCGTCACCGTGGAGCCTTGCGTCATGTGCGTGGGGGCGATGGTCCACGCGCGCGTGGAGGAGGTGGTCTACGGCGCCTGCGACCCGAAGGGGGGCGCGGTCGATTCGCATTTCCACCTCGCCGACGACGGCGCCCTGAACCACAGGATCCGCGTGACGGGCGGCGTGCTCGCGGAGGAATGCGGCGCATTGATGAAGGAGTTCTTCGCCGCACGCCGCCGGCAGGGCGCGCCTTAGACCTTGAACGAGAAATCGAGCGCGACGTCCAGAGACGGGGCGCTGTGCGTGAGCCAGCCGATGGACATCAGATCGACGCCGGTCGCAGCGACGGCGGCCGCCGTCTGCGGCGTGATGCCGCCGGACGCCTCCGTGAGCGCCCTGCCGCCGACCATGCGGACGGCTTCGCGCAAGGTCTCGACGTCCATGTTGTCGAGCAACACCGCGTCCACCGCCTCCCGCAAGGCGACCTCCAACTGCGCGAGCGTGTCCACCTCGACCTCGACCTTGACCATGTGCCCCACATGGCGGCGCACCCGCCGGATGGCCTCCCCCACGTCGCCCGCCGCCACCACGTGGTTGTCCTTGACGAGCACCGCGTCGTCCAAGCCGAAGCGGTGGTTGGCGCCGCCCCCCGCGCGCACGGCGTATTTTTCCAAGAGGCGCAACCCCGGGGTGGTCTTGCGGGTGCAGACGACGCGCGCCGGGTGCGGCGCGACCAGCGCCACGACGTCGCGCGTGACGGAGGCGATGCCGGAGAGCCTGCCGAGGAAGTTCAACGCCGTCCGCTCCCCGGTCAGGATGGGGCGCGCCGGGCCTTGGACGACGGCGAGCGTGTCGCCCCGTCCGGCGTCGCAGCCGTCCGCCGTCACGACGTCGAACCTCACGGCGCCGTCAAGCAGGCGGAACGCCATCCGCGCGACCTCCAACCCCGCGACGCGCCCCGCCCGCCGCGCGACGATGGACGCCGTAGCCCCATCCCCCGGCGCGACGACGGCGTCGGTGGTCAAGTCGCCGCCGCGCCCGACGTCTTCGAGCAGGGCGCGGCGGACGATGTCTTCGTAAGTCAAAGGATGCGGCGTTGCGAGCATGGTGCCTCCCTCTTCGCTTTTCGTGGATTCGTCATTCCCCGCCGGCGACGGCGGCGATCATCTTCTCCTTCACGTCCCACAGCCTGTGCGTCAACCCGACCTTGTATTCGTGCGGGTTGGGCAGGCGCTTGTAGCTCTCGTGCAACTCGTCGAGCTGCCGCGTCCGGTGCGCGCGGATCTCATCCAGGGGGGGGAACTCGTAGGCGAGCGCACCCCCCCGCACCACGGGGACCAACAGCTCGACGCGCCGCCGCGAATGCAGCGTTGTGCGACGCAAGGGGTTCGAGGGATCGACGATGGGCACGTCCCCGGCCGACAGGTCTTCGGAGTCCTCCGCCAGCGCGTCCGCCTCCATCAAGCCGTCCTCGCCGTAGAAGCGGACGATCTTCTTCAGGCCGGGGTTGGTCATCTTCTCGATGTTGGAGCTGATCTTGATCTTGGGCGCGCCGTTGTACTCCGCCATCTTGTAGACGCCGCCGAGCGCGCCACCCCCTTCGCCCGCTCCGGTCACCAGGCGCGTCCCCACGCCCCAGACGTCGATCCTGCCCCCTTGCGCCAAAAGGTCGGCGACGATGTACTCGTCGAGCTCGTTGGAGGCGACGATCTTCACGTAACCCAGCCCCGCCCCGTCAAGCGCCGCGCGCGCCTTCTTGCTGAGGAAGGCGAGGTCGCCGCTGTCGATGCGGATGCCCGCGAGGCGGTGCCCCGACGCCTCCAGCTCCTTGCCGACCCGGATGGCGTTGGGGACGCCGCTTTTCAACGTGTCGTAGGTGTCCACCAGCAAGGTGCATTCGTCGGGGAAGAGCGCGGCGTAGGCGCGGAAGGCGTCAAGCTCCGAGTCGAACGACTGTATCCAACTGTGCGCGTGCGTCCCCCGCGCGGGCATGGCGAGGCTCGCCGCGCCGAGCACGTTGGACGTGGCGTCCGCGCCGCCGATCATGGCTGCGCGCGTGGCGCCCATGGCGCCGTCCGGCCCCTGCGCCCGGCGCAGGCCGAACTCCAGCACGGGCGTGCGGCGCGCAGCCTCCCAGATGCGCGCCGCCTTGGTGGCGACCAGCGTCTGGAAGTTGATGTGGCACAGGAGCACGGCCTCGATGAGCTGGCATTCGATGACGCCGCCGCGCACCTGCACGAGCGGCTCGTTCGGAAAGACCACCGTCCCCTCGGGGACGGCGCGGATGTCGCCCCGGAAGCGATAGGACGCCAGGTAGTCCAGAAAGGCGTCGGGGAAGGTCTGCCGCCCGCGCGGCGACCGGAGCGAGCGCAGATAGCCGATGTCCTCCCCGCTGAAACGCGCATCCAGCACGGCATTGACGGCGCACTCGAGCCCCGCCGCGACGGAGTAGCCGCCGACGTAGGGGTTGCGGCGGAAATAGAGGTCGAAGGTCGCCACGTCCCCCGCCTTGCCCTGGTCGAGGTAGCCCGCCATCATGGTCAGCTCGTACAGGTCGGTCAACAGCGCGCTTGTGTGTGACATGCCCTCCCCCATGCGAAAATGCGAAAGACGCGACGATGCGAAAAGACGCCGACGAAGCCCAAAGGATGTCACACGCGGGGGGAAATTACCAGAAAGCCGCGAAATCGCAGGGGCGGAAGCCCCGTTTCTTCAGGACGACTCCACGCCCCCCGTCCGGCGGATCGACCACGGGCGGGGCGTCGCCGACGAAATCGCCGCCGACCTCCACGGGGGTTTTGTGCTATCTTTAACGTCGCCTATGGACGAACCGAACGAACCGGACGAACCGTCCCCATCCGTTTTGATGAAACACGCGGCGGCGTTGCTGGCGCGACGGGCGCACTCGCGCGGGGAGCTGCGCCGGAAGCTGGCGGCTGCCGCGCCAGAGGCGTCCGACGGCGAAATCGGGGCCGCGCTCGACCGCCTCGAACATCTCGACCTTCTCAACGATGCCGACTATGCGTATAATTTTTCGCTTCGCCGCCTGGATGAATCGGGCTGGGGGCCGGCGAAAATCCGCGCGGAGCTGCTGCGGCGCGAAGTCGCCGGGCATGACATCGACGCGGCGCTCGACCGCGCCCTCGGTTCGACAGACGCGACGGGCGCGGCAGGCGGCGCGCGGGACAAAGGCGGCGCCGGGGGCGAGGCGGGCGCGCTCGAGGCGCGCATCGACAGCTACTGCGCCAGAAAAGGGACGCCATCGACCGGCAGGGACGCGCAACGGCTGGCCCGGCACCTGCTGGGGCGCGGTTTCGGCCAAGACGCGGTCGCCGAAGCCGTCAGGCGCAGGTTCCCCGCGGCCATCCAATATCCAGAAGGACCAGAAGGAGAATGAAGTGACGAGCAGCAACCAGATCAGGGAGACCTTCCTCAAGTATTTCGAACGCAACGGCCACAAGATCGTCCCCAGCGCGTCGCTGATCCCCTTCGGCGACCCCACGCTGCTTTTCTCCAACGCGGGGATGAACCAGTTCAAGGACATCTTCCTCGGCAACGAGACGCGCCCCTACAAGCGCGCCACCACCAGCCAGAAATGCATGCGCGTCAGCGGCAAGCACAACGACTTCAAGGACGTCGGCCACTCGCAGCGCCACCATACGTTCTTCGAGATGCTCGGCAACTTCTCCTTCGGCGACTACTTCAAAAAAGACGCCGTCCACTTCGGCTGGGAGCTGCTGACCAAGGAGTTCGGCCTCGACCCGGCGCGGCTCTGGGTCACGGTGTTCCGCGAGGACGACGAGGCGTGGGACATCTGGCACAAACAAGAAGGCATCCCCGCCGGGAAGATCATGCGCCTGGACGAAGCCGACAACTTCTGGGCGATGGGGGACACCGGCCCCTGCGGCCCCTGTTCGGAGCTGCACTACGACTTCGGCAAAAGCCCCCTGCCGGATCACGGCGACTGCGACCTGACCTGCTCCTGCGGCCGCTGGGTCGAGGTCTGGAACCTGGTCTTCATGCAGTACAACCGCGACGCGGAGGGGGCGGCCAAGCCCCTGCCGTCCCCCTCCATCGACACCGGCATGGGCTTCGAGCGCATCACCACCATCTTGCAGGGGAAGACCTCCAACTACGACACCGACCTGTTCCAGCCGCTGCTGGGGGAGGTCTCCGGGCTGTGCGGGCGCGCCTACGGCGCCGACGCCGGCGACGACGTCTCGATGCGCGTCATCGCCGACCACACGCGGGCGGCGGCGTTCGTCGTCGGCGACGGGCAGTATCCGGGCAACGACAAGCGCGGCTACGTCATCCGCAAGATCCTGCGCCGCGCCATGGTGCACGGCAAGCGCCTGGGCATCGACGAGCCGTTCCTCTGCAAGCTGGCCGGCACGGTGGTCGAGCAGATGGGCGGCGCCTACCCTGAACTGCGCGAGGGGCGCGAGACCATCGCCCGCGTCATCCGCCAAGAAGAAGAATCGTTCGCCGGCACGCTCGGCGAGGGGCTGAAGGACTTCAACGACCGCGCCCGCAAGATCAAGGCCGCCGGGGGGCGGACGCTGCCGGGCGAGGACGCCTTCTTCCTCTACGACACGCGCGGCCTGCCGCTGGAGATCATCGAGGACCTGGCGCGGGAGAACGGGCTCGTCGTCGATGCCGAGGGCTTCAACAAGGCGTTCGAGACCCAGCGGGCGCGCTCGCGGCAGGACTACAACTCCGGCAAGGTCCACGAGCTGGCGGCCGAGGCCGTCTTCGAGGGCAAAACGAGGTTCACCGGCTACGAGACGTCGGGGACGGAGGTCGAGACCGTCCGCGCCCTGCTCCGCGACGGCGCCGCCGTCGAAACGCTCGCGGCCGGTCAGGCGGGCGAGGTCGTGCTCGGGGAGACGCCGTTTTACGTCGAGTCGGGCGGGCAGGCGGGCGACACCGGCGCCATCGAAAAGGACGGCGCGCGCGCCAAGGTTTTGAACACCGTCTACCGGGGGACCGTCATCGTCCACGAGGTCGAGGTGGAAAGCGGCGCGTTCGCCGTCGGCGACCAGGTGTCCGCTGCCGTTGACATGGAGCGGCGCGGGCGCACCATGAAGAACCACACGGCGACGCACCTCCTGCAGGCGGCGCTGCGCGAGACGCTGGGGCCGCACGTCAAGCAGGCGGGCTCGTCGGTGACCCCCGAACGGCTCCGGTTCGACTTCACCCACTACGCGCCGCTCGGCCCGGCGGAGCTGCGCCAGGTCGAAGACATCGTCAACGCGCAGATAGCCCTGGACACCAAGGTCGATACCGCCGTCATGGACCTCGACCAGGCGATGCAGTCGGGCGCGACGGCGCTGTTCGGCGAGAAGTACCAGGAGCAGGTGCGCGTCGTCACCATACCCGGCTTCAGCAAGGAGCTGTGCGGCGGCACGCACGCCCCGGCCACCGGCACGATAGGGCTGTTCAAGATCGTCGCCGAGAGCGGCGTCGCGGCGGGCGTCCGGCGCATCGAGGCCGTGACGGGCACAGCCTCGCTCGAACGCTTCCGCGCCGACGAGGAGCTCCTGGACGCCATCCAGTCCGAGCACAAGGTCGCGCGGCAGGAGATACCGGCTTTGATCGGGAAGCTCCAGCGGCAGGCGCGCGACCTCGAACGGCAGATGCAAGACTTGAAGGCGCAGTCGGCGCGCGCCGGCCTGGGCGACGTCCTGTCCCGCGTGCGCGAGGTCAAGGGGGTCAAGGTGCTGGCGGCGGCGGTGCCGCCGATGGACCGCTCGGCGCTGCGCAACCTGGCCGACGAGTTCAAGCAGAAGGTCGGCTCCGGCGTCATCGTCCTCGGCTCGCCGCAGGAGGACGGCAAGGTCGCGCTGGTGGCCATGTCCACGCCCGACGTGGCGAAGAAGGCCCCGGCGGGGCAGGTCATCAAGCAGATCGCCCCGCTGGTGGGCGGCGGCGGCGGCGGCAAGCCCGAGCTGGCCGAGGCGGGCGGCAAGGACGCCTCGAAGCTGGGCGAGGCCGTCGAGCGGAGCTACGCCGTCGTGGGGCAACTGCTCGGCTGACGCCGCCGTCAGGACTTGTGTCTGAAGAGGTAGTAGATCACGTACACCCAGCCCAGGAAGCCATGGAGCAGCATCCACGGGATGGAGTGCCAGGTGGTGAAGGAGATGATCATCGCCACGACGCTGCCGACGCCGAAGGAGCCGATGCCGCAACCACAGCCTTTTTTCTTGTCGCCGTCAAACATCGCCGCCCTCCCCGCGCCGCGGCATGCGTTCACTCGCGCCCGCGCGCCAATGTTGATCTTACTGCGGAACCCCGCGCGATGGTATCGGTTTTTGACTGAGGCGTCCGGCGGCGGGACGGGGACGCAGGCGGCGCCCCCGTCCCTTGCAGAGTCTGCGAAGTCTGCGGAGCCGCACGTCCGGGTCATATGCCCCAAATGCGCGATATGCCCCGCAAGCGCGACTGGAGCAAGGAAATCGCTTGCCACCGGCGGTTCCGGGGACTAACTTTACAGTCGTCGTAGACGATAAAAATTTGAAGTGCCGTTGCAAAACCTATCGTGCGACGGGCGTGACAACCGTCCTGCCGAGGTTTTCGCAAGCAAACATGGAGTATCAGCGATGGACGCAAGCGAGCAGGCCACCGGTAAAAACGTTTCCCTGCTGTCACAGGTCTTCCACGACAGCGGCGAGAAAATTCAGAACTGCTTCCAGTGCCAGAAATGCGCGGCGGGATGCCCCCTCAACTTCGCCATGGACATCCTCCCCAACCAGGTCTTCCGGCACATCCAGTACGGGCACCGCGACAAGGTCCTGAACTCGAAGGCCATCTGGCTCTGCGCCTCGTGCCACACCTGCAGCACGCGCTGTCCCAACAGCATCGACATCGCCAAGGTCATGGACACCCTGCGCGCCATCGCCCACCGCGAGCACGCCGCGAGCGGCGACAAGAGCATCTCCATGTTCCACAAGTTCTTCCTCGTCCTGACCAAGTACACGGGCCGGACCTGGGAGCCGGGCTTCGCGCTGTACGAGCTCCAGAGCGGCGGCTTGGGCGGGTTCATGGCCTGGGGCATGAAGGCGTTCCTGAAAGGGCGGCTGGGGCTTAAATTCGGCCTGATCCCCATGCCCGGCTTCAAGGGCGACAAGAAGTTCCGCGATCTTTTCACCGAGGTTAACAAAGGAGGCGCCCGATGAAGGATTTCTCTTATTTCCCCGGGTGCTCGCTGCACGGCACCTCCAGGGAGTTCGACGAGTCGGTGCGCGGCGTCCTGGGCGCGCTCGGCGTGAACCTGCACGAGCTGGAGGACTGGACCTGTTGCGGCGCCACCTCGGCCCACGCCCTTGACGAGAAGCTGGCGGTCGAGATGCCGGCGCGCAACCTGGCCATCGCCGAGAAGGCGGGGCGCGACCTGCTCGTCCCCTGCGCGAGCTGCTACAGCCGCTTCAAGGGGGCGGAATACGCCGTCAAAGAGCACGGCGAGAAGGTCAGCTTCCCCTACAAGGGCGAGGTCGCCATCAAGTTCGTCACCGACTACCTGTGCGACAAGCCGGTCGTCGCCGAGGTCAAGAAGCAGATAAAGAAAAAGCTCACGGGGCTGAAGGCGGTCTGCTACTACGGCTGCCTGCCGGTGCGCCCCCCGAAGCTGACCGGCATCAAGGACTACGAAAACCCGATGCACATGGACAACCTCCTGAAGGCGCTCGGGGCCGAGCCGCTGCAATGGTCGTACAAGACCGACTGTTGCGGCGCGAGCCTGATGTTCACGCGCCTGGACGTGTTCAAGAAGCTGATCGGGAAGATACTCATGAAGGCGAAGGAGACCGGCGCGGACTGCATGGTCGCCTGTTGCTCCATGTGCCAGATGAACATGGACACGCGCCAGCAGGACGCGGAGAAAGACCTGGGCAAGGCCATCGGGCTCCCCGTCCTCTATTACACCGAGTTGATGGGCATCGCGATGGGGCATCCCGACGTGGAGACGTGGCTGAAACGGCATTTCGTCGATCCGCGCCCGATGCTGCGCTCCAAAGGATTGTTGTAAGGGCAAACACAAAACCGCAGGCGGCCGCGGGGGACGCGCCCCGCGCGCAAGGCTGAAGGTTTGATTGAGAGGTACGAGATGGCGGACAAGACGGACAAGGTTGGCTCCGTAATGGTGGTGGGCGGCGGCATCGCCGGCATCCAGGCTTCGCTGGACCTGGCGGAATCCGGGTACTACGTCCACATGGTCGAATCCTCGCCCGCCATAGGCGGCGTGATGGCGCAGCTCGACAAGACGTTCCCCACGAACGACTGCTCCATGTGCGTCATCTCCCCCAAGCTGGTCGAGGCGGGGAGCAACCTCAACATCAACATCATGACGGCGACCGACGTGGAGGGGATCTCGGGCGAGCCGGGCAACTTCAAAGTCAAGGTGCGCAAGCGCGCCCGCTTCGTCGACATGGACAAGTGCACCGGCTGCGGCGACTGCGCCACGGTCTGCCCCATCGCGCGCCCGAACGAGTTCAACGCCCTGCTCAACGAGCGCAAGGCGATCTACAAGAAATACCCGCAAGCCATCCCGAACGCCTTCGCCATCGAGAAGCGCGGCGAGGCCCCCTGTCGCAACGCCTGCCCCATCGAGCAGCGCGCCATGGGCTACGTGGCGCTCATCCGCGAAGGGCGGTTCGCCGACGCCTACCGCACCATCAAGGAGGACAACCCGTTCCCCTCGGTCTGCGGCCGCGTCTGCAACCACAAGTGCGAAGAGGCGTGTTCGCGCGGCGAGAAGGGGCATGAGGCGGTCAACATCATGCACCTGAAGCGCTTCGTCACCGACTGGGCGTTCGCCCACCCCGAAGACGTCGAGAAAGCCTATGCGGCGGGGGTGCAGAAGTCGCCCGACCAGAGCGGCCTGGGCAAGAAGGTCGCCATCGTCGGCGCCGGGCCCGCGGGCTTGACCGCCGCGAGCGACCTCGCCGCCAAGAACTTCGAGGTCACCGTGTTCGAGGCGCTGCCCGTCGCGGGCGGCATGATGCGCGTCGGCATCCCCGAATACCGCATGCCCTACGACCTGGTGCAGCGCGAAGTGGACGAGGTGGTCAAAAAAGGCGTCCAGCTCAAGCTCGGCAGCAAAGTGGACGACGCCGCGGCCCTGCTGGGCGAGTACCAGGCGGTCTTCGTCGCCACCGGCGCGCACGCGGGCGTCAAGCTGCCCATCCCCGGCAACGACCTCAAGAACGTCTACCTCGCCACCGACTTCCTGCGCGAAGTCAGCCTCGCCGAAAACGCCAAGCCCGATTTCATCGGCGGCAAGCGCGTCTTGGTGCTGGGCGGCGGCAACGTCGCCATCGACGCCGCCATGTCCTCGGTGCGCATGGGCGCGGCGTGGGTCGGCATGTCCTGCCTCGAAAGCGAGGACAAGATGCCGGCGCACGACTGGGAGGTCCGCGACGCGCGCGACGAGGGGATCGAAGTGCTGGCGGGGCGCACCTTCAAGGAGATCACCGCCAATGACGGCGGCGTCGCCGGGGTCAAGACCGTGAACGTCGATTTCCGCGGCTTCAAGGACGGCCGCCCCGACTTCGACGAGATCGCCGGGAGCGAGGCCGAGGTCAAGTGCGACATCGTGATCTTCGCCGTCGGCCAGAAGCCGGAGCTCGACGCGCTGGCGGGCAAGGTCGAGACCGTGAACAACCGCACCGTCAAGGTGGACGCCGTCTCGCTGGCGACCAGCGTCCCCGGCGTCTTCTCGGGCGGCGACGCGGTGACCGGCACGACCTTCGTGGTCAACGCCATCGAGGCGGGCCACAAGGCCGCCAAGGCCATCGTGGAATACTTGAAGGACGGCGGCGACAAGGCTTGGCCCCCCGCGGTCGAGGTCGCGGAGCGCCTGCCCGAGGCCACGCTCGACGCCGCGCAGAAAGAGCCGATGCTGGAAGAGGGCTTGCCCGCCGCCGCCGAGCGGCCCGAACCCTCGAAGCGCCCCGCCGCCGAGCGCAAGCGCGATTTCGCCGAGGTGGAGTTCGCGCTGACGGAGGAGCAGGCGGTCGAGGCCGCCAAGCGCTGCCTGGAATGCGGCATCTGCTCCGAGTGCTTGCAGTGCGTCTTCGCCTGCCGCGCCGGGGCGGTCAAGCACGAAGACCGCGACGAGGTGACGGACCTCGACGTGGGCGCGGTCATCCTCACCCCCGGATTCAAGACGGTGGAGGGGAACGTCAGGCCGGAGTTCGGCTACGGGCAGTACCCGAACGTCGTCACGAGCTTGGAGTTCGAGCGCATCCTGAGCGCCAGCGGGCCGTTCGCCGGCACGGTGCAGCGCATCTCCGACGGGCGGCACCCCCGGAAGATCGCCTTCATCCAGTGCGTCGGCAGCCGCGACATCTCCTGCGGCAACGAATACTGCTCCTCGGTCTGCTGCATGTACGCCACCAAGGAGGCGGTCATCGCGCGCGAGCACGACAACAACATCGAGCCGACCATCTTCTACATGGACATCCGCGCCCACGGCAAGACCTTCGAGACCTACTACGAGCGCGCCAAGAACGTGTCGGGCGTGCGCTACGTCAAGTGCATGGTTTCGCGCGTGCGCGAGGACTTCGCCACCAAGAACCTGCTCATCACCTACATCGACGAGACGGGCAAGGTGGTCGAGGAGGAGTTCGACATGGTGGTGCTCTCGGTCGGGCTCAAGCCGGCGGAGAACACCGTGGCGATGGCCAAGCGCCTGGGCGTGGAGGTCGATAAATACGGCTTCGCCGCGACCGCCTCGTTTACGCCGCACACGACGTCCAAGGACGGCGTCTACGTCTGCGGCGCGTACCAGGGGCCGAAGGACATCCCGGAGACCGTGGCGCAGGCCAGCGGCGCGGTCGCCGACGCCATGACGCCGCTGGCGACGGCGCGCGGCACGATGATCCGCAAGAAGGAGTACCCGCCCGAGATCGACGTGAAGGACCTGGAGACGCGCATCGGCGTCTTCGTCTGCAACTGCGGCATCAACATCGGCGGCATCGTCAACGTCCCGGCGGTGCGCGACTACGCGCGCCAGTTGCCGAACGTCGTGCATGTCGAGGACAACCTCTTCACCTGCTCGCAGGACACGCAGGCGAAGATCAAGAACGCCATCAAGGAGCACAACCTGAACCGCGTGATCGTGGCGTCCTGCTCGCCGCGCACCCACGAGCCGATGTTCCGCGAGACCATCCGGCAGGCGGGGCTGAACAAGTACCTGTTCGAGATGGCGAACATCCGCGACCAATGCTCCTGGGTCCACATGAAGCAGAAGGACGACGCGACCGACAAGGCCAAGGACCTGGTGCGCATGGCGGTCGCCAACGCGCAGCTCATCCGCCCCTTGGACGAGGTCGGGCTGCCGGTCGTGCAGAAGGCGGTCGTGGTGGGCGGCGGCATCGCGGGGATGACCTCCGCGTTGAAGATCGCCGACCAAGGCTACGAAGTCTACCTGCTGGAGAAGGCCGACAAGCTGGGCGGCAACCTCTGGAACCTGCATTCCACGCTGGACGGGCAGGATCCGCGCGCGCTCTTGGAGCAGACCATCGAGCGGGTGAAGAACCACCCGATGATCCACCTGATGATGCAGACCGTCCTGGTCGAGTCGGGCGGCTCGAAGGGGAACTTCCACACCAAGGTCAAGGGCCCGTCGGGCGAGATCGAGAACATCGACCACGGCGTCGCCGTGATCGCCACCGGCATCCACGAGTACAAGCCGACCGAGTACCTGTACGGGCAGGACGAGCGCATCCTGACCCAGCTCGACCTGGAGAAGAAGATCGTCCAGGCGCCGGAGGAGGTGGCCAAGGCCAAGAACGTCGTGATGATCCAGTGCGTCGGCTCCCGCAACGAGGAGCGCCCCAACTGCAGCCGCATCTGCTGCGCGATGGCGGTGAAGAACGCGCTGAAGATCAAGGCGCTGAACCCCGACGCCAACGTCACGGTGCTGTACCGCGACGTGCGCACCTACGGGCTGATGGAGCCTTATTACGCCAAGGCGCGCGAGCAGGGGGTGCTGTTCGCCCGCTTCGTGCCGGAAGAAGCGCCGGAGGTCAAGAAAGACGGCTCGTCGCTGGCGGTCACCTACCTCGACCGCACCATCCGCGAGCAGATGACGGTCAAGCCCGACCTGGTCGTCCTCTCGGCGGCGACCCTGCCGCTCCCCAACGAGGACGTGGCGACGGCGTTGAAGATCCCGCGCATCGCGGAGTGCTTCTTCTTGGAGGCGCACATGAAGCTGCGCCCGGTCGATTTCGCCTCCGACGGCCTGTACCTGGCCGGCGGCGCGCACGGGCCCAAGCTCATCACCGAGTCCATAACCCAGGCCAGCGCGGCGGCGGCGCGCGCCTGCACCATCCTCTCGAAGGAGAAGATGATGGTCGGCGGCGTGGTCGCCGTGGTCGATGGCGAGCGGTGCGCCGCCTGCCTGACCTGCGTCCGGGTCTGCCCCTACGACGTGCCGGTCATCAACGAGAAGGGGGAGGCGGTCATCGACCCGGCCAAGTGCAAAGGTTGCGGCAGCTGCTCGGCGGAATGCCCGGCGCGCGCCATCGACCTGATGCACTTCCGCGACACGCAGCTCTGGTCCAAGGCGCGGGCGATGGTGACCGAGACTGTGGTCGCGGAGGCTGCGGCCACGGCGTAGGGCGGCGGGTTTTTCGCGGGGATCCGCGAAGTTGCAGATTTGCTGTAGATTCAAAGGGGCCTCTAAAAAGCTCGCAGACAAGGCGCTGGCGCCGCTATCCGGGTTTTTTAGAGGTTCCCTCAAGGAGGTTGTGATGGATGCTGGAAGATTCGAGCCGGAAATCGTGGCGTTCTGCTGCGAGCATTGAGCGTACAGCGCAGCGGACCTGGCAGGTTCGATGAGGCTCAGCTATCCGACGAACATCAAGGTCGTCAAAGTCCCCTGCACGGGCAGGGTCGATGTGCTCACCATGCTCAAGGCGTTCGAGGCGGGCGCGGACGGCATCTACGTCGCCGGTTGCCTCGAAGGGGAGTGCCACTTCCTGAAGGGCAACTTGCGCGCCAGGAAACGGGTGAACTACCTCAAGACGCTGCTTGCGGAATTGGGCATCGAGCCCGAGCGCGCGGCGATCTACAATTTGAGTTCGGCGCAGGGGCAGCGGTTCGCCCAGATCGCCGAGGAGATGACCGGCATCGTGCGCGCCCTCGGCCCCAGCCCGATCCGGAAGCACAATGCGGAGGAAACCCCCGCCGGGGCGCAGGCATAGCGGACGACCGCAGGGACATGGCGCGCCGCGCCGCTCTCGCGCGAATCAGAATACCCAGCCCCGCAAAAGGGCTGAATGTGAACAAGAGCTGGCGCTTTCGCCGCCAGCCGGGAGGTCGGTAATGATAGTGGGGAACAGGAAGTCGCTGGAAGAGATCCTGGAACTGGTCAAGCCCTATAAGAAGATTCTGCTTCTGGGCTGCCGGGAGTGCATCACCGTCTGCGCGGCGGGGGGCGAGCGGGAGGTCGGCGTGCTGGCGAGCGAGTTGAAGATCGCCCGCAAGAAGGACGGCGAAGAGATCGAGATCAAGGAGTTCACGCTCGAACGCCAGTGCGACGTGGAGTACATCGAGCAGATCAAGCCGTTCATCGACGAGTACGAGGCTGTGGTTTCGATGGCCTGCGGCGCGGGCATCAACTACACGGCCGACTGCTTCCCCAAGAACATCGTCCTGCCCGCCATCAACACCACCTTCCTCGGCGTGACGCTGGAGCAGGGGGTGTGGAGCGAGCGGTGCCAAGGGTGCGGCGAGTGCATCCTGCACCTGACCGGCGGCGTCTGTCCCGTGGCGCGTTGCGCCAAGAGCCTGTTCAACGGCCCGTGCGGCGGCTCCGCCAAAGGCGTCTGCGAGGTTGACAAAGACACCGACTGCGCGTGGCAGTTGATCGTCGATCGCCTGAAGGCGCAGGGGAAGCTCGAGAACTACGAGAAGATCATCGAGATCAAAGACTGGTCCACGTCCCGCGACGGCGGGCCTCGCCGCCGGATCCGGGAAGACCTGAGAATCACGTCGTAGGAGGCGGTGCGCGGAAAGTCTTATAAGGGAGCCCCTAAAAACCTCGCAGACAAGGCGCTGGCACCGTTATCCGGGGTTTCCGAGGTTCCCATAATCGCAATCAAATTGTTTCGGGGAGGAATTGGACGGTGAAGACGAAATCGAATATCGAGCGTCTCCTGGAAGCGGGAAACTTTGTAGTGACGTCGGAATGCGGGCCGCCGCGGGGATCCGACCCGGAGGTCATCCGCAAGAAGGGGGCTTTGCTCAAAGGGGTGGTCGATGCGGTGAACGTCACCGACAACCAGACATCCATCGTGCGCATGAGCTCGCTCTCGGCGTGCGTCATCCTGAAAGAGCTGGGCATCGACCCGATCTGGCAGGTGGTGTGCCGCGACCGCAACCGCATCGCGATCCAGAGCGACATCTTGGGGGCGGCGGCGCTGGGGATCAACAACATGCTCTGCCTGTCGGGCGACCACCAGAGTTTCGGCGACAACCCCAAGGCGAAGAACGTGTACGACATCGACTCGACGCAGCTCATCAGCGTGGTCAAGAAGCTGCGCGACGAGGGGAAGTTCCTGGGCGAGAAGGAAGAGGAAGTCAAGGGGCGTCCGAACCTGTTCATCGGCGCGGCGGAAAACCCGTTCGGCGACCCGTTCGAGATCCGCGCCATGCGGCTCGGCAAGAAGGTCAAGGCCGGGTGCGAGTTCATCCAGACCCAGGGCATCTACAACGTGGAGAAGTTCGCCCAGTGGATGAAAGAGGTTTGCGACCGGGGCTTGGACAAGCAGTGCGCCATCTTGGCGGGGGTGATCCCGCTCAAGTCGGCGGGCATGGCGAGCTACATGAAAAAGTCCGTCCCCGGCATGGATGTCCCTGACGAGCTGATTGCCCGGCTCAAGGGGGTGCCCAAGGAGCAGCAAGGCGAGGAAGGCATCAAGATCGCGGTGGAGACCATCCAGAAGGTCAAGGAGATCCCCGGCGTGCGCGGGGTGCATGTCATGGCGATCGAGTGGGAAGAAAAGGTGGCGGAGATCGTGAAAGCCGCCGGCCTCTCCCCCCGCCCGGAGTAAACGGCTGCCGCATTGAAGCGTCCGTGGAGCGCGGCGGCTTGCCGCCGCCTTGACGCGACGCCTCGCGGTGCGTGCGCCGCATCGATTACGAAAGGTTGCAACGGACGGGCGCGCCGGCCGTCAGTTGCAACGCCTCGGCGGCGGAGCCGTCGCGCATGACGATTTCCACATATCCGGCGGAACCCTGCACGGCGAAGACCTCGCCGGGGGCGCCTTCCGCGTAAGTCTGGCGCAGGGCCCGGATCACCCTCCCCCCCACCTCGATCTCACAAGGCGTCGCCACGTCGGACGGGCGCAGGTTCGTGACCAGGTTGCCGAAACGATCCACCGCCAACACCGCGCCCTGGATGAAGGCGCCTCTGCCGTCCCGCGCCGGGAGCGCCTGCGGGGACGGCAACTGCACCGGGTCTCGCAGCGGCGGCCCCAACTGCTCCAAAGGGACGCCCCGGCACAGCCACGCCGCGACCGGGGCGAAGACGTCGCGTCCATGGAAGGTCGCCGACACAGGCTGGCGGAAATAGCGCCCCGCCCGCCCTGGCGCGATCTCGTGCGCCTCGAAGTCCGCGCACGACTCGAACACGGGCGTCAGGATGCCGTTGTCGGGGGCGACGAAACGATGCCCGCCCGCCGCGACCGCCAGCGCCTTCCGCCCGCCGCCGACCCCGGGATCGACGACCGCCAGATGAACCGTGCCCGGGGGGAAGAGGAAGCAGCACTGCGCCAAGGTGAACGCCCCGGCGCGGACGTCGCCCCGTGGGATGTCGTGGGTGACATCCACCAGCGTCAATCCCGGGTCGATGCCGAGCATCACCCCTTTCATCGCAGCCGCGAAATGGTCGCGCGACCCGAAGTCGGTCAAAAGCGTCACAACCGCCATGCCATCCCTCCACACCGTCTGAATATGCTATGCTAATGCCGCCATGAACGAAAGGATTTATCTGGACAACAGCGCGACGACGCAGGTGGACGGGCGCGTGCTCGAAGCGATGCTCCCCTGTTTCCGCGAGTATTACGGCAACGCCAGCTCCGTGCATCTTTTCGGGCAGGAGGCGCGCGGGCGCATGGAGGAGGCGCGGCGCGAGGTCGCGGCGCTCCTGGGCGCCGACACGCGCGAGGTGGTGTTCACCTCCGGCGGCACGGAGTCTGACAACTGGGCGCTCTGGGGCGCGTGGCGCGCCGCCGGAGGCAGGCCCGGCGCCCATCTGGTCACCACACGCATCGAGCATCCGGCGATCCTGGCGACCTGCAAGGCGTTGGAGGCGGCGGGCGCCGAGGTCACTTACGTGCCGGTGGACGCCTCCGGGCGGGTGGATCCCGCTGCGGTGCAAGACGCCCTCCGGGACACGACGCTGCTGGTCTCGGTGATGCACGCCAACAACGAGACCGGCGTCATGCAACCCGTGAAGGAGGTCGCCGCCATCGCGCACGGGCGCGGCGTGATGGCGCACACCGACGCGGTGCAGTCGGTAGGGAAGGTTCCCACGCGCGCCGCCGAGTTGGGCGTGGACCTGCTGTCGCTCTCGGGGCACAAGATACACGGCCCCAAGGGGGTCGGCGTCCTCTACATCCGCAAGGGGGTGAAGATCGCGCCATACATGACCGGCGGTTCGCATGAGCGCAAACGCCGCGCCGGGACGGAGAACGTCCCGGCTATCGTGGGGCTCGGCGCCGCCGCGCGGCTCGCAGGCGAGCATCTGCCGGAGATGGCGGGGCGCGTCTCCGCCTTGCGCGACCGCTTCGAACAGGGCGTCCTCGAAAAGATCCCCGGTGCGCACGTCAACGGCGACCGCAGCCGGCGGTTGCCGAACATCTCCAACATCTCCTTCGACCGGTTGGAGGGGGAGGCGGCGGTGATCGCGCTCGACCTCGAAGGGGTCGCCGCCTCGACCGGCTCGGCATGCGCCTCCGGGGCGCTCGACCCCTCGCATGTGCTGACGGCGATGGGGCTGCGGGCGGAGGTGGTGCAGGGATCGTTGCGCTTCAGCCTGAGCCGCCTCACCACCGACGCGGAGATCGACAGGGCGCTGGAGATCCTGGAAACCGTGGTCTCGCGCCTGCGCCGCCTGCGCAACCGGAGATAGCCGCCCGCCCCTCCCGTGCGCCCGCGTCCCCAAGCGCCGGCGTCCAAGCATCCGCCTTGGGGCGGCAGGGCGTCGCCGCCACCGCCGCCTTGCCGCCGAGGCGGTCAGCGCGCCGGGACGGGGATGAAGCAGTCGGGGAGTTCGATGAGGTCGCCGATGACGAAGTCGCTGCCGGCGCCGCGCAACTCCTCGTCCGGCCTGAAACCGCCCAAGAGGGCGCAGGTCATGGCGCCGGCAGCCTTGCCGGCGTCGATGTCGGTCAGGCTGTCGCCTATCATGGCGGTCTCCGCAGGCGTCGTCCCGCAAAACTCCATCGCCTTGAAAAGCGCCTCCGGCTCAGGCTTGCGATGCTCGACGCTGTCGCCTCCCAGGACGACGGCGAAACGCCCTCCTATCCCCAAGCCGTCGAGGATGCTCTTCGCGAAACGCTCGGGCTTGTTGGTGACGACGGCGCACCATGCCCCCGAGAGCGCGTCCAGCGCTTCTCGCGCGTGGTCGCGCAGGTGCGTCGCCTCCAGCAGGTGATGCGAGTATTCTTCCATGTAGGCGCGCGTCGCCTCTTGGACGGACTCCTCGCCGGGCTCCCTCCCCGTGACGGCGCGCAACGCCCGCTCGATGAGCTTCTGCACGCCTTCGCCTACGAAGCCGCCGATCCGCCCCGATGAAAGGGTCTCATGGCCGAGCTTTGCCAAGGCCAGGTTGAGCGAGGTGACCAGGTCGGCTTGCGAGTCGATGAGAGTGCCGTCCAAGTCGAAGATGAAAAGGCGGCAGGGGCGTTTCGCCCGTCCAGACGGTTCCGTGCCCATTTCGATCATTTCCCCCAAAGCATGTGGAAGACGTGCCCGAGCTCCGGCAGGATGATCTCGTCCATCGCCAGTTCGCAGGCGCGGGGACTCCCCGGAAGGCAGAACACCACCTTCCCGCCGATGGAGCCTGCGAGGGCGCGCGACAGGATGGCGGCGCTTTTGACCTGCGTGTAGCTGAGTTGCGTGAAAAGCGCGTTGAACCCGGGCAGTTCCTTGTCGAGCAGGTCGCGCACCGCCTCGATGGTCACGTCGGTCGGCGACAAGCCCGTGCCCCCCGTGGTGATGATCGCGTGGACGTCCGGGTCTTGGGACAGCTTGCGCACTGCGGCGCGCAGGCGGGGCTTGCCGTCCGGCAGCAGTTGGCGCGACACGACCGCGTGCCCCCGCTTCTCCAGCAGGCTTTGGATGACGTCGCCCGACTTGTCCGGCTCCGGGGGGGGGGCCTGCGCGGACTTGGCGGCCTTCAAGGCGTTCGCGCGCGAAGTCGAAAGCGTGATGACGGCGGCGTTGACGGATGCCACGGCGTGCTTCTTGTGCTCCACCGTGGGATTGCTGGTTTTCTTTCCTGCCATGGCGTCTCCTTGTTGGGCTGATGGACCTGCGACAACGGGTTATCGTATCCGAGGGACGCCGCCGCCGCAACATGGTTGTTGCCATCCCCGGGCCATCCCCGGCCAGCCCCCCCGCACGGCGCGCGTATAGGAAATTTGTTCAAATGCGCCTCGGGTTGAACTCCCGCGCATCTGGCGTTAAAATTAAACCAACTTACGCGCCGTTTCCTGCGGCGCCGGTCGCGCAACAACCCGTCGAGCGCCAGACGACGTCAACTGAACCTTCGCCGAACCTGCACAACGTCCCAGCAAGACTCCGGGGGATATTTGACGCGACTCGAAAAAAAGGAGTGTGTCCAATGATGAAAAAAATGATTCGATGCGTGTCGCTTCTGGCGGTCGTCGCAGGCGTGGCGCCGGCGGCGGTCGCACAGGAGTTGCCCGAATGGGTGAGGAAGCTGAATCTATCCGGCGACGTGGGCGTGCGGACGGAGTTCGTCCGCGACGAAAAGGCCGCCAACCCCTACGACCGGGTGCGCGAACGGGGCCGGTTCCGCCTGGGGATGGAGACGGCCCCGGTGGACAAGGTGAAGGTCGCCTTCGGCGTCGAGACCACCGGGGTCAACCCGACCTCGGCATGGGTGGACTTCTCCGAGTTCCAGAACCAGCAGTTGTTCCTGTCGCACGCCTCCTTGCAGTATGCGCCCACCGGCTACCTGACCGTCTCCGGCGGCAAGCTCAAGAGCAACATCCCCTATTGGAGGCCGACCCAACTGATCTGGAAGAACGACGTCAACCCCTACGGCGTGGCGGCGAACTTCAAGGCGAAGCTCCCCGGCGACGCCGCTTTCTTCGCCAACGCGGGACTGTTCGCGCTGAACGAGTACCGCGACTATGACGACAACGGCACGCAGGCGGATCTGCCGATGAACGCGATCTTCATCGTGCAGCCGGGCGTCGAGGTGAAGCGGGGGCGGTTCAGCCTCAAGGGCGCCTTCGCCGTCCAGCAGTTCAGCCTGGTGAACCACGACGCCTCGGGTTGGATCAAAGCCGACCGCTCCTACACGCTGCTCAACCCGGACTGGGACGTGAGCATCCTGAACGTGGCGGGCCCTTACCGCGTCAACTTCAGCGGGGAGTTCTCCCACAACGTCAACGGCAGCGCCGACGGCGACGCCGGCGCCTACCTTCTCTCAATGGGTTTCGGCGACGAGAAGATCGACAAATTCAAGGCGTGGCAGGTCGCGGCGGCGTATCGCCGGGTCGAGGAGGACGCCATTCCGGTCGGCATGGGGCAGACCAGCGCGTACAACGCCGAACCGGGGAAGGGCTGGGAGTATTCCTTCGGCCTGGGGCTGCTCAAGGCGCTGTCGTTCAACGCCACCGTCTACCACATGACGAACCTCGATGGCGAGCGTCCGCAACTGATCGGGCAGTTTGACTTGGTCTACAAGTTCTAGCGGGCGCGGAGGCGGTGCGGGCAAGGCGCCTGCGCCGCCTCCGTCAGTTGGACGGGGCGTAGTAGCCCTTGCGGTAGTTCAACTCCACCCCCCCCTCGGGCACCTTGATCTCGATCTTGCGGAAGCCGCCGTCGCGCCGGGGATTGGAGGAGACGTAACCGAGGCTGTACTGGCTGCGGAGCTCCTGGTTGATCTGGCGGAAGGCGTCTTCCAGCTCCTCCACCTTGAATGGGAAGAAGACCTTCCCGCCGGTCTCGAGGGCGAGGTTCTTCAACGTCTTGTCCCCTTCTTTCGTGTTGTCGCCGACCCCGAAGAAACCCGCCTTGTTGATGCTCACCGAGAAGATCGTGCATTCGGCGCGGATGGCCATCTCCACCGCCTGCTTGTAGCTGATGGTGCTCACCGTGTCCTCGCCGTCCGACAAGATGACCATGGCCTTGCGCCCGTTCTCGCGGATCATCTTCTGGTCGCAGGTGATGTGGATGGCGTCGTACAGCGCCGTGTCCCCGCCGACGCGCAGCTTGCGGAGCTGGTTCGCCAGCTTGTTGGCGTCGCTGGTGAAGTCCTGCCGCATCGTGACCGAGGTGTTGAATTCGACCAGCATCGCGCGATCCTTCTCCTTCAGCAGGTTGGCGAAGAAGCTGGTGGCGGCGTCCTGCTCGAAATCCAGTTTTTGCTTCACCGTGTTGCTGGTGTCCACCAGCATGGCGAGCGTGAGCGGCAGGTCGGTCTCGCGCGTGAAATTGCGAACTTCCTGCCTCTTGCCGTCCTCGAAGATGCTGAAATCCCCCTGCCCCATCGAGGTGACGAACGTCTTGGTCCGCTTGTCGAACACCGAGCAGAGGATGTTCACCAGATCGACGCTGACGCGGTAGGTCTGGTCGGAGACCCCCTGCGGGAGTTGCGCGGCGGTGGCGGCGGCGGGGGCGCTGGACATGGTGAAGACGCCGGTGGCGGCGGCAAGGAGCAACATGCCGGCGAAAATCATGGGCAGGACGCGCGGGAATCGCAAGAACATCGAGGCTCCCTTTTCTCTTAGTAGAAGCTTCCAAAAAACGGTCATTATATGGAGGCGTGCATTGCGAGTCAAGAATCCCGGCGGCGGCGGGGCGGCGTGTGACCGGGGTGCCGCCGCGATGGCGCCGCGCGAGAAACGCATCGACCGCCGCATGCCGATGGGGGTAAGATAGCGGGCATGGAACCTATGATCCGGATTCGCAACCTGAACAAGTCCTACGGCCGCCACCGCGTACTCAAGGACATCTCCATCGACATCGAGCCGGGCCAGGTCATCGGCTACATCGGCCCCAACGGCGCGGGAAAGAGCACGACCGTGAAGATACTCGCGGGAATGCTGGGGGATTTCACGGGGGAGGTCTTTGTCAAGGGGATGGACATCCGCAAGGAGCCGGTCGCGGTGAAGGCGCTCATCGGCTTCGTCCCCGAGCTGGCGGAGCTGTACGACGTCCTCACGCCCTACGAGTTCCTCATGCTGATGGGGGCGCTCTACAACCTGCCGGAAGACGTGGCGTCGGAGCGCGCCGTGCGGATGATGGACGCCTTCGGCTTGGGGGGCGACCTGAACCAGCGGATGGACACCTTCTCGAAGGGGATGCGTCAGAAAGTCCTCATCGCCTCCGGCCTGCTCCACAACCCGGAAGTCCTCATCTTGGACGAACCGCTCAGCGGCCTGGACGCCAACGGCGTCATCCTGGTCAAGGAGCTCATCGGCAGGCTGGCGAAGGGTGGGAAGACCATCTTCTATTGCAGCCACATGATGGACGTGGTGGAGAAGGTGAGCGACCGCATCATCCTCATCGACCAGGGGGAGGTCGTGGCGGACGGACGCCTCGAGGAGTTGCGCCAGATGCAGAACAAAAGCAGCCTGGAGGACATCTTCGCGGGACTGACCGCCACCGACTCGACGCGCGAGGCATGCCAAAAACTGTTGGGCGTCTTCGATTGACGCCGGGTTGGGGCCTCCATGAACTTCATCGACAGGATTTTGCTCCGCATCGCGTTGCTCCCGTCGTCCCTGTACGGCGGGTTGGGGGTCGATGTCCGGCAGTTGCGCGCCATCCTCTCCGCCAAGCTGACGATGGACAACCGCCGTCCGGCGTTCGGGGGCGGCGGCAGGAAGGAGCGGAAGGCGGCGTCGCTGGGCATGATGGCGGGCCAGCTCCTCGCCGGCATATTCCTGCTGTTCTCCTTCGCCATCGGCGAAAGCGCGCTCACCCGCCTCACGGTCTTCATGTCCATGTTCCTCGTCATGGTCTGCTTCACGCTGATCACCGACTTCACCTCCGTCCTCATCGACGTGCGGGACAACTCGGTCATCTTGCCGAAGCCGGTCACGGACGCGACCTTCGCGACGGGGCGGCTGCTGCACATCGCCATCCGCATCGCCATGGTCGTGCTGCCGCTGGCGTTGCCGGGGTGCGTCGCCTTCGCCGTCATGCAGGGGGTGGCGGGGGTGCCCGCGTATTGGCCGATGGTCGCGCTGGAGACCCTGCTCGGCGTCTTCGTCATCAACGCCGCCTACCTGCTGATTTTGCGGGTGACCACGCCTGCGAAGTTCCAGCGCGTCATCGGCGTCTTCCAGATCGCCTTCATGATGCTCGTCGTGGCGGCGTCCCAAGTCGTGCCGCGCATGGTCGGCGCCGGCGTCGTGCCGGACATCGACGTCGCCGCGACGCCGCTCGTCCGCCTCGTCCCACCGTTCTGGTTCGCCGACGCCTGCCTGCTCCTGTCCGGCGCGGCGCGCGCACCGGCGTCGTTCCTGAGCCTGGCGCTCTCCGTGGCGGTGCCGCTGCTGTCGGTCGCGCTGGTCGTGAGGTTCCTCGCTCCGTCATTCAACCGGAAGCTGGGGATGGTCGCCGCCGTGGCGACGGGGCGGGGCGGGGCGGGCAAGGCGGCGCACGGCGCGACGGATGCGGCGAAAGGGGCTTTGCTACGGCGAGTCGCCCGTTGGCTGACACGCCCCGGGGTGGAACGCGCCGGGTTCATGTTCGTGGCGCGCATGGCGCTCCGCAGCCGCGACTTCAAGATGAAGGTCTATCCGCAGTTCGGCAACATGGCCGCCCTGTGGGCGGTGTCCCTGTTCCGAGACCCCGACCGCCTCGTGCAAGCCTTGCACGACCCCGGGCAGATGCTCCCCTGGCTGTTGCCGATGCTGCTGCTGGTCGTCTACATAGGCGGCATCCCGTTGAGCGTCGCTTTGCAACAGGTGGCATGCTCTGAAAAGTCCAAGGCGTCATGGATGTTTTCCCTCGCGCCGTTGGAGCGGCCGGGACCCTTCATCGGCGGCGGTGCCAAGTGCCTGCTGGCGCTCTTCCTCATCCCGGCGGCGCTGCCGCCGATGGCCTTGGGCGTCGCCCTGATGGGATGGGGCGCGTTGCCGAACCTCTTGCTGGGCGGGGCGAACCTCCTCGCCTTGGGCGCCGTCGGAGCCTGCCGCACTATGCGCAGGTTGCCGTTCACCGTCCCCCAAGACGCCGTCGGCAAGGGGGCGAGCTTCCTGCAAACCATCTTGGCGATGGCGGCGTACGGGGCGGTGGGTCTCCTGCATTGGCTGGCGTCCGGCGTCCCTTGGGTCGTATGCCTGTGGCTGGCGTTGTCGGCGACCGTCGTCTGGCTGGCGTTGCGCAGGATCGGGAGACGGACTTGGGCGAGCATGGGCTAGCGCCCTGCAACATCTAAATATCGCCTGACTGGCGAGGATTTTTTTCGTCAGACAAGGCGGAGGAACGAGGCGGTGGTGGCGCTACGGCGAGTGACGACAACGCAGTATGGCGGAAAAAAGACCGTCAGGGAGGCAAAGTTTTTGATGTTGCAGGGCATTAGGTCGGGACGTCACCCTTCACGGGGACGGACTTCTTCTTCGAGCGGTTGAACAGCTTGCGGTATTCGATGCCCAGCTTCTCGATCTTGTAGCGCACCATGCGCGCCGTGATGCCGAGGTCGCGCGAGGCCGCCGTGACGTTCCCCGACGTGCGCTTGAGCGCGTCGATGATGGCGTCCTTCTCCAACACGTCGATGCGCGACTGCAGGGAGCCGGACATCGGCTCCTTGTTCGCGTCCGGCGTCTGGAGCGTGGGCGGGAGGTCGTGGCCGTGGATGACGCCGTCGGTGCTCAGCAGCACCGCGTACTCGATGCAGTTCTCCAGCTCGCGCACGTTGCCCGGCCAGTGGTAGGACTGCATCATGTTTATCGCCATCGTGCTGATGCGGTGGATCGGCTTGTCCAGCTTCCTGCCGTAGCGGCGCACCAGATGGTCGGCCAGTTGCAACAGGTCGTCCTTGCGGTCGCGCAGCGGCGGCAGCACTATCGGGAAGACGTTGATGCGGTAGTAGAAGTCCTGGCGGAACAGCCCCTGCGCCAGCGCCGCCTCCAGGTCGCGGTTGGTCGCGGCGATGATGCGCACGTTCGCCTTGCGGACGCGGTTGCTCCCGACGCGCTGGAACTCCCGCTCCTGGATGACGCGCAACAGCATGATCTGCACCGCCAGGGAGAACTCGCCGATCTCGTCCAGGAACAGCGTCCCCCCCTCGGCCTCCTCGATGCGCCCCACGCGGTCTTTGAACGCGCCGGTGAACGAGCCCTTCTCGTGGCCGAACAGCTCGCTCTCAATCAGCGTCTCGGAGAGCGCGGCGCAGTTGACCTTGACGAACGGCTGCTTGGCGCGCGGCCCGTTGTAGTGGATGGCCGAGGCCGCCAGCTCCTTGCCCGTCCCCGACTCGCCCCGTATCAGCACCGTCGTGTCGCTGGCCGCCACCTGGTGGATGCGCTCGTAGACCAGCTTCATCGCGTGGGAGTTGCCGATGATGTTCTCCGGGCGGAAGCGGTCCGCCACCTCGTTGCGCAGGCGGAGGTTCTCCGCCTCCAGCACCTCGCGCGCCTGCTGCTCCTCGCGCCGCACCTTGATCTCGCTGGCGACCATGCTGGCGACGATGCTGAGCACCTGCTGGGCGTCGGCCAGCGAGTCCGACTGCTGGAAATCGGCCGAGAGGGTGCCGATGACCTCGTTGCCGACCCGGATGGGGACGCAGACGAAGCTCAACTGGTCGCCGCCCGACTCGCGGCGGTGGTGGATGCGGTCGCCGAACTCCGGCTCCTCCGAGATGCGCGGGATGATCGCCGGCTCGCCCGTCTCCAGCACCTTGCCGACGATCCCCTCGCCCTTGCGGTAACGCACCGTCTCCTGCTCGGGCAGGAGCGGGTCGCTCAGGGCGCCCACCCGCAACTCGCTCCGGTCGGGCGACAGCAGCAGCACCGTGCCGCGCTCCATCCCCAGCTCCTGCTCCAGCGACTCCAAGACGGAGCTCAGCGCGGGCTCGGCCCCGGCTTGGCTGCTGAGCAGTTGCGCGACGTGGCTGAGCACGTTCAAGACCTTCTCTCGCGGGAGGAAGGCGCAGGACGCGCACTGCGGGTTCTTGTAGGCGTCAGGTTCGCTCACGGGGCATACTCCCAAGGGTTGACGCACTCGAGTCCTACGCCAGCGAAATCTTTCGTATTGCGCGTCGCGAGAATGGCGCCCCGCGCAAGACAGATCGCGGCGATCTGGGCGTCGATCACGCTGATCGGCTTTCCCGATGTGCGCCTAGCCGCGCAAATCCCGGCATACATCTTCGCGGCTGCGGCATCGAACGGAAACAACCGACCAAATACGTGTTTCGAGAAGAGTTCTTCATACCGTACGGCGAGGTGCTTCTTCCTTTTGCCGTCCGGCATCAATGCGATGCCGAGAAAGATTTCCGCCTGCGTTATCGTCGTCGTACACAAGGTAGGCACATCCTGTGCGTCAAGCCATGCGATGACCTTCTCTTCCGGCTCCGATTTAGAGACTTCGGAGAGGACATTCGTATCCAAGACGATCATGCGAAATCCACTTTTTTCAAATGTTCGTCCGGGTATTCGTCACGCGCCGGAATTTTCAGCCTGTCGCCGTCGCCGTCAAACAAAGCCGCGAGAGACGAGCCGAATCCTTCCGTGGATTTCACGGGTGTCATTTCCCACGGGTGCTCGACCGCATATGCGATGAGCATTCTGACTTGGGATTCGACTGACCGTCCGCTTGCTTTCGATATAACCTTTAGTTTTTCTTTTGTTTCTTCGTCAATGTTTCTAATCGTCAGTGTAGCCATCGACATTCTCCCGCCTGCTTAATGATTGCATTACGCTAGCACGACATGGGGTGCCATGCAAGCGGGAAAGCGGAACGCAAAACAGCTCCAGCGAGGAAGGCCCCTTCCTTCCAAGGCCGTCCACGACTGGAGCTGCTTTCGCCTGTCAGGGGTACCGCAGGCTTAACCCGCGCCTCACCCGGGAGAGCGCCCCCCAAAGCGGAACGCCCTCGCAAAAAGCCTCCTTAGAAGCTCTTGGTGAAGTTGATGCCGAACCAGTAGTTGGCGGAGTCGCCCTCGCCATAGCTATACGTGTCGCGGATGGCGCCGGACAGTATGGTCGAAAGGTGGAAGCTGGGCGTGATGGAGACGCCGTGCTTCAAGGTGATCGGCAGGCCGACGTTCAGGGTGAAGTCGTTGAACTTCGTCTTTTCTTCCACACCCCAGTAGCCGACGTTGTACGCCGGGCCGCCGACGCCGAAGTTGGCGCTCAGGTCGAGGCTGATGTACTCGTCGTCGCTCCACGCGCCGATCTTCTCGAACGTGTGGCCGACGCCGAGCGCGAGGTAGCTGCCGTCGATGGTGTCGATGTCGCGGTACCAGGTGACCGACGGGTTCAGCGGCACGTTGAAGCTCAGGCCGCCGTAGATTTCGGTGGTCGCACTCACACCGACGGTTCCCGCCGTCAGATCGACATCAACTGTTCCGGGGAACGTGTAGTGGATGATCCCCAGCGAGAAGCTGACCTTGTCGGTGTTCGGGATCGCCTTGGAATAGTCGAGCGAATAGTCGATCTCGTTGAATTCCCCTGCCTTGTAGCCCGTATAATCCGTCAGGGGCATGTTGGCCCACACGGCGCCCGTGAAGCCCCAGGCGCTGCCGGACATGTTGTACTGCAACACGCTCTTGTTGTCCAGGTTCATGCCGCGCCAGACGTACTTGTTGAAATAGTCCACGGAAGCCGACGCGCTGAACGTAGGCTCGTCCTGAGCCATCAGCGTTCCCGTACACGCCATCAACAGAACGCCCAGCAAACAGCAGCTTTTGATCATTCTTGACTTCATTTAACACATCCTCCTTGGTTGTTTACACCTACAGGGAACCTCTAAAAACCCCGGACGCTGCGTTGCGCCTTGGTCGAAAATGCCCATTCGCCCTCGGCAAACTCCGCTTTTCGACCTGCGGCAGACGCCTTGTCTGCGAGGCTTTTAGAGGCCCCCTACATTCACAACAAACTCAAAACCCTCTCCAGCACTCGCCGGGATTTGACGCCCGGGCCAGCGGAAAAGTTCAAAACGACCAATAAACTCGCGGCCCTTCAACAACCGTCCCGCGTTCTTTATTGCAAGATGCGTGCCACAGAAAACTATATAATAAGCATCTTTTTTATTTTCAATTGATTAACCGATTCGCGACTACTGGGGATTGCTGCGTTTTCCCTACATTTTCGTTCCTTCACCATCGGCGTCTTTCATTTTTGCATTCACCCCATTCCCCCCGCAGAGGCGCGGGGCGCATCCTCGTCGTTTGTCGCAGGGGCGTCGTCCGGCTTTGGGGTTCGGCGACGCGAAACGACGCTGCGCGCGCCCGCGTCCCGTCCCTTGGCGGCTTGCCGACGGAAACAATATCGTATGATATTTGCGCTCCTATTACCATATCGTATGTGGAGAAATTTCATCCCGGCGCCGCCGCCACGAGCCGCAGCCCTTCCCGAACCCTTGTTTGAAGCGGGTCGCGCATGCGTCCGGGCGTTTGCCGCCCTCCCCGGGCGGAACTGGCACGACCTTTGCTTCCATGGAAGCAGGGGAACAGGATGTGTCGCATGGCTGATCTGGTTGATCTCAAGACTGACGTGACTCCGGGGGTGGGCGAAGGGGGACGCCTCGTCCAGTTGTTGTTCGATCTCTCGCACGCGGTGGGCGCGCACTTGGACGTCGAACCGTTGCTGCGCTCCTTCATCGAGACGCTCCGCAGGCGGACGGAGGCGGGCCGTGGGGTCGTGACGCTGGTCAACCTGCAAAACGGCATGATCGAGACCGAGTTGACGGTCGGCGTCCCGCTTGCGGAGAAGTCGGGGGGGCGCTGCCGGCTGGGCGCGGAGATCATCGACAAGGTGATCGAGCACGGCCGCCCCGCCGTGTTGACGGCGGCGTCCCGCAAGGTGGTGTTCTTCGACGACGGCGAACCCCCGTCGGGCGAGGGGGCGAAGGGGCTCGTCGAGGAGCTTGCGCGGTGGAACAAGCCGCCCGCCTTCATCTGCATGCCGTTGCGCAACGCCGCAGGCGAAGTCCTCGGCGCCTTGGGCGTAGACCGCCTCTTCATGGAAAGCCAGCGCGGCGCCGGCGGACTCGACTTCGCCGGGCTCGTGGGCGAAGTGACGCTCTTGGGGCGGTTGGCGCGGCTCTTGGCGCAGGCGGTGGAGAGCCGCAGGCGGATGCGCGAGCGCGAGCGCCGCCTTGAGCGCGAGAAGGATCTGCTGCAGAACGAGATCAAGGATCATTTCCGGCAATCGAACATCGTCGGCAGCTCCCACGCCTTCCGGCACATCTACAAATCGATCAAGCAGGTCTCCTCGAGCAAGGTGCATGTGTTGATCACGGGCGAGCCGGGCGTGGGCAAGGAGCTTATCGCCGAGGCGATACACAAGGGCAGCCCGCGCGCGGAGCAGCCGTTCATACGGATAAACCTCGCCTCGCTGCCGGAGGACATGATCGAGGGGGAGCTTTTCGGCACGGTCCGCAACACCTTGACGGGGGCGTTCACGCAGGGGCAGAGCCTTTTCGACGCGGCGCGCGGCGGGACGCTCTTCCTGGACGAGATCGGCAACCTCCCCATGGCGATGCAGGCGCGCCTCTTGCAGGCGTTGCAGGAGAAGGAGTCCCCCTTCCCCGCGAAGGGCGGGGAGGATGGCGCGGGCGCCCCTGCCGACGTGCGCATCATCTCCGCCACCAGCCGCAACTTGGAGGAGCTGGTGCAGCAGTTCCAATTCCGCATGGACCTCTACTACCGCCTGAACCTGTTCCCGATCTACGTCCCGCCGCTGCGCGAGCGCAAGTCGGACATCCCCATACTGGCGAACCACTTCGTCGCGCGCTACGTCCGCAAGCACGGCAAGCGCATCCAAGGCATCTCCGCGACCGCGATGGACATGATGCTCCGCTACCACTGGCCGGGGAACATCCGCGAGATGGAGAGTTACATCGAGCAGGCGGTGCTGCTGTCGGTGGACGGCATCATCTACGGCTACCACCTCCCGCCGGCCCTGCGCACCCCGCAACAAGAGGGGGGCGCGCCGCAGGGGAGCCTGAAGGACTCGCTGTCGGCGTTGGAGCGCAAGATCATCACGGACGTCCTGAACTCGGTGCAGGGGAACGCGGTGCGCGCGGCGCAGACGCTGGGCATCAGCGAACGGCGCATACGCCAGAAGATGGCGCGCTACCAGATCGACCCCAAGCCGTTCCGGGCCGCCGCCGGGAGGTAGCCGGACGCGCGACGGTTGCACGACGGCGCTTGCCGCCTGCGCATGGCGCGTCCCGCGGCGGCGAAAGGTTTCGGCGGTGGCGACAGGTTTCCAGCGGGGGGTCAGTGGAGCCAGCGCCCCAGTTTGAAGAGGATGTTCGACAGGCCGTTTTCCACGCGCAGGCGACGCGCGCTCTTGTTCGCGGTCACAAGCCCCAACAGTATCTCGGACATCTCGCGGCAGCGGAGGTAGCCGTACGCCTTGTGCGGGTTGACGCGCTCGCCGACGCGGTAGTCGTTGACGATTTCGATGTCCGACGGGGCGACCCCCGCGCCGTTGAAGGTGAACACGTCGCCCAGCTTGTGTTGCGACGCCAGCTCGTCCCGCTGGTCGTAGAGGTTCACCCACGCGCCGGCGACGGACTCGGGGGCTTTGAGCTTCTTGCCGTCCCCGTCCGGCGCGACGGCGGCGTCCCCCTGCTCGTCGCGGATCTTCTCCACGATGAGGGGGATGCCGAGCGGCGAGCCGATGGTGACGAGGGTGTCGATCTCGAAGCCGAGTCCGTACAGCACGTCGCAGGCGATCAGCGAACCCATCGAGTGGGCGATGAGCACGATGCGCCGTCGTCGGTATTTCGTCAGCGCCTCGGCGAGGATGGAGCGCAGATCCTCCTGCGCGGTGGCCTTCGCCTTGCCGACGGCGTCCGAGGAGTAGTAAAGATCGATCTCCTTGAAGCGCTTCTTCATGACCGACTCGGTCACGGCGGGGAAGGCGAGCATGAAAGGGTCGCTCAAGAGCACCCGGGCGATCTGGTCCTTAACCTTCTTCTTGAGCGTCTGCGGCTCGTCGCGCCGCTCCCCCTCCCCGTCCGCGCCTGCCGCCATGCGGTACGGCTCTGCGAGGTGCAGCGGATGTTTCGGGTCTTTCTCGCCCGGATCGTATGGCTGGGGGTTGAGGTAGTCCGCCCAGTAGACGAGCCGGAAGTCGAAGAAGGGGCGTTGCCCGGTGTGGCGGCGCAACCCCTCGGACAGGGACATGCGCCACCACCGCTCCAGCACCCGGCGCGGCGGCTTGTTGCCGAGCCCGTGAATCCCGATGATGAACGTCTTGTCTGTCTTCATTTCCCCAGATGACCTGCGGTTTGTCGCAGGGGTGGACGGAACACCCCCGCCGTAAAACGCGAAGCCGCGCTTGTCGCAAGGGCGCAGGCGGCGTCAGGCGGCCTGCGGCTAGAAGCCGCCCTTGCGGACGTACTCCATCAGGCCGCCGGCGGCGATCAGCTCCTGCATGAACGGCGGGATGGGCTTGGAGGCGTATTCCTTCCCGAGCGTGACGTTGACGATCTTCCCGGTCGCCGCGTCCACCTCCAGCACATGCCCCGTCGCGGCGTCGGCCGCCACCGCCGACTCCATGATCGTCAGCCCGATGTTGAAGGCGTTGCGGTAGAAGATGCGCGCGTAGCTCTCGGCCACGACGCACGCCACCCCCGCCGCCTTTATCGCCAGGGGCGCGTGCTCGCGCGAGGAGCCGCAGCCGAAGTTCTTCCCCGCCACGATGATGTCGCCCGGCTTCACCAGGCTGGGGAACTTCGCGTCGGCGTCCTCCATCACGTGCGCCGCCAGCTCCTTCGGGTCGCTGGTGTTCAGGTAGCGGGCGGGGATGATCTCGTCGGTGTTCACATCGTCGCCGAATTTGTAGAGTTTGCCCGTGATGATCATCTCCTCACCCCTTTCGCCCAGTCCGCGCCGCGCACCTCGGCAGGCAGCGCCAGCCTTCCCTTGATGGCCGAGGCCGCCGCCACGCCCGCCGAGGCGAGGTAGACCTCGCTTTCGACATGCCCCATGCGCCCCGTGAAATTGCGGTTGGTGGTCGCCACCGCCCGCTCCCCCTTCGCCAGGATCCCCATGTGCCCGCCCAGGCACGGCCCGCATGTGGGGGGCGAGACGATGCAGCCGGCGTCGATGAAGATGTCGAACAGCCCCTCTTTCATCGCCTGCTTCCAGACGAGCGGCGTCGCGGGGATGACGATGGTGCGGCAGCGCGGGCTGACCTTCCTCCCCTTGAGCAGCTTCGCGGCCTCGCGCAGATCCTCGATGCGGCCGTTGGTGCAGGAGCCGATGATCGCCTGGTCGAGCGCGACGTTGCGCGCCTTGGAGACCGGGACGACGTTCGAGGGGAGGTTGGGCTTGGCCACCACCGGTTCCATGCCGGTCACGTCGAACGTCTCGACCCGCTCGTACTCCGCCTCCGGGTCGGACTCGTAGTAGCGCGGCGGGCGCTGGGCGCGCCCCTCCTCGAAGGCGCGGGTCACCGCGTCCGGCGGCACGATGCCGGTCTTGGCACCCGCCTCGATGGCCATGTTCGCCATCGTGAGGCGGCCCTCCATCGAGAGCTTGCCGATGACCGGGCCCGTGATCTCCAGGGCGCGGTAGTTCGCCCCCTCCACGCCGAGCCGCCCGATGGCGAGCAGGATCAGGTCCTTGCCGGTGACATCCTTGGGCAGGCGGCCCTTGAACACCAGCTTGATGGTCGGGGGCACCTTGAACCACGCCTTGCCGGTCAGCATCGCCGCGCCGAGGTCGGTGGAGCCGACGCCGGTCGAGAACGCCCCCAGCGCGCCGTAGGTGCAGGTGTGCGAGTCCGCGCCGATGACCAGGTCCCCCGGCACGACGACCCCCTGCTCCGGCAGGAGCGCGTGCTCCACGCCGCACTCCCCCTGGTCCCAGTAGTAGAGCAGCTTCTGTTCGCGGGCGAAGTCGCGCAGGATCTTCGCCTGCTCCGCCGACTTGATGTCCTTGTTGGGGGTGAAGTGGTCTGGGACCAGCGCCACGCGCTTGCGGTCGAAGACCTTCTTGCCGCCGTTGTCGCGGAATGCCTGGATGGCCAAGGGCGCGGTGATGTCGTTGCCGAGGCACAGGTCGAGCTTCGCCAGGACGATGTCGCCCGGGCTGACCGACTTCGTGCCCGAGGCGCGGGCCAGTATCTTCTCCCCGATGGTCATGGGTCTGGGCATACGGAATCCCTCCTTGAACTATGAAAACGAAACGCTAAGAACCGCCTTCTTCCAAAATGACGACCTCCCCCCGGATCTTCGCGTCCTGGACGGTGAGGCGCCCCACGCTCGCCGGCAGGTCGAACCGGCGCGCCCCCGCGCCGCCCGGGTTGAAATAGAGCACCCCCGCGCGCGACTCCTGCGCCGGACGGTGCGAGTGGCCGTAGACCACCGCCGCGAAACCGCCCGCCGCCGGGTCGATGTCCAGCTCCGCGAGGTTGTGCAGCACGTAAAGGATCACGCCGCCGACCTCCACCGTCTCGAACGGAGGCAACGCCGCCGTCCACGCGCCGGTGTCGGTGTTGCCGCGCACCGCCACGACCGGCGCGACCTTCCCCAGCTCCTCCAGCACCCGCGCGGAGCCGACGTCCCCGGCGTGGACGATCAGCTCCGAGCCCTCCAGCGCCCGCAACGCCTCCGGCCGCAACATCCCGTGGGTGTCTGAAATGACTCCTATCGTGTGCATCGCCTCCACCTGCCCCGCGACTCCAAAAATCCCCGGCTGCCGCCGGGCGCCCTTGGGCGTGGATGGTTGCGGGGAACCGACATCCCCTTCGGCGTCTTCCGAGTCCATCGGCGGTTTTCGCCCTGGAAGCCGCCGCCCGCCCCCTCCGCGACCTTGCAGACGCGGCGCAAACAACGAGACATGATACTTCCCGACGCGCCGGGAAACAAAAAATTCGATGCGCCTCGCGTTGTTTTCATAGTAATATCTGGCGCGATGCCCGGGGATCGAGGAACAGTCCCCGATGGTTTGCGGTTTTGCGGCGCACGCGCCGCAGGACGCTGGGCGAGGGGATCGCGGGGGGCGAGCATGAGTGACGCTGCGAAGTATGAGAGGTTGATGGCGCCGGGTCGCATCGGGTCGGTGCAAACCCGGAACCGCATCATCAAGTCGGGGGCGGGGATGCTCATGTGGCATGAGGACGACCTGCACATGCGCCCGGACGTGCTGGCGTTTTACGAAGGGATCGCGCGCGGCGGCGTGGGCCTGCTGGTGGTCGAGTCGCCCACCATCGACTATCCCAAGGGGGCGCGCTGGAAGGAGCGCTACCGCATCGACGACGACAAATACATCGAGGGCTTGGGCGAGCTGGTGTCGGTCATCCACAAGCACGGCTGCCCGACTTTCATGCAGATGAACCACGACGGCCCGTGGCAGGTGAAGCTCCCTATCGCCCCCGCCCCCTTTTACGACGGCGAGCCCATCGGCGCGTCCGACACCAGCCTCCGGTGCGAGAGCGACTTCCACAACCAGCCGCCCCACGCCCTGACCGTCGGGGAGATCGAGGAGCTGGTGGACAAGTTCGCCGCCTGCGCCGTGCGGGCGCAAAAGGCGGGCTTCGACGGCGTGGACATCAACGCCGCCAGCAGCCACCTGCTGCACAACTTTATCTCCCCCTTCTGGAACCGGCGCACCGACGCCTACGGCGGGAGCGCGGAAAACCGCGCGCGCTTCGCGGCGGAGGTCGTCCGCGAGATCAAGAAGCGGCTGGGGGGCGACTTCCCGGTCTCGATCATCCTGAACGGGATGGAGATCGGGCAGGTGGTGAACGTCGATAACGGCAAGTGCCTGACCCCCGCCGACAGCATCGAGATCGCCAAGCACCTGGAGGCTGCGGGCGCGGACGCCATCCAGGTGCGCAGCCACTGGCTCGGCTACCATGTCGGCTCCTACCTGACCGACGCGCTCTTCTACCCCGAGCCGCCCGTGCCGGTGGACGCCATCCCCAAGGAGTATTACGCCGAGCGCAAGGGGGCGGGCGCCAACCTCACGCTGGCGGCGGGCGTCAAGAAGGCGGTCAAGATCCCCGTCACCGTCGTAGGCAGGATGGACGCCGACTTGGGCGAGCAGGCGATCGCGGAGGGCAAGGTCGATTTCATCGCCATGACCCGACGACTGATCGCCGACCCGGAATACCCCAACAAGGTCAAGGCGGGGAAGATGGAGGACATCGCCCCCTGCACGGGTTGCGACAACTGCCTCGGCAGCCGCCGCTGCCGCATCAACGGCCTGGTGGGGACGCCTTACAACACCATCGAGAGGGCCGAGAAGAAAAAGAAGGTGCTGGTCATCGGCGGCGGCCCGTCGGGCATGTCGGCGGCGCGGGTCGCGGCGTTGCGCGGCCACGACGTCTCGCTCTACGAGAAGTCCGGCGCGCTGGGCGGGCTCCTGCCGCTCGCCTACATGGTCAAGGGGCCCCATCCCGAAGACCTGTCGCTGCTGGTCAAATACTTCACGCGGCAACTGCACACCCTCGGGGTCAAGGTCGTGCTCGGCCACGCAGCCGACCTGGACACGGTCGAGGCGATCAAGCCCGACGTGGTGTTCCTGGCGACCGGCGGCGCATCCACCGTGCCGAAGATACGCGGCATCGACAAGCCCATCGTGGTCAGCGGCGTCAAGTTGCACAAGCTGCTGAAATTCGCCCTCAAGTTCTTCGCCCCGCAGACGCTGCGGAAGCTCTCGGCGATGTACATGCCGATCAAGAAGCGCGTCGTCGTCATCGGCGGCGCGATCCAAGGGTGCGAGCTGGCGGAGTTCCTGACGCACCGGGGCCGCGAGGTCACCGTCGTGGAGCAGGGCGAGATGATCGGCGAAGGGATGGTGGACGCGCTCCTGGCGCACCTGATGATCTGGTTCCAGAAGAAGGGCGTGAAGCTGGTGAGCGGCGTCAAGGAGTACGTGGAGATCACCGACCGGGGCCTGGTCATCATCGACCGCGACGGGCAGGAGCGGACGCTGGAGGCGGACACCATCGTCTCGGCGCTGCCGCTCGAGCCGGTGGACGACCTTCTCGCAGGCATCCGGGAGAAGGTCGCCGAGACCTACGCCATCGGCGACTGCGCCAACCCGGCGCTGATCGCCGACGCCGTGGGCACGGGGCTGCGCACCGCGCGCGAAGTGTAGCGCCGGCGGGCGGCTGGCCCGGCCGGTTCGCCTGGACGGCGGACGCCGCCGCGTGTAAAGAAGGCGGCGCGTCCCGCCTTCGCGCCTTTACCGCCGCACCGAAAAACCGCTTTGGCGGGGCCGGCGGAACCACGCCTTCAAGGCATGGCGGGTCATCCTTCCGGATCGCCCCGCCCGGCCTTCGACCGGGAGGCCTCCCGGCACGCCTGCTTCGGCTTGTCAGCCTGCGGCTATTTCAACCGTTGCCATAGGAACTCGTATGCCAAGGCGTTGCGGTGCGCGAGCTGCGCGTTGTCGGCCGCCGCGCCGTGCCCCCCTTCGATGTTCTCGTAATAGCGGACGTCCGCGCCGAGGGCCGCCATCTTCGCCATCATCTTGCGCGCGTGGCCGGGGTGGACGCGGTCGTCGCGCGTGGAGGTCATGAAGAGCACCGGCGGGTAGGCGACCCCTTTGCGCACGTTCTGGTACGCCGAGAACTCCTTGATGAACCCCCACTCCTCGGGATTGTCGGGGTCGCCGTACTCGGCCATCCACGAAGCGCCCGCCAAGAGGTGCGAGTAGCGCTTCATGTCAAGCAGCGGCACCTGGCAGACCACCGCGCCGAAAAGCTGCGGGTACCGCGTGATCATGTTGCCCATCAACAGGCCGCCGTTGCTCCCCCCCTGCGCTCCGAGGTGCTTGGGCGAGGTGACGTTGCGCGCGATCAGATCCTGGGCGACCGCCGCGAAGTCCTCGTAGGCGCGGAGGCGGTTCGCCTTCAGCGCGGCCTGGTGCCAGCGCGGCCCGTACTCGCCGCCGCCCCGGATGTTGGCGACGACATAGACGCCCCCCTGCGAGAGCCAGCCGCGTCCGACCTGGGCGCTGTAGGACGGCGTCATCGACACCTCGAAGCCGCCGTAGCCGTAGAGCAGGGTCGGGTTCCCGCCGTCAAGCTTCAAGTCCTTGGGCGCGACCTGGAAGTAGGGGACGGACGTGCCGTCCTTGCTGACGGCGAAATGCTGGCTGACTTGCAGGTTCGAGGCGTCGAAGAACGGCGGCAGCCCCTTCAGCCGCTCCGGAGGCTTGCCCGCCGCGCCCGCCGTGGCGAGCCGCCCATGCAGCAGCGTGGTCGGCGTCAGGTAGCCGCTCACCGTCATGAAATACTCGTCGCTCTCGTCGGCGTCCACGCCGCCGATGGAGGCCTCCGTGAAATCGGGCGCGCCGGAGAACGGCTCGCGCTTCCAATCCCCTCGCAAATCCCCTGCGGGCGGCGTCAGGATGACGATTTTGTTTTTCACGTCTTCGAGGATGTTCAATATCAAATGGTGCCGCGTCCAGCTCCGTCCCGCGAGGGAGGAGTTCGGCGTCGGCTCGAACAACGTCGTCAGCTCGCGCTTGCCCGCCATGAAGCCGTCGAAGCCCGTCGCCAGGAGCGTCCCCGCGGGGTAGTCCCTGCCCGCGACGGACCAGGGGCTGCGCAGTTCCACCAACAGCCATTCGCGGAATGCCGAGGCGTCGGCGTCCAAGGGGACGTCGACCTTTTGCGGCTCGCCGTCCTTGCCGAGCAGGTAGAGCTCCGTGTCGTAAAAGCCGGGGGAGCGGTAGGCGAAGTCCCGCTCGAAGCCCTCGGTGTCGTCGTGGTACGCGCCGGCGGACACGTCCCCGGCATTACCCTCGAAGACGGTGACGGCCTCGCCCAGCGGCGTCCCGCGCGTCCACCGCTTGATGACGCGCGGATAGCCGGAGGTCGTCAGGGAGCCCGCGCCGAAGTCGGTCCCCACGTAGATGTGGTCGCGGTCTATCCAAGACACGTCGGTCTTGGCCTCGGGGAGTTCGAACCCCCCTTTCACAAAAGACTTCGCCTCCAGGTCGAACTCGCGCACCGTCACCGCGTCCGCGCCTCCGCGCGAGAGGTGCAGCAGCGCATGGCGGTGCCCGCCCTCTTTCAGGATCGCCGCCCCCTTCCAGACCCAGCTCTCGCCTTCCGCCTTGCCCAGGGCGTCCAAGTCCAAGACCGTCTCCCACTGCGGCGCGGCGGCGCGGTATTGCTCCGGCGTCGTGCGCCGCCAGACGCCTTTGGGGTTCCGCGCGTCCTGCCAGAAGTTGTAATACCACTTGCCGACCTTGCCGACCGAGGGGATGCGGGCGTCGGAGTCCAATATCTTCAGGAGGTCCGCCTCCAGCGCGGCGAAGCCGGGGGCCTCGGCCAGCTCCTTCGAGCTTTCGGCGTTGCGCGCCTTCACCCATTCGAGCGCCTTTTCGCCCTCGACCTCCTCCAACCAGAGGTAAGGGTCCTCGTCGGAAGACGCCTGTTTGTCCGCGCGGCCCGCGCACCCCCACACCAACGCCGCGACCAAGACCAGTGAAAGAACGGCGATCATCTTCATAAGCCCCCCATGCGCCTTTCGCCCCATCATCGCCCCGCGCCCCCCCCGCAGCGAGCCGGCCGGCGTCCGGCGGCGCGAAGCGCGTCTAGGATTCCGTCGGTTTGAACGCCTCGACCACGGCGTCCATGTGCTCGCCCTCGCGCAACAGCCGGATGCCTCCGAACCCCGCCTCGCCCAGGGACGAGGCGATCTCCTCGTATGTGTAAGTGCTGCCGCCGAGCGTCCCCACCAGCATGTTGATGGCGAATATGGCGCCATCGCGCGGCTTGATGCGGTCCGGCTCCATCACATGGTCGCGGATGAGCAGCCGCCCGCCCGGCACGAGGGCGTGGAATATCTTCCGGTAGAGTTCGAGGTTCTGCGCCGGGCTGTTGGAGTGGATGATCGCCGACAGCAGCACCAGGTCGTGACCGACGGGGAGCTCGTCGCGGTGGAAGTTGCCGGGGACGAGCGTGGCGCGCCCCATGAGCCCCTCGCCTTCGAGGCGCGCCCGCGCCATCTCTATCACGGCGGGCATGTCGAAGATGGTCGCCCTCATCTCCGGCGCCTCGCGCAAGAAGGCGATGGCGTAGGTGCCGGAGCCGCCGCCGATGTCGAGCAGCGACTTCGCCGCGCCCGGCTGGACGTCGGCGGCGATCTGCCGCGCCAGCGGCGCGCCTATCGAGTGCATCGCGCCGATGAACGACTTGAGCTCGTCGCCGGTGCGCGCCAAGTTCAGGCGCTTGGTCGGGGCGGGCGCCCCTTGGGCGATGTCGGTGAGCCGCGCCCAACGGTTCCAGAGCGATGCCGCGTGCAACACCATCGGCAGCACCGTCTCCGGGGAGTCCTCCGCGAGGTAGCGGGCGACGGCGGGCTCGCAGAAATAGGCGCCGTCCTTCTTTTGCAGCAGGCCCAGCGCCGCCACCGCGTCCAGCAACGCCGCGAGGGCGGACGGGTCGCCCTTGACGCGGGAGGCGATCTCCATCACCGGGAGCGGCGCCTTCTGCAAGACGGTGAACAGGTCGAGTTCCGCCGCAGACAGCAGGATGCGGCTCTCCATGAACCCCTGCGCCAGTTTCAGGATCTTCCCCGGTCCGTCTGCATTCGTCATAAACGCCTCGCGTCGTGTGGACGGTTTCAATTTAAAAAGCCCATGGCCGTGCGGTCGGCATATCGTCCGATGATTCCGTAGCACGGTCAAGCGTTTTTTTTGAGCCCCCGCCCCCGCCCCGCAAGCCTCTGGCGCGCCGACGACGGTCTGCCGACGCCCCCCGGCGGCAGGGGGGGGCGCCCTTCCGGTTATAATGGCGGTCGCTTTCGCGGCGGGGCGCCCGGGGTTTGCGCGGGCTTTGTTTTAAATTGCGGACGGGAGGCGTCATGGAACCGGAAAACGGCGGTGGGGTTGTCACAACGGAAGTCCCGCAGGCGAAGAATTTCTTCGCGCGGCTGGGGGGCGTCTTCTTTTCGCCGCGCGAGGCGTTTGAAGAGATCGGGCGTGCGCCGAGGCTGTTGCTCCCGATCGTCGTGACGGTCATTCTCACCGTCGCGGGCACTTGGTGCGTGATGACCAAGGTGGACACGACGGCGATGACGGCCGCGGCGTTGGAGCAGGCGGTGGCGCGGGGGCAGATAACCGAGGAGCAGATGGAGCAGCAGTTGGCGCTGATGTCTACGGCGGCCCCGGTGGCGGCGGGCGTCGCCGGCGGTGTGATGGCGTTGGTGCTCGCCTTGGCGATTGCGGGCTACGGGAAGCTGTTCAGCATGTTCGCCGCCGCGGAGAACAAGTACAAAAGCCTGCTGGAAGTCTCGCTGTACGCGACGATCGCGGTGGGCGTCGTGCAGACGCTCGTCATGGCCGTGATCCTGTTGTCCAAGGGGGCGGGCAAGATCCAAGCGACCGACGCGGCTTCCGTGGTCGCGTCAAGCCTGGGGGCGATCATCGCGGTCGTCGCCGGGGACGACGCCCTGCCGGAATTCCCCATGTTGCTCGCCAAGGCCATCGACATCTTCACCATCTGGAATGTCGCGCTTCTCGCCATCGGCTTCGCCGCCGTCTCGAAGCGGCTGACCACGGCGACGGCGGCGGCGTGGCTCGGCGGCGCCTACGCCGTCTACGCCGTCGGCAACGCCGCCATCCGCGCCATGCTCTGAGCGGATGTTTTGCAGGGAGCCTCTAACAACCTCGCAGACAAGGCCGTCGCCGCAAGTCGAAAAGCGGGGTTCGCTGAGGCGAATGAGCGTTTTCGACCAAGGCGCGACGCAGCGTCCGGGTTTTCCAGAGGTTCCCTCAGCCGTCACCGGCGCGACGGGCCAGGCCCCCTCGCGCCGCCTGCCGGACGCTGCGGGGCGTGGGATATTTCTGTCACACATCCCCGCGACACAGTGTAAAATTCCCCTTCTCTCGCACCATGGCGGCCATGGGGGGGAGGGGAGGGGGTATGGAAGATGGCAAGCGCGTTTGACGAACTGAAATGGCGCGGACTGGTCTACGGCGGCACGGAGGGCGCGTCGGAGTTGCTCGCCGCCGGGCCGCTGAAACTCTACAACGGCTTCGACGCCACCGCCGACAGCCTGCACGTGGGGCACATGGTGCCCCTGCTCGCCTTGGCGCGCCTGCAACGGTTCGGGCACGTCCCCATCGCCCTCGCCGGCGGCGGCACCAGCATGATCGGCGACCCGAGCGGGCGCACATCCGAACGGCTCCTGCTCTCGCGCGAGGAGATCGAGTCCAACATCGCCGCCATCAAGGGGCAGCTCGCGCACTTCCTCGACTTCGACGTGAAGGCGAACCCCGCCCTCCTGCTGAACAACGCCGACTGGCTGCTCGGGCTGAACCTGATCGACTTCCTGCGCGACATCGGCAAGCACTTCACGGTCAACTACATGATCGCCAAGGACTCGGTCAAGATGCGCTTGGAGCGCGAGGACGGCCTGTCGTTCACCGAGTTCAGCTACATGCTCCTACAGTCGTACGACTTCCTCCACCTGTACGACCATTTCGGGTGCACCATGCAGACCGGCGGGAGCGACCAGTGGGGGAACATCACCGCCGGCGCGGAGCTGGTGCGGCGCGTGCGCGGCAAGTCGGTCGGCGCGCTGGTCTACCCGCTCATAACCAAGTCCGACGGGACGAAGTTCGGCAAGACCGCCTCGGGCGCCGTCTGGCTCTCGGCGAAGCGCACCTCGCCCTACCGCTTCTACCAGTTCTGGTACAACACCGACGACCGCGACGTCGCCAACTACCTGCGGTTCTTCACCTGGCTCGACGCCGCGACGGTCGCGGAGCTGGAAGACGCCGTGAAGTCCAGGCCCGAGCAACGGGAGGCGCAGAGGCGCCTCGCCCGGGAGATGACGCGCATCGTGCATGACGAGACGGCGCTCGGGAAGGCGGAGCAGGCTTCGCAGGTGTTGTTCGGCGGCGAGGTGGCGGGGCTCTCCGGCGCGGAGGTCGCCGACATCTTCGCCGACGTGCCTTCGGGCGAGGTCGCCGGCGGGAGGCTGCAAGGGGGGGGGATGCCTTTGGTGGAGCTGTTGGTGTCGAGCGGGACGCTGGGATCCAAGGGGGAGGCGCGGCGCGCCATCGAGGGGGGCGGCATCTACCTGAACAACCGCCGGGTCGCCGACCTGGCGTCCAAGGTGGCGGCCGCCGACGTCATCGACGGGCAATTCTTGGTGTTGCGCCACGGCAGGAAGAACTACCGCCTAGTCCGCGTCCTCGCGTGACCTGCGACGCATGGGGCGCAGCCTCATGCGGTGACGGCCCGGCGCCCCGCCGCGAAGCGCCCTTGCGACGGACGATGGCGGACGGCGGTTCAGGGCGCGGCTTGGAAGAGGCTGATGCCGGCGAATCCGTCGGCGCCGGCGTCCAGCACGGCGGGGACGCGCTCCGATGTGACGCCGCCCAGCGCCAGCACTTGCACGGCGGGCGCGGACGACTTCGGTGACGCCGCACAGGCGACCGCGCGCCGCAGGAACCCGAGCCCCAACGCCGGCCCCATGCCTTCCTTGGACGCCGTGGGGAACACATGGCCCACCAGGACGTAGTCGGCGCCCCCTTCGCGGGCGGCGCGGACTTCACGCAGGGAATGCACCGAGGCCCCGACCAGGAAATCTTTCGGAACCCAGGCTCGGACTTCGCGCACGCCCAACCCCGACGAAGGCAGATGCACCCCGTCCGCGCCCGCCGCCAGCGCGATGTCCGCCCTGCCGTTGACCAGGACTTTGCAACGCGGCCCGCCCCCCCGCCTTCGCGCCGCCTCCCGGGCCAGCTCCGCGACGCGGCGGGCGAGTTCGAACAGCCTGCGGTCGGACAGGTCTTTTTCGCGAACCTGGATGAAATCCACCCCTCGCGCGAGCGTCCGGCGCACGATGGCGAGGAGCGACGCCTCGTCGGGCGACGGCAATGCGCGACGGTCGGTTATGTAATAGGAAAGCGGGCGGCGCTCAGAAGAAATTGCCTGCGGCTCTGCGCCGGGCGCCGAACTTGGCTTGTATGACATCGTGAATGCCTACGAGGACGTTGTCGATCCCGAGTCCTATCACGGCGCCTTTGAAAAAGGCGCTGAGCATGACGGGCTCGATCTGGGGATAGAAGGAAAGGATCAGGTTGTTCTCCCACGCCCTCGTCCACGGGAGGCATATGAGGACGACGCCGACGAGGACGTGGGCGGTGCGCCAGAAGACGCATGGACGTGGTTCGGACGCCCCTGCCGGGGACACGGCATCATCTCGATAGGCTTCCTTAGACCGCATGCTTCTGTAAACCGCCCTTCAACTCGTCGATTCTCTGCGCCACGTCCCGATAGCCGGGATCCCTACGAAACACCTGGTCGAAACAGACCAACGCCTGGTCGGCGTCGCCCGCCAACGCATGCGCGACCCCCATATCATAGCGGAACGCCATGTCTTCGTGCGAAGACTTTTCCGTCAGATTCAATCCCGTCTGGCACCAGCGCAGCGCCGATGTCGGCATGTTCTTGCGCAGGTAGCAATGGCTCAACCGCTCGCAGCATTGGAGCACCCGCAGGTCGCCCCGGCGCAACTCCAAGTGCCTGACGGCGGCTTCGAACTCCTTGACCGCCTCGTCATACAGCTCCATTTCGCTGAAGGCGATGCCCATGTTGAAGTGATCCTCGAAAGAAGCCTTCTCGACGGCGGGATCGGCAGGCGCGCTCACTTCGTCGAACAGATCCGCGAACATGCCGTTCACCTTCGAGGGCGGCTCCCCTGGGATTGCAGGCGGCGCCGCCTGGACCGCGGGGGGCGCGGGCGCGGGCGTCGCCACGGGTGCCACTGCGACAGGCGTCGCCGCCGGGGTCGCGATGTTCAGGAGCGCGATGCCCGGAATCGCGGGCGCCGGTGGGGCGGGCATCGGAGGGGCGATGGCCGCCGCCGGCTTCGGCGGAGCCGTCGCTGCAGGCGGCGCCGCCTGAACCGCGGGGGGCGCGGGCGCGGGCGTCGCCACAGGTGCCATTGCGACAGGCGTCGCCGCCGGGGTCGCGATGTTCAGGAGCGCGATGCCCGGGAGCGCGGGCGCCGGTGGGGCGGGCATCGGAGGGGCGATGGCCGCCGCCGGCTTCGGCGGAGCCGTCGCTGCAGGCGGCGCCGCCTGGACCGCGGGGGGCGCGGGCGCGGGCGTCGCCACGGGTGCCATTGCGACAGGCGTCGCCGCCGCCCCCCCCATCTCCTTTTCCTCCCTTTGCACCACCAACTGATCCGTGTGCTCGTCGAGGAACGTCCCCAACGCGAAATCCTGGTCGCGCTTGGATTGCGCCGCCGCCATCTGCGCCTCGATGGAGTCGTCCGCAGTCACTTGCGGCGCCTGCGGCGCGGCGGGGATCGACACGGGGGAGGCGCTCCCCGCTTGGGCGAGCCGTTGGCGGCGGGCGAGGATTTCCGGGTGGCCTGGGGCGGTGCGGGCGAGCTCGTCGAGTTTGGCGCGCGCCTCGTCGTTGAATCCGAGGTTGATGTAGACGTCGATTTCCTGGAGCCGCGCCTCTGGCGGTCTCTCCGGTGACGGCACGTCGTGCAGTTCCAAGGCCGTCCTCCCTGGGGCTGCGGGACCGTCGGCGTGCCGTCCCGCCGCGTCCATGCCCGCCTCGGGGATGTCCAGCGCTTCCGGGGCGTCGTCCGCCTTCAGCCCCACCGATTTCGCCGCATCCTCGAACAGGGTGTCCAGCAGGTCGGGGGAGAGGTCCAGCTCGTCCTTGTCGGGCGCTTCGTCCCCACGGACCCGGATGCCGCGCTCCTGCACCAACTGCTCCAAGTCCACGTTGGCGACGAGGTCGGGCGCCAACTGCCCGGCTTCGATCTGGAAGTTCTTCGACAGCACCTCGTTGGTTTCCGTGCGGTACAGGAACGCCAGCAACAGGCATTGCTTCGCCGCTTCGTCGTTATTCTGGATCGCCTTGTAGACGGACAGCAGCCTGCGATGGACTTCCTTGTCGTAGGGATCCCGCGCCTCCAGCCTCCGCAGCACGTTGAGCGCCCGGTCCAAAAGCCCGTAGTTCAAGAGCGTATCGGCTTCGCGGATGTTCTCGCAGGCGTCCGCCCCCTCGGCGTTCTGGCAGTTTTGCACGATCTCGCCCAGGCTCTGCGTCTCCTGACGCATCGCGGGAGGGGTGTAAGCCATGCCGGGGTAGGCTTTGGCGAACACATCACGATGCAGTTGGCAATACCGGTCGTCACCGGGATCCGCCTGCAATATCTTCTCGATGTGCTCCAGCGCCTCGATGTGCCGCTCGGATTCCATGTACCCGTCCGCCAGCGTATGCAATGCGCCCAGGTATCCCGCCTGGTCGCCGGTCGCCGAATAGACCGACGCCAGCTTGATCAGCGTCAGCTCGTGCCGGGGGTCGCGTTCGAGGATCGCCTGGTAGAACTCCACAGCCCGCCCCGGTTCCAGACGGGACAGCAGCGTGGGGACGACCGCGTCCAGGCAACCGGACGCCTGGTCGTACGCCTCCTTGTCCAGCAATGCGCGCCCCGCCTCGAAGAAGCCTTCATACCGGGAGCGGGTCGCCTTGAACACGGACTGCGCCGTCGCGAGGGCTTCGTCGAAATCGCCCGTCGCCAGGAACACCCGCCCCAGCAGCTCCTTCAGGTCGAGGTTCTCGGGGTTGGCGTTCACCGCTTTTTGCAGCGGTTCGAGCACGGCGGCAGGATCCCCCCCCTTCAGGCAGCAGTCCGCGAACTCTTGCAACATCCCGACGTCGAGCGGTGCCGCCTCCATGGCGTTGCGCCAAGACCCTATCGCGGCCGCGAAGTTCCCCGCCTTCGCCTCCGCCCGCGCCGCGCCGCCCCAGCAGGCTTGCGCCCGCCCTAGGTCGCCCTCATCCCGGTACCATGCCGCCAGCTTCCGCCGGACGTCGACGTTGGACGGATCCAGTTCTGCGATCTTTTCGTAGAACGCCTTCGCCTCCTGCCCGCGCTCAGTCCGTTCCAGCAGCCCGATGACGCGCGTGTACTGGGCGCAAGCCTCCATCGCCAAGCCCTGTCTGGCGTAGAGCGCCGCCACCGTGGAGATGAGCTGGCAATCGTCGGGGGACGAGTTGAGGATTTTCTTGTAGATGGCGACCGCTTTGAGGAAATAGCCGGTCTCTGCATATTTCTCCGCCACCTGCTTGAAATAGCGGTTGGCGGAGGCGACGTCGTTCTGCCGCAGATACAGGTCGCCGATGGTGTTGAGGATGGTGCTGTCCTCGGGGTCGATTTCGACCGCCTTGAGGTATTCGGCGATGGCTTGGCGGAGCTTCCCTTGAAGCGCGTATTTTTCGGCACCCGCCAGTAATTTCTTCTTCTTGTTATCTGCGGCCAACGACTCTTCCTCCAGCCAACGCTTCCACCGACTATCGTCAATCTTCAATACAGAAGGTTCCGATCCCGGAAAAAACGCCACCGAGAAAAAGCGCCGCCGCTTTCGACAGCTCCCCTCATCGCCTGTAGGGGAGCTGTCGGGTGGGGATCGGGGTTACTGCGCAGCCTGCGCCTGGGCGTGCGCCGCAGACCCGCGCGCGCCCCTGCCCACTTCCTTCAACCGGGCGGCCTTGCCGCGGCGGCCGCGCAGATAATACAGGCGCGCGCGGCGGACTTTCCCGCTCTTCACCACCTCCATCTTCTCGATGATGGGCGAATTCGTCGGGAAGATACGCTCGACGCCATATCCAGACGACACTTTCCGAACCGTGAAGGTCGATGAGATGCCGTTGTGCTTCCGGGCGATGACGACGCCCTCGAACACCTGGATGCGGTACTTATCGCCTTCCTTGATCTTCACATGGACCTTTACCGTGTCTCCTGGACGAAAGCTGGGAAAATCGGCCCTAATCTGCGAGCTTGCCACTGCCCGTATCAAATCCATGACTGCCACTCCTTAATTTCGGGAATTTCGGGCCGCGCACCTGTCCACCAGATCCGGCCGGACCCGTTTAGTTTTCTCCAAAGCTTTTTCTCTACGCCATTTTTCGATCTTTGCGTGATCGCCCGAAAGCAACACGTCCGGGACTGCGTACCCACGAAATTCCGCTGGCCGCGTATACTGCGGATAGTCCAGCAAACCCGTCGAGAAACTTTCGTTGACCGCCGACTCCCCGCACCCCAAGGCGCCGGGAAGCAACCGCACAACGGAATCAAGGAGGGCCATGGCCGGTATCTCCCCTCCCGTGAGGATGTAGTCCCCGATGGAGACCTCCCTGTCCACGAGATGATCGACGACCCGCTGGTCCACTCCTTCGTATCGACCGCAAATCAAAATCAAGTGCGAAAATGTAGCAAATTCTTCTGCCATTTCCTGCGACCAGATCCGACCCTGGGGAGTCAAAAACACGACCTCCCCCTTGCCCGCGTCAGACGCCCCGATCCCGGCGGCATCCCCTCCGGCGACGTGCCCGGACTGGCATGACTCCACCGCCTCGAAGAGCGGGCCGGGCATGAACACCATCCCCTCGCCGCCGCCGAACGGCCGGTCGTCCACCGACTTGTGCCGATCTTTGGCGAAATCCCGCAGGTTCACCAAACGGACGTCCACGACGCCCGCCTGACGCGCCCGCCGGATGATACCGCAATCAAGCACGCCCGCAAACAGCTCGGGGAAAACGGTTATGATATCAAACCTGGTCATGCCCGCCCATCTCATGCCAGCGCATCGCCACACCCAGGCCGAACCCGGAAAGGTGCGACCTGTACCGCCCGCCGTTCCGCAACGCGGTCGTTTCGGGCGGGTTGCGGGCGAGCAATCCGATGCTTGCCACCTTGGCGGATCTTGCGCCTACAGCTCCATCAGCCCTTCCGGCGGGTCGATGGTTATCCGCTTTCCCACGACGTCGATCTTCACGCATATGCTCGCCGCCGCCGGGATCAGGTGCTCCCGCCCGTCTGCGGAGTCCTCCTTGCGGATGACGAGCTGCGCGTTGTCCGCGATGTGCAGAACCTCGGAGACCGTCCCGACCCGGACGCCGCCAGCGTCCTCCACCGCGCATCCGACCAGGTCATGGTCGAAGTAGGTGCTTTCGGGGAGCGGCACGGCCTGCTCGATGGGAACCTCCACCCAGCAACCGGCGAACGCCTCGGCGTCGCCGATGGTGTCCACCCCGGCGAACTTGAGCACCGTCCGCCCCTTGTGCTCCCAGACGTTCTCCAGCGCCTTCTTGACCCGGCTTGCCCGCCCTTGCCGCGCCCCGTCGTCGAACTCCAGCCACACCTCCCTCAAGCCGTCGAAGCGATTGGGATAATCGGTGTACAAGTCCGCCAGCACCTCGCCGCGATTGCCCCGTGTGCGGGCGATCTTGGCGATGGCGATGAATTCCGGGGTGCCCATTGTTCCAAGGTTTATTCTAGGATTTCGAGGACGAAGCGCTTCTTGAGCTTCATGCCCGCCGCACCCAGGAGCGTGCGGATGCACCGGGCGGTCCGCCCCTGCCTGCCGATCACCTTGCCCAAGTCCCCGGGGGCGACCTTCAACTCCAAGACAGTCGTCTGCTCGCCGTCCACCTCGGTCACCACCACCTGTTCCGGATTGTCCACAAGGGATTTCGCGATCTTTTCCACCAGATCTTTCATATCCGCCTCCTTCGAGACACAGGGAAACACGGCCGGGGTGTTGGCGGTCGCGCCGGTGAAGACGCCGGAAAGCGCCTCGCGGCGGCTACGCAGACGCGGGTGCCGACGCCTTCGACGCCTTGTTGATCAAGGATCTGACGGTCTCCGACGGCTGGGCGCCGCAGGACAGCCAGTGTTGGACCCTGTCCATTTTCAACTCGACCGCGGGCGGATCGGTCTTCGGATTGTAATGTCCGAGGATCTCCACGAAACTCCCGTCGCGATTCTGCCGCTGCTCTGAAACCACCACCCGGTAAAAGGGCTTCTTTTTCGCCCCTATGCGTGTCAACCGTATCCTAAGCAAAACTCCTCCTCGCCACTGAAAGACCTTAACCTCGATTATTCACCGCTAATGCGGGGTTGAGGTGCCGGTAATTCTGACACACAACCCCGGTGGTTTCAACCACCGTAAATTTCCTGCGCCCTGGCCCTCACCGCCCGGGGAACCTGGGCATTCTCACGCCGCGCAACATGCTCGGGACGATGCCCCGGCTGAGGCTGCGCATCATCTTGCGCGCCTCCACGTACTGCTTCAAGAGCTGGTTGATCTCCGAGACCGGGCGGCCGCACCCGCGCGCGATGCGCTTTTTCCGGCTGCCGTTGAGTATCTGGTGGTTCTCGCGCTCGCGCGGGGTCATGGAGCCGATGATGGCGTCGATGTGGACCAGCTCCTTTTCATCCACCTTCACCTGGCTGATGCCGCGCAGCGGCCCCATGTTCGGGAGCATGCCCAGGATCTGGTCTATCGGGCCCATCGAGCGCACCTGCTTCAACTGTTCGCGGAAGTCGTCGAGGCTGAACTCGCCGTCGCTCAGCTTCTCCGCCATCTCGGCGGCTTTTTCCTTATCGACGGCCTCCTCGGCCTTCTCGATCAGCGAAAGCACGTCGCCCATGCCGAGGATGCGCCCCGCCAGCCGGTCGGGGAAGAACTGCTCGAGCGCATCGACCTTCTCGCCCGTGCCGACGAACTTGATCGCCTGCCCGGTCACGGCCTTGATGGAGAGGGCCGCGCCGCCGCGGGCGTCGCCGTCCATCTTGGTGAGGACGACGCCGGTCAGCCCCAGCCGCTCGTGGAACTCCTTGGCGCTCTTGACGGCGTCCTGCCCGGTCATGGCGTCGGTGACGAGCAGCGTCTCGACCGGCGGGGCGACCGAGCGGATGCGCTCCAGCTCCCGCATCATCTCCCCGTCGATGTGCAGGCGTCCCGCCGTGTCGATGAGGAGCACGTCGTAGCCGCCGTTGCGCGCGAAGCGAAGCGCCTTTTCGGAGCGCGACACCGGGTCTTTGTCCTCCGGGTCGTCAAAGAACTTCAGCTCGTTCGCCTCGCACAGCACCCGCAACTGCTCGATGGCGGCCGGACGGTAGACGTCCACCGAGACCAGCAGCGGCGAATGGTTGTTCTTCTTGAGCCAGTTCGCCAGCTTGGCGGTGCTGGTGGTCTTGCCGGAGCCCTGCAGGCCGACCATCAGGAAGACGCCGGGGGGCTGCTTGGCGAACCGCAACTCGGTCTGCGCCCCCCCTAGGAGCTCGACCAGCTCGTCGCGCACCACGCGGATGACCTGCTGACCGGGGGTCAGCGACTCCAGGACGTCCTGCCCGAGCGCCTTCTGCTTGACCCGCTCCACGAATTCCTTGGCGATCTTGAAGTGGACGTCCGCGTCGAGCAGGGCGTTGCGTATCTCGCGCGCCATCTCTTCGACGTGACGGGCGGAAACCCTCCCCTGCCCGCTCAGGTTGCGGACGATCTTCTGTAGCTTGTGCGATAGGTTGTCGAGCATCCCGTGTCCTTGTAAAACGATAGCCTTAAAAACGAAACAGACATGATACCCGCATTCCCCGAAAATTTCGCCTATAAAATCGCCCGCGCCCCGAATTCGAGGCGGCGATGCGTGCGGGCGGTCTACCCCCGTCTCGCCCCGCACCGGATTGGCCTGGAAGAACGGCGCGGGGTCGGTTTGCGCATTCATACGGCGTCAGCCCTATCAAAAAAATCCGTGCCGCACGCCAATCGGAAATTTCATTCACCGAATGGCGGCACTTTCGGTGAATCAGCGCACCGAAAGGCTTGATTTCCGGCGAACGGTTTATAGAAAATGTCGGTACGGCTGGGGAAACTGTTCGGCAACTCGCCAGAATTCTGGCTAAAGGCTCAGTGTGCCGTTGACCTGTGGGACGCGGAACAAGCCCTGAAAGATGCCGTAGCCGACATCAAGACGCTCCATGTCGCCTGATCGCGTCATTTGAGGGGAAATAGATAGGGGGGACAAGCAGCATTTTCCGTCTCGCCCCGTCCCATCCCAGCTTCCGACAACGCCCCCGATGTCAACTTTTCCCGCCGCAGGGACGCCCCCGCACCGACGGGAACCTTTATTACCATTGACGCGATAGCATTTTGTGCTTTCATTAACACATGAAAACGAAACACCGCAAGACGCTGGCCGCGATATTCGATTCTCCCACGCGGGCCAACATCGCATTTTCGGACATTGAGGCGATGGTTGCCGGGATGGGAGGGGAGGTGGTCGAGCGGGAAGGCTCGCGGGTGGTGTTATCGTTCGGGGGCGGGTTATGGCACGCGCACCGTCCCCATCCGGGGCGCGAGGCGAAGAAGTACCAGGTGGAGTCGCTGAGGGAGTTCTTGAGATCGAAGGGGGTTGAGCCATGAACAGCATGACATACCGGGGCTACACGGCGCGGGTGGATTTCGACGGGCGCGACGACATATTCGTCGGGCGTGTCCTCGGCACTCGCGACGCCATCGTCTTCCACGCGGACACCGTGGACGGATTACGCAACGAGTTCAAGGTGTCGGTTGACGACTACCTGGCCTTTTGCGCCGAACGGGGGATCGCGCCGGACAAGCCTGCGAGCGGGCGGCTGATGCTGAGGATACCTCCAGAAGTCCATGCCGCCGCCGTCGTCGCGGCGAAGGCGGCGGGGGAAAGCCTGAACCAGTGGGCGGCGCGGGTGCTGGCTGCCGCCGCGAGATAATTCTCCCATCCGTCGCGGAAAATGACCGCCGCACTTCAGATCGTAGATTCCCGAGTGTTGTGACGCGATTTGATTTCTGAAGACCTTCCAAAACCGTTGAAATTACACTATATACCTTAGCCGCGCATCCGCGTGTCGTTTTGCAGTGCCCACTT
>JAISUT010000022.1 GCA_031271905.1 Acidobacteriota bacterium
CGGCGCCCCCCCGGGGGGGTGGGTTTCGGGACTGCGCCACAAGGGGGGGGGGGCGGTTGGCGGGCACCGCGCCCCCCACGCCCGACCACCGCGCGCAACAGTCCGCGTCCTGCGCCGTCGGTTGGCGGAACCACTATCGTAGCGCCGTGATCGCGAAGTTGGCGACGAACAGCAGCGTCGCCACCGCCAGGATCGGATGGATCTCCTTCGCCTTGCCGCACACGATCCTGGTCAGACAGTAGAATATGAACGAGATGGCGATGCCGGTGGAGATGCTGTAGAAGAACGCCATCGTCGTCGCCGCCATGAACGCCGGGATGGCGTCGTCCAGCCTCTTCCATTCTATGTCCTTGAGCGGCGCCGCCATGAGCACCCCGACGATGATCAGCGCCGGCGCCGTCGCCCAGCTCGGCACGGCCTGCGCCAGCGGCGCGAAGACGACGGACAGCAGGAAGCATCCCGCCGTGACCGCCGAGGTCAGGCCGGTGCGCCCTCCGGCGGCGATGCCCGCCGAGCTTTCCACGTAGGTGGTGGTGTTGGACGTGCCCAGGAGCGCCCCGATGGACGTGGCGAGCGAATCGGCCAGCAACGCCTTGTCCAGGCGGGTCTTGAAGCCGCGCGAAGAGGCGAGGCCGTCGATCTCCCCCTCCGTGAAGACGCCGGTGGCGCGACCTGTGCCGACGAAGGTGCCGATGGTGTCGAATATGTCCATCAGGGAGAAGGCGAAGATGGTGGCGAGCACCGTCGGCGTCCTGCCGCTGTCCGCAAAAAGCGACGGGATGGCCAGCAGCGCCTGTCCGAACACCCCCCCTAGCTCCGCAAACGCCCCGCCCAGCCCCGTCATGTAGCCCCTCAAGTCGAAGCTGACCATGCCGCCGACCGCGCCCGCCGCGCTGGAGGCGACGATGGCGATGAGGATGGCGCCGGGGACCTTGCGCACCGTCAACGCCGCCATCAAAGCGATGGACAGCACCGCCATGACCAGCGCCGGGGTGCCGAGCGGCACCAGGTCGGGGATCGTCCCCGACCCCGACACGATGGTGGTCGTCGCCGGGTCGCCGCCCCCCAGCGCCACGTAGGTGCCGGGGTCGCTCGTGAATTGCAGGAGCCCCGCGTCCTTGACGCCGATGTAGGCGATGAAGACGCCGATGCCCGCACCGATGGCGCATTGCAAGACCTTGGGGATGGCTGCGATGATGTGTTTGCGGAGGCTCGTCACCGTGATGGCGAAGTTGGCGACGCCGCAGATGAAGACGATGCCCAGCGCCTGCTGCCAAGAGAAGCCCAGCCCGAAGCAGACCGTGAAGGTGAAGAAGGCGTTGATCCCCATGCCCGGCGCCTGGGCGTAAGGCACGTTGGCGAGCGCCATCATCGCCGTGCCGACGGCGGCGGCTACGCAGGTGGCGAGGACGGCCGCCCCGGCGGGGACGCCTGCCTGGCTGAGGATGGCCTGGTTGACGACGATGACGTACGCCATCGTGAAGAAGGTGACGAGCCCCGCGACGACCTCGGTGCGCGCGTCGGTGCCGTGCTCTTTGAGTCTGAACATCCTCTCTCCTTTGCCGCCGCCAAGGGCTTGAAATGCGCGACGCCCCGCTCTTCGCGCCGGGACGCATTTCCTGCGGAACGATTCCATGCAAACATGCCGCCAATATAATGATCAACGTGGCAGGCGTCAACATTGAAAGCGCCGGCTGTCAAACGCGGGTGCCCGCCGCCCCCACCCGAAGCGTCCTCCGCCGCATCCCGAGGCGCACGGCGGATTGGCGGGTCGGCGCGAAGGTTTGCGCGCGAATTGGTTTGCGGTACAATGACGTGCGTTTGCGGCGGCGCCGCGCCGTCGCGCGTGGATATGAAAATAGGAATCGGGGGCGCGCCCCTGAAGCCCGCCAGCGACCGCTTCACGTCTCGCTGGCGGGCTTCAGGGGGAGGGCGTCCCCCGGTCGTCGGAAAGACGGCCGTGGAAAACCACCCTGAGGAGGGAAGGAACATGCCGACCAAGAAGAAACAGACCCATGCGCTGCTCATCGCCCACATCACCGACCGGCTCAAGGACGCGCCGCTGGTGCAGGAGGTGTTGTCGAAGTTCGGGGACGTGATCAAGACGCGGTTGGGGTTGCACGAAGTGGGCGTGGAGTATTCCTCCCCGCAAGGCGTGCTGGTGCTGGAAATCTTCGGCGAAGCCAAGGCCAAGCAACTGCAACGCGCCTTGGCAAAGGTCAAGGGCCTGGAGACCAAGCTGGTGGTCTTCAAGCACTAGCGGATTCTGTTCGGACGGGTCGTCGAACCCTTGCCAAGCGGGCTGCGGCGAATTTATATTGCGGGAGCCTCCAAAAACCTCGCAGACGCAGGTCGGAAAGCGGAGTTCGCCGAGGCGAATGGGCATTTTCGACCAAGGCGCAACGCAGCATCCGGGGTTTTTAGAGGTTCCCTTTTACACGCTTTCGAGAGGTTCCGGGCGGGGGTGCCCGCGTTGCGTCCGCCCGGTCTGCGAAGCCATGGCGAAGTAGGTCGTAAGGAAGCCGCGCCCATGATTTATCTGCTGATCCTGGTCTGTTTTCTCATCTCCGGGCTGACCGGCCTGGTCTACGAAGTCCTCTGGACGCGCATGATCGTCAAGGTCATCGGCACGTCCCCCTTCTCGGTGACGATCATCCTGACCGTGTTCATGGCGGGGTTGGGGTTCGGCAGTTGGCTCGCCGGACGGCTGATCGACCGCGCCAAGGCGCCGGAGCGGTTGATTCGCGCCTACGGCGTGCTGGAGCTGGCCGTGGGCGCGTATTGCCTCGTCCTGCCGTCGCTCCTCCGGGGCTTCGAGCCTGTTTGCGCCGCCCTCTACAACCGGCTGTTCCAGCACTTCCTTCTGTACAACCTGCTGACGTTCGCCGGTTGCGCCGTCCTCCTGATCGTGCCGGTCACCTGCATGGGGGCGACCCTGCCGGTGCTCTGCCGCTTCTTCGTCACCTCGCTCTCGAAGGTCGGGACGCATGTGGGGCGGCTCTACGGCTTGAACACCGTCGGCGCCGCCGCGGGCTCCCTCCTTTGCGGCTTCTGGCTCGTCAACGCCCTCGGCGTCCGGGGCGTCCTCGCGCTCGCCGTCGCGCTGAACGCCCTCGTCGGCGCACTCTGCGTCTTCGTCAGCTTCCGCGTGGCGGGGAAGGTCTCCTTGCCGGGGGATGGGACGGCGTCCGCTCCTGCGGCGATGGCCGCCGCCGGAGGCGACGCGCCGCAGGGGGCGCGGAAGGCGAAGGGCTCCAAGGGGGCGAAGCCTGCGACGGGCGCGGCGCCGTTCCCGCTGGCGCTGGTGCTCGCGGCCTTTGCGGTCTCCGGCTTCTGCTCGATGTCATACGAGGTGCTGTGGACCAAGCTCCTCGGCCTGCTCGTGGGGCCGACCACCTATTCCTTCACCGTGGTGCTGGTCGCCTTCATCGCGGGGCTGGCGGTCGGAGGCATGGTCTGGGGCTGGCTCGGCGACAGGTCGCGCAACCCGGTCGCGTTGCTCGCCGCCACGCAGGTCGCCGCCGCGCTGGCTGCGCTGCTCTTCAGCCAGGTGATGGGCAACAGCCAGATATTCTTCGCCAAGCTCATCTATGAGTTCCAGGACGATTTTTTCACGCTCAACCTGCTGAAGGGGCTGTGCCTGTTCGGCTTCATGATATTGACAACCTTCTTCCTGGGGGCGGCGTTCCCGCTGGTCGGGCGGATATGCACCCGCACGCTCGAAGGGGCGGGGAAGTCCATCGGCTACGCCTACGCCGTCAACTCCGCCGGCGCGGTGCTGGGCTCGTTCGTCGCAGGCTTCGTCCTGCTCCCCTTCCTCGGCAAGGAGGACGGCATCCGGCTGGTCGTCGGCCTGCAATTGGCGTCGGCGCTGCTCCTCTGGGCGAGGGGGATGGAGACGTGGAAGATGCCGCTTGCGCGCAAGGCTGCGGTCGTGGGGGCTGCGGTCTTCGCCGCCGCGCTGATGTTCTTCTTCCCCCGTTGGGACCACGTCATGCTCTCGATGGGGAAGTACCACCGCTTCAACCGGCCCGAGATACGGCAGGTGGGGTGGCTTGCCGCGCTCTTCGACTGGGAGAGGCGCTTCCCCGACCTGAAAAACGAGAAGCTCCTTTTCTACGGCGACGGCATCGGCGGCTTCACCACGGTGCTGGAGACGACGGGCGTGATGGGGGACGTGAACTACAACCTGTGCAACAGCGGCAAGCCCGACGCCTCCAGCACACGCGACATGGACACGCAAACATTGCTGGCGCATTTCGCCCTGCTGAACCACCCTGATGTGGAGGACGCCCTGGTCATCGGCCTCGGCAGCGGCATCACGGCCGGAGAGATCCTGCACTACCCCGTCAAGCGCCTGGACGTGGTGGAGATCAACGAGCAGGTGGTCGACGCCAGCCGCTACTTCCTCGAATGGAACAACCATGTGCTGGAAGACCCGCGCACGCGCCTGATAATCCAGGACGGGCGCGCGCACCTCGCCCTCACCGACAGGAAGTACGACTTGGTGACGAGCGAGCCGTCCAACCCTTGGATGTCGGGCATCGCCGCGCTCTACACGAAGGACTTTTTCGACCTCGTGGCGGCGCGCCTGAAGCCGGGCGGCATGTTCGTGCAGTGGATACCCGCCTATCAGATGGACTGGGTGTCGTTCAACCTGATCGGGCGGACGTTCGCCGCGGCGTTCCCCGAGAGCCTGATGCTGACCACGAACCCGGCGCGCCCGTCGAGCTTCCTGTTCGTGGGGAGCAAGGGCGGGTTGAAGCTCGACCCCGCCGTCGCCGCGCACAACCTGCGATACGCGCAAAAGTCGCCGAACGTCACCTTGCGCAGCCCGCTCCTTTTCTACAACCTGGTCGTGAGCGACGACCTGCGGAACCTGTTCGGCAAGGGGCCGCTCAACACGGACGACTTGCCGTTGCTCGAATACCGGGCGCCCAAGACCATGCACGAGACCGACGAGTCCATCGTCCGGCGCATCGGCATCGCCGTCGGCTCGACGCTGGGCGAGGACATCGCCTCGGTGCGGCGGGCGAACCAGTCGGACGTGGACGGGCAGATCGACTACGCCGAGTATTTCCTCCGCTTCCGAGGCGGGGACGACCTGATGTTGCAATACCCGGTGAACCTCGCGGCGGCATCCCCCGCGCAGAAGGCGCGTTATTTCGGGATCGTGGAGGACTTCTGCGCCGCCAACATGGTCGCCGACTTCTCCCAAATCCGCGACTCCGAGTTGCGCGACCGTTGCCTGTCGCGGCAGGAGGCGACGTTGCTCGGGCAGGTCGAGAGGGGCGGCGATTTGCCCGACCGGCGCAAGGCCGCGATCTACGGGCAGCTCGGGCGGATGGGCATGCAGTGGCAGAGGCCGGAGGCGGCGGTCGGGTACTTCGCCCAAGAGGCGGCGTTCTCCCCCGGCGACGCGACGGCGCGCAACAACCTGGGGATCGCCTGCATCGCGGCGCGCCAGTTCGCGCGCGCCGAGGAGGAGCTGGCCGTCGCCGTGCGCCTGGACGCAGGCTACGCGCGCGCCCACGCGAACCTTGGGCGCGCCATCGCCCTGCAGGGCGGCGGCCGCATCGACGAGGCGGTCGCGCATTTCCGCGACGCGGCGCGCCTGGATCCGAACGACGCCGAGACTTGCAACCACCTGGGGGCGGCGCTGATGGAGCGGGGGGATTTCGACGAGGCGCGGGTCTGGATCGAGCGCGCCCTGCAAATCCGCCCCGACTTCGGAGCGGCGCGGCTCAACCTGCAACGCTTGGCGGCGCGCTAGGAGGGCTAGTACACTGTAAAAATCAAAATTTCGGATAAAGCCTTTTGAGTTTTATCCGTGCGTCGTCGGTGGAGAACTGCCAGTCCGCCTTTGACTGCCGCGAGTTCCTGTCCTTGTTCCACGCCCGTGTCAACGCACGCACGTCTTCCATGGTGGGGATTCGCTCGGGCGGGCATCGCCGTTTGCACACGCTCAGCTCGATCTCGGCCACGTTCAGCCAGATCCCGTGTTTCGGGGTGTGGTGTGCCTCCAGCCTTTTCGCGAGCGGTAATAACCCGTCCTCTCTATCTGCAACCTCTCGGCCCACCTCGCCACCGGATGGGCTACAAGGGGCTGGCCAAGAACGAGGCCCATCTGTTCACGCTGTTCGGCCTGTCTAACCTGTATCTGGCGGGTCGCCTGCCGCGCCCCGAAGGGGGACGTGTGTCTTAGACGCGGGGCGCGGGGCGGAAACGCCCCATCAAACCCCGCCAAGGGGGGTGTCCCATGCGGTTCTG
>JAISUT010000045.1 GCA_031271905.1 Acidobacteriota bacterium
TGGGCGTTGTGATATAGATACAAGAGGAGGTACACCCTATGCCATACACTGAAGCAAACTACGAAAACGCGGTTATCGAGGTGTTCCGCGACACGCTGGGTTACGGCTATGCCTACGGACCCGACGTGGCGCGCGACTACGCCGACCCGCTTTATATGGACGAGTTGCTGCCCGCCTTGCGTAGGGTCAACCCGAAACTGCCCGAAGCCGCCTTAACTGAGGCGGTCTACAAGCTGCGCAATTTTGAGGGCGGCACGTTCCTGCAAAAGAACGTTCAGTTCATGGACTACCTCCAGAACGGCGTGTCGGTCAACTACTACGATAAGGGCGAGCAGCGGGCGGCACTGGTCTACCTCGTGGATTATGAGAACGTGGAGCGCAACACATTCACCGCCGCCAACCAGTGGACGATTACCGAGAACAGCGAGAAGCGCCCCGATGTGCTTGTGTTCGTCAACGGTCTGCCCCTCGTGGTGTTTGAGTTGAAATCGCCTTCCCGCGAAGAAACCGACGCTTCCGAGGCGTATCTGCAACTGCGGAACTATATGCACGAGATACCGTCGCTGTTTATCTACAACGCATTCCTCGTGATGAGCGACCTCGCCGTCTCCAAAGCCGGGAGCCTTACGGCGGGCGAAGACCGCTTCATGGAGTGGAAAACCAAAGACGGCAGCTATGAGAATACGCAGTACGCCCAGTTCGACACCTTCATTGAGGGGATGTTTGACAAGACGCGGCTGCTCGACATTATAAAGAACTTCATCTGCTTCTCTGGCGACGCAAAAATCCTCGGCGCCTACCACCAGTATTTCGCTGTGCGTAAAGCCGTCGCTTCCACTGCAAACGCCACCGTCACGGACGGCAAGGGCGGCGTGTTCTGGCACACCCAAGGCAGCGGCAAGTCGCTGTCGATGGTGTTCTACGCCCATCTGCTGCAAGAAGCCTTGAACTCGCCGACCATCGTGGTGCTGACCGACCGCAACGACCTTGACGACCAGTTATTCGGGCAGTTCGCCAAATGCTCCGATTTCCTGCGCCAAGTGCCGCAGCGCGCCGAGAGCCGCACCCATCTAAAGGAACTGCTCGCGGGGCGGCAGGCAAACGGCATCATCTTCACCACGGCGCAGAAGTTCGAGGAGAGTTCCGAGTGCCTCTCCGACCGCCGCAACATTATCGTTATGGCGGACGAGGCGCACCGCAGCCAGTTCATCGACGAGCGCGTGGACAGCAAGACAGGGCGCATACAGAAATCCTTCGGTCTGATTATCCGCGAAAGCCTGCCGAACGCGACCTACATAGGCTTCACAGGAACGCCTATATCCAGCAAAGACCGCTCCACCATTGAGGTTTTCGGCAACTATATCGACATCTACGACATGACCCAAGCCGTGGAGGACGGCGCGACCCGCCCCGTCTACTACGAGAGCCGCGTTATACACCTGAAACTCGACGAGGACGTTCTGCGGCTCATCGACGCCGAGTACGACATCATGGCGCAAAACGCCGAGGACTACGCCATCGAAAAGAGCAAGAAGGAACTCGGCAAGATGGAGTCTATCCTCGGCGCTGAGCAGACCGTCACCGCCCTGTGCGAGGACATCATCAAGCATTACGAGGAAAACCGCCAGCACGAACTCACGGGGAAGGCGATGATTGTCGGCTATTCCCGCGCCATTGCGATGGCAATCTACCGCAAGCTGCTTGAACTGCGCCCCGCTTGGGTTGATATGGTCGGCGTCGTCATGACCGAGAGCAACAAAGACCCGGAAGAATGGCGCGGCGTCATCGGCAACAAACGTCACCGCGACGAGATGGCAAAGCGGTTCAAGGACAACGACGACCCGCTGAAAATCGCCATCGTGGTGGATATGTGGCTGACCGGCTTTGACGTGCCGTCGCTTGCCACGATGTATGTTTACAAGCCGATGGCTGGGCATAGTCTCATGCAAGCTATCGCCCGCGTCAATCGGGTTTACAAGGATAAAGAAGGCGGCTTGGTGGTCGATTACGTCGGCATCGCCTCGGCTCTGAAACAGGCGATGAACGACTACACCAACCGCGACAAGAACAACTACGGCGATACGGACATCGCCAAGACAGCCCTGCCGAAGTTTATCGAGAAACTGGAAGTATGCCGTGACCTTTTCCACGGGTTCGACTACTCCGGCTTTATGCGGGCAAACGCCACCGACCTCTCCCGCGCCAAGGCAATCAGCGGCGGCGTGAACTTCCTGACGGCGATTGACAGACCGTCCCCTTCGATAGTCATTGGATCGCCGCTCCCAATGGTCGCGGAGCCGTCAGTAGGTTATGGCGACACCACCAGCCGCAAGGAAGCGTTCATCAAAGAGGCTATGCTCCTGCGTCAGGCGCTTTCCCTCTGCCGTTCGTTGGTTACTGCCGAGCAGCGGTATGAAGCCGCCTACTTTGAGGCTGTGCGGACGCTCCTCACCCGAATCACGGGCGAAGGCAAGCCGCTGTCCCTGAAAGAAATCAATGCCCGCATCAACGAGCTGTTGAAAGCGAGCATTCAGAGCGAGGGCGTTATCAATCTGTTCTCCAACGTGGAAACGGGCTTCTCCCTGTTCGACCCGAAGTTCCTCGACGAAATCGCTAGGATGAAGGAGAAGAACCTCGCTGTCGAGTTACTGAAAAAACTGCTCGCCGAACAGGTCTCTCTCTATCGCAGGACAAATCTCGTCAAGAGCGAGAAGTTCTCCGAAATGCTTTCCCGCGCCTTGAAAGCGTACCTGAACGGCATGATCTCCAACGAGGAGGTCATCGCCGAACTGATAAAGATAGCAAAGGAGATGGCAACAGCGTCCGCCGAAGGCGACGCACTGGGGCTGACCGACGAGGAGTTGGCGTTCTACGACGCCCTGACCCGCCCCGAAGCCGTCAAGGACTTCTATGACAACTCGGAGCTTGTGGCGATGACCCATGAGCTTGCCGATTTGCTCCGCAAGAACCGCACCATCGACTGGCAGAAGAAAGAGTCCGCCCGCGCCGGTATGCGACGGATGGTCAAGAAGCTGCTGAAAAAGTACAAGTATCCGCCGGAGGGCATGGAAGACGCCATCGCCACTGTCATCGGGCAGTGCGAGATGTGGACGGATAATTGACGGAGGCAAGCGCAAACGCATTCAAGAGCAACATTTTCGAGTATATGAACGGGACGAGGCGATACAGCATACCTGCATACGATGGCTGGCGATTTAGACTGCTATGGATTTGTCCCGTATAAACTCGGAAGGAGGCCGCGATGGGCGGCAAGCTGTTATCCATATATGAAACGCTCTTCGCCCGTTACGGCGATTTGCATTGGTGGCCCGCGAAAACGCCATACGAGGTTGTCGTCGGCGCGGTTCTGACGCAGAACACCGCGTGGGGGAACGTCGAGAAAGCCATCGCCAATTTCGGCGGGCACCTCGCGCCCGAAACCGTAGCCGCCATGCCGGTCGAGGAGCTGGCCGAGGTTATCCGACCCTCCGGCTTCTTCAACCAGAAAGCCGGATACCTGAAGGCCGTCACGGCTTGGTACGGGAAATACGGGTACGACGTGCCGACCGTCCAAAAGCGTCCGCTCGGCGAACTCCGGGCCGAATTGCTCGAAACAAAGGGCGTCGGCCAGGAAACCGCCGATTCGATACTGCTTTATGCGTTCGGCTTCCCGACCTTTGTGGTGGACGCCTACACCCACCGCCTCTGCGGCCGCTACCCGGTTGAATCAGGCAAAGGATATGCGGCGGTCAAAGCGCATTTCGAGAGTGAACTGCCTGAGAGCGCGGAGGTCTACAACAACTTCCACGCGCTCATCGTGATAAACGCGAAGGAGCATTGCAGGAAGAAGCCGACGTGCGACGGCTGCCCGCTCGGCGGCGGGTGCGGGAGGGTTGGCGCATGAAATTCGACTATTGATGGCATGGGGGGACTCCCGCGCCGCCCGCGCCGACGACCGATAGGAACGACGTCCCCCGCCCGCGTCTGTTTCCCCGCCGTTTCCGATAAAAGCGTTACCGCCCCGCGTAGTTTCGCAGTAAAATCAACATTCGTGTTTGAAGCGGATTTGCACCGGCAAGCCTGGGAGCGGACGTATGATCAACGCCAACCGCGTGGAACGTTGGAAAGCAGATGTGGCAGAGTCCGTCCGGATGTATAACGACTGGTTCTTCGACGCCACGCCGCAAGCGTTCAGGGAATCCCGCGCCGCCGCCGTCCAACAGGTTTTGGATGCTTTCGCCGCCACCAACCAAGCGCGTTCGTTCTCTCCGGAAGTTTTGAGGAATTCTCCGGCCATCATCACCGTATGGCGCATGATGACGGCACCTCCGATCGCCCGCGACCGCCTCGTCGGGCTGTCTGGTATAAAATCCCGCAGTTTCGTCAAAAGCCTGGAAAGCGGGAAACTTCCAAGGCAGATGACGCCTGTTGCGCTGAATGACGGGTTGGAAAAAGTTTGCAATGTCATCAAACGCCTGCTCGACCATGAACTGATACCTTGGGCGACAGCCCCCGCCGCTCCTGACGAAAATACAGTTCGTATCGCCGCAACCGTCATCGCCGACAGACTGTGCGGCACCTTGTCTGACCCGATAATCAGAAACGCCCAAGAGGAGCGACAACTCCAAGCCATAGCCGCATATCTCGATTCCTTCGGATATCGTTGCACCGCCATCCCCGCGGAAGGCTTTCAGGCGATGGGGAAGGGCAGTTATTCCTTTCGGGCAAATGTGCCAACCCGCGGAGAGAATCCCGTCAATATGCCTATTGATGTGATCATACAGCCCAAGGCTCCAAGCGATTCCCGTCTGCCGATTCTGATCGAGTGCAAGAGTGCGGGCGATTACACGAACACCAACAAACGACGTAAAGAGGAGGCCCAGAAGATACACCAACTTCGGGAAACCTACGGAAAGCAAATCAAATTCGTGTTGTTCCTTTGCGGCTACTTCGATTCTGGCTATCTCGGCTATGAAGCGGCCGAAGGCATCGACTGGATTTGGGAACACCGCATCGAAGACATGCAGGAGTTGGGCTTATGACAGGCAGGGAGCAGGCCCGCCTTCGCATCCAAGACGAGCTTGACAGCACGAAAACCGCCGCCGAGCGCAACAGGCTGGGGCAATTTTCCACGCCGCCCGCGCTGGCCGCCGAAATCGTGCGCTACACCGTCGCAATGGCATCCCCCCTCGGCGCGGACGCCAAGATCCTCGAACCGTCCTGCGGGACGGGGGCGTTTTTGACCGCCTTGTGCGAATGCCCCGCCACGGCATCCTTGCCCAAGGTCGGGGTCGAACTCGCCGTTGATTTCTCTGAAGCGGCAAAAGACTTGTGGAAGGACGATGCGTGCATCGTCAACGCAGACTTCCTCGATTGGGCCGGAAGGGCCGACGACATGTTCGATCTGCTGGTGGCGAACCCTCCCTATGTCCGTCACCACCACCTGACCGCAGGGCAAAAGGCGCGTTATGGCGATTTCGCCTCGAAAGTGTGCGGGAGGCGCGTATCCGGCCTTTCGGGACTCTACGTTTATTTCATGCTCGCGGCGACGGCGCGGCTCAAGCCGGGGGCGGTCGCCAGCTGGCTCGTCCCGGCAGAGTTCATGAGCGTCAATTACGGTTCGGCGATCCGCGACTGGCTTGCGGGCGATGTGACGCTTGAGCGCATACACGCCTTTCGCGCCGACGACCTGCAGTTCGACGACGCGCTGGTGACCTCTTGCGTGGTGACCTGCCGCAACGCCCCTCCCGCCCGCGACCATCAAGTCGCTTTTACTTTCGGCGCCAGTTTTGCCGATCCCGACGAAACGTACAACGTCCAGGTTTCGGAATTGCGCCGTTCCACGAAATGGCTGCAACGTTTCGCCCAAGCGCCCGTGGAGCCTCGAACCGGCACCGCGCTGGGACGGTGCTTCTCTATTCGCCGCGGCATCGCCACGGGAGGGAATTCGTTTTTCATCAGGCGCAGAGAGCTGTTCCATTCGTTGGGGATATCCGACGAATTCCTTCGCCCTATCCTCCCCAGCCCGCGCCATACGCCTGTCGAAGAAATCCTTTCGGACGCGGACGGATGGCCGGCCAATGTCGAGAAATTGGCGTTGTTGGATTGCACGGGCTGGAGTTTGGAAGACCTCCCGCATCCCGTGCGGGAATACTTGCGGAGCGCCTCCCCATCGGTTTTGGAATCCTATCTGGCGCGAGGCCGCAAGCCGTGGTACGCCCAAGAGCGGCGCGAGGCCGCCCCCATCGTCTGCACCTACATGGGGCGGCGCAAGACAGCGGACGGCAGCGCGTTCCGTTTCATACGGAACCGCTCGCGGGCCATCGTCACCAATTCCTATCTGATGCTCTTTCCGAAACCATCTGCCTATCTGGCTTCGGAGGAGGATTGGCTTGACGACGCCTGGATGCGGCTCTCCCGCGTCGCCGCGTCCGCGATGTGCGCGCAAGGTCGAGAGTATGGCGGCGGCCTCCATAAGATCGAGCCCAAGGAACTTGCAAAAGTCGCGATACCGGACCTTGAACCTATGGCAGAGCCTATGCTCTTTTATTAACCGAATTTATTAACCGAAGCCGATTCGGGCAAAGGCCGATTCAGGCGAAGAAAGAAAGGTTGGGACAGGAAATGAGACCATGCAAGCCAGTGGTTGCGTTGACGACCCTTGCCGTGCTGCTCGTCGCCGCGCTCGCCGTGGCGCAGTGGCCGCAGGTGGACCAAGAGAAGCTCGACAAGGACCATCGGGACATGATGTCGCAGCTCGGCGTCAAGAAGCTCCGTCCGGGGCCGAGCGGCAACGAGAAAGACCCGAACCACGCCAATTACGACCCGGCGCTGGCGAACCCCTTCCCGGACTGGCCCGACCCGCTGACGCTCAAAAGCGGCAAGAAGGTCACGACCGCCGACGAGTGGTGGAACGAGCGCCGCCCCGAAATCGTGGAGGATTTCGAGCGCGAGGTCTTGGGTCGCGTGCCTAAGAACGCGCCCAAGGTGACTTGGACGGTCAAGGCACAGGTCGACGAGAAGGTCGGCGACCATCCGGTCCTCGCCAAGGAGCTGGTCGGCAAGGTGGACAACTCCGGCGCACCCGCCATCGAAGTCAACATCGACGCCATCCTCGTGACCCCCGCCGACGTGAAAGGTCCGGTGCCGGTCATGGTCATGTTCGGCTTCGGCATGATGCCCGGTGCCAAGCCGCCCGAAGGGGCGAACAAGTTCTTCTTCGCGCCGCCTCCCGGCAGCGACCCTCCCGCCACCGAGCAACTGCTCGCCGCAGGCTGGGGCTACGCCTACCTGAACCCGAACAGCGTGCAGGCCGACAACGGCGCGGGTCTGACCGAAGGGGTCGTCGGCATCGCCAACAAGGGGAAGTTCCGCAAGCCCGACGACTGGGGTTCGCTCCGCGCCTGGGGCTGGGGCGCCTCGCGCCTGCTGGACTACTTCGCGACCGACAAGGCCGTGGACGAGACGCGCGTCGGCATCGAAGGGGTCTCCCGCTACGGCAAGGCCGCGCTGGTGACGATGGCGTTCGACACGCGCTTCGCCGTGGTGCTGATCGGCTCCTCCGGCGAGGGCGGGGTGAAGCCGCACCGCCGAAACTTCGGCGAGGCGGTGGAGAACCTGACCGCGTCGGGCGAGTATCACTGGATGGCGGGCAATTTCGTCAAGTACGGTGCCGAGGAGGCGACCTTCGGCAGCAAGAACGCGGGCGACATCCCGGTCGATTCGCACGAGCTGCTGGCGCTGTGCGCGCCTCGCGCGACCTTCATCAGCTACGGCGTCCCGGAGCAGGGGGACGCCAACTGGCTCGACCAGCAGGGGAGCTTCATGGCGGCGGTCGCGGCGGGTCCGGTGTTCCGCCTGCTCGGGGCGAAGGACCTCGGCGTCACGGAGGACTATCGCACGGTGAAAAAGCCGGATGTGAACGTCGGCCTGCTCGACGGGCAATTGGCGTGGCGGCAGCATGACGGCGGCCACACCGACGCCCCGAACTGGAAGTATTTCATCCCGTGGGCGAACAAGATGCTCGGCTACACGCCCCGAAAGTAGGGGCGCGGCATATTTTCAAATACGGTTTAAAAGGGGGCTTGCCGACGGCGGGCAAGCGCCCCCGCGACATCGAAGGAGAATGCCGGTGAAGAAATTTCTCGTCAGCGTGATCGCGCTGGCTTTGGCGACCATATTCGCGGCGTGCGGCGGTTCGAAGGCGGGCGGCGCCAAGGGAGGCGCCAAGGATGTGGAGGTGGCGGTCGTCACATCCAACAAGACCGACGAGTGGCCGGGCGGCGTCTACGACGCCTACGGCATTCCCGAATACAAGGCGGGCAAGGTGGTGTTCGCCAATCCCGGCGACCGACAGGGCGGCGTATACATCCAGACCACGCGGGAGGATCTGCTCGGATATGTCGGGCAGTTGCAGGGCAAGGGGTTCCGCGTCAAGGACGCATACCTCGAAGCCTTGGCGGGCAAGCGGTGGGAGAACTTCGAGGTGTTTTTCCCGCGACCCGGCGGGCAATACGCCCTGTCGCTCGGTTTCAGTTTCGACGACGGCGGCAAGGGCTACAGCGAGATGTTCTACGACGAGGGTTCCGGGGAGGAGAGATGGATCGACTTCAACCTGTCTCTCCACCTCGTGCGGCACGGCGCGCCCGCCGGCGTCAAGAAGGCCGATCTGTTGACGGAGCTGGGCATCCCCGACTCGGCGACCATCCCCGGAGACGCCGCAATGATCGACGAATTGGAGACGGCGGGGAACCTCGCCACCGGCGGGCAGGTCGCCTACAGCTTCGAATACGCCTTCGACTACGAGTTGACGTTGGATGCGCAGAAGGCATACGCCGACCGGCTGATCGACGCCTGCGCGGCGGCCTCCGACGACGGCAAGCTCATCCTGTCCGGCTTTGGCGGCGGCGAGGCGGTGAGTGCGGCGGTGGCGAAGGAGAAGGCCGCCACCACATGGGCATACGCCCATAAGGGGCGGAGGTGCGTCATCCATGTCACAGGCGAAGGCGGCTACGGGGGGAAGATCGACGTGCGTGCGCAAGCCGCGCAGTAAGCGGTCGTGGCGCGTCTCGACCTTATAGGGCATTATGACGAGCAAGGACAGGCGCCCGCCGCAAAGGGGTGATGAGGGGGGGCGGGGAAGGGCAAATGAACGCCGTGTGCGGGAAACAAGGACACCATACATGCCAGATGGCAATGGGATTTGCCATTGACGGTTCAGGAGGGGTTATGACGGGGAAATTATTCGTGGCAGTGCTCGCGCTCGCGGCGGCGTTCTCACTCTCCGCTTGCGGTCGCATCAAGGAAAAGGCGAAAGACGCCATCAAATCGAAGATCGAGGAAAAGCTCGCCGAAACGAAAGCCGGGAAAGACGCCGACGGCGCGCAAGCCGCAGACGCCGCCTCTGCCGCTTCTGGCGAGGCGGGCGAAGCCCCTGCGGCGGAATCCGCTACATCCGGCGCGGCGTCGTCCGACGAAGACGACGTGTGGTATAAGCACGACTTCAAGATAAAATTCCGCTATAACGACGGCATCTCGTACAATCCCGCACTGTCGAATTTGGGCGGCGGCGCTTCGGGGGTGATAGCCGACTATACCATCGTCCGCAAGGGGAACGCCGTTTACCACCATACGGTTGTTACAGGCGGCAACCGCACGGAGACCGAGGCCATCGTCTATCGCATGGAAGGCGACGACGTCTACAGCTACTTGCTGAACCCCGCCACCGGCAAAGTCGCCGTGCGAAGGAAAATGAGCTCCGTGTCTCTTGAAAGCCCCCTGCTCTACAACCATCCGAACCAGGTCTTCACGCTGCCGAAGGTGAATGAGAAAAAAGCGGGCTTGGAATGGAAAAAAGTCGGTGTCGAGACTGTTGCCGGCGTCCCTTGCGACGTTTACGAGGGGAACACATCCGATGGAGATTTGACTGCGATGAGCAAGGAGGCGGGCAACCCCTTCTTGGAAAAGATTGCGGGCACCAGCATGAAGGACATGCTGAAGAATTTCATGCCGACGGGCACGCGACGCTTTTATATTGCGCAAGGCAGCGGCGCCACCCTCCGGTGTTATATCGACACCGCCGTCAACAACGGCAAGCGCGTCGTCGGCGACAGCTTCGTCGCGAGCTTTTTCCAAATGGGCGACATCGACGATTCTGAGATTCCCAAGATATAGGCCGGATGCGGATCGCGCTGCAATTCGCATGGGAGGGGGCGCTGGATCCAACCGGCCCCATCGCCCCCCCCGGCTCGGATCGGGGCGCCGCGCAAAGGATGGCGGTCGTCTCGGACAAGGGGTTTGCGAGGGAACTTTGCCAACCCCTTACCGGATGACGGTTCCTATGCGCTTGAAATTGATCGACCGGAGTTTGTCGATCGGACGTGTCAACGGGATGTCCGGCGCCCATGCCCAAAAGACGAACATCGGCGTCCCCACGACATCCTCTGTCGGCACGAAACCCCAGAAGCGGCTGTCCAGGCTGTCGTCGCGGTTGTCCCCCATGGCGAACACGTAGTCCTTTTCCACCTTGTATCGCCTTGCCGGACGCCCGTCCACCAGCACCATGTCCCCATCGAGCGACACAGCATGCCCTTCCCGGCGGATGAACACCGCCCATGCCGGAAGGTTGTCCCGCGACAGGTTGATCAAAGTTCCTTTTTTCGGGACGGTGACCGGGCCGTAGTTGTCCTCGTTGAAGTCGGCCAGCGGCGGGAAAAGGTCGGGGTTCACATAGCCTTCCGGCAACGGGTCGGGGCGCATGTACTTGCCCCGCAGCGGCAACGCCTGTTTCGCGCCGTTGACGTACACGTCGCGCCGTGCGATGCGCACCGTGTCGCCAGGCAAGGCGATGCAACGCTTCAGGTAGAACACCTGCCTGGGCTTTTCCACGTCGTCCCGCCGTCCCGGCCAGTCGAAAACGATGACGTCGCCCCGCCGGACGTCGCGCCAACCCGGCGCGCGCAGATGCGGTATGCGAATAGAAGTCATCGGGATGGCGTAGGGCGTCGTGCCTCCGTAGACGAACTTGTTCACCAAGAGGCGGTCGCCAGGCTGCACCGTGTCTTTCATGGAACCGGTCGGGACCTCGAACGCCGCCATCACAAAACTTTGCACCGCCAACACGCAGACCAGCACCGGCACGATGTCCTTCAAAAACTGGAGCACCTGCCTTGCAAAAACAGATGCCGTCTTTGTAACACACAGGTGTCGCCTCGCCATGTCCACAACCTCAGTCCTCCACGGATTTCACATCAACATAACGGTCGGAGACGGCAATTGGTTCACATTTTTTTCAGGGAACCTCTAAAAACCCCGGATGTTGCGTTGCGCCTTGGTCGAAAAGGCCCATTTACCTTAGCGAACTCCGCTTTTCGATCTGCGGCGACGCCTTGTCTGCGGGCTTTTTAGAGGTTCCCTTCAATGTCGGGGCGAACCCCTACTTCTCCCCGGCGGCAAGGAGCGTCTGGAAATGCGGCGGCTCCTCCTCGCGCGCGACCACGCTGATCTCGACCTTGCGGAAGCCCGCCGCCTCCAGCCAGCGGTGCAGGTCGCTCTCGGCGAACCCCAGCCGCCGGTCGCCGTACAGCTCCTTCGCCTTGTCGAAGCCGTGCTGTTGCAGGTCGAGGACGAGCAGTTGCCCCGGCCGCCGCAACAGCCGATGCGCCGCCGTGATCGCCGCCGCCGGGTCTTCCGCGTGGTGCAGCGACTGGCTCATGACCACGAGGTCGACGCTCTCGGGGGCGACCGGCGGGTCTTGCAAGTCGCCCAGCCGGAATTCCAAATTCTTGAGTCCGTTCTTACGCGCCCGCGCCGCGCCGTAGGAGACGATCTTCTCCGAGTTGTCCACCGCAATCACCTTCTTGCACCGACGCGCCAGCAGTTCGCTCAGAAGCCCCTCGCCCGAGCCGAGATCAGCCACTTCCAACGGCGGCAGGATGCGCAGGAGCAGGTGTCCGAACCCCTGCCAGGAGCGCCCCGGCCCGTAGATGCGGTCGAAACGCCCCGCCACCTGGTTGAAATAGACCCGTTCCTGCTCCCGCCGCCGTTTCAAGACCCGCCGGAGGTTGATCTTGTCCGCCGCCCGCTCCGTGATCTCATCCGCCCCTAGGATGGCGAGGCGCAACAGCTCCGCCGCCTGCCCCGCCCCACCTTGCGCCAGACGGTAGAAGGTCTTCTTGCCGTCGCGGCGCGGCTGTATGAGCCCCGCTTCCTGCAAGAGCCCCAGATGCGTCGAGATGCGCGACTGCCCGAGGCACATGACCTCCTGCAGCTCCTGCACCGAAAGTTCCTCCTTCTCCACCAAGGCGAGGATGCGCAGGCGCGTCGGCTCCGACAGCGTGCGCAGGGTTTTGATCACCGACGGCATTCGTTCCAACTCCCGCTAAAAAATATTTGACTCGACAGCGAACATATTTATATCATTTAATCATGATTTTTTGATATGTATTCTTGTGGTAAAATGAAACAACGCGACCGGCTCGGCGGGCCGGGGGCGATTTCGAAACTTCGAAAGGAAATCAAGCACCTATGGCAACGAACACAGCAGCACCGGCGGGCGAGAGCGTCGTACGGGACATCACCTTGGCCGAATGGGGCCGGAAGGAAATCGAGGTCGCCGAGCAAGAGATGCCCGGCCTGATGGCGGTGCGCGCCAAGTACGGGGCGTCCAAGCCGCTCAAGGGGGTGCGCGTCTCGGGCTCCCTGCACATGACGATCGAGACGGCGGTGCTGATCGAGACGCTGGTCGAGCTGGGGGCGGCGGTCCGCTGGGCGAGCTGCAACATCTTCAGCACGCAGGACCAGGCGGCGGCGGCCATCGCCGCGGGCGGCGTGCCGGTCTTCGCCTTCAAGGGCGAGTCGCTGGAGGAGTATTGGGAGTTCACCCTGCGCGCGCTCACCCATCCCGGCGGCAAGGGGCCGGAGCTGATCGTGGACGACGGCGGCGACGCGACGCTGCTGCTGCACAAGGGCTACGAGATGGAGAAGGGGAGCGACTGGGTGAACGCCCCGGCCTCCAGCCACGAGGAGGAGGTCATCAAGAACCTGCTCAAGAAGTGCGCGACGGAGCGCCCCGGCTGGTTCGCCAAGGCGGTCGCCGACTGGAAGGGGGTCAGCGAGGAGACCACGACGGGCGTCCACCGCCTCTACCAGATGCGCGAGGCGGGCAAGCTCCTGGTGCCGGCCATCAACGTGAACGACTCGGTCACCAAGTCCAAGTTCGACAACCTGTACGGCTGCCGCGAGTCGCTGGCCGACGGCCTGAAGCGCGCCCTGGGGGTGATGATCGCGGGCAAGACCGCCGTCGTCTGCGGCTACGGCGACGTGGGCAAGGGTTGCGCGCACTCGATGCGCGGCTTCGGCGCGCGCGTCATCGTGACGGAGATCGACCCGATCAACGCCCTGCAGGCGGCGATGGAGGGCTTCGAGGTCACGCGCACGGAGGACACGCTGGGCGAGGGGGACATCTACGTCACCTGCACCGGCAACTGCGACGTGATCACCCTGGAGCACATGCTGGGGATGAAGGATCAGGCCATCGTCTGCAACATCGGCCATTTCGACAACGAGATACAGGTGGACAGGCTCAACGCGGCGGCGGGCGTGACCAGGGTCAACATCAAGCCGCAGGTGGACCGCTACGACATCCCCGGCGGGCGCAGCATCTACCTGCTGGCGGAGGGGCGCCTGGTGAACCTCGGCTGCGCCGAGGGGCATCCGAGCTTCGTGATGTCCAACTCGTTCACCAACCAGGTGCTGGCGCAGCTCGACCTGTGGGATCACCGCGCCGAGTACAAGCCGGAGGTCTACCGCCTCTCCAAGAAGCTGGACGAGGAGGTGGCGCGGCTGCACCTCGGGAAGATCGGCGTGAAGCTGACCACGCTGACGCAGAAGCAGGCCGACTACATCGGCGTCCCGGTGGACGGCCCCTACAAGGCCGACCACTACAGGTATTAGGGGGTGCGGGGTGTGGCGGCAGGCCGCCGCACCCCAAGACGCTCCGCGCCGTCCTTTAGGGAACCTCTAAAAAACCCGGACGCTGCGTTGCGCCTTGGTCGAAAATGCTCATTCGCCTCAGCGAACTCCGCTTTTCGACCTGCGGCGTCTTGTCTGCGGGGTTTTTAGCGGTGCCGTTTATCTGTTCGACCGCAACTTGAGGGAAATGGGGTGACGCCCATGTTTCGCATGTTGCGTTATCCGCTGACGCTGTCCTAACCCCCGGGTTCGCCTGATGAAAAAACTGATTTGCCGGCTCCTGTTGACGCTCCTGCTCGCCCTGCCGCTGGCGTGCCGCGCGGAAACGGCCTCCCTGACCATCCTGCACACCAACGACACGCACAGCCACCTGCTGCCGTTCAGCAACCCGATCCCGAAAAGGGACGCGGGGAAGCCGGAGGCGGCGAAGGCGTACGTCAACATCGGCGGCATCGCCCGCCGGGCGACGCTGATCCGGCGGTTGCGCGCGGAGCTCGAAGCCGCGGGGACGGCGGTCTGGGTCATGGACGGCGGCGACTTCTCCGACGGCACCCCTTTTTCCATCGAATACAAGGGCGAGGCCGACGCCGAGGCCATGAACGCCGCGGGTTACACCTTGGGGACGCTCGGCAACCACGAGTTCAACTACACCCGCGCCCAGCTCGAAAAACTCGTCGGGATGTTCAAGTACCCCGTCCTTGCCGCCAACGTCGCGGACGCCAAGACTGGCAAGCCCTTGGCCAAGGAGTATGAGATCATCCGCGTCGGGCCGGTCAAAGTCGGCGTCTTCGGCCTTGTCACCTACGAGGCGCGGAGCTACCCGGCGGCGCGCGAAGGCATCAAAGTCTCCGGCGAGATCACCGCCGCCCGCCGCATGGTCGCGACGCTCGCCAAGGAAAAGGCGGACGTCGTGATCCTCCTCTCCCACTGCGGCGAGGACAAGGACGTGGAGATCGCGGAGAAAGTCCCCGGCATCGCCGCCATCGTGGGCGGGCACTCCCATTCGCGCCTCCCCTTCGGCAGGCTGGTCCGGCGCGCCAAGGCCGACAGCGCCGAGGTGGGCGAGGGGACGGTGCTGGTGCAGGCGCACCAGTGGGGCGGGGAGCTGGGCCGCCTCGACCTGACCTTCGCCAAGGGCGGGGACGGCGCATGGGGCGTCGCGAAATACAAGGCGTCGCTGATCCCCGTGAATTCCGACATCCCCGACGACCCGGCGGTCGCGGCGGCGGTGGAGCGGCGCTGGCGGCCTATCGCGGACAAGTACGAGAAGGTCGTCGGCACGGCGACCGCCGACTTCTCGGACAAGGGGAGCGACCAGCCCGCCTACAACCTGATGGCCGACGCCCTGCGCGCGACTTACGGGACGGACATCGCGCTGGAGAACGTCGGCGGGGTGCGCGCGCCGCTGCTCGAAGGCGACGTCACTTTCGCCGCCTTGGCGGCGATGGACCCGTTCGACAACACCGTCGTCAAGTTCCGCGTCCGCGGCGACCGCCTGCGCAAGATACTGCAAGCGCAAAAGCCCGCCGTCTCCGGCATGAAGTACCGCATAGAAAACAAGGAGCTGCGGGAGGCGACGGTCGGCGGCGTGCCGCTGGAGGACGGCAGGTATTACACCGGCGTCACCAACTCCTATTTCGCGCGGATCATCCTGAAGGGGGCGCAAGTCGAGGACACCGGGCGGCAGCGCCTGGACGTCTTGACCGAGTACGTCCGCAAGCTGGGGAGCGTCAGCCCCGTCTACGACTCCCGCCGGGTGGTGCGGTAGTGGTGCGGGGGAGGGGGCGGCCCGCGCCCTATCCATCGGAAGGCAAAGGGTTTTCTATTGAGCCAATTGCAAAACCCTGAACGTCACGGCAAATCGATAAGGGCGATATGCGCGAACCGCCCCCGGTTGAACTCCCGCTGACATCGAGTTCCAACTCACCTCAATTTCTTATGACATAGCGCAACTCACAATTAGTTCATGTTATTCAAATTCGACTTCGCGCATAAAATTATTGAAGCTCAAACCTACCCATGCTTTAATGAAAGCCGAACGTACCTGTGAAATTTTGAGGTGAGATATGGGAGCAAGCTATAAAAAATTATGGAAGCTCCTAATAGACCGGGACATGTTGAAACGCGACCTTCGCGAGAAGGCCAACATCAGCCCCTCGACTATGGCGAAGCTCGGCAGAGGTGAGAACGTGAACATCGACGTTCTGCTCAGAATCTGCGCAGCCCTCGAAGTCGATATTTCCGACATCATGGAAGTGGTGCCGGAGAATTAGACAGTGGCCAACCTGCTCGCCAAGCACAAATCTCTGCCGCATAACCCCAAGATAGCATATGCTTTTTACAGAGCCGGCTATATCGAGACTTGGGGGCGCGGAATTGAACGTATCGCCGAAGCCTGTGAAGCCGCTGGAACAAAAATGCCGTCATTTGAGGCTACGTCCACCGAAGTCGCCGTTACGTTTTCTTTTGAGCAAGCAGGCGAGTAGAGTTCGCCAAACGGAGAGTTCGTAGAAAAGTTCGCTGACCAGTTCGCAGATAAGAAAATGGTGTTCGTAGAAGAAGTCGATGAGTTCGTAGAAAGAGGCGTTTTACGAACAATTGTCAGGCTGATGATTGAGCAACCAAAAATCAGCGCGGCAGGTATTGCAGAGGATGTACAGATGACACCGCGAGGAGTGCAGAAGAACATCGCCATTCTTAAGAAGCAGGGTCTTGTCGAACGGGTTGGATCTGCTCGCGGCGGTTATTGGGTTGTAAAACGTCCAGAATAAAATGGCATAGGAGAGGGAGAACATGGAACAGCGCAAACTGACCAAAGCGGACATCGACAAGGTTCGCAACACAGAGGGTTTCCCGGTTGACGACATATATCGGGATCTGGACACCCTCCAGCGTTTTGCGGGTGTTATCGGCGCGGATGACAAGTTGATTCAAGATTTACGGAAAACAAAGGTGGCTCTTCTCGCGTCGGAGACCCAGACGCAACCTGACCCAGACGTAGAGACGCCCTCCGCGCCTCCGGAAAGGAAAAACGATGCGGCCGAATTCGAACCCGGGCAAATCGTCTTCGCCAAATCAAACCCATCAAGTCGTGGCGCTGTGGTTGCCGTGCTGGCCGGAAAGCCTGAGAACCGATTCGATGATATGTCTGAAAATCAGCGCCCCTTTTCTTGGAATGACGATCCCGACGCGCAACGTGCCCTTTCTGCGCTTCGCAACGGAAATGAACGGTTCGTCATCATTACCGGCGCCGGTGGATCGGGGAAGACCACCCTTTTGCAGGAGTGGCGCAAAGAGGCGCACCCTGTCGTGCTTGCGCCGACAGGCATTGCCGCCCTGAACGCTGGCGGACAAACGATTCATTCGTTTTTCAATTTCAGTCCTCAACTGCAAGAGATGGAAAAAATTAGGAAGATGCATCCTTCCGATTCTCTGGCGAATTTGAAAACTCTCGTTATTGACGAGGTTTCGATGGTCAGGGCGGACTTAATGGAGGCAATCGAACTGCGGTTACGGTGCTGCGGTCCCCAAAAAGGAACGCCGTGGGGCGGTGTCCGCATTATCCTCGTCGGTGACATGTATCAACTTCCGCCCGTGGTTTCTTCGGGGGATGAATATCATTACTTCTACGGTGGGTTCCTATCCGTGAAAAAAGGATATTCGAGCCCGTGGTGGTGGGCAGGGGAAGCGGTGCGCGAAACGCCATGGAAACTGTTTGAGTTGAATAAGAACTATCGCACCGGCGACGAACACGATTTCGCCGCGTTCCTATTGAAACTGCGCAGGGGGGAAATTAGCAATGAAGATATTGAAAAATTAAACACACGGACAAAGGAAGGTCGTAGTGTGTCTGAAAATGTCATTCGATTGATGACGACAAATGATAACGTTGACGCCTATAACGAAGAGCGACTGCGAAAAATACCGACGGAACAGCGTGAGTTTGATGCGATAATTACAGGCGACGTCCGTGATGATGACGACCATTGGATCGCCCCAAAGAAACTCAAATTGAAAAATAAAGCACGTGTCCTTTTTGTTAACAACGACCGCGGCGGACGTTGGATGAACGGCGACACCGGCACCGTCTTCGGAATCGGGGAGTCGTGCATCGCCGTAGAGCGTGACAGGGAATCGCAATGTGTGAATGTCGAACGGGCGGGATGGGAAGTCAAAGAATTTCACTACGATAAAGTTAAACAGACATGGGACGAAAAAAACATCGCAAGTTACAAGCAGTTCCCGCTCGCGCTCGGTTGGGCGCGGACAATACACAAGGCGCAGGGACAAACATATGATTCTGCCCATGTTGACCTTGGTACTGGCGCATTTGCGCACGGACAAGTCTATGTGGCGCTATCGCGCTTGCGCTCGTTCAACGGCCTCACCCTTGAACGCAACTTGGAACATTCGGAAATCATCTGTGACGAGATTGTTCAAAAATGGCTGGATTATTTCAAAAGACGTGGAGACGGTGAAGAGGTTAGCCCGCCGGACGAATTGACCTATTCCCAACTTAAAGAAATCCAGACTGTAGAATGCCTGAAACGATTGGGCTTCACTTACAGACAAAAATATAATAAGCAACGAAAAAAAATGGAGACGATAACGCACCAAAGGTTTGGATATGCGCCGTATCCTTATTCGTATGGGCGGCTCTTTGCGTTGCTTCAAGAAAGCGGCAAGGAAGCAGGTGCATTTATCATCAAAACAAACAACGGCAAGTTCAAGGGATTGATTGTCCACAACGATCTGAAGAAAATCTTCAGTGCTATCTGCAAACCAAATGCCTCTTCTGAAGAGGGCGAGGGATGCAAACGCTCTTGCGACCAAAATTTCCCTGAAGGTTGGCAAATAATAGACCAGTTCAATCATCGTAGCCAAACACGAGGACAGGGCGATGAAAACATTGCCTTTTGGAACGAAGACGTTCTTGATTCGCTCTTGTCGAAAGTCGAAGAACGCAAGGAGAGAATCTTCCTACCCGTGGCACAGACCGCGCCATCGTCACAAAATGACATGTCTTTAGGTGTCGACAATCCGCCTAAGTGCCCCAAATGTGGAGGACCGATGGTTGTGCGGCAGCGCAGAAGCGATGGAAAACCTTTTTATGGCTGTTCGTTTTTTCCTAGTTGCAATGGGATTGTGAACATCTGACCATTTCCATAATTGCTTCGACCCGCGCCTTAAAACCGCACGTCCTTGTCCGAAGTGACTTGGGGCAGACTGGCAACGGCGTCTAAGGCCGCTTTCACGGAGGTGTCCACGAAGGCGCTCTGGCTGCAGATGATGGCGACCGCGACGGCGCGGTAGCCGCCGCCCAGGCTCTGCTGCAAATAGCGCCCCATCGGGATGGCGGCGACGTATGCGCCGTAGGCGACGGCGGTTTTCCGGACGTGGTTGTTGTGCGCGAGCAGGAACACCCGGCTTTGCGGATGGGCGCGCAGGAGCCACAGGACGGATTGCGCCAGGAAATGCTTGAACCGCACCGACACGTCGAGCGGCAAGCCGCCCGCGACCCCGCCCTCGCCGATGGAACGGAGCAGGTAAAGGGTGCAGCCAGCGGCGTCCAGCTCCCGCAATGCGACAGAATGCTCCCCCGTCCCACCCGCCTCAGACCAGGCTCCGAACCGCCTCCGCATCCATTGAAAATTAAGCAGTTGACGTTTGTGCCGCAATCGTCTTATACAGGATGTGTTTTAAAAGTCTTTCATCGTTACAGGGTCACGGTTACAGCATCACGGCATTGAACGGTTGCATCTTGGTTGGGAGGCTTATGACCACCTCGAAAAAAGCCATCACAGCGATTTACATCATCAGTCCCGGATTGATGCTGGCGGCGATCACCGGCACCATCTTGGGTTACATCATCCAGTCCTATCCGGGCATCCCGCCCACCCGGGTGCAGCAGATCGTGTCCCTCCCGGCGCTCAGCGGCATGGTCGCGTCCCTGGTCATCGGGCCGCTCACGATGAGGTTCAACAAGAAATACCTGACCATCGCGATCGGGGGCTGTTCCCTCGCCTACTTTGCGATTTTCTCGGTCGTGGGGGCGCAGGGCCCCTTCTTCATGCTCATCGTCGCGGCGCTGATCGCGGGCATCCCCCAGTGTACCGCCATGACCCTCGCCTCGGCGATGATCGGCGAGTTCGTCGGCGTCGCCAAAAGCTCCAACTACATCTCGATCCAGACCGCCATCATGAACGGGGGCGGCGTCCTGATGAACCTCGTCGGCGGCAGGATCGCCGCAGGCAACGACGGCGCGAACTGGCCGATGGTGTATTACCTCGGGGCGGTCATCGTCCCGATGCTCGTCGCCTTTGCGATACTGATGCCCAAGAAGCCGGACGGCGCGGGCGGGGCGAACGCGGCGGGCGGCGACGTCGCCACCGCAGGCAGCGGCGACGCGGCGGCGGCGGCAACCGACAAACTCCCGCCCCGGCTCTTTGCGATCGCCGGGCTCGGGCTGGTCTTCGCGATGATGATGAGCGCCTTCATGCTCTTCATCTCGATCTACGTCATCAACGAGTACAAGCTGGGGACGTCCACCGACGTGGGCTTCATCAACAGCCTCTTCACCGCCGTCGGCTTGGCCGGGACGCTGACCTATTTCTTCTGGGCGAAGCTGTTCAAGGGATATCTAGTCCTCGTATGCTACCTGCTGGAGACGATTGGCATGTTCGCCGTGGCATTCCTCCACGAAAGCCTGCTCGGCGCCTACATCGTCGCGGTTCTCATGGGGTGGGGCTTCAACGTGTCGTTCCCGTTCATCATGGGCTTCATCATGCGGATCACCTCGCCCCGGATGGCGCCCGTGGGCATGTCGTTCCTCATGGTCGGGGTCAGCCTCGGCATGACGGTGGCGCCCACGGTGTTGAACTTCCTCGGCGCCCTCATCGGGCCGGGAACTCACAACGTCATGCTGATGGCCGCCGTCATCATGGTGCCCTGTTGCGTCATCGGGCACTTCGTGTACAAATTGCCCAAGGGGGCCGTCGGCTAGAAAAGGCGGTGGAGGGAGCGGAGGGAGATGTCATCGCGCGCGTCAAAATCGCATATCCGGGAACCTCTAAAAAGCTCGCAGACAGGGCGCTGGCGCTGTCGTCCGGGGTTTTTCGCAGGTTCCCTAAAACCGCACGGCGTCGTCAAGGGTGACTTGGGGCAGGCTGACGACGGCGTCGAAGGCCGCTTTCACGGAGGTGTCCACGAAGGCGCTCTGGCTGCGGATGCTGTCGAAATCGACGGCGGCGTCCGTAGACAGGTCGATGAGCACCGGACGGCCGGCCAGGCCGTTCTCCTCCAGGAAGGCGTTGACGCTGCCCGGTCTGGCGTCCCTCAAAGGAACGTCCTCCACGCGGAACCCCGTCGGCGACGCATCGTCCAGCCGCATCTCGGCTGTGTGCCTGGCGGTGCTGGTGACCGCGACGGCGCGGTAGCCGCCGCCCAGGCTCTGCTGCAAATAGCGCCCCATCGGGATGGCGGCGACGTATGCGCCGTAGGCGACCGGGGTCTTCTGGACGTGGTTGTTGTGCGCGAGCAGGAACACCCGGCTTTGCGGATGGGCGCGCAGGAGCCACAGGACGGATTGCGCCATGAAATGCTCCCGCACCGACACGTCGAGCGGCAAGCCGCCCGCGACCCCGCCCTCGCCGATGGAACGGAGCAGGTAAAGGGTGCAGACGGCGGCGTCCAGCTCCCGCAAGGCGACAGCGTGCGCCCCCGGCCCGCCCGCCTCGGCGTAATGCGGTTCGAGCGCGTGGAAGCGGAGGCGGGCGTTGTGCAGGATGGCAAACAGCCTGTCCTGTTCCTCCACGGGCAGTTCCCGCCAGCGGACGGCGGCGGCCAGGGACGACGGCCCGTCGATCTTCTCGCAAATGGCGACGGCCTCCCGCAGGCTGCCTTCCAGCCGGGGCTCGACCCGGACGGCGTACTCGCAGAACGGGAGCAGTGCGGTCGAGGGCGCGCCGGCCGCTTCGGGCAGGTCGATGCCGGCAAAACGGACCGCCGCGCCCCGGGCGGCTTGGAGCCGGTTGTAGCGCCGCAGCCAGCGCATCGTTTCGCCCGCGCCCCAGCGGGCGGCGGCGCGCCCGTATTCCTCCAGTCCGTCGTCGCCCCCTTCGCCCCGCACCCAGCGGTCCAAGACGAAACCCTCGGCGAAGCCGAACTCCATGGCGAAGACGTCGAAGCCGAACCGTTCGTGCAGATGCCGGAACAGACGCCGGCGTATCGACCAATACTCCTTCATGAAATGCGCGCCTTCGCCGATCGCGACCACGCGGACGCCTTCGCCCTCGGCGATGCGCGAGAACGCCTCAAGGTCGTCCCCTGCGCCGTCGTCAGGGGAGATGGAGCGTAGCTCGTGGACATGGTCACGGACGAACCGCGCATTTGCCGTCATGCGCTTCCACCCTCTCCGTAAAAGCGGTTGCCGTGAGTGTACGACATTTGCTAGTACAACTGCCCGCCGAGGAATTGCGAACGGCCTTGCAGCTCCTGCTCGATGCGCAGCAGCTGGTTGTATTTGCAGATGCGGTCGGTGCGGCTGGCCGAGCCGGTCTTGATCTGCCCGGCGTTGGTGGCGACGGCCAAATCGGCCAAGAAAGAGTCCTCCGTCTCGCCCGAGCGGTGGGAGATGACCGTGGTGTAGCCGTTCACCTTCGCCAGCTCGATCGTGTCGAGCGTCTCGCTCACCGTGCCCACCTGGTTCAGCTTGATCAGGATGCTGTTGGCGACGCCGTCGTCGATGCCGTTCTGCAGGCGCTGGGAGTTGGTCACGAAAAGGTCGTCGCCGACCAGTTGGATCTTCTCGCCCAAGGCCGAGGTCAGCGCCGCCCATCCCTTCCAGTCGTCTTCCGCCATGCCGTCCTCGATGGACACTATCGGATATTTCTCGATCCAACCTTGGTAGAGCTGGACGATCTTCTCCGTGTCGAGCTTCGCGCCGCTCGATTTCTTGAAGTGGTAGAGGCCGTCTTCGAAGAATTCGCTCGCCGCCACGTCCAGCGCGAGGAAGACGTCCTCGCCCGGCTTGTATCCCGCCTTCTGGACGGCTTCCAGGATGAGGTCGAGCGCCTCCTCGTTGGCCTTGAGGTTCGGCGCGAAGCCCCCTTCGTCGCCCACGCTCGTCACGTACCCCTTCTTTTTCAGCACCGCCTTGAGCGCGTGGAAGGTCTCTATGCCGATGCGCAGGCTCGCCGCGAAGGAGTCCGCGCCCGCGGGCACGACCATGAACTCCTGCACGTCGAGGTTGTTGTCGGCGTGCGCGCCGCCGTTGAGGATGTTCATCATCGGCGTGGGGAGGATGCAGGCGTTGGTGCCGCCGAGGTAGCGGTACAGGGGCAGCCCCAGCGCCGATGCCGCCGCCCGCGCCGCCGCCATGGAGACCGCGAGGATGGCGTTCGCGCCGAGCTTGCCCTTGTTCGGCGTGCCGTCCAGGTCGATCATCGCCTGGTCCAGCTTGCGCTGGTCGAACACGTCCGCGCCGACCAAGGCGGGGGCGATGGTCTTGTTGACGTTTTCCACCGCCTTCAGGACGCCTTTGCCGGAAAAGCGCTTCGCGTCGCCGTCGCGCAGCTCCACCGCCTCGTGTGCGCCGGTGGATGCGCCCGAGGGGACTGCCGCGCGCCCCTTGACGCCGTTTTCCAGCGTAACGTCCGCCTCGACGGTCGGGTTGCCCCTGGAATCGAAAATCTCTCTTGCCTCGATGGTGCGAATACCGATTGTCATGTTCTTGCTCCTAGATTGATGAGTTGCCATTGAGCATAACGGAAAATCACGGAAACGTGCCTTCCTTATAACATAGAGGGGAAGGACGCGCAAGTTCGCCCGCCTCCGGGACATCCGATCCTCTGAAAAAATGGTCCTCTAAAAAAGACAACCTCTAAAAAAAGCCTCTAGAAAAGTAGCTTTTTTACAAATTGCAAACGCAGGTGCGCTGTGGCACCTTATTACCGGTCGTTGGTTATTATGATGAAAAGTTTCGAGATCACGGGCATCGCCATTGCCGGGAAACCCCCGGGCGGATAGGGCTTTGCCAAGGCGAAGTTGCACAGCCCCCATCCGCAAGGCGGGTGGGGGTTTTTTGTTATGGGGCATGTGAGATGCCCGCAAGGCGCGCCGAGGCGCGGGAGGGCGTATGAAGGCATCCAGGGTATTCGTCTACGACACCACGCTGCGGGACGGGACGCAGGGCGAGGGGGTCGCTTTCTCGGTGCAGGACAAGATACGGGTCGCCCGGAAGCTGGACGAGCTGGGGATCCACTACATCGAGGGGGGGTGGCCCGGCTCCAACGAGAAGGACGCCGAGTTCTTCCGTCTGGCGGCGGGGCACAAGTGGCGGGCGAAGATATCGGCGTTCGGCAGCACCGCCTTGGCGAAGAACCCGCCCGAGCGCGACCCCAACCTCCAGGCGCTGGTCGCCGCCCGCACCCCGGTGGTCACGATCTTCGGCAAGGCGTGGGACTTCCATGTCACCTCCGCCCTGCGCATCCCCCTCGCCCGCAACTGCGAGATCATCCGCGACTCCGTCGCCTTCCTCAAGTCGCAGGGACGCGAGGTGGTCTACGACGCGGAGCATTTCTTCGACGGCTTCGCCGCCAACCCAGGGTACGCCCTGAAGACCCTGAAGGCGGCCGCCGACGGCGGCGCCGACACCTTGGTGCTGTGCGACACCAACGGCGGCTCCCTGCCGTCGCAGATCAAGGACGCCATCCGGCGCATCCAGGAAGAGATCAAACTTCCTTTGGGGATCCACTGCCACAACGACTCCGACCTCGCGGTCGCCAACACCCTGATGGCGGTCGCCAGCGGCGCGGTGATGGTGCAGGGGACCATGAACGGCTACGGCGAGCGCTGCGGCAACGCCAACCTCTGCTCCATCATCCCCAACCTGGAGCTCAAGGCGGGCTGCCTGACGATAGGCCCCAAGCGGCTGAAGCTCCTGACCGCCGCCTCGCGCTTCGTCAGCCAGATCGCCAACCTGACGCACCGGCGCGACCTCCCTTTCGTGGGCAGGAGCGCCTTCGCCCACAAGGGGGGGGTGCATGTCAGCGCCGTCATCCGCGACTCGGCGACCTACGAGCACGTCCTGCCCGAGAGCGTCGGCAACGGGCGGCGCGTGCTGGTCTCGGAGCTGTCCGGGAAGAGCAACTTGCTGTACAAGGCGCGCGAGATGAACCTGGACATCTCGGAGGAGGAGCGGCTCAAGCCCGCTCTCGCCCGCATCAAGAAGCTGGAGAGCGAAGGGTACGAGTTCGAGGCCGCCGAAGCCTCGGTGCGCGTCCTGATGGAGACGGCGCTCAACGGCGAGAAGGAGTTCTTCAAGATCGACAACTTCCGGGTCTTCACCGACATGTACCGCACCGGGGAGATCACCTCCGAGGCGACGGTCAAGGTGCTGGTCGGCGACAAGACCATGCACTCCGTGGCGGAGGGGGACGGCCCGGTCCACGCGCTGGACAAGGCGCTGCGACTCGCGTTGAACCAGTTCTTCAAGCCGTTGCGCCGCGTCAGGCTCATCGATTACAAGGTGCGCGTGCTGCCCGGGGAGCAAGGCACCGGCTCGCGGGTGCGCGTCCACATCCTGCAATCGGACGGGGAGGAGAGCTGGACCACGGTCGGCGTCTCGGAGAACATCCTGGAGGCGAGCTACATCGCCCTCGCCGACGGCATCCGCTACAAGCTCCTACAAGAATCGTCATAAGGGGACCTCTAAAAACCCCGGATAACAGCGCCGGCGCCTTGGTCGAAAATGCTCGGTTGCTTCAGCGAACTCCGCTTTTCGACCTGCGTCTGCGAGCTTTTTAGAAGTTCCCGTAATGCGGGTGCCCCGCCCCGCCCCCCTGCACATCCCTCCCGTCCCTTCAATCCCTTCCGTCCGGGCGCGGTGAGCCGCGCCCCGCGCTTCCGGCACTCTATACGAATTTTGTAAATCCGTGCACGCTTCCACCCCCTCGTCCCATGCGCCGCCCCCGGCGGAAAAATTCTAATCGAGCCGTTTTTTAATGTTTCCGGGGATGTTGCCGATTCAGCAATCGTCACAGATTAAAAATCGCAAATCGCCCCGGGACGCGAGCCCCGGGCGGTTACGGCGTTCCCGGGACGCGAATCCCCCCACTGTCGTGGTCGCCATGCTGGTGCAGAGGCTCCCCGTCCCCCGGATGCCGTAGGCAAAGGAGTGCCATGAAAAGCATGCAAGGGACGAAGTCTATCTTCCTGGCCGCCGGGATGGCGGCGTTGCTCGCCGTCGGATGCGGCGGCGGAAGCGGCGATGTAAGCGGCAACGGTGCCGGGGGCGGCGGCGCGACGAACGCCGCGTCCCGATACGAGGTGGGCGGGAGCGTCACAGGGTTGGCGAAAGCGCAGACCCTGGTGCTCCAAAACAACGGGGGGGAGAAACTCTCCGTGTCGGCGAACGGCTCGTTCGCCTTTCCCACCGCCTTGGCGAACGGAAGCGCCTACCAGGTGACCGTCGCCACGATGCCTACGGGGCAGAACTGCTACGTCTTGGGCGGGAGCGGGGTCATCGAGGCAGCCGACACCGCCTCTGTCAAAATCGTCTGCGGCGCCAAGGGTATCAGCCTGAGCGGCAAGATCGCCGTCTCCCAAGGGGTGCTCATCGACAGCGACGTCAACGACATCAACGAGAACTATGTCTCCAATGACACCATCGACTCCGCGCAACCGCTTCCCAACCCTGTCGCGGTGGGCGGCTACGTCAACTTGCCCGGCAAGGGGACCAGCGGGCGCTCTTACGTCATTGGGGACGCCGACGACTATTTCCGAGTCCGGCTGAAATCCGGGGATCCCGTCGTGCTCGTGACGGGGGAGTCCGACACGTCGGGCAACGACCTGGATCTCTGCCTGTATGACTCGGGCAAGGTCAAGCTGGACTGCTCCATGGGGACCGGCTCGTACGAGATCCTCCACGCACCTGCCGAAGGGGACTATTTCGTCCAGGTGGGCGTCGTGAGCGGCGCCTCCAACTACATACTCGTCATCGGCGACGAGGTGTCGGTCGGGACGGACGGGGAGGTCGCGATCCTGTCCAGCCAGCGGGAGTCCGTCCCCGGCCAGGTCGTCGTCAGCCTCAAGGATCCGGGGCAGGGCGGCGCCGTGGCCGCCGCAGCCGCGCAAGGCGCCCTGGCGAAAATCTCCGCCATGGGGTTGCGCACCCTGTCCGGTGACGCCGGACGCGAGATGCTGCTGACGGTGGAAGACGCCGTCGCCCTGGAAGCCTCGATCGCCGCTGCGGACGGCTCCGACGCGGCGCCCGCCGGGAACAAGGGGCTGCATGGGCAGGGGGGCGACGCCAAGAGCGCGCCGGGGAAGGAGCGCGTATGGCAGACCTTCCGGGCGATCAAGAGCCTGCGCAAGCGGGCGGACGTCGCCTCCGCCGAACCTAACTACGTCCTGCGCAGCTACGGCGCGGTTCCCGACGACCCTTATTATGACAGGCAGTGGCAGCACGCGATGATCAAGCTGCCCGAGGCGTGGGAGCACACCACGGGGAGCGACAATGTCATCGTCGCCGTCGTCGACACCGGGATCCTGAAAGAGCACCCCGACCTGCGCAACCGCCTCTCCGGCACCGGGTACGATTTCGTCAAGGACGCCGACCTGAGCAACGACGGCGACGGCATCGACCCCGACGCCACCGATCCGGGCGACGGCACCAACCGGTCGTTCCATGGCACGCATTGCGCCGGGATCATCGCCGCCGAGACCGGCAACGGGCAGGGTGTGGCGGGGACGACCTGGCACACCCGGATCATGCCGGTGCGCGTCTTGGGCAAGGACGGCGTGGGTTACTCCTACGACATCCGCCAAGGCATCCGCTACGCCGCAGGCATGGACAACGACTCCGGCACCGTGCCGGCGCGCACGGCCGACATCGTCAGCATGAGCTACGGGGGGAGCGTCTACGACTCCCTCGACCAGAAACTGTTCGACCAGGTGCGCGCCAAAGGGGTGATCCTCGTCGCGGCGGCGGGCAACGGCGGCACGGCGCAGGCGTCTTATCCCGCCGCCTACGACGGTGTGATCTCCGTGAGCGCGGTGAACGCCGACGGCAGCAAGGCGTCTTACTCCAACTACGGTTCCACGGTCGATCTGGCCGCTCCGGGAGGCAACTCCGGGGATTTGAACAAAGACGGCAAGAGCGACGGCGTGTGGGGTCCCACCGGCGACGACACTTCGGGTCCCGTCACCTACACCTACAAGGCGATGGCGGGGACCAGCATGGCGACGCCGCATGTGGCGGGCGTCTTGGCGCTGATGAAGGCGATCTACCCGAAGCTGACCCCGGCCGACGTGGACAACATGGTCCGCTTGGGCGGGCTGTCCGACGACATCGGCGCCCCGGGGCGCGACGACTACTTCGGCTACGGCCTGGTCAACGCCCTCAAGGCCGTGACGGCGGCGCGCACCCTCGCCAGCGGCGCGGCGGTCACGGGGATGGACGCGAACCCCCGCACCGTCAACTTCGGCGCCTATGGCACCGGCGTCTCGGTGAGGGTGTCCAAGATCGGGACTGGCGTGTTGTCGGTCGCCAAGGTGTCCGAGAACGCGAACTGGCTGTCGGTCATCCCTGTCTCCGTGGATGGCGGCGGGTTCGGCGACTACCGCTTCGACATCGACCGGACCGCCTTGCCGAAGGAGGGGATATACACGGCAACGGCCGTCTTCGTCGCCTCCACCGGCGACTCCATGCCGATCAACGTCACGGCGCAAGTGAGCGCGGCGTCGGCGTCCTATGACGCGGGGCATCACTTCGTGGCGCTGGTTAGGGTCGGCGACGGAAGCTCCGAGGGCGAGGTCGTGGACATGGTCGAGGTCACGGCGTCCGACGGCCACTACGCCTACGCCTTCGCCGACGTGGTGCCGGGGACTTACCGCATCCTCGCAGGCAGCGACCGGGACAACGACGGCTACCTCGCCGACGAGGGGGAGTCCCTGGGGGCGTATCCCTCGCTGGACGAGGTCGTGGAGTTCGAGGTCACGGGGACGTTGGACAACTTGGACTTCCCGACCGGGTTGAACCTCGCCATCGGGGGCATGTTGACCCGCAGCGTCCGCACGACGGACGGGGGCGTCCTCCGTTTGAATTGGAGGTGACCCCGGCGCTTCCGCCCCCGCCCTGAAGGCGGGGCCGGGGCCGCCGCGCAAGTTGTTGCACCGACGGGGACGGCGCGAGGCGTCGCCCCCGTTTTTTTTCGCGTCCCGCCGCAGCGGACGGGCGCGCGCCGGGACGCATGGGTGCGGGAAACCCGTATGTGCTTTTTATGTGAAGGGCTTCGCTTGACTCAAATGGGTGCCGCGAATACAATAACCGGGATTGCGTTAAGGTCGGCGGTGTTTGTGACGGCGCGCGCCGTTGGCACCGTCGCCAATGGGGAGAACGCAACGGACTTTAATTTAATCGACTCTGATGAAATCAGGGATGCGGGGAGATAAATCAATATGTCGAAAATCCAGGAAATTGCCACTGCTGTTGAAAACGGGAAAACGAAGATCGTAGCCGGGCTCGTCGAAGAGGCGCTTGCCGAAGGGTGTGACGCGCAGGAGATCCTGAACGTCGGCATGATCCAAGCGATGGACGTCGTCGGCGCGAAGTTCCAGCGGGGCGACATCTTCGTCCCTGAAATGCTCGTGGCCGCGAAGGCGATGAAGAAGGGCGTGGACGTGCTGAAGCCGAAACTCGCCACCGCCGGCAGCGCGTCGCTGGGCAAGGTCGTCATCGGCACCGTCATCGGCGATCTGCACGACATCGGCAAGAACCTCGTCGCCATGATGATCGAAAGCGCGGGTTTCGAGGTGGCGGACCTCGGCGTGGACGTCCCCGTGGCCAAGTTCGTCGAAGCGGTGGAGAGCGATCCGGCAGTCAAGATCATGGCGGTCTCCGCGCTCCTGACCACCACGATGCCCGCGATGAAGGACACCGTCGATGCGCTGAACGCCTCCAAAGACCGCGCGCGCTTCAAGGTCTTGGTGGGCGGCGCCCCGATCACCCAAGACTTCGCCAACCAGATCGGCGCCGACTCCTACGCCCCGGACGCCGCTTCCGCAGCCAAGGCCGCGAAGGCGCTCGTCTAATCCGTTTCGCAAGGGTGCGGCGTGCCGCGCCCGTTGTACGCCGAACAACGAGCGGGTGCCCACGCGCCCGCTTTTTGTTTTCATGGGGCGTGGCGCGCCATCTCCCGGAGGCGGACGGCTCGCCGCGCCGCGTCCAGGTCGCCATCCGCCATGGCGTCTCGCGATAACCTCGCGTTTCCCGAAGCGTTTTTGCTTTGTTCTTGCTTTGCCTTTCGCCTCTCTTTTATACTGCCCGCTTCAAATACTTAAAGGGCCCGATGAAATAAAACTATTTAAGGAGCTTGGATATGCTGACAAAGAGACAGAACCTGCTGGAAACCATCAAGGGCGGCAACCCCGACCGTTTTGTAAACCAATACGAAGCCTTCATGTGCCAGCCGACCAAATACGGCATGATCATGGTGAACCCCTACGTCGAGTCGGGCGAACAGCTCGCGCCCGGCGGGACGATCAAAAACCAGTGGGGCGTCACCATCAGTTGGCCGGCGGGCGTCCCCGGCCCGTTCCCGGTGCATGACGCCGAACACAAGGTGTTGAAAGACGTCACGGAATGGAGGAAGGTCGTCAAGGCGCCCAACCTGGACTTCCCCCAGAAGGAATGGGACAAGTTCAAGCCCTCCATCGAAGCCATCGACCGGAACGAGGTGTTCGCCACCGTGTTCAACGCGCCGGGCATCTTCGAGCAGACCCACTACCTGATGGGGATAGATTCCTGCTTGGAGAGTTTCTACGAGGAGCCGGAGGCGCTGAAGGAGCTCATCGACTACATCACCGACTGGCAGCTCGACTACGCGAAGCTGCTGTACGAGAACTTCCATCCCGACGCCGTGTTCCAGCATGACGACTGGGGCAGCCACCTTTCCTCGTTCATCTCGCCCGCCATGTTCGAGGAGTTCCTCGTGCCGGCGTACAAGAAGCTCTACGGCTTCTGGAAGGCGAACGGCATCGAGCTGATCGTCCACCACAGCGACGCCTACGGCGCAAACCTGGTTCCCGCCATGATCGAGATCGGCATCGACATCTGGCAGGGTCCGGTCACGACCAACAAGACGCCGGAGCTGGTGAAGCAGTACGGCGGCAAGATCTCCTTCATGGGCGACATCGACAACGGCGTCATCGACCGGGTGCACCTGGTCAACGAGGACGGCACCCCCATCGACAGCGCCGAATCCAAGGCTGCGCGCGAGGTCATCGCCAAGGAGGCGCGCCGCGCGGTCGAGACCAACGGCAAGCTGTACTACATCCCCTGCTGCACGATGGGCGGCCCGGAGAGCTCCTTCCGGGGAGTGTACGAGGCCTTGACGGAGGATATCGACAAGCTGAGCAAGGAATTCTTCAAGTGACATTTTTATAGGGAACCTCTAAAAAAGCTCGCATGCAAGGCGCAACGCCGCGTCCGGGGTTTTTAGAGGTTCCCTAGGGCAAACGTCGCCAAGCCTGCGGGGGGCATCGCAACATGTCCTGCGGGCTGGCGACGCCGCATAGCGGACAAGCGCAAACCTTCACCCCGCCCGATGCGCCCGATCGTGAAGGCGACGAAGTTCCGAATCGTGGCGGCGGCATGAGTCGCGCCGCCGGTTCTTCACGGCGCGGCATTTGATTGTCAGCGCCGGAGCTTGTGGGCGTTTACTGCGGCGGCGATCCCCTCCGATTCCAAGTCATCGAGCGCCAGGAGCGCCCCTCCCAGCCATCGGTTCAGCGCCTGGCACAGGTGGAAGCGCACCGCGCCTTTCTCCGTGTCCAGGACGATGCTGCCGAAGCCGCTCCGGGCGAAGCGGGCGGCGGCGCGGCACGCCGCCTCGAACGGCGCCACGCCGGGGGTGTCGGAAAAACTGGCGCGCCCGTCGGTTATGAGCACCATCGTCGCGGGCATGTCCCGGTGTTTCAGCCGGTGCGCGGTCAGCGTCCTCTGCGCCAGCTCGATGCCCGCCGCCAGCGGGGTGTTGCCGCCGCAGGGAAGCTCCCTGAGCCGCTTCTGCGCCAGGTAGACCGAGCGGGTCACGTCCAGCAGGAGTTCGGCGCGTCCTTTGCGGAAGGAGACCAGCCCGATGCTGTCCCGCTCGCGGTAGGAGGCGTTCAACATAGACAGCACCGCCGCCTTCACGTCGTACATCCGCTTGTGCGCGCCGATGGAGGCGCTGGCGTCCACCACGAACAGGATGCAACTGCCCGGGGACGCCTCCCGCACCTTGACGCGGATGTCCGAGGGCTCGACCACCAACGCGCCGCCTTGCCGCCGTCGGGCGCGCTGGCAGGCCGCCGCCGCCCGGAACGTCGCGTCCAAGGCGATGTCCGTGTCTTGGCGGCCTCGGGGAAGGCGGCTGGAGACGTAGCGCCCCGTCCGCTTGTCCGACCGGCTGCGGAAACGCCGCCCTTGGCTTGCCGCCGTCCGGCGCAAGAGGCCGCGATCCCGCCAATTCCTGATTTCGAACACCTCCCCCGGCTGATGCACTTGGGCGGCGTTCGAGGCGAAGCCCGCGCCGCCTTCCCCGACGCCTCCGGGGCCGGCGGGCGACGGCGTGACGGTGCCGTCCGCGTCGGCCTCGATGTCTGCCGGGGCGTCTTCGGGCGGAGTTGCGCCGTCCTCCCCATGCGTGGGCTTCGGGGGCGCGTCGCGCCGCACCGCAGGGTGCCGTTCCCCTTGCTCGCGCCGGTCGTCCCGCTGCTTGCCGTCTTCGCCCTCACCGGTCGATGGCCTCGCCCTGTGCGCGAGCGCGAAGGCGCCGACCGCCTTCAGGTCGTCGAATGAGGCTTCGCGCCGTCCGGCGAGCGCCGCCGAGGCGCGGGCGGCCTCCACGAGCGCGATTTCGGCGCGGTGTCCGGCGCAGTTCGCGCTGGCGGCGACGGCTGCCGCCATCTGCGTGACGGCGGCACCGGCCTGGACTTCGGGGAGGAGCCGCCGGGCGGCGGCGACGCGGCGGGCGAGCGCCTCCGTCTTTGCGGCGAAGCGCTGGCGGAAGGCGGCGGGGTCGCGCTCAAACTCCATCCGACGGGCGAGGATCTCGGCGCGCCGAGGCGCGTCGCCCGCGCCATCGCCGTCGGTACCGTCGTCGCCGAGGATGGCGACGCACAGCCCGAAGCGGTCGAGCAGTTGCGCCCGCAACGCCCCCTCCTGCGGGTTCATGGTGCCGACCAAGACGAAGCGCGAGGTGTAGCCGCCGCTCATCCCGTCCCGCTCGACGCGCACCGCGCCGCCAGAGGACGCCTCCAACAGGGCGTTGGTCAGGCGGGTGTCCAGCAGGTTGACTTCGTCCACATACAGTACGTGGCCGTCGGCGGCATGGAGGATGCCCGGCTCGAACCGCCGCACCCCCGCCGTCATCGCGGCGCGCAGGTCGAGCGCGCCGAACAGCATGTCCTCCGTGGTGCCGAGCGGCAGCTCGACCACCCGCAACCCCTCGTCAAGATAGGGGGCGAAGTCCGCCAACCCGCGCGCCAGGGTGGTTTTGGCGGTGCCGCGCGCGCCGGAGACGAGGACGCCCCCCACGCGCGGGTTGACCACGCCGTAAAGGAGGCAGGCTTTGACGTCATCCTGCCCGACCACGGCGACGAACGGATAGGCTGGCGCGCGCATCGACGAATTCCCCCCGACTCCCGAAGTGGGAAGATGGTTGTTGCCGGTCTCCGGTCACAGGCGTCCGTAACGGCGGTTCATGCCGCGCAGCCACTCGGCCGCCTCGGGGCGGAGCGCGTCCTCGCCCATGCGCCAGACCCAGTTGCCGCCGGTGGTGGCGGGGGTGTTCATCCGCGCCCCCGCGCCGAGTCCCAGCACGTCCTGCATCGGCAGGATCACGGTGTCCGCCACCGACGCGAGCGCCAGACGGACGAGGTCGCGCACCGGCTCCGTCCCGGCGCTCCCCATGTAGGCGAGCGCCGCCTCGCCCTCCCGCCGCGTCAACTCGCCCGCGAACCAGCTCGCCGTGGTGTCGTTGTCGTGCGTGCCGGTGTAGGCGACGCAGTTTCTGACGAAGTTGTAGGGCTTGTGCGGGTTGTCGGGCGATTCGTCGCCGAAGGCGAATTGCAGCACCCGCATCCCGGGGAAGCCCCAGCGGTCGCGCAACGCCTGGACTTCCGGAGTGATGTAGCCGAGGTCTTCGGCGATGAACGGCAACGTGCCGAGCGCGTCGCGCAACGCCTGGAACAGGCGGTCGCCCGGGCCGTCCGCCCATGCGCCGGCGGCGGCGGTGGGGGCGCCGGCGGGGATGCGCCAGAATTTCTCGAAGCCTCGGAAGTGGTCGAGGCGCACGATGTCGGTCATCCCTGCGGCGGCGCGGACGCGCTCCACCCACCAGGCGTAGCCAGTGCGCTCCATCTCGTCCCAGCGGTAGAGCGGGTTGCCCCAGAGCTGCCCCGTCTCGCTGAAATAGTCGGGGGGCACGCCGGCGACGTTCAGGGGGTTCCCCCGCCCGTCCAGGTCGAAGAGGTCGCGATTCGCCCAGACGTCGGCGCTGTCGTGCGCCACGAAGATGGGGATGTCGCCGATGACCTCGATGCCGCGCCCGTTGGCGTAACGCTTCAACGCCCGCCATTGCCGGAAGAACGCGAACTGGACGAACTCGTGCTCCCGCAAGGCGTCTTCCGCGACCTCCCGCCCGTCCCGCCACTCCGTCCACGGCGCTTCGGCGTTCGCTTCGCGTAACGCGGCGAAGCGGGCGAAGTCGTCGAGCCAGGAGGCGTTTTCCCGGAGGAACGCCTCGAATTCCTGGAACAGGTCGTCCGGGCGGGTCGCGAAGAAAGCCTCCGCCGCCTTTTTCAACAGGCGGCGTTTGCGCGGCGCGACTGCGGCGAAATCGACGCGCGAACTGTGGGGCGGCGCGGCGAGGGCGTCTAGCGCGGGAGGCGCCCCCCGCAACTCCCCGGCGTCCAGCCAGCCGCGTTCCACGAACGGCTGGAGGCTGACCAGCAGGGGGTTGCCCGCCATGCTGGAATAGGCTTGGTAGGGGGAATGCCCGAAGCCGGTCGGTCCCAGAGGCAAGACCTGCCAGAGCCGCTGCCCCGCCTCCGCGAGGAAATCAATGAAGCGGTACGCCCACGCCCCGAGGTCACCGACGCCCGTTTCGCCGGGTAGAGAGGTCGGATGGAGCAGGATGCCGCTTTTGCGCGTCGTCGTAGCCATGTGAATAAGATAGACCGTCCGCGCCGAAAAAGACAGGGGTGCGGCCAGACAAGGTCAGGCGCGCATGGCCGCGACGACGTCCGTATGCACGAAGTCGTCCCCCTAATTACATATGGTGAATGTCAAGAAAAAGGGATGGCTGGGGAAAGCCATCCCTTCTTTGTCCTGGGCGTTATTTTGCGGCTACGAGCAACCGCTGGTCTCGCCGCAGTTCATGCACTTGTAGCAGGCGCCGTTGCGCACCATGAGGCTGCCGCATCCGGCGCAGCTCGGCGCGTCGTCCAGCGCGTACATCGCCTTGTAGTCGCCCAGCGACACCACCGGCCCGGCGTTCGGCTTGACTGCCGCCCCTGCGGCTGGCGCGCCCGTCGCGGCGCCCCCTGCCGACCCTTCGGGCTTCTTGCGCACATGGACGCCGGTCTGAGCCTGCTCCTCGACCGGCAGGAACTTCGACGCCAGCCAGCGGAAGATGTAGTCCACGATCGACTTGGCGAACGGCACCTCCGGGTTGCCGGTGTGCCCCGAAGGCTCGAAGCGCACATGGGCGAACTTGTCGATCAGCACCCGCAACGGCACGCCGTACTGCAGCGCCATCGAGATCGCGGTCGCGAACGAGTCCATCAGCCCGGAGATCGCGCTCCCCTCCTTCGCCATGACCAGGAATATCTCGCCCGGCTGCCCGTCCTCGTACATCCCGACGGTGATGTACCCCTCATGTCCGGCGATGGCGAACTTGTGCGTGATCGCCTGCCGCTCCGAGGGGAGCTTGCGCCGCACCGGCTTGAACTCGTTCTTCTCGGGCTTCGCCTTTGCGCCGGAGGTGACGTTCAGCGGCTGGGTCTTCTTGGAGTTGTCGCGGTAGATGGCGATGGCCTTCACCCCCAGGCGCCACGCCTGCATGTACAGCTTTTCGATATCCTCGGCGGTGATGCTCTCGGGCACGTTCACCGTCTTGGAGATGGCGCCGGAGATGAACGGTTGCACCGCGCTCATCATCTTGATGTGCCCCATGTAGTGGATGGAGCGGGTGCCGCGCTGGGGGCGGGAGGCGCAGTCGAAGACCGGCAGGTGCTCCGGCTTCATGTGCGGCGCGCCCTCGACCATGCCGTTCTCGTCGATGTAGCGCGTGATGTCGCGGATATGCTCGTCGGAATAGCCGAGGCGGGAGAGCGCGGGGACGACCGTGTTGTTGACGATCTTCATCATGCCGCCGCCGACCAGTTTCTTGAAGTTCACCAGCGCGAAACTGGGTTCGACGCCCGTGGTGTCGCAGTCCATCATGAAGCCGATGGTGCCGGTCGGCGCCAGCACCGAGGTCTGCGCGTTGCGGAAGCCGTTGGCCGCCCCTTCCAGCACGACCAGGTCCCAGCACTCCTGCGCCGCCTGCAACAGATCCTCGGGAACCAGCTTCGGGTCGATGTTCTGCACGGCGGCGCGGTGCATGCGCATGACCTCCATGAAGGGCTCCTTGTTGCGCGCATACTCGGCGAAAGCCCCCAATTTGGCGGCGATGCGCGAGGATTGCAGGTACGCCTGGCCCGTCATGACCGCGGTGACGGCGGCGGCGAAGTTGCGCCCCTCGTCGCTGTCGTATGCCAAGCCGTTGTGCATCAACATCGCGCCCAAGTTGGCGTAGCCCAGACCCAAGGGGCGGTAGTCGCGGCTGTTCTGCCCGATCTTCTCGGTGGGGTAGCTGGCGTTATCGACGATGATCTCCTGCGCGGTGATCATGACGTCCACCGCCTTGCGGAAGCTCTCGACCTCGAAGCGGCCGTCGGCGTTGACGAACTTCAGCAGGTTGAACGACGCGAGGTTGCATGCCGAGTCGTCCAGGAACATGTATTCGGAGCAGGGATTGGAGGCGTTGATGCGCCCCGAGGCCTTGCAGGTGTGCCAGCGGTTGATGGTCGAGTCGTATTGCATCCCCGGGTCGCCGCAGGTGTGGCACGACTGGGCGATCTTGCCCATGAGGTCGCGCGCCTTGTAGGTGCCGACGATCTCGTTGTCCGGCCGCTCGCGCGTGAACCAGGCTTCGTCTTTTTCCACCGCCGCCAAGAACTCGTCGTTGACGCGCACGCTGTTGTTCGCGTTCTGGAAGAAGATGCTGCTGTAGGCTTCGCCGTCGATGCCGCCGTCGTACCCGGCGTCCATCAGCGTCCAAGCCTTCTTCTCCTCCTTGGACTTGCACTCGATGAACTCCTCGATGTCGGGGTGGTCGATGTCGAGGATGACCATCTTTGCGGCGCGCCGGGTCTTGCCCCCGCTCTTGATGACGCCGGCGAAGGCGTCGAACCCCTTCATGAAGCTGACCGGACCGGAGGCGATGCCGCCGCCCGAGAGCCGCGCGCGCGAGGAGCGGAGCGCGGAAAAGTTCGTGCCGGTCCCCGAGCCGTACTTGAACAGCTTCCCTTCCGTGTGCGCCAAGGTGAGGATGGAGTCCATCGTGTCCTCGACCGAGTTGATGAAGCAGGCCGAGCATTGGGGATGCTCCTCGACGCCGCAGTTGAACCAGACCGGCGAGTTGAATGCCGCATACTGGTTCAGGAGCAGGAAGGCGAGGTCGTCGTGAAAGGCCGAGGCGTCCGCGTCGGAGGCGAAGTACCCCCCCTTGACGCCCCATTCGGTCAACGTGCGCGCCACGCGCTCCACCAACGTCCGCACGCTGCGCTCCCGCTGCGGTGTGCCGACCTGCCCATGGAAATATTTCGAGGCGACGATGTTGGTCGCGTGCTGCGACCATTTCTGGGGAACCTCGACGTTGTCTTGCCGGAACAGATCTGCCCCCTTTTCGTTGGTGATGACCGCCGAGCGCGTTTCCCAAGCGATGTCTTCATAGGGGTTGACCCCTTCCTGCACAAAACTGCGGGGGAACTCCAGCCCGCCTTCCGCAGGCTCCTCCCCCTCCCCCTTCAAAACCACTGAAGCAACGCTTTCCATGGGTAATGCCTTGTTACTACTCACGAGACCACTCCTTTTCCTGGCGATGGGTTTTTTTCTGGAAACCGCCCCGCTTTCCCCGTTCCGGCGCGACTCACCAAATATAGCACTCATTTGGACGGCACACCACAATATATTGTGAATTTTTTTCAAAGACAGGTGCCGAACCGATTCGGCCCGACATGGATTCGTTATGAATACAGCCCGTGGGGGAGGGATTGCAAGGAAGAAACGGGGTGTTTTGTCGGGGTTGTTTTGTCGAGGGGGGACTGGCTTTAGGGAACCTCTAAAAACCCCGGACGCTGCGTCGCGCCTTGGTCGAAAATGCTCATTCGCCTCAGCGAACCCCGCTTTCCGACCTGCGGCGACGCCTTGTCTGCGAGGTTTTTAGAGGTTCCCTTACTCCTTCATTCTTCGCCGGCAGCGTCGCTGTCGCGGAAGTCGGCGAGGTAGTCGTAGTTGGGATCGTCGGCGTCGTCTTCGTAGCCGCCGAAGATCTGGCCGCCGCTCCGCTCCCGTATCGGTCCCTTGCGCGCGCCCATCTCGCCCTTCGCCCCGTACTGGGGTCTCCGCTTATGCACGGGTTTTGCGTCGGCGCCGAAGTTCCGCCGCCGGTTCTCCGCGCGGGCGGTGCGCGCACCGTCCATCATGTCCGTGGAGAAGTCCGCCGCGCCCACGGAGGGCGACGGCCTGGGTGTGAAGCCTGGACGCATCGGGGGGCGTCCAGCCCCCGCCGGTCGCATCGCGCCGCCGGGTCGAGACCCGGCGCCATCCGGACGGCTCTCCCTGGCGCGGGCTTCGTTGATCGTGATGTTCCGTCCCTTGAACGGCTGGTTGTTCAACCGGCGGCTGGCCTCGTCGGCTTGGGCCTGGTCGCCGAACTCCACGAAGGCGAACCCCCGTCGTTTCCCTGTTTCCCGGTCTACGGGGATGATCACGGTCGTGAGGGGGCCTATCGGCGAGAAAAACTCCTTCAGTTCCGCTTCAGTCGTATCGTAGGGCAAGTTCCCTACAAACAAACGTACAGACATTGTTCTCCCTTGTAAGCCCCCGTCGAACGCAGGCAGCGCTCCCTCGGAATCGATGGACGAGTCGTTTTGGATTTCATGCGTAAGAGAGTCGGAGGCATATTTATCGATCGGCGCTGGAAATCTCGGTTTCAACCTCTGGAGCAAACGTGCAGTCCATATCATTCAAATCGGTTCGATTTCGGAATTGTACACTAAAAAATTCGCCGCAAAGGAAATTTTTTCCAGTTTCCTTTGATTTTTTCGGGGTGGGGCGCGCCGCCGTCCGAAACGCCGACGGCGCCCGACGACGCACCTTACCGTTTGACAAGCGCGGGTGTCCTCCCTCACAATGGCGGTTTTCAAAACGATGGTCGGCGCGGGGAGAGGTGCCCCCCGTCCCGGCGAGGGGGCTGTGCCATGGCGGGATATCTGGTTTTCGACATCGAGACGCGTGTGGACAAGGGGTTGGTCAAGGCGGTCTACGACGCAGAGGACGCGCTGACGCTGGAGCAGGCCTACGACACGGCGCGCGACCGGCTCTTGGAGAGGAGCGGGCAGAAGAGCGACTTCTTCCCCATCCCCTTCCATGTCCCGATCGCCATCTCCACCCTGCAAGCCGATGAGCAGTATCGCATCCAGTCGCTCGGCTGCCTGGGCGCGGACCGCTTCTCCGAGATGGAGCTGATAAGCCGGTTTTGGAAGATATTCGAAAGTTCGCGGCAGATCCTGGTGACTTTCAACGGGCGCGGCTTCGACCTGCCGGTGCTGGAGACCCGCGCCCTGAAATACGGCATCCCCCTGACGCGCTATTTCGAGGCGGGCTACCGCGGCAACCGCTACGCCGACACCCACCACATCGACCTGTGCGACTGGATGTCCAACTTCGGCACGGCGCGGCGCGGCTCGCTCGACGTACTCGCCAAGCTCGTCGGCCTGCCGGGCAAGTACAGCATCGGGGGGGATGACGTCGAGTACCTGTTCCGGCAGGGGCGCCAGAAGGAGATCAACCAGTATTGCACGACGGACGTGCTCCAGACCTGGATCCTCTTTCTGCGCGTGGAGCTGTTGCGCGGCAGGCTGGACGCCAAGCGTTACAAAGAGGTCGTCTCGGAAACCAGCGAGGATCTGACCCGCCGGGCGGGGGTGGCGGGCGAGGCGGGGGCGGACAACTTCCTGCTCGACTTCCTGTTGCGTTGGAAAAACGAATAATCCGGCGCGCCACGCGCTTGGAACTGGTATAATTGCCCACTTTTGAACGAGTGGGGCGCTCGCGGCGCGGGCGTTGCGGCGAGGACGCCGCCCCACCCCTGCCGAGGCTTGTGTTATGAAGATCGTGGTGACGGGGGGATCCGGTTTCATCGGCTCCCACGTCGTGGACGTGTTGCTGGGGGATGGGCACGAGGTCGTCATCTACGACGTGGACGCGCCCCGCTACGGCCAGCCCTGCGCCTTCGTGCGCGGCGACATCCGCGACATCGACAGGATGGCGCAGACGCTCGGAGGCGTCGACGTCGTCTACATGCTGGCGGCGGAGGCGAACGTCAACCGCTTCTTCGAAAGCCCGCTCTACTCGAACGGCGTCACCGCCGGGGGCACGCTCGCGGTGTTGGAGGCGGTGCGGCGCGCCGGGGGGGGGGCCCGGGCGATCCTCGCCTCCACGGAATGGATATACGGGTCGCCGTCCGAGTCGGGCTCCGGCGCGGACGCCGAGTTCATCACCGAGGAGACCCCCTACGCGCAAGACCCGGACCACCTCTACACCTCCTCCAAGATCGCCTCGGAGCTGTTCTGCAAGAACTACCACGGGCTTTACGGCGTGAACTACACCATCATGCGCTTCGGCATCCCCTTCGGCGACCGGGCGCGGCCGGAGACCGTGACCCCGATCTTCCTGCGGCGCATCCTCGCGGGAGAGCCCATAACCATCCACGGAGACGGGAGCCAGACGCGGCAGTTCATCTACGTCAAGGACTTGGCGCGCGGCAACGCGGCATGCGCCGCGCCAGCGGCGGAAAACCAGGTGTTCAACCTGAACGGCGGCAGGAAGGTCACGGTCATCGAGATCGTCCGGACGCTGGAGGAGATATTGGGGAAGAAGGCGAAACTGACCTTCGTCGAGGATCGCAAGGGGAACTTCAAGGGGCGCTTCATCTCTTCGGAGAAGGCGGAGCGGCTGCTCGGCTGGAAGCCGCGCCATGGATATGCCGAGGCGATGCGCCTCTACGTGGAAGGCTGTCTCAAGCCCGCGAAACCATAACTTCCGGGAGCCTCTGAAAACCTCGCAGACAAGGCGTCGCCGCAAGTCCAAAAGCGGAGTTCGCCGAGGTGGATGGGCATTTTCGACCAAGGCGCAACGCAGCGTCCGGGGTTTTTGGAGGTTCCCCTTCTGAATTCGGATGGATCATGAAATACCCCTTGGTGTGCCTGGAGCGGGGAACCTCCCTGCAGAACGCGATTCAACAGATCGGCAGGAGCCCGTTCGACCGGGCTTTCGTCTTGGACGGTGACGGCGCCTTCGCGGGCTGCGTCGCCATCTCCGACCTGCGCAGGCTCTTGGTCAGCGGCGCCCGGAGCGACGACGCGGTGGACTCTTACCCGATGCGCCATGACTACCGCCTGACGGACGATTCCCTGGATAACCCCCGCCTGGTGCGCGACCTGGTGGCGGACATGGAGTTGAAGGGGGTGCGCTTCCTGCCGGTGGTCGATGCCGCAGGCAAGGTCACGGAGGTGTTCGCGCTCGAAGACCTCGCCGGCAGGTTCGGCATCACCGGCATAGGCGACGCCTCCGGAGGCGGGTCTGCGCCCGTGCGCCGGGTGCTGGTGGTGGGGGGCGCGGGCTTCCTCGGCAGCATCCTGACGCGCAAGCTCTTGAAGCGCGGCTTCGCCGTGCGCGTGCTCGACAGCTTCATCTACGGGCGCAGGTCGCTGGACGGGCTGGCGGGGGAGCGGAACCTGGAGGTCGTGGAAGGCGACCTGCGCAACATCCACACCTGCGTGACCGCCCTGGGGGATGTGGACGCGGTGGTGCTGTTGGCGGCCGTCGTCGGCGACCCCGCCTCGAAGGTGCGCCCGACGCAGACCATCGAGACCAACGTGCTGGCGGCGCTGGCGTTGGCGAAGGCCAGCAAGCTGCAACACATCCCGCGCTTCATCTACGCCTCCACCTGCAGCGTCTACGGCGTCGGCGCCGACGTGTTGGACGAGGAATCGCCGCTGAACCCGGTCTCGCTCTACGCGCGCACCAAGATCGAGTCCGAGAAGATCATCCTGGGGATGGGGGACGGGTATTTCTGCCCGACCATCCTGCGCATGGGGACGCTCTACGGCTTCTCGCCGCGCATGCGGTTCGACCTCGTGGTCAACACCATGAGCATGAAGGCGCAGGTGGGGGGCGGCATCCAAGTGTTCGGCGGCAACCAGTGGCGGCCGCTGCTCGGGGTGGAGGACGCCGCCGAGGTCTACGTCCGTTGCCTGGAGGCGCCGCTGGAAAAGGTGGGCAACCAGGTGTTCAACGTCGGCTCCGACCGGCAGAACTACCAGATCGACGACGTGGCGCGCATCATCAGCGAGGCGCTGGGCGGCGTGCCGGTCATGCGTGACGACTCGAACCTGGACGCGCGCGACTACCGCGTCTCGTTCGCCAAGCTGGCCGACGTGCTGGGCTACGAGCCGCGGCAGGCCATCGACAGGTCGGCTCGGGAGATCGTGGAGAACCTCGCGTCGGGCGCCATCAAAGACCCGGCGCACCGCATCTACTACAACCATTACTTCGACTCCGCCGAAGAATAGGGGAAAATTTTTCACGGGGGGTGAAACCATCCCCCGTTTCCCAGCGTATACTTCTCCCCCAATTTTTTCCTTGACTGCGAAAAATATTCTGCTTTAGGATGGCACCATCTTTGGTTTGACCGTGAAAACCTGATTTGCCGATGTACCCGTTTGACGATTGGAAAGAAGTGAATGTTTTGGATTGCCTGTTCTGACGCGCCTTTGGCGGAGAAGGGCCCCAAAGGCGCTTGTTTCTAAACTACGCTCCCGCCCTGGTCGGGAGTGTGAGCGACTGATGAGGTACTACGATGTCCCAAATGTCTAGTAGAGGGGGGGGGTATTGGTTGCTGGCGCTGTTGGCGCTGGCGCTCATGTCCCCGTCGGCGTTCGGACAGACCACCGCGTCATTGAGCGGGACGGTCGCGGACGCGTCGCAGGGCGTGCTGCCCGGTGCGACGGTGACGGCGATCAACACCGAGACCGGCGTCGAGACCACGGCGACGGCGAATAATTCGGGCGTGTACAACTTCCCGAGCTTGCAACCGGGCACGTACAACGTGAGGGCGTCCAAGGAGGGCTTCCAAGCGAAGACGACGACGGACGTGCGCCTGAGGATAGCGTCCCAAAACAACCTGCCGTTCGCGCTGGAAGTGGCGGGGACTTCCACCGAGGTGGAGGTCACGGCTTCTGCCGAGAACATGATCCTCGAGGCCGGCGCCTCGACGGGAACCATCCTGCAAGAAGACCTGATGGCCACGTTGCCGCTGATCAGCAACGACGTGATGGATCTGGTCAACGTGATGGGCGGCGTGGTGAAGTCGGAAGACCCGATCTTCTCGAACTACACGCAGACCATCGGCGGCGTCGCCGCCGGCAACATCAACGTCCAACGCGACGGCATCTCCGTCAGCGAGGTCCGATGGGCCTCCGGCGCCGTGTCCCCGAGCCGCGTGAACCAGGAGATGGTGGGCGAGTTCAAGATGATCCTCTCCCCCGTGGACGCCGAGATGGGGCGTGGCGCGGGGCAGTTGCAGATGATCACCAAGTCGGGCGCGAACGCATTCCACGGCTCCGGCGTGTGGAACATCCAGAACACGGCGCTGGACGCCGAGGAATGGTACGTCAAGAAGAGCGGCGGCCAGTCGCCGTGGCGCAACCTGCACAACTACACGGTGACGATGAGCGGTCCGATCGTCAAGAACAAGACCTTCTTCTTCGCGACTTGGGATCACCAGATCGTCCGCGAGAAGACCCAGGTCACCTACCCGTCCCTGACCCCCTGCGCGCGGTTGGGGATCTACCGCTACTTCGAGGGCTGGAACAACCTGAACGCCAACCCGGCGAACACGGCCAGCGTCATACTCCCGGGCGCCTATCCGGGCGCAGTGCCGGCGCGCATTGCCGTGTACCAGAACCAAGACCCGGCGCAGTCGTGGTCGGATCCCAAGAACGGGTCGCCGCTGTACGAGGCTCCGGGAGGCGCCCCCGTGGGCGCGTTGCAATACCAGAGCGTCCTGGGTCCGCTGGATCCGGGCGCCAAGGCGCTGCTCCAAGCCGACGAGGCTCGCGGCGTATATGACTGTTCCTCGCTCCTTGGCACAGCCTACGCGCCTTCCGCGACGAACCCCCTCGGCGGGACCACCGGGACCTCCTGGGTCTCTGCGGTGAACGGCGGAGCTGGCTACAGCTACGGGGGCATCCCCATCACGGGCGTCCGCGACGGCTGGGACGCGAGCGGGTACGTCGACCGGTTCAACCCGCTGGTGCCGCTTCCGAACTACTACAACCTCGGCGACGGCCTGAACATCGCCGGCTACCGATGGACCCGGACGACCAAGGGGGCGAACACCGTCTACGGCACGGGCCAGGACGGCGAACGCAAGTCGATCTCCGTGAAGATCGACCACAACATCAACAGCGCGCACCGCCTGAGCGGCACCTACAACTTCGAGCGGCTCATCGGCGAGGACGGCCAGCCGTCGTGGGACAACGGATATTCCTATGGCGGGAACATCCTGCGCAAGCCGCAGAGCTTCACGGTGGCGCTGACCTCGACCCTGAGGCCGACGTTGCTGAACGAGTTCCGCTTCGGTTTGTCGCAGACCTACTCGCAACGCAACGACGCCATCGACGCCAATCCTGAACTGACGGCCATCCTGTACGACCTGATGCCGACCTCGACCGCATTCCCTGTGGTGATCGGGTACGACAGCATGGGCTACACCCCCGGCATGGGGTTCGGCACCGCGACATACGGCGCCAGCCACCCCGTGGGCAACATGGCTTTGCTGGGTGACTCGTGGGGAGGCACCGACAACCGCTGGACGGCCTCCGACACGGTCACCTGGATGAAGGGCGCCCATTCGTTCAAGGGGGGCTTCGAGGTCCGGCTCTCCAAGTCGTTGCAGAACCTGAACGGCAACAGCCAGAACACCTTGTCGGGCAGCCGCCTGTTCCCGAACGTCTCGGGCGGCGCGGGCTCCACCCCTTACCTGAACACGGAGTTCAACCCTGTTCAGGTTCCGGTGGATCCGACGAATCCCTACGCCGGCACGATGCCGGATCCGACATATCCGCTTAACTGGGCGAACAACGGCATGGTGGGCGGCGAGTCTGGCAACGGCTACACCATCGCCCGCAGCTTGCTGGACTACCTCTCCGGGTCGGTCAACTCGGTCACGCAGTTCTTCTACGCCAAGCCCGACATGACATGGAACAGTGTCGCGGCGGGCGAGAACCAGTACGAGATGGATCTGCGCGGACGCGAGTTCGCGGCGTTCTTTAAAGATGACTGGAAGATCACCAACGACCTGACGCTGAACCTGGGCGCCCGTTGGGAATACTACGGCGTGCCGTGGGAGAACAACGGCATGACGGTGGCGCTCAAAGGCGGCAGCACCAGCATCTGGGGCCCTTGCGGCGACGGTGCGAACATTTGGACGACGGGGGTTTCGTGTACGCCCGATCCCTCCTACGAGATCGGGTACCAGTTCGTCGGCCCGAATTCCGACCATCCCGACATCAGTCCTTGGAACAAGGATCTGAACAACTTCGCCCCGCACGTCGGCTTTGCCTGGCAACTGCCTTGGCTGGGCAAGGGCAAGACGACCCTGCGCGGCGGCTATTCGATCAGCTACACGCCGGTCAACAACTTCGGCGGTTACGTCGGCTTCATGACCAACGTGCCCGGTGCCACCTACATGTACCAGATCGACGGCCTGACCGCCAGCAACGGCGCCAACCGGAGCCTCAACCTCCTGGATGTGAAGAACGGCGCGACGACGGGGCTCATGCCGCTGGCGGATCCCGCAACCGCGCGTGGCATCGATGTGTTGGGCCCACAGGGCATCCTCAACCGCGAGAAAGCGTACAACGTCTACGACGAGAACATCCGCAACCCGTACGTGCAGAGCTTGAACCTGTCGTTGACGCGGCAGCTCGGCAATGCGCTGACGGTGGATGTCCGCTACATCGGGACGTTGAGCCGCAAGCGCATCGCGTCCATCAACGTCAACACGGCGAACTACCTCAACAACGGGTTGTTCGAATTGTTCGAGGCGGCCCGATACCCCGACGCGGCGGCGTCGCCGTCGGCGCTCGCGGCGCTCGCGGCGTTGTTCCCGGCGAATTCGTACTGGCCTGGCCTTGCGGGGGCGGCGCAGCTCCGGGGCAATTACGGCGTCTTGGCGAACCTGGTGTCGGGCAACTATTCAGGGTTGGCCTCTTCGTTGGCCAACGCCAACACGTTCGGCAGCATCTCGGATGGGATCAACGGCAAGCTCATGCGCAGTGCGGGCATGCCCGAGAATTTCATCATCGCCAACCCGGCTCTCGCCCCCACCGGGTCGTGGGGCGCGGCCGGCGCCGGATGGAACGCGAACATGTACAACTCGAACTACCATTCGATGCAGGCGCAGGTGACGATGCGCCCGGTGCGCGGGTTGAGCTTCCAGGCGACTTACACTTGGAGCCGGAACCTCGCAGACCAGGGGATCGTCGATTACACCACGATGAACCACCGGTACTATCTGGACTCGATGCACCGCACGCACGCGCTGACCAGCTACGGGTCGTACGAGCTGCCGTTCGGCGCGAACGGGTTCTTGTTCCGCAACGCCACGGGCGCCTTCAAGAAGGCGATAGAGGGCTGGTCTCTAAGCTGGGTCGCATCCGCAAGCAGCGGCATCCCGATGTCGATCAGCGGCGTGAGCCGCCAGTGGGGCAACTCCGACGTGATGCTGGAGCGGCCCGACCTGTGGGACAACAAGGCGGGCAGGGTCACCGCCGATCCTGATCCGGCGACCTACTACGGCGGGTATTTCTACGGCGACAAGTACGTCCGCGTCGAAGACCCGCAGTGCGCCATGCTGGATCCGTCGTTGTACGCCTTTTGCACCGGCGCGGCCGGCTCCTACTTCGGCATGATGAAGGCGCTGGCGCTGTCCGATCCCAGCCAGGCGGACGGCGTCGCCCGGTACGGAATCACGGCGGGGACGCCGTCGTCCTACACGTCGGCTTCCGGGTGGACGTACGGGACGGGCGATCCGGTCATCGTGTTCCGCAACCCGCTTCCCACCGAGGTGGGGAACTTCGGCCCCAACCAGTTGACGGGGCCTGGGAAGTGGAGCCTGGACATGGCGATGGCAAAGTCGATCGAGTTCATGGAGGGCAAAAAGCTCGAGATCCGCGTCGACGCCCAGAACATCTTCAACCATCCGCTGCCGTCCAACAGCGCGTTCCGATGGAATGCGCGGTTCACGCAGACCTATCCGCCGGAGACCACGTTGAACGCGGTGAATCCGAACACTTTCGGCATCCTGAGCAGCAAGGGCGGCCACCGGACGTTCCAGGCGAAGATCCGCCTGAGCTTCTAAAGGCACCCGCCGCAGAAGGGGCGCGGTGAGCCGCGCCCCGCAAGGCGATGCAAAGCAGGCAAACCACAGGCTCCCAGGGCACCGGGGGCCTGTTCCCGTTTCAGGAGGCGGTGATTTGCGCCGGGGGGATTTTTTCCTTGACTGCGAAAAATATTCTGCTTTAGGATGGCACCATCTTTGGTTTGACCGTGAAAACCTGATTTGCCGACGTACCCGTTTGACGATTGGAAAGAAGTGAATGTTTTGAATCGCCTGTTCTGACGCGCTTTTGGCGGAGAAGGGCCCCAAAGGCGCTTGTTTCTAAACTACGCTCCTGTCCTGGTCGGGAGTGTGAGCGACTAATGAGGTGCTACAATGGCTCGAATGTCTAGTAGGGGGGGGGGGGGGATGTGTGGTTGCTGGCGCTGTTGGCGCTGGCGCTCATGTCCCCGTCGGCGTTCGGACAAGGTTCCTCCGCCACTTTGGGCGGGACTGTCCAAGACGCCTCGTCGGGTGTCTTGCCCGGCGCATCCATCACGGCGATCAACGTCAACACCGGCGTTGAGACCAAGACGACCGCCAACAACTCCGGCATCTACAATTTCCCAAGCCTGCAACCCGGCACCTACAACATCACCGCGGAAGCGCCGGGATTTCAAAAAGCCGTCAAGACGGACGTGCGGCTGGGCGTAAGCGCCCAGGCGCGCCTGAACTTCGACATGGCCGTGGCGGGCAGCTCGGAGACGGTGGAGGTCACCGCCACCGCCGAGAACATGGTGCTGGACGCCGGTTCCTCGACGGGGACCGTGCTGCAGGAGGAGATGGTCAACGAGATCCCGTTGCTGAGCAACAACGTCATGGACTTGATCAACATGATGGGCGGCGTGGTCGCGGGCGACGACCCGATCTTTGGCGGCGGCAACCAGACTTTCGCCGGCGTGACGGCCGGAAACATCAACGTCCAGCGCGACGGCATGTCGGTCAGCGAAGTCCGCTGGGGTGCTGGCGTCACCTCCTCGACCAACATGAACACCGAGATGGTGGGCGAGTTCAAGATGATCCTCTCCCCCGTGGACGCCGAGATGGGGCGCGGCGCCGGACAGGTGCAGATGACGACCAAGTCCGGTTCCAACGCCTACCACGGCTCCGCGGTCTGGAACATCCAGAACACCGCCTTGGACGCGCGCGAATGGCTCGCCAAGAAAAACAATTTGGAACCCACTTGGCGCAACCTGAACAACTACATGTTGACGGCGAGCGGGCCGATCATCAAGAACAAGACGTTCTTCTTCGCGACCTGGGATCACCAGATCTTCCTTGAGAAGAGGCCGACGATCACCAAAGTGCTCACCCCGTGCGCGCGCAAAGGAATCTACCGCTACCTCTCGGGCTGGAACCCGGACAACTCCGGCGCCACGGCCGATTTCACCAGCTACACCCGCCCGAGCGTGGATGAGAACGGCACGCCGTTGGCAGGAACGGTCAGCGTGTGGAACCCCAGTGCGAACAACTACCAGAACGTCACCTCCTCGCTGAAGTACATGAGCGTGTTCGGCGACTTGACGGGCACGCCCGCCGAGGCGGCGCTCCTTGCCGCAGGCACGGGCCCCACGGGCTTGTACGGCGACTGTTCCGCGATGGACGCCTACTTCGACCCGATGAGCGGGAGATTCGGAGTCCAGGGGGAGGGAGCGGGGTCTAACCCATACACGGCCTCATCCTACTGGGGTGGCAATTTCAGTACGGGCGGCGCCTACCGGTACGCTTTCGACCCTACGGGGTACGTGAACCGGTTCACTTACGGCACCTCTTACAGCGGCGGCACCGTCGTCATGCCTCCCGCGAACTACTACGCCTTCGGCGACGGTTTGAACTACGCGGGTCACAAGTGGAACATGGTGTTCCACGGCGACGGTTCGATCTACGGAACGGGCGGCGACCCGTCGCGCAAGTCGATCACCGCCAAGATCGACCACCAGATCAACAACGAGCACCGCATCAGCGGCACCTACACTTGGGAGAAGTATTACGTCGAAGACAACTACGCGCAATGGCCTAAGGAGTACGGCGGTTACGGCGGCGGCATCGACCGCAAGCCGCAAAACCTGATAATCTCCCTGACGTCCACGTTGCGTCCGACGTTGCTGAACGAGTTCCGCTTCGGGCTGTCGCGGTCGGACACCATGACCAACACGGCGTTTTCCGGCAAGGACGGCAACGATGTGAAAGACCTCTTGAGCAAGCTGTTGCCGACCGACTCCAGCACCTCGTTCGCAGGCACGCCGTTCCAAGACCAGTACATGCTCCTCAGCACGGGCACGGCGCCCCTGCTCTTCAGCACGGACGCGGCGCAGGACGCCTATTACAGCACGGGCTCCAACACGGCGAGCCATCCTTTCGGCAGCCGCGGCAACATCCCGACGGGGTGGGGCGGTCTGGATCCGCGCTGGACGTTCAACGACACCGTGACCTGGATGAAGGGTGCGCACTCCTTCAAGGGCGGCGTCGAGGTGCGCATCCAGTCCTCCAGGCAGGACTATATGGGCAACCGCGACTTTGGGGGCAACGGCGCGTTCGTCGCCCTGCCAGTGGTCGTCGGCGGCACTACGTCGGCGATGACCTCCCGCCGCGCAGGCGCCCTGTCCACCGTGATGCCTGCGGCGGATGTCGCGCCCAACAGCCACGACACGGCCATGGCAACCGATGGGAACTACAAGACGGCATACGCCCTGATGACCTACTTCTCAGGCTCGCTCAACCGGATCCGGCAGTATTTCTACGCGACCGGGCCGAATCAATGGAACGACGCCTACACCAAGGGGGAGGACATCTATTCCTACCAGATGAACAACAGGGAGTTCAGCGCCTTCTTCAAGGACGACTGGAAGCTGACCAACGACCTGACGCTGAACCTCGGCGTCCGCTACGAATATTACGGCGTGCCCTACGTCCCCGGAGGCAAGACGCTCGGCCTGCCTGACGGCGGCATGAGCATATTCGGCATCACGCAAGGCGGGTGGAAGAACTGGATGACTGGCAGGCAATATGTCACCGGCGACCCGACCACCCTCTATCAGACCGCCTTTGAATACGTCGATAGCGCGTGGAACAAGGATCTGAACAACTTCGCGCCGCACGTCGGTTTCGCCTGGCAGTTGCCTTGGCTGGGCAGGGGCAAGACCACGTTGCGAGGCGGCTACTCGATCAGCTACACGCCGGTGAACAACTTCGACCAGTACGGCATCTGGATCGCCGCCAACGGCGGGGCCAACACCGACTATGTGGAAGTCTACACCGGCACCAGCGCCGGTTTTACACCCGCCATCGGCGACACCAACTACTACATGGATCTCACGGATCTGAGTACGGTGGACTCGACCGGGCGGCGCATCCTGCCTATGCAGGTGACCGGGGGCATCTCCGCGCTGTCTCCGAAAAAGGTCGGACAGTTCAGCGGCTATCCCGTCGCGGTGGACGAGAACGTGCGGAACCCATACATCCAGAGCATCAACTTGTCTTTGACGCGCAACTTCGGCAACGCGCTGACGGTCGATGTCCGCTACATCGGGACGTTGAGCCGGAAGGCGATCGCCACGGACAACATCAACCAGCCGAACTACATCAGCAACGGTCTGTACGCGGCGCTGGAAGATGTTCGCCAAGGTCATTCCAATCCTTTGATCAACAGCTTGATCACTGTGGGTTCTCTGGGTGCTGCGGGAAGCGTGGACGGGTCGGACGAGCTGAGGAAGTCGTTTTTCACCGCCACCAGTCTCGCCAGGGGCGATTTCAACACTGTCGCCAACACCTTGACGTCAACCAACGGCTACCTGTTTGATCCCACCGATCCGTCTGCCCAAGGCTTGGTTCTCCGCAACGGATGCCTGCCCGAGGATCGCGTGGGCGGCGTATGCACGAAATCCACCCCGTGGAATTACATCACGGCGAACCCGCAGTTCTCCAACTACTACGCGCAGTTGGTGCACAATGCGGTTAAAACCAACTACCACTCGATGCAGGCGCAGGTGACCCTGCGGCCGACGCGGGGGCTCAACTTCCAGGCGACCTACACCTGGAGCCGGAACCTGGGCGACTCGGCGTGGACGAACCTGCTCGGTGCGCGCGACTACCAGTTGAGCGCCCAGCACCGTTCCCACACGCTGAACACCTACGGATCGTACGAGCTGCCGTTCGGGGCGAACGGGTTCATATTCCGCAACTCCTCAGGGTGGTTTAAGAAGGCGGTCGAGGGATGGTCGTTGAGCTGGGTGGGTTCCGTGTCGAGCGGGCAACCGTACAGCCTCACTGGGAGCAACACGCTCTGGTCGAACTCCTACCCCGTCCTTGAGCGTCCCGACCTGTTCGACAGCAAGGACGGCCATGTGACCTGGGACAACGAGGGCAACGCCGGATACTACTTCGGACAGAAGTACACCAACTATGCTCTCGACACCAGGATCTGCGACGCATCCCGCATGGATGCGACGTTGTACAGCTCCTATTGCACCTTGACGACGGGTGGCCCGCGCGTGTTGGCGCTGGCATCCGGAGTGCGCGACGCCAACGGCAACATGCTTCCCGCCGTCTATCAAAACGGCGAAGGCGCGCCGTACGGTCGCGCCGACGGCGAGCCGATCGTGGTGTTCCGCAACGCCGACCAGCGGTTGGGGGCGGATGCCATGGGCAACTACAAGGGCTACCAGTTGACCGGCCCGGGCCGGTGGAGCCTCGACATGGCGATGTCCAAGTCGATCGAATTCATGGAGGGGAAGAAGTTCGAGATCCGGGTGGACGCCCAGAACGTGTTCAACCACCCGATGCCGTCCAACGCCACCAGCATCAGCGCGACGGCGAACCGGTTTACGGCGATCTCCAACCCGACCGGCACCATCAACTCCGGCACCTTCGGCTACCTCGCCTCCAAGGGCGGGCACCGGACGTTCCAAGCGAAGCTGCGGTTGAGCTTCTAACCGGAGGCGTCCGGTAGGGGATGCGGTTTCCGCCGCGCCCCCGAAGCCGGAATCAGTGCAAGCAAGCCAACAGGCTCCCAGGGCATCGGGAGCCTGTTTCATTTCAGGCAGGTTTCAGACGGCGACCGGCGTCCACGCCGTCCCACCGGGAACCACCCCGCGAGAAGTTGCATTTGTCCCCCGCCTGCCGGAGTATGTCCTAAAGCGTTGGACTAGCAAGGAGGGACACGATGAAAAACAAACTTATCACGCAAATCCAGGCGCGCATGGCGTCGATGCTCGACGCGGCGCAGATGGCGGAACTGCGGAGGGTGCTCTCCCACAGCCTCCATGACGTGGAGGTGACGGAAAAGAAGTCCGCCGTGGAACTGGAGGCAGGAGAGAACGAAGGGATGTTGAAGGTGTTCATCTCGGCTAAACGGGTCGAGGGTTGTTCCGAGAGGTCGCTCCGGTATTATGGCGCGAGCATTCGGCAGATGCTCGGCAGCATGGACAAGCCGGTTCGGGAAATCGGCACGGACGACCTGCGCGCCTACCTTGCCGACTACCAACAGGCGCACAACGCCGGCAAAGTGACGGTTGACAACATGCGCCGCATCTTCTCCAGCTTCTTCGGCTGGCTTGAGGACGAGGACTGCATCCTGAAAAGCCCCGTGCGTCGCATTCACAAGGTGAAGACGGACAAGACGATCAGGGACACGTTCAGCGACGAGGGGGTGGAGATGTTGCGCGACGCCTGCGAGGAGCTACGCGACTTGGCGATGATCGACTTGTTGGTGTCCACGGGGATGCGGGTCGGCGAGATGGTGCGGCTCAACCGCGAGGACATCAATTTCCACGAGCGGGAGTGCGTGGTGTTCGGCAAGGGCAACAGCGAGCGGATGGTCTACTTCGACGCCCGGACGAAAGTACACCTGATGAACTACCTCGATGGCAGGCGCGACGCCTGCCCCGCGCTTTTCGTGTCGCTGTCCGTCCCGCACGCGCGGTTGCGGATCGGCGGCGTGGAGGCGCGTCTCCGTGGGATCGGCAAACTGGCGGACATGCAGAAGGTGCATCCGCACAAGTTCCGGCGCACGCTTGCCACGCGCGCCATTGACAAGGGTATGCCCATAGAGCAGGTGCAGCGCCTGCTCGGCCATGTCAGGATCGACACGACCATGCACTATGCGATGGTCAACCAAGTCAACGTGAAGAACTCGCACCGGAAGTTCATCGGGTGAAGTCATCGGTCACGGCGGGGGCTCCCCGGAGAGACCGGGTGCCTGTTGCGCCTTGGGTGCCGACGGTCGCGGACGAGTCCCCGATTGTTGATTTTTTTCGAAAAGGGCGCGTTTTTTTGCGAAAATAGTTGCCCAAATCGCGACTCGTTCGTTAGATATATGAGGAGCGATTTGCAGTGCCGGACATACGGTCGGGCGACGCGCCGCCTCATGACAGGCCAGACTCGCCGGATTCCCTTGGCGGGGAGGTCGGGAGATGACAATGGGGAGGAGGATGAAGATGAAGATGGAGACGGGTGCACGTAGCGGCATGGGGAGGGGCGACATCGGGCAATCGATGGCTGCGGCCTGGGCGTTGCTCAGGAAAACCGAACGCATCATGAAGCAGAGCGCCAGGGAGAGCGCCATTCGCAAAAAAGACCTTGACCGCCGGATGCGGGAGACAGACCGCCGGATGCAGGAGACGGATCGTCAGATGCAGGAGACGGACCGCCGTCTCGGCGCGCTCACCAACAGGTTTGGCGAGCTGGCCGAACACCTGGTCCTCCCCAACATCAGGGAGAAGTTCCGCGCGATGGGGTACGAATTCGACGACGCCTGCTCCCGCCGGGAGATATTCGACGCCGACGGCAGGATGATCGCCGAGGTGGACATCTGGCTGGAGAACGCCGGGCATGTGATGGTGGTGGAGGTGAAGGCGCGTCTCACCAACGAGCGGATAGACAAGCACATCGAACGCATAGAGAGGATACGCGAGCGGTTCGACACCAGAGGCGACCGGCGGAGGATCATCGGCGCGGCGGCGGGAGCGATCATGTCCCGGGATGTGCGCGATTACGCCGTCGCGAAGGGGCTGTACGCCATCGGCCAGTCCGGCGACACGGTCAAGATCGACGTCCCCGAGGGCTTCACCCCCCGCGAATGGTGAGGGGTGGCGCGTCGGGGTCGTTTCGTCCCGGATTGCGCGCGCGAACTGAAAGCAAGCCGACAGGCTCCCGGCACGCCGGGGGCCTGTTTTTTTGCGTGAGACCGCCGCTCTGCCAACTGCACCTCATACGACATACGGCACGACGCAGCAATGGCGCGGCTTGCCGAGGTGCGGTGTGCCCCCCTGTCCCTCCCTATCCCTCGCATCCATCCCCCCCCGTCCCGGTTGCCGGAGGCCGCCGCCCGCCCGGGGTCGTCTTTGGCGGGGCGGCGCTCGTGAGACAAACGGCGGTTTGTAGCAGGGGCGGGATTGGGGGCGACCATGGGGCAGAAGGCTTGGAATGTAAGGCTGCCGGAGGGCGCCTCCGCCGCGCGAGGAGAATTTTGAGTGCTCGTAAATACTTGTAATCTCCGCTATTACGCTAATGTTCGCAAAAAGTTTCATATTTTTTTCTTGACTCGTTTGAAATCTCCCGATTAAGATTGCCAGCGTCTTTGTGTCAAGCCATGCGGCAAACGGGTGCGACAAACGCCGGTTTGCCGCCGGGGCTTGGCGACGCCGCCGGGGAAGAAGGGCCCCGCGCTTGGCGGAGCGAGGAACCCTCTCCCGCCCTGGGGGGAGAGACAGAGGCCTATGTGCCGGGGATGGAATAAGCGCCCCGGCGAGGAGAGAGAATGACGACAATCAGACGAATGGGGCCGGTCCTCCTGACCGCGCTTCTGCCGTTGCTGCTGGCCGCGCTGGCGTTCGGTCAGAC
>JAISUT010000058.1 GCA_031271905.1 Acidobacteriota bacterium
ATGCCGAAGGCGACAGCCTTGAAAAGATCAATCGCGTCACCAAGATCCCCATTGAGACGTTGAAAGAGAAGCTGTCCGTGCATTAACGGCTGCCGATTCGCATGGGGCGTTTCAAAAACAACAGATCGGAGGCGCATATAGAGTCTTTCCACAAACCATCAAATTGTCAGTCGCCAGCCGTCAAACCGCCGTTTTGCGCCCGTCTTGTGTCCGTGCCTTTAGACGCATTCAGACGCCTTTATCGGCTCGCGTCCCCTTCGTCCGTCTGCGGATGCGCCTCTGCTTCCGGCGGCGGAGCGGTGTTCCTGTACACGCGGATCGTGTTGGCAGGAATTTGGCTTTGCCCCTTGACGTCAGGTCGGATGACGGATTCCTCGACGTTTATGCCGCGTTTTTTCAAGTATTCGATAACATCCTCCGAGGCGTCTCCTTGCGCCGCATTGGTTTTGGGAGCAGCGTTCGAACGTGCCGCCGGTTGTTCCGCGCCGGTGGTGCCAACGGACTGCCCGTAGGAGGCGGGCGCATCCTTCGCGGCGTCGCCCACGTCGGCGGGTTTGCCCCTGTTTGACAGCAGCAGGGCGACCACGAGCGTCGCGGCTATCCCCAGCGCGGCGAGCGCGCCATACTTCTTCAGGCGGGCCGTCCTCTGCGCCCGCAGACGCCGTCGCTCCTTTTGACGGAGCGCCGCCGCCTTCCCCGTTCCTTTGGGCGAATCGTCGAGACCGTCCCTGCCGACCTTGGCGGCGTTGCCGATCGTCTTCTTGAAACTGGATTTTTTCTTCATGCGAGTGCCCCCCCTGTTGTTCGGTTCGTTTGGTTCGGGATGTCTGCGGGTTTCGGCTCTCCCCGCGTCAAGAAAAGAAGGAGCGGTTCCGATGCGGTTCCGAGGCCGCCCCTTGGTGGGCTTTGGCGCTCCGGCGCCGCCGAACGCACAGCATGTCCGGCGGCGCCGATGCAGGATCATCCGGCGGCGACAGGGGAGATTCCCCGCCACCGCCGGATGATGGTTTGCGGTTGTTACTCGGATGCTTCGACTAACACCAGTCGAAGCCCGAAGATGTCTTTTATAGTGCTCCGTTCAGCTCTTGCATTAGTAGTACCGCGATCACCGTATGCGGTGTCGGCAGTAATCTTGAAACTTCCACCGCGAACTAGTCCGTAGACGCCGTCATCCAGATTGAGCGGATCGACAGTTGGGGCGTCTGTGTCGGTGCTATAGCTGTTATAGGTTGAGCTATAGGCATCTGCGACCCATTCTGCCACGTTCCCGGACATGTCATACAGCAACAACTCATTGCGGGAGTCGATATAGTCGTCTACACCGACGCACCCTGCATAAGGGAGCTTGCTGTAAATGTTTTTGTCTTTGCCGACAGGATGCGGTTGCGCCACGATCGTGGTCGCAATGTCCAAATCCTTGGTTGCGTTGTCAGAGGACCACGACATGTATTTGTAAGTACCGTCGATATCGGGGACAGCCGTGATTTGGCAAGTCGTCTGGTCAATCGCGTATGCGCCAATCCATCGGATCACCCCGCAAGTGTACGGAATCAGCTTTCCGTCACTATCATACTGGCAACTCTTGCTTTTGACGCCACCGCGCGCCGCCCATTCCCATTGCGCTTCCGTAGGCAACGCCCACTTCATGCCGGGAACGGCATACGCTTCCGTCGCGTTCAGTTTGGCGATAAACTCATTGGCTTTTTGCCAAGAGATAGCCGACGCTGGCAACTGGTTTTGATCCCAACCGGAAGGAATCTTGGACGAGTTGAAACCGGTAGCAGTCCAAGTAGCAGTCCAAGGTGTGTCGTCTTCACCCATGACGGCCTTCCATTGGGCTTGCGTCACTTCGGTCTGTCCGATGTAAAAGTCCTTGGTCAGCTTTACAGGGTGCCTTGGTCGAGAACTTGCACTACACGCAGAGGTAGTCAGATTGAGATTTGTCGTCACGCCATTGGCATTAACATAGGTGCCGTTGGCACCATTGGCGCTGCCGCCAGTATTGCATCCCATCATGAACTCCCCATGTTCCACATAGTGCATGGTGATTCCCGATACGGTCATCGTTTCGGGCGGCTCCGTCACTTCAACAGTCGCCTCATCGGAAACCTCCGTCCCGTTGGCATCCTTGAAGGACACCTTCACGGTGCAACTTCCAACCGTCGCGGGGGCGGTGTAGGTCGCGTTGTAGGTTCCGCTGCTGGCCGTGCTGGCAAGATCGGTTCCGGGGTTGTAGCCGTCATCGACCACGTTGCCGCAATCCGCTTCCTCCACCGTCCACGTCGGACCTTCTGTGATCGACTGGCCTTGGGGCAGGGTCACGCTCGCCTTGAACGGAAGCGTCTTCCCTTTCACCACGGTTGCCGTGTCTCCCGACGCGATGGTGATCAGCGCGTCGTCGAGCGTCACCGTCAAAGTCGCGGTGTCAGTCCGGGATTCCTCGTTCGAGGTCACCGTGATCGTGTAAGTCCCCGTTGCGGTCGGTGTGCAGACCACCCTGGAACCGTCTATGTCGCATCCGGCTTCGGAGGGAGCCGATAAGGAGAAACCAGTGTCCGTGGCGTAGTTGCTCACCGTCACGTCGAAAATCGCCGAAGTCCCGCCGAGGGCCATGCCCTGCGACTTCGACGTGAATCCGATCACGACGGCATCCTTCACATACAAAGTCGTCGTCGCGGTCTTCGTCGGGTCTTCGGTCGATGTCACCTTGATGGCGTAGCCGGACAGGTTCGCCACCGTGGGCGAGCAGGAAAATTCAGTGCCGCCCACGCCGCTTCCGGGGCATCCAGCACCAGCATCGACGGTGATGCCGAAGCCGGTGTTCGCGGCGTTAGACACCGCCACCGTGAACTTCGCCTCGGTCTCGTTTGCAATGGCGGTCGCCGTCGGCGATGATGCAAAGGCGATGGAGACGGGTGCTTTTACGTTCAGCGTAGCCTCGGCCTCCTTCGTCGGATCGGCGTCCGATGTCACCGTGACGGTGTAGGTTCCCGCCGCCAACGGAGAGCAGACCAACGTCGAACCGCTCTTGGAGCATCCGGCTCCGGAGGGAACCGAGAAGGAGAAGCCCGTGTCAGTGGCGTTGCCCACCGTAACCGTGAAGGTCGCGGAGGTTTCCCCCACCACCGCGCTCGCCGTCTTCGGCGCGATGTCTATGGAGACAGGATAGGAGGCTGTCAGCGTCGCGGAGTTTTTCTTCGACGTGTCGGCTTTCGCCGTCACCTCTATGGTGTGGGAACCCGACGCGGTCGGGACGCAGACCAGCGGGGTGCCGCTCGTGCCGCTTGCGGGGCATCCGGCTCCAGCAGGAGCGGAGACTGTGAAGCCTTTGTCGGCGGCGTTTGCCACCGTCACGTTGAAAGAAGCATCCTCTCCGACAGCCACGCTCGTCGTCCCCGAGATGGTGATGGAGACGGGATCGTTTGCCGTCAGCGTCGCCTTGGCGGTCTTCCCAGTGTCGGCGACCGCCTTCACCGTGACCGTGTATTCGCCTGACGCGGTGGGGGTGCAGACCACTTTGGAGCCGTCTACGACGCATCCGGCCTTGGACGAGGCAGAGACTGTGAACGTCTTGTCGGCGGCGTGCTCCACCGTCACGTCGAAGGTCGCCGGTTCGTTCACCAGCACAGTCGCCGGATTCGGCGAAATGGCGATGGTGACGGTCTCGGTATCGTCAGGAGTTCCGTCGCTCGGCGAACCCTGTCCCATGGAAAACACAAGACGAAGACCTATGCGGTCGCTTATACCTTCACCGTCGATGAGGGTGCGCCCGATGGGAGTTCTACCGCTGTACACAGTCATGTCTAGGCTACTTTGAGCCCAGCTTCCACCGCGATACAACCCGCGGTCGTATTCTCCTCCGTCAGAGGGGCCCGTGGGATCGACGGCTGGTTCGGTGGTGCTGTAGCGTTCATAGGTTTTTTCCCACCAGTCTTCAACCCATTCCCCTACATTCCCCGCCATGTCATATACGTCTAATTCGTTGGGCAACTTCAACCCTACCTCGTGTGGTTGTTGCGCATAATAGGGAGCCGTCGGATCATATCCGCTGTTGTTGGCATCCCACCCCACATTTTTAGGACTATTTGTATCAGGGGTTATCCCATCATCCTGATAAGCTCCACTGTAGCGAATCACTCCGCAACTGTATGGTGTTGTCACCCCATTGTCATCCTTGACGCAACTTTTGCTTTTGACGCCGCCGCGCGCGGCCCACTCCCATTCTGCTTCCCACGGCAGACGCCAAGTCCTTCCGTTTCCGGCATCCAGCTCGTTCAGTTTGTCGATAAACGCATGGACGGCAGTCCAACCGACGCCTGTCGCGGGCAAGCGGTTGCGGTCAACTCCTTCAGGAATAGGTTTCGTTATCTTCTCGTCCCACACCTGTGTCCAAGGCGTGTCGCTTGCTCCCATGATGGCCTGCCACTGGGCTCGTGTCACCTCGGTCTTGCCGATGTAGAAGTCCTTGGTCAGTTTTACGGGATGCTTCGGTTGGGAATATGAAGAACACGAATTTCCTTCCGTCTCCTTGTCGCAACCCATCATGAATTCGCCGTGCTCGACATAGCGCATGGGGATGCCCTGAACGATTATCTCGTCCGCCGGTATTTCCACGGTGACCGCCGCCGTCGCGGTTATCGCCGTCCCTTCGATGTCGAGGATGGACGCCTGCACCGTGCAGCCCTTCTCTGCCGCGGGGGAGGTGTAGACAGCGGCGTAAAGCCCGGTCCCGGGGTCGTAGCCGTCATTGACAACGCTGCCGCAATCCGCTTCCACCACCGTCCAGACCGGCGTCTGCGTCGGCTGCCCGACGGGCGTCGTCACGTCTGCCGTGAACCGCACCGTCTGCGACGGCGCAACCGTCGCCTTCTTGGGGCTCAACGCGATGGTCGGCTCGGCGAGCGTCACCTCGAACTCCGCCTCGTCCGTCTGCGTCGCGTCCCCGGTCGCCGTCACCGTCACCGTGTAAACCCCAGGCTTGGTCGGCGCGCATTCCACCACGTCTTCGCCCGCCTTCTTGGCGCATCCCGCGCCCGTCGCGGGGTCGGTCGCCACCGTGAAGTCCGTGTTCTGCGCCGTCACCTCGAACGCCGTCTTCTCCCCCACCGTCCCGCTGGCGTAGCCGGGCGTGATGGCGACGGAGACGTTGAGCACGGCGGGCGTCGTCACGCACATCTCGTTGCTCGCCCCCGACCTGTTCTTGGCATTGTCGAACGCCGCGACGGTGTAGCAGTACGTCGTGCTCGCCTCCAGCTTGATGTCGGAATAGTAGAGCGTCGTCACCGTCCGCAGCAACGCGCCGTCGCGGAGGACCTCGTAGCCCGCCACGCCCGACTCCTCGTCTTCCGCCCTCGCCCACGCGAGATAGACATAGTCGGCGGAAGCCGTCGCCGTCAGCAGCTCCGGCACCGTCGGCGCCGTCGTGTCGGGCGGCGCGACGTAGGGCGGCTCGATGCCGGGCTCGCCAGTCTCCACGTAGCCCACTATCGCGTCGATGATCGCGGGACCCGTCAGGTCGCCGCGCAGGTAGGCGTTCGGGAAGTCGTGGCATTCGTCGCCCGGCTCCGCGTCCTCCGGGCACGACGCGGGGGCGCTCTCCGTGAAGTTCGGCGGGCGGCTCCCCGCCACCGCCGTGCTCCGGTCGCCGTAGAGGGTGATGTAGTCGCTGGCGGGACGGCCGCCGACGTGGTCGTCGGGCGTCCCCACCGCCAAGATGTGCAGGTTCCCTATGTTGGGGTTCTGCAACTCATCCTGCACGATGCGGTACGCCTCGTTGGCTATGTAGTTGCCGTTCGAGTGCGCCACCACCACCACGCGCTTCCCCTCGGACAGCCACTTGTCGTACCACTCGTTCGCATGCGTGGCGATGTTCGCCCGCAGGTCCTTGTCGTAGCGGGTGAAGTCGGCGGCGGTCAACGCCGGATCCCCCTCGCTCCACTTGTAGAGCACCGCCCCGGAGGTCGATGCCGCCGCCACGCAGAACTCCATCGCGTCGACGGCTTCCGGCGCGCCCAGCGCCTTGTACTTCTCAGCCACCTTGTCCTTCAACATCATCGTGTAGACCAATGCCTCGCGAGGCGTGGTCTCCACGCCGTTGCCGAACAGCACCACGGTCTTGACCCCTTCGCGCAGCTCGGGCTTGCACAGGTAGTCCCACCCGCCGTCCGCGTCCCCTGCCGCGCAGAGGGACGGGAGCCACAAGGCCGCCATCAACACCAGCAGTTTCACCAGTCTGTATCTCATATCATTTTCTCCATTCCTATCGCACGCCCCTATTGCACGTCGCATTTGTCTTTGTGCCCGTCGCCGGGCTGGCCGCCTGACTGGCGGATCATCTTGCCGCCGAAGAACCTGTCGAACTCGTCCGACTTCCACTGGCTGCTCTCGGAGTCGGCGATGACCGCCGCCGCCAGCGCCGCGTTCTCCGCGTCCGCGCCGTCGCCGCCGAAGACGGCGTACAGGCACTCGGCGGCCCGCATCTGGGCGCTCGCTATCGCCTGGATCGCCGCGTCGGACTTGCCGGGGTCGTCCAGCGCCGCCTGCGCCGCCACCGCCATCTGCGTCAGCGCCGCGCGCTTGGCAAGGTCGGCGTCGGCAGGGTACGCCTTCTTCACATACCATTGCACGTCGTCGCGCACCCCGTCGTCGTCCGAATCCGCCGCCTTGGGCTTCTCGCTGGACTCCGTGACGCCCGACGGCTTGTCCACCACCGCCACCGTCTGCGACGCCAGCTTCTTCGTGCCGGAGGTGACTTGGTACTGCACCTTCTCGTAAGGGGCGACGATGGTCGTCGTCAGGGTGTAGAGCCCCGTCGCCGCGTCGTATTCCATCAGCCCCAGGTCGATGGACGTGCCGTCGGCGGCGACCTGCACCAGATGCAGCTCCACGCCGTCGCCCGCCTCCCCTTCGGGGAGCGTCGCGGTCGCCGTCACCGCCGCCGTCTGCCCGTAGGGGACGACCGTGGGCGTGACCGCCACCGTCGCCGCCGAGGCGGTCGCGCCGCCGCCATTGCCGGTGTTGTTGTCATTGTTGTTGTCGCCGCCGCCGCCGTTGTTGTCGGCGGGGCTGACCTGCGCGCCTTTGTCGTCGCTCGACGAGCCGCCGCCGCATCCGGCGGCGAGCAGCAACGCCAGCGCCGCCAAGGCGAGCCCCGTCTTCCTCAAAAACCTTTCCATGGCATCCCTCCTAAAGTTTTCCATCCCGCGTCCGATAAGGATGCGGGGGGATGGCGCGAACCGCCACCTCCGTCCGCGTCTCCCGCAACCAAGCGGGAGAAGGTTCCAGCATCGGCACCCGAAGGAACGAAGGCGGCGGCAAGCCGCCGCGCTCCAAGGCGGGGCTTCGCCCCGCGCCCCGCACAAATCGCTTGATAATTGCCGTCGTGTTCAACTAATCTATTAGCCCTTGCCCCCGCGTCGGGCTTGTCCATACCGTGGGAAGACCGGCGCGGAGGTTCGGTTGCGGGGGAGCCGATCCATGACGGAAACGGCTCCCCCGCGAGATGGACATGGACTGCTACTGGTAGCAGTTATCGGCCAAGAACGTACCCCAACTGCCATTGTTGATTTTCTTCTGGATGAAGACATTCAAACTTGCTGAAGTCGCGTTCGAAGTGGGCGTGAGGGCAGCGGTCTGCTCCCGCAAGTAGTCTTCACCCGTGAATGCAACGTATACATAATCAGGGGTGTTCGGAGAGGGAATGTTCGGTGCAATCCCTGCGCAAATCTGGGCTTTGCTGATAAAGCCCGCCTTGGCCGTGGTAGTTCCACCAGCCACGATATTGAACGTCTGGGCTATATTGTCAGACAATGGGGCATATATCCAATCGGGGGTGGGGCTCGCCTGAACATTAAAATTCACTGCGTTCCCCATAGCGGTCAATATATCTTCTGCCGCTTCCCCGTAAGGAGCTAGAGTGGGAAAGGCGACCGCTACATCACGCGAAGCACTAATTTTCAAGCTGGCGGCGATGTCATAGCCGCTAAGAACGCTGCTTTCGATTGTTGCGGCAGTATCAGTAGGAGTCGCCCATCCAGAGATTAATCCACCGACGTTCGCTATCCCTCCTGCCGCAGCGTTATAGGGAGCAAAAAGCACAGGTATCCCATGTGCATAATCGAACCAGCCATCAAATGTTGTTGCAGAATCATCAGCGGCGAAAAACATATTGTAGTTTCCAATATTCGCCAAAAGCGTTGCTGTCGCATTGTGGCAGACGGTGATCGCTGTGTCGTCAACCGTGGACAGGTAGTCGCTTACGAACTTCAACGCCGGATAGTAGAAGTTCGAAGCGACACCGATAGTGGCGGTGTTCGTGGCAGGTGGATTGGTGACATCTGCCGAAAGTAGCGTACTGCAAACATCCGGTGTCGCCACAACTTGCGCGAACCCGGACACCGTGGCGAGCGCCACGGCGAGAACGACCAGACCCGCGAACATCGTAAGTTTTTTCAACATACTCTTGCTCCCCATTCATTTGCTTCTTTTCACATTTTGGCGATCCCGGCGCTTCCGGCCCCCTTGGACCGTCGGCGTCGGAACCACCGACTGTTGGTTGTCGATGTTCGAGCCGCGTCATAAGCGACGCGACCCTCCGCGCGATCCAACCACGTCGCGCAAACCCGTGAAAATCCTTTTGCCCCCGACCGCGAAACGGTTGCGCCTTGGCAGCCATGCCGCTCCCGGCGATGCCGCCCATCAGGCGTGCGCGCCCCCATGCGCCCCTGTGACCGCGCGCATCGCCGGGCGTCACCTTTCCTCCTCGCACGAGTCGTCGCCGTCGGCGCACTCCTCCCCTTCGACCGTCACCGACCTCACCCGCGCGCTGTAGCCGGTGCCGTCGTCGATGCGGCTGTCAAGCGTCCGACGGGCGGCGGGCGCCTCCTGCCCGGCGTCCGCCTCCGGGCGCGGCTCCCGCTCCTGCCGCACATCCTCCACGGCGCGCCCCGTCTCGGCGCGGGCGGGGGCGGCGGCGGTCGCCGCCTCGACCTGCGCGTCGGCGTAGCCGTTGTCGGCGCCCACGCCCCCCTTGCCGACAAGGCCGCCCACATGGTCGCCGCCGTTGCCCACCACCGTGCCGGTCGCCGCCGAGTTGCTGACCGTGCCTCCGGTCTGGCTCCCCACGAGCCCCCCCAGGTTGTTGACGCGCCCGTCGGCTATGGCGATGACGTTCCCCGTGGCGTAGGCGCGGACGATGTCGCTCCGCACCGCCGAGCCGATCAGGCCGCCGATCATCCCCCCCGCCTCCGCGCCGAGCGAAAGGTCGGTCTCGCGGGTGCCGATGACGTTCCCCGTCGCGTAGACGTTGTCCACCTTCACCGGGGTGCCTTCGGCTAGGAGCAGGTAGCCGACCTCCCCGACAAGGCCGCCCACCTTCCAGCCGCCCAGCACGTCGCCTGTGGCGAACGAGTCGGTCACCGCGTTCGGGAACGGCTTCGGCTCCCATTGCCCCGCGATCACGCCGACAAGGCCGCCCACCTGCTCGCCGTCGAGCGCCGTCACGTCGCCCGACGCCCACGAGTTGCTGACGTTCGCGTAGTACGCCTCCCCCAGCAGCCCCCCGACGGTCGATGACCACTCCTGCGAGACGTACCAGTCGCCGGAGCTGCCGACGGGCAGCTCCACCAGCCGCCCGTACTCGTCGTACATGGCCAGCTTCTCGCCCGTGTCCCGGTTGACGTAGTAGAGGACGACCCCCGCGCCGGTCACGTCGCCCGTCGCGTGGCTGTCGGCTATGGTGACGGTGGTCGCGTTGCCCACCAGCCCGCCGAGGCGGCTGCCCGACGAGGAGACCGCGACGTCGGAATAAGACCGCTCGATGCGCGGGCCGGTTCCCGCGACGTACCTGTCGCCGGCGTAGGTCGCGTTGCCGAGCATCGTGCCGACCAGGCCCCCGGCCGTGCCCGTCCCCTGTATCCTGCCCGTGCTGTACGCCTGACTCACCACCGTGTCGGCCGCCGAGCCGGCCAGCGCGCCGAGCCCGCCCTTGCCGGTGATGCTGACGTTCTCCACGCCGATGTCGCGGACGAGGTTCATGCCCCCCGCGCTGGCGACCACCCGCCCGACCAGCGCCACGTTGTTCTCCGTCGGCGCGTCCAGCGTCAGGTTGGAGACCGTGTGGCCGAACCCCGCCAGCGTGCCCGACATGGCGGCGAGCACCGAGGGCGTCCCCTTGTGCGCCGCGCTCCACTCCGTCGCGTCGATGTCCTGCGCCAAGGCGAAGTAGCCGGTCGCCGTGCCGTCGGCGTCGGCATGGGTCGTCGCGAGCGCAGCCAAGTCGTCGAGGCTGTGGATCAGCACGGCGGCCTCGCCGTTGACTTCCAGCGTCGCGTCCGCGCCGGACAGGGTGACGCTCGCGAACTCCGCGTCATCGGGGACGGCCTGCGCCACGGGGACCATGCGCCACACCGTCTTCATCGTCCCTGTCGCCTCGTCCCACTCCGGCACGGCGCGCATCTCCAAGACCGCCCCGCTGTACGCCGCCCGCGTCCGCAGGTGGTAGTCGCCGCCGTAGCCCAGCGACAGCCCCGCCTTGCCGCCCGTCGCCGTCACGGGCTTGTTGAAATAGATGTCTTTTCCGGCGTGGAGCCCCAGCGCCGTGTCTGCCGACCATGCGAGGGCTTCGTCCACGACGATGTCCCCTTGGCGCGCCGAGAGCGAGAAGCCGCGCTCGGCGAGGTTGCCGTTCACGAAGCCGCCGGTCAGGTCGCCCCCCGCGCCGATGGTGATCCCGGCGTTCTGCTCCCACCGCCACGAGCCGCCCGCGCCGGTCGAGAGACTGTCCAGCGTGAAGCCGCCCGTCAGCGCCACCGAGTCGCCCGCCGTCGTCAGCCTGCCGCCGTCGCCGAGCGCCACCGAGCCGCCGAGCGCCACCGCGCCGGTCAGGTCGCGGTCGGATATGTCGTCGCCCGCCAGCTTCAGGCCGTCCAGCGTCAGCGTCAGCCCGTCCGTCGCCGCCAGCAGCGCGTCGCCGCCCCCCTTGACGGAGCCGCTGTGCTCCACGCCGCCCTTGGCCGCCAAGGCGAGGAAGCCGCCGTCCGCTATCACGACGTCCCCCGCCGAGACGACCTTGCCGTCGCCCCGCGACACATTGAACACGAGGACGTCGCCGCCCCCCATGAAGCCCGCCACGTCGGGGAGGTCGAACGCGCTCGCCAGCAGGCCGCCCACGTCCACGCGGGAACCGGCGGCGAACAGCACCCCGCGCGCGTTCAGCACGAAGACGCGCCCTTTGGCCAAGAGCGTCCCCTCGATCACGCTCGGCAGGTCGGTCACGACCCGGTTGAGCGTGACCGACTCGCTGGACGGCTGGTTGAACACCAGCGTCTCGCCCGCCCCCAGCGAGAACCGGAGCCAGTCGAGCACCGCCCGCTCGCTCTCCTGCTCCACCACCGCCGTCTTGCCCGAAGGCGACTGGTAGACGGTCGCCTCGCCCGCCGCCACGCGGTCGAACACCAGCCGCGCGTCGCCCACGATGACGCTCCCCACGCTCCCCGCCACCGTGTAGTTCGGGTTGTTCGCCTTGAGCGCGGAGGTGTCCGTGACGCGCCACACGTTCGGCGTCGAGGCGTCCTTGCTGGCGGTCGCCGTGCCGCTCAGCGTCACCTTGTCGTCCCCGGCGACGTTGGTGAGGCGCAAGTCCTGCGCCGCCACCGTGAACTCCGACGCCGCGCCCGCCTCCGCCAGCGCGTAGAACTGGAGCGGGCGCGGCGTTATGGCCGCCGCCGTGGTGCGCGTGGTCGCGCCGGAGAGGGTGTAGTTCCCCGCGTCCGCGCCGGACAGCGCTATGCCGCTCACCGTCACCGTCCGGTTCCCCGCGTTCTTGTTGTTGAACGACGCCGCCGCGTAGGAGACCGACAGGTCGTCGCCCGCCACCGCGCCGGATACCGTCCCGCTGGCCGTGGCGGCGGTCGTGCCGTCGTACACCTTGTCCTCGCCCGCCACCGTCGCCGTCACCGCCTTCGGCGTGATGCTCGCCGCCGTCGTCGTCGGCAGGACGTAGTTGGAGAGCTTCCCGCCGCTCGCCCCCGTGCCGTCCGACGCCGTGTAGGCCAGGTCTACCGTCTTGCCCTCGCCGGCGTTCCCGTCGCGGAACGCCGCTGCCGTGTAGACGACGCTCAGCGTCTCGCCGCGCACCAGCCCTTGCAGGCCGCCGCCGGACACGCCTTGCTTCAACGTCGCCGAGGTGTCGTCCGCGCCGTTGTACACCCGGTCGGCGACCACGCCGGAGATCGTCAGTTGGCGCGGCAGCACGCGGACCACCCCGCGGACGTTCGCGTAGGAGGCGGCGTCCAGCGTGGAGGCCGCGTCCCAGACCCCGGCGTCCACGGTGTTGCTCTTGGGCGATACGCTGTCGCCCCCTTGCAGGCCGCGCGCCGTGACCGAGACGCCGCTGCCGTACTGCGGGGTGCCGGAGAGGATCACGACCGGCGTGTTGCGCAGGACGGGGCGGCCCGACTTCGACTCGCCCCACACGTCCGGACGGCCCGCGCCGAAGGCGTAGCTCGCAAAGGACGCCGCCGCGTCGGCGGACAGCATCGCCGCCCCCGCCGTGCGCCCCAGCAGCGAATCCCCGATCCAGTAGGCGTTCTCGATGTTCCCGCTGTTGCGCGCCGCGAAGCCGTACATCCGCTGGCCGAAGGCGTTCACCGGCTCGAAGTCCGCGCCGCTGTTGTTCACCACGTTCATCGTGGCGTAGGCGTTGCGGATCGTCCCCGAGTTGTCGTAGGCGAAGCCCGCGTCCCAGCTCGAATTCGCGCCCAGCGTGGCGAACCGCGTCGTGTAGGCGTCCTCGATGAGCCCCGCGTTCTCCCCGACGAAGCCGCCGAAGCGCGGCGCGTAGTTGGACACGTTGTCGGAGACCGAGTAGGTGTACGCCTCCGCGACGGTGCCGGTGTTCCTGCCGACGAAGCCGCCGACGGACAGGCGGGAGGAGGTCGCGCCGGTCAGCGACACGGTGTTGGCCGCGTAGGCGCGGCGCACCACGCCGGCGTTGTCGCCGACGAAGCCGCCGACGAAGCCGGAGGCCGCCGAGACGGACAGGTCGTTGATGAGGGTGCCGCTCCCCATCCAGCTGTCGAGTATCGTCCCGCCCGCCTCGTTGACCCCGACGAAGCCGCCCGTCGTGCCCGCCATGTCGTGGATCGTCCCCTGCGCCGAGCTCCACGAGATCAGGCCGGAGTTCGTCCCCGCCAGCAGCCCCGCCGCAGACACCCACGTCGCGGTGTTGGCAAGGTCGGTTATGTACAGCCCGCCGCTGACGGCGGCGTTGACGACGCTCCCACGGTTGACGTCGGCAAGGACGCCCGACGAGGCCTTCCGGCTGGAGGAGTCCGCCGCGACAGTCCCGGTGACGGAGAGGTTGCTGACCGACGCGCCCTTGGCGATGGTGCCGAACACGCTCTGCGCCGCGCTGGAGAAGTTCTCGATCTTGTGGCCGAGGCCGTTGAACTTGCCCGTGAAGCCGGAGTCGCCGCCGCCGTCGAGCGCCGTCCATCCGGCGACGGACGACATGTCGATGTCGCTTCCGAGGGCGTAGCGCCCGGAGGGGTTGGCGCGCGCCGCCGCCAGTTGGCTGGCGGTGTTGACGACCGTGTACGCCTCGCCCCCCAGCTTCAACGCGCCCGTTCCCGTGAAGTCGATGCGGGCGTTGCCGTCGCCCACGGCGGTGTAGAGGCCGTGGGGCGTCCCGTCGGCGTTCGCCCCCTTCCCGTAGTTCGCCGTCAGGCCCGCCGTCCCCGTCGCCGCCAGCACGTTGTTGACGTAGACGTTGCTTGTCGCGGTCAAGGTCAGGGTGTTCTTCGACCACGACAGCGCCCCGTTGACGTTGATGTCGCCGTCGTTCGTCCCGCCGTTGCCGCTCCCCTGCGTCGAGACTATCGTCACGCTCCCCTTCGCCAGGGCGGCGTTCAGCGTCGCCGCGCTCACGTCGCCGTCGTTCGCCGTCGAGCCGATGGTGAAGCCGTCCGGGTCGATCAGCCATTCGCCGTCCGCGCCGCGCGCCGCGTGGGTGTCGATGACGGCGCCGTCGGCCACCGCCACCCGGTCGCCGCTCGTCTCGACGAAGCCCCCGTCGCCGCCGTCCGGCGCGCTCGCGTCCAGCGTCCCGGAGACGTCCGCCTCGCCGCCGTCCGCGTAAAGCTCGATGCGCCCCTTCAGGTCGCCGACGGTGCGCGCCTGGACGGAGCCCGTCATGTTCACCTGCGCCGTCACCAGGTCGCTCGCCGCCATCGCCGTCAGGTACACCCGGCCGCCGTCGGCCACCACCGCGCCCCGGTTCTCCACCAGGGCGTCCAGCGCCCCCTCGTCCACCGCCACGCCGAGGAGCGAGCCGCCGCCGTCGAAGTCCAGGCGTATTTTGTCGCCGGACGCCATCGCGACCGTCCCCCGCGTCGCCGTGACGACGCCGCGGTTGGACACCGAGCCGCCCAGGAGCGCGACGTAGCCGCCGTCGCGCGCCTCGACGGCGCCCTCGTTGACCACCGCGCCGCCCCTGCCGTCGCCCTTGCCTTTGAAAACGTAGCGCCCGGCGGCGAAGTCGGCGTCCGTCAAGTCCAGCGCGCTGGCGACGAAGCCGCCCGCGTTCACGGTCGCGCCTTTCGCGATCAGGACGCCGTTGGAGTTCAGCAGGAACACCTGTCCGTCGGCGCGCAACGCCCCTTCGATGACGCTCCGCTCGCTCCCGACGACGCGGTTGAGCGTCACCGACGACGCCCCCGGCTGGTTGAAGTTCACCGCCTCGCCGGCTTTGACGCTGAACGACTGCCAGTTGATGGACGCCCGTTCGGTCGTCTGGTTGACGTTCGTGACGTTGCCGGACTGCGCGACGGTCGCCACGCCGCTGGTCACCACCGCGCCCTGCGGGCCGGACTGCGCCAAAAGCGCCTGTCCCGGCGCAAGCAGCGCCATCAGCGCCGCCGCCGCGGCCTTTTGCCTTAGTTTCTTCGCGTCCCGTCCGTTCATGGCCGTGTCCTCGTATGGTCGTTTATATGTTTGTTCCTATTTCGCAAGTTTTGCGGGCGGCCGTGCCGCGATATGGAGCGCGGGAGCGGGCTCCCGCCTTGGAAAGCGGCGTCAAGCCGCCGCGCTCCGCACGCGCCGACGCAGCCCTTGGACAGGCGAAGCCGCGCGTGGCGCATCCGGCGGACGCCTCTCTGAGGCTGCGTCTCTGCGGCCGGCGGCGAGTTGGTTTTTCGCGGATTTCGCGTGGTTCGCGGTTGAATGGTTCGCGGTTGAAAAGCGGCGGGCGCGGCGTCTTGACGCGCGCGGCTAGAGCGGGCGCGCCGTTGGTCGCGGCGCCTGTCGCGGCGGGATGGTGAAGGAATCGGCGGCTGGGAGAATATTTCCCCCATATATATAGGGCTAGGGTTGCATACCCCCCCCCCCCCCCCTTCGGGTTCGGGGCGGCGGGTTCGCGGTTCGTCAATTCCGTGAATTGGTTAGAGCTTTTGGAGCTCTTGGATGCTGCGGCTGCGTCACCAGGTTTGGCGGCGCACGCAGGTGCGGCGCAGGCGCCGGAATTCGCCAATTTCATCAATTCCGTCAATTCTGCCACGACCGCCGGGGCATGGTCAGCGCTTTTGGTTCCGTTGCCCTTGCTTCCGATGTTGCGGACGGTCGTCGTTCCCATACGTTCCAAGTCTCTTCACGAGGTTTCGTCCGGCGCCTCCCGCGTGGATTTGCTGCTGGCTCGCGCATCCGTAACGCTTAACGGACTTGAGTCTCGTTTATGGTGCGACCCTATCGTGCTCGTTTCCGCCAATCGTGTCAATGTTTTTTTTGCGCTACAGGGCGCTACAGGGATGGGATTTTCCGGCGATCCCTTGCGTGAATCCGCCGTTTGTCGCACGGGCGAGCCTGCGTCCCACGCAGACGGCGGCGTGCCGCCACACAACCGCGAAGCCGACCGCTCGGCAGGGACCGAGAAACGCCCTGCGGGTAACTTCGCTGCAGTGGTAGGATGTGGCTGCATGTGCGACAGCCAAGACCCGTTTACGTAGCTGATCTTCATGGCATTGCAGAAGATTTCCCGGAGGTGGACAATGCCCTTCAAGAACTGGGGGCTGTCCTCCACCAGTTCTCGATTTTCTATGGGGACAGGGTGCCGTTGTGATGGAACCGTTTACACAAAAATATTTATAGGCTCGTCGTCAGAGCTTTTTCCGCTTATCCAGCTTGCGCACTTCGCCCGGCGTCAGGTTCATCACTTTTGCGATAACTTCAACCGGTAGGCGCAGAACGTCACCCGCCACGTGCGCGCCAGCTCCGAGTATGGACGCCCCTTCAGGCTCTGTGAGGAGTGGGAACGGCGAATGCGAACATGGGGCACGGGCGAACCCGTGCCCCACGCAGACGGCGGCTCGCCGCTACTTCGCGTACTGGATCATGAGGAACAGGCCGCTGCCGCCGGCGTTGATGGCGTTGGAATCGACCAGTATCAGTTCCCGCTCCGCGCCGACCTCGGCCACGCCCTTCAGTTGCAGCTCGACGTCCTGCGACTGGCCCGGCTCGATGGTGATGTCGCCGGACGCCGCGCCGTCGTAATAGACGTTCTTGCCGTCCTTCGACCGCATGCCGGTGACGACCAGCGGCAACGAGCCCTCGTTTTTCACCGTGAAGACCTGCGTCTTCCCGGTCTCAAGCTCCGCGCCCGCGATGGACACGCGCCGGGGCGCGACCGCGATCTTCGCGCCGGGGGCCTCCTTGACCTCGCCGGACATCTTGAATATCTCGATCTTCTCTTGGCCGGGGATGTCGGTCGTGAAGATGACCTTCTTGTCGAACGGCCCGGGCCGCCCCTGCGTCAGATAGGTCACCTGAAGTTCGGTCTTCTCGCCTGCGTCCAATGCGTGCTTTCCAAGCACGGCCTCCGTGCACGCTCAACTGGTCTGGACGTTGGTGATTTCGACCGGCGCATCCCCCGTGTTCTCGATGACCACCGTAACGACGGCGTTGACCCCTTCGTCGATCACGCCGAATTCTTTGTGGTCGGGCGTGGCGGTCAGTCCCGCCGCCCAGGCGCCGCACGCCAACGACAAGGCGACGACGAGCGCCGACACCGCCCCGACGGTTCTCCCTGTTTTCATAAAACAAATTTCCTTTCTGTGGTGGTTTGCAAAACCGCTTGCAAAACTGCTCGCCAAAGCTATTCGCCGTGCGCCGACTTTATCTTCTCGGCGTAGTCGAATCCGGGGTCCTGCCCCTTGGTGTGGCACGCGCGGCACAGCTCCTCGCCCGGCTCGCGCACCATCTTCCCGCCCATCGGGTCTCCGACATGCTTGCCGCCCGGCCCGTGGCAGACTTCGCACTGCACCCCCGCCATCTCCGGCGTCAGCTCGTAGTCGATGAAGCCGCCGTCCTTCTCGTACCCGGTCACATGGCATTTGGCGCAGTCGGCAACCCCCTCCTGGCTCGTCTTCTTCAGGCTCTCGATCGCCTTGGCGTGCCGCGTCCCCTCGTACGAAGCGCCGATGTCGGAATGGCACATCGCGCATTTCTCCTTGCCGACGTATGCAGCCCCCTCCTCGGAACGGATGGACTGGACGCCTGCGGAACCCGCCATGAGAAGGGCGATGGCCGCGACCCCGAAAATGTTCTTCCTCGTCATGCTGTCTCTCCCCCGCGTTTTAAAGACATCAACTGTAACATATCGGCGGGGATTTTGGACATACGGCGGAATCCTGTAGTAAAATCGGAGCCGGATTGCGCGGCGCACCGAGCGCGGCGACAGGGAGGCGGGCGATGGACGGTGGAATCGGCAAGATGGGTCGGCGGAGGTTCCTCGGCGCGGGTGGCGCGGCGCTCGCGGCCGTCGGCGGCGGGCTCGCCCTGGGCTCCGCGGCGGAGCCGGAAAAATGGGACGAAACCTATGACGTGCTCGTCGTCGGCACCGGCTTCGCGGGGCTGTCGGCGGCCGTCGAGGCGCGCAACGCGGGCGCTACGGTGCTGGTCATCGACAAGATGCCGGTCTACGGCGGCAACTCCGTCGTCAACGGCGGCGACTTCGCCGCGCCCGGCAACAGCTTCCAGAAGGAGGCGGGCATCGAGGACTCCCCCGACCTGATGCTCAAGGACATGCTCAAGGCCGGCCTCGGCCTGAACCACCCCGAACTGGCCCGCACCGTCGCCGAGCGCGCCAACGAGAACCTGGAGTGGGCGCGCGACTACATCGGCGCCGAGTTCACCCGCCTCAACTTCCACGGCGGCCATTCGGTCAAGCGCTCCGTGCAGACCGTGAACCAGTCCGGCTCCGAGCTGGTGAACAAGCTCCTGGGCAAGGCGCAGGAGCTGGGCGCCGAGGTCGTCCTGCGCACCAAGATGGACGACCTTGTCACGGACGCCTCCGGCGCGGTCCTCGGCCTGAAGGTCCGGCGCGGCTACAAGTGGCCTGACGAGGCTTCCGGCAAGGCGGCCTTCTTCCGCGCCCGGCGCGGGGTGGTGCTGGCATCCGGCGGCTTCTCCCGCGACACGGCGCTGCGCATGGTCCACGACCCGCGCCTGACCGACGAGTTCGGCTCGACGAACCATCCCGGCGCCACCGGCGAGGCGTTGCTCGCCGCCTGCCGCGCCGGGGCGATGGACGTGCAGATGGACTGGATACAGCTCGGCCCCTGGACCAGCCCCGACGAGCCGGGCTTCGGCTACACGCCGCAGGTCTGCGAGCGCATCGTCGGCTACGGGCTGATGGTCGATCCCGCAACCGGCAAGCGCTTCTTCAAGGAGACCGGCAACCGCAAGGAGCGCGCCGACGCCATCATCGCGCTCGGCCACCCCGCCGTCATCCTCGGCGACGCGGCGGCCGTCGGCAGCCAGGTGGTGCCGCTCGGCCTGCAAAAGGCGATGGAGACGGGGGCGGTCAGGAAATTCGACTCGCTGCAGGGGCTGGCGCAAGCCTACGGCATCGCCGTCGAGCCGTTCCTCGCCGAGGTCGCCCGCTGGAACGGCTTCGTGGAGAAAAAGCACGACCCGGACTTCGACTGCATGATCTTCCCCGACGCCCGGCCGACCGCGACGCCGCCGTTTTACGCCATGCGCCTCTGGCCGCGCGTGCATCACACCATGGGCGGCCTGGTCATCGACAAGGAGGCGCGGGTCGTGGGGTTCGGCATGAAGCCGGTCGCCGGGTTGTACGCTGCGGGGGAGGTCGCCGGCGGGGTGCATGGCGCGGTGCGGCTGGGCAGCGTGGCGATGGCCGACTGCGTGATCTTCGGACGCATCGCCGGACGCAACGCCGCGCGAATCGCGTGAATGTGGAAAATGTAAATGTGTCGGCACGGCGCGCCGCGCCGTCGCCGAGGGAGCGACAGGAAGATTGACATGGAGCCCATCCGTCTGAGGCGTTGCTTGATTGTAGCGATTGTAGCGGTCGTCGCGACCGCGCTGGCGGCCTGGGGCTGGGCGGGTCAAGCCGTTCCGGCGCCGGGCGCGCCGGACGGGAAACCCGCCTCGGCCGCCGACCGGCACAAGGCCAAGGGGGTCGGTTGCGAAGGGTGCCACGGCAAGGATGAGCCGGCCTTCGTCCCCTCCGAGCGCTGCCTCGCCTGCCACGGCGGCACGGCGGCGGCGCTGGCGCAAAAGACGGCGGCGACGGAGCCGGAGAACCCGCACGCCTCGCCGCATTGGGGCGGGCGGATGGGGTGCGACACCTGCCACCGGCAGCACGAGCAGGCGGTGGACTGGTGCTCGCACTGCCACTCTTTCAATTTCCGGGTTCCTTAGCGGGGCGGAGCCTCGTTTTGAAGCGCGGCGGCTTTCGCCCCTTGATGGAACATGTCTGTTAGCTCGCCGCCCCAATCCGTTGTTTTGTCCAGCCGTTTTCCTGAATTCCCTTGGAATTCCCTTGGAATCGGAAAAAATCCTATCGTTTCGAACCGGGCTGTTGTACAGTGCGAATTTCGGAAGTTAAATGGATGGAAAACAGGGCCGGTACAGGTCGGGAAGTTGACATGGCGCACGGTCGAGAACAGGCGAACGGTTGCCACCGATAACAGATGCCGGAAATTGGGACGCTCACAAACCCAATGAAAATGCAGATTGTGTTCCTAACACGGTGAAACACCATGTATTTCTTTTGGATTTCATTCTGCGTCCTTTCTCTCCTATACGCAGGCTGGACGCGAATACCCAACGGCGATCGACTGTCGAAGTGGGTCTTTAACCTGTGGATGATAGCCTGTCTGGTCTTTGGGATCATCTTGACGATCCATGCGCCTTCCATGTGGAATCACACTTCGGTTGTCCACATGGCGGTTCGGGGGCGGCAAGAATCAGGCACGGAGATGAATTTTGTCGTGGCGGCGCTCGGTGTGGCGGTATCCCTCCTACTCCTGTCGATGGCTAGCGGCAATTTCATCGCTTGGCTGTTCGCCAAGGCGAAACGTTCAGGTGAAGACGCGAAAAATGATGTTTTTGCGGTAACGGATCCAGTTGATCCGGAGGCAGCATGTACTGTCTGTGTCACACGACGGGACAGGGGGGCAGACAGTTGCGGGAAGAAGTTGAGCGTTTTTCTGAACGACAAACCCATCGGAAGACTCAGAAATGGGGAATGCTTGTTGGCGAGAACTACCTCGCCGCATGGAGTGCTCAAGGTGGTGGGGGCGGGATGGAATGACATACATACCCGTCGGCAGGAGTTCGAGGGAATCGCCGGAACAACAATCCAGTTCTCATGCAGTTTCCACTATAAGGCAAACGTGTTCGATGTGAATCTTGATCGGAGCAACTAGAGTTCCGACAACTCCCTTTATGCCAACCTTTGACGGAGCATGACACAACTTCAGATTCAGGCAACACAACCCGAATTCCGGGAGTCGGATGGATGAAAAACAGGGCTGGTGCAGGTCGGGAAGTTGACATGGCACACGTTACCAGAAGTTGTATACTCGCTCGTCCGACGAGAAATGCAACTTATCCTACCTATACTCGGTCAGGGAAAATATTGTCGCGCCTGTCTGGGCGGGCCGATGACATCCGTCAGTTTCGTGTCGTCGAATATCCCTTCCATTTTTCGCTCCTCGAAGATGTCCGTGACCCCGTCGACCTTCTTCCGCATGGCCTTGGTCGAAAATGCTCATTTACCGTAGTAAACTCCGCTTTTCGACCTGCGGCGACGCCTTGTCTGCGAGGTTTTTAGAGGCTCCCATCATCCGCAGCGCCATCCACTGGTCGGGCTGGCTTTGGAACTCGAGCATGATATAGACCCAGAGCCAGCGTCCGGCGACCTTGACGCGCCGGACCAGGTCGTCGTGCCGCTCCTTCTCGTCCTCGGAGACGTAGCTTGCGCCGACGCGGGTGAGGGTGGAGAAGTCTGCGTCCTTGCGCCACTCCCCCGGCGCGTAGCCGACGATCAGGTCGCGCACCACCTCCGGGCAGATGAACAGGATCTTGTAGGCGCGGTCGGAGCTCCGCCGCCCGGCCTTGGGCTTCGCGGCGGTTTTCGCGATGCCGGTCTTTTCCGCGTGTGTCTTCGGGGTCTTGATTTTGGCTTTCTTGGCTTCGGTCATAACGGTCATAACGCTCCGAGTATGCCGCACCCGGCGTGAGTGTGCAATTGGTGAAATCCCCCAGATGGCGGCATGGAACCGCCGACCGAAATTCCACCTTCAAACAGCCGCCGGATAGATGTAACCTGTTGTCCCGCTTGTCCCGCGACGTGGAGCGTCCCTGCGACGGCAGGCGGCGGGGCGTCTTTCGGCGGCGAACGGTTTTTCCCCAGGAGCGGGATGCGATGGTTCGGAAGGTCACGATAGGATTGGCGCAGATGGCGATGGGGCGGGAGCCCGCCCGCAACCTCGACCGCGCGACGGGGATGGTGCGGGACGCCGCCGCCCAGGGCGCGGACGTCGTCTGCCTGCCGGAGCTTTTCACCTCCCTCTATTTTGCGCAGTACGCGAACCCCGCCGGGCCGGGGAACGTCCCCGAAGGCGCGCGCGGGAAAGCGGACGCGCCGCTGGAGGAGATCCCCGGCGACGCCTCGCGGCGGCTCTCGGAATGCGCGGCGGCGAACAAAGTCATCCTGGTCGCCGGCTCCGTCTACGAAAAAGCCGCCACCGGCTTTTTCAACACGGCGATGACGTTCGGCCGCGACGGGCGGATGCTGGGAAAATACCGGAAAATCCACATCCCGCACGACGAGAGCTTCTACGAGCAGCACTACTTCGCGCCGGGCGACCTCGGCTTCAAGGTCTACGCGACCGACAAGGGCAACATCGGGACGCTCATCTGCTACGACCAGTGGTTTCCGGAGGCGGCGCGGGCAAACGCGCTGATGGGCGCGGACATCGTCTTGTACCCCACGGCCATAGGCACGGCGCAGGGGCTCGACCAGGCGGAGGGGGGCTGGCAGGAGGCGTGGGAGAACGTCATGCGGGGGCACGCCATCGCCAACGGCATGGTGGTGGCGGCATGCAACCGCGCCGGGCACGAAGGCCGGATGGATTTCTGGGGCGGGTCGCTTGTCATCGACGCCTTCGGCAAGACGCTCGCCCGCGCGGGCGGGGACGAGCAGATCCTGCTGGCGACCGTGGACTTGGAGCATGGCCGCGAGGTGCGCGAGGGGTGGCGCTTCTTCCACAACCGCCGCCCGGACCAATACGGCGAGCTCGTGGAAAGGCGGCGGGACGGGGGACGGGACGGAAAGAAGGGATGCGATGACTGAAGCGACGCCGGAATCGCTGGGGTTCAGGATGCCTGCGGAATGGGGCGAACACGCCGCCACCTGGCTGTCCTGGCCCAAGAACCCGCTCACGTTCCCCGAACACGTCCTCGGCGACGTGGAGCAGGTCTATTGCCAGATGGTGCGCGCCCTGGCCGCAGGGGAGGTCGTCAAGATACTGGTCGATGACGCCGCCGCCGAGCGGCGCGCCGCCGCCTTGTTGGAGGAAGGCGGCGCGGACATGTGCCAGGTGCGGTTCTTCCGCATCCCCAGCGCCGACGTCTGGATCCGCGACTACGGGCCGACGTTCCTGCGCCACACCGCCACCGGCGAGCGGGCGGCGGTGAAGTGGCGCTTCAACGCCTGGGGCGGCAAATACGACGACATCCTCGGCGACGACGCGACGGGCGACGCCGTCGTGCGAACGTTGCCCGACAGGATATTCCGCCCCGGCATCGTGCTCGAAGGCGGCTCCATCGACGTGAACGGGCTGGGGACGGTGTTGACCACCGAGCAGTGCCTGCTCAACCCGAACCGCAACCCGCGGCTCTCCCGGGGCGCAATCGAATCCGCCGTGAACCGGCACATCGGCGCCTCGCGGATGATCTGGCTCAAGTCGGGCATAGACGGCGACGACACCGACGGCCACGTGGACGATTTCGCGCGCTTCGTCTCGCCACGCCGCGTGCTCTGCGCCTGGGCGACTTCGGACAGGGGGGGGAACGCGGCGGCGTTGCGGGAGAACTACGACATCCTGCGCGTGGCGCGCGACCAGGACGGCGAGCCGCTGGAGGTGGTGCGGCTGCCGTTGCCCGAGCCGCTGTGGCTTGAGGAGGAGAAGCGCTGGCTGCCGGCGAGCTACGCCAACTTCTACATCGGCAACCGCGCGGTGCTGCTGCCGGTCTTCGGCGACCCGATGGACGGCGAGGCGGTGGCGATCCTGCAATCCTGCTTCCCCGGCCGCGAGGTCGTGCCGATTGGCGCGGTCGCGCTGGTCTACGGCTACGGCGGCATCCACTGCGTCACGCAGCAGGAGCCCGTCGCGCCCCCCGCGTCATAGGGCGCGCCGCGCCCCGAGCCCGATTTCCCCCTGGTTCGCGTCCCCCGATGCGGTAGAATCTACGCATATTCGTTCGGGCTTGGGGACTCATAATGCCCGGGGGGAGGGGACGGGGTCGTGGCATTGCGAAAGTTGAAGAACATATTGGTCACGGGCGGCGCCGGGTTCATCGGGTGCAATTTCATACGGTTGCTCCTGCACGGGCAAAAGGACTTCACGGGGCGCATCGTCAACCTCGACGCCTTGACCTATGCGGGAAACCCCGCCAGCCTGCCCGCCAGCTTCCCCGACGGGTTCTTCGGCGGCGCGGGCGGCGTGGAGGGGCGCTTCGGCGGGGACGCCCCGGGGCCTGACGCGGGGCGCTATTTCTTCGAGCGCGGCGACATCTGCGACCGCCCCTTCGTGGAATCGGTCTTTAGCAAATATGATATCGACACGGTGGTGCACTTCGCCGCCGAGAGCCATGTGGATCGCTCCATCCTCGGCCCCGGCGCCTTCGTCCAGACCAACGTGACCGGCACCTTCACCCTGCTGGAGGCCGCCCGCTCCTTCTGGGCGGACGGGGCGGACGGCGGCGGAGGCGCGGGCGGCTTCCGCGAGGGGGTGCTCTTCCACCACGTCAGCACCGACGAGGTCTACGGCTCCCTGGGCGAGACCGGCAAGTTCACCGAGGAGACCGCCTACGACCCGCGCTCCCCCTACTCGGCGAGCAAGGCGGCGTCGGATCACCTGGCCATGGCGTATCATCACACCTACGGACTGCCGGTCACCCTGTCCAACTGCTCGAACAACTACGGCCCCTGCCAGTTCCCGGAAAAGCTCATCCCCCTGTCGATCCTCAACATGACCGAGGGGAAGCCCCTGCCGGTCTACGGCGACGGCAGGAACATCCGCGACTGGATTTTCGTGGACGACCACAACCACGCGGTCTGGACCATCCTGCAAAAAGGGGCGGTCGGCGAGAAGTACAACGTCGGCGGCGAGAACGAATGGGAGAACATCCGGCTGCTGGGCGCGCTGATCGACATCGTGGCGGGCCAGACGGGCATGGACGCGGAGAAGATCCGGGGCACGGTCGCCTTCGTCAAAGACCGTCCCGGCCACGACCGGCGCTACGCCATCGACTGCTCGAAGATCAAGCGCGAGCTGGGCTGGAGGCGGCAGACCGATTTCGCGGAGGGGCTGGGGAAGACCGTGGCGTGGTATCTGGGGCACCGCGCGTGGACGGACGGCATCCGCAGCGGCGAGTATCTGCGCTGGGTGGAGGAGAACTACGGCTCGCGGTGATTCCAGGCCGCCCTTGGGAGTGTGAGGAATGAAAGGCATCATACTGGCGGGGGGCGCGGGGACGCGCCTGCATCCCATCACCAAGGCGGTGTCCAAGCAGATACTGCCGGTCTACGACAAGCCGATGATCTACTACCCCCTCTCGGTGCTGATGCTGGCGGGCATCCGGGACGTGCTGGTCATATCGACCCCCAACGACCTGCCGCTCTTCGAGAAGCTCTTCGGCGCCGGCGACTGGCTGGGGATGGCGTTCTCCTACAAGGTGCAGGAGAGCCCCCGGGGGCTGGCGGACGCCTTCATCCTCGGCAGGGGGTTCATCGGCGGGGACGACTGCGCCTTGGTGCTGGGGGACAACATGTTCTACGGCAGGGGCTTTTCCGGCACCTTGAAAAGCGCCGCCGGCAAGGTGGCGTGCGGCGGGGGCGGGGTGATCTTCGGCTATTACGTGAAAGACCCCGCGGCTTACGGCGTGGTGGAGTTCGACAAGGACGGCAATGCGGTCTCCATCGAGGAGAAGCCCGCGCAGCCCAAGTCGCATTACGCGGTGCCGGGGCTTTATTTCTACGACAACCGGGTGGTGGAGATCGCCCAGGGGATCAAGCCCTCCGCGCGGGGCGAGATCGAGATCACGGCGGTGAACAACGCCTATCTCGCCGAGGGGCGCCTGACGGTGGAGGTCTTGGGGCGCGGCATGGCGTGGCTCGACACGGGCAGTTACGACGGCTTGCTGGAGGCGGCGAACTTCATCGCCACCATCCAGAAGCGGCAGGGGGTGTACGTCTCCTGCATCGAGGAGATCGCCTACCGCAACGGATGGATAGGCCGGGACGACCTTTTGAGGATGGCGGCGTCGTACAAGACCGACTACGGCGCATACCTCTCGTTCATCGCCGGCGTCTGAGGAACTGTCAATGGAGGAGAGCGATTTATGCCTGTGACCGTCACACCCTGTCCGATCGAAGGGCTTTGGGAGATACGGCCCAAGGTCTTCAGCGACCGCCGCGGCTATTTCTTCGAGTCCTGGTCGAAGCGGGACTTCGCCGCCGCCGGACTCGGCATGGACTTCGTCCAAGACAACCAGTCGCGCTCGTACAAGGGCGTCTTGCGGGGGCTGCACTTCCAGAAGGCCCACCCGCAGGGGAAGCTCGTCCGGGTCATCGAGGGCGAGGTCTTCGACGTGGCGGTGGACTTGCGCCCCGGCTCGCCCACCTATAGCAAGTGGCACGGCGTCACCCTCGACGGCGAGCGGCAGAACCAGTTCTACATCGGCGAGGGCTTCGCCCACGGCTTCCTGGTCTTGAGCGACGTCGCCGTGTTCGCCTACAAATGCACCGATTTCTACCACCCTGAGGACGAGGGGGGGATCATCTGGGACGACCCCGTCATCGGCATCGCCTGGCCCGACCTCGGGGGCGAATACCAGCTTTCGGACAAGGATCGGGCGTTGCCCCGCCTCGACTCCTTGTCCAGGTAGGGCGCGCAGGCGCCCGAGCGACGGCGGCGGGGGGCTTCCGCCCAAGGGGGGTGCAATGGGGAAGAACACGGTCTGGCTGATTGGCGACAAGGGGATGCTCGGCGCCGAGCTTGCCCCTGTCTTGGAAGGGCGCGGCTTTCCCGTCGTCGGCACCGACCGCGAGGTGGACGTCACCGACGCGGCGGCGCTCCGGGGGTTCGCCCAAGGGAAGGGTTTCGCCTGGATCGTCAACTGCGCCGCCTACACGGCGGTGGACAAGGCGGAGGATGACGCGCAAGCCTGCCGCCGCCTCAACACCGACGGCGCGGGGAACATCGCCGCCGCCGCCCACGCCATGGGGGCGCGGCTCATCCACATCGCGACCGACTACGTGTTCGACGGCAGGGGGGTGGTGGAACCCGGCGCCGCCGCCCCCCGCCCCTACCGGGAAGACGACGCCACGGCGCCCATCGGCGTCTACGGCGCCACCAAGCGCGACGGCGAGCGCGCCGTGGCGGCCGTCGCGCCCGACTCCTACATCGTCCGCACCGCCTGGCTCTACGGGCGGCACGGCAACAACTTCGTCCGCACCATGCTCCGGCTCATGAAGGAGCGGGACGCCGTGTCGGTGGTGGACGACCAGCGCGGCAGCCCCACCTGGGCGTTCGACCTGGCCGGGGCCGTCGCCGCCTTCGCCGCCGCCGCCGCCGCGGGGCGGCCCGCCCCATACGGCATCTACCACTACACCGACGAAGGCGCCGTCACCTGGTTCGACTTCGCGCGGGAGATACACCGGCAGGGGCGCGCCCTGGGCTTGCTCGACAAGGATTGCGACGTGCGCCCCTGCACCAGCGCGGAGTTCCCGGCGAAGGTGACGCGCCCCGCCTACTCGGTCTTGGACAAGGGGAAGGTCAAGGCCGCCCTGGGCTTGGACATCCCGGATTGGCGGGCGAGCCTCGGACGCTATTTGTCGCAGGGCTGACCCGCCCTGCCCCCGGCGCAGGGCGCAACCCCTTCGGGGTTGGGATTTGTTTTGATCGATCACCCAGGGCAGGTCGCGCTTCGCGCGCCCAACCCTGGGCTTCGATGCGCAACCGCCTTGCGGTTGTGGCGGGGCTTCGCCCCGCACCCCGTCATTAGCGCCATCCCGAACGCCAAACAAGGAAGCAAAAATAAGCCAAAATCGGAAGCAAATACTTGACGAACCAGGAAGTCGAGTGTATGGTAGTCGCATCCAATGACCTCCGGAGGTTGGCTTAAGGTGGAGCGAAGATATCTAAAACGCATTGCAGACGAAGTATTGGACAAACACTTGGCCGCCTCGGGCGCCGTATTGATAGAGGGTGCGAAATGGTGCGGCAAAACGTGGACGGCAGAGCAAAAAGCCAAAAGCACGCTCTTTATGCAAGACCCCGACAAAAAAGCGTCCAACCTGAAAGCGGCAGATACAAAGCCTTCATTGTTACTCAGGGGCGACAATCCGAGATTGCTGGATGAATGGCAGGAAGCACCGGTGCTTTGGGATGCTGTACGTTTCGCGGTTGATCGTGCCGGTGAAACCGGAATGTTTATTTTAACCGGTTCTGCCGTGCCGTCGGATAATGTTGTGTCTCACACCGGTACCGGAAGGATCGCTCGAATGCTAATGAGAACAATGACGCTTTACGAGTCCCTTGAATCAAGCGGTGCCATTTCTCTTAAAGCCCTGTTTGACGGGACAACAGATGGTGCCGGCATGTCAACGCTATCCATAGAAGAGCTGGCTTTTGCATTGACACGCGGCGGATGGCCAGCGTCCATCGGGAATAGCGAATCGATTGCGCTGCAGCGCACCCGGGACTATGTGGAAGCAATTATCAATCAAGATGTTTCCCGCGTTGACGGTGTGGAAAAAAGCCCTGCCCGTGTTCGCGCATTGATGCGGTCGTTGGCGAGAAATGTCTCGACCACGGCTAATTCTTCAACAATACGAAACGACATCTCAGGTGATGAAGACACCATATCGGAAAAGACTATCGCCTCATATATCAATGCACTCAGGCGCATACATGTCGTCGAAGACTTGCCCGCGTGGAATCCGGCGATGCGATCCAAGACAGCACTGCGAACGTCGCCAAAACGCCATTTTTCGGATCCTTCTATAGCCACGACAGTCCTTCGTATGACGAAAGACAGCTTGCTGAATGATTTCAATACTTTCGGTTTGCTTTTTGAATCCCTGTGCATTCGCGACTTGCGTGTTTATGCCGAAGCGATCGACGGAGAAGTGTTTCACTACCGCGACAAGAGCGGCTTGGAAGCTGACGCTGTTATCCATTTAAACGATGGGCGTTGGGGCGCAATCGAGGTTAAAATGGGAGCCAAGGAAATCGAGGAAGCCGCAGAACACCTTATTACGCTTAAAGTGAAGGTCAATACTGATAAAATGCGCGAGCCAGCGTTCCTGATGGTATTGACCGGCGGGGAACTCGCATATAAACGCAAAGACGGAGTATTTGTCGTACCTTTAGGATGCTTGAAGAATTAACGAACGGGGACGAGTACCAGTACCGAACAGGGGGATATGAAGAAACCGTCGCACAATGCGTCGGTCTCCGCCTTCTCGGTGTTCACCCGCCGCTTCTTCACGACGTCGGGCAGCACCTCGCCGGTCTGTTTGTCCGCGACGTCTTCGGCGGTGTATTCCTCGTAGCCGTGCTTGACCGCATAGACGTTGTTTCCCAGAACGCATCGCACCCGCAGTAGACCAGCGCGAAACAGGCCGCCGCGCGCTAGAAAGCCGCACTTGTCGCCGCCGCCAGCCCTCCTTTTGGCCAACTTTTTTGCAGGAACACAGGGAAAACGCCCTTAAAAAATGAACCGAATTGGAGTAGAATCCATCAATTAAAATTGGATGCCTTGGCGCACAAAATCTTTTTTGGTTTGATGCGTAGACATTCGCGTGCCTCTCCAATGCCCGCTTTTCCGCTGGTGCGACAGGGGCTTTACAATTGGCTCGTCAGGAAAGGAAGTTGCATCAAATGTATTTGGATCCAGGATTCGGCAGCATGGTGGTTCAAGGCCTGGTGGGGTTGGTTGCCGTCGCAAGCACATCATTCTACCTGTTTCGACAGAAGATAAAGAACTTTTTCAGCAAGGGTCAGAAAAAATATCCGTCGGGGGAGGGGGAGGCAGTGACATCTCCCTCGGAGGAAGCGGTCGATGGCGAGTAGCGGTAACACGGAGTACAGCTCGTTCCGAGATCCTTCGGGACGGGTGTTCGAACGCAATGGCGTAATCTACCGCCAAGTCAACCCGGTATACCTGCCCCACTACGAACATCTCATAGGATCAGGGTTGTACGAGGACTTGGTGCGCGCGGATTTGCTCGTCCCGCACGATGAGGTCGGCGAATGCGACGCCCCTGGCGGGCGCGGGAAGGTCATCCGCCCGGAGCAGATCCCCTACATATCCTATCCCTACGAATGGTGTTTCGAGCAGTATCAGGACGCCGCCCTCGCAACGCTCCGCGCGCAGCGGCTCGCCTTGCGGCATGGCATGACGCTGAAAGACGCGAGCGCCTACAACGTGCAGTTCCGTTGCGGGAAGGCGGTGCTCATCGACACGCTGTCTTTCGAGGATTACACAGAAGGCCCGTGGACGGCATACGGGCAGTTCTGCCGGCATTTCTTCGCCCCGCTCCTCCTCATGGCGCACTTGGACGCCCGCCTCGGGAAGATGATGCAGGAGTACATCGACGGGGTGCCCTTGGACTTGGCGTCCACGCTCCTCGGCCGCAAAGGCGGGCTCGCGGCATGGCAGCACATACGCCTCCACGCCGCCTCGATAAGACGTTTCGGCGAGACGTCGGGCAACGGCAGGGTGAAGCCGGTCGCCCTCAAGAAGGAGCGTCTGGCGGCCATCGTCGAGAGCCTCATCCGCAACGTAGAGGGGCTGAAGCCTAAAGAGAAGGTCACGGAGTGGGGCGACTACTACCGGGGGACGAATTACAGCGATGCGTCGGCCGAGGTGAAAAAGGCGCTCATAGCCGGTTTTTTGGGCAAGATGGGCAGCATCGGATGCGCCTGGGACCTCGGCGCCAACGACGGCCGCTATTCCCGACTCGCCATAGGGGACGGCACCTCGGTGGTGGCCTTCGACATCGACTCCATGGCGGTGAGCCGGAACTGGCGCGATGTGAAGAGAAGCGGGGAAAACCTGTTGCCCCTGCTTTTAGACCTCGCCGCACCGAGTCCCGCCATAGGCTTCGCCAACCGCGAGCGCAAAACCATCGACGAACGCCGGAAACCCGACGTCACGCTCATGCTGGCGCTAGTCCACCACCTCGCCATCTCCAACAACCTGCCGCTCGGCATGATCGCCGAATGGGTCGCGTCGTTTACGAAGTTCCTCGTCATTGAATTCGTCCCCAAGGGCGACTCCCAAGTGCAACGGCTTTTGAGAACCCGCGCGGACATCTTCCCGGGCTACACGGAGGAGCATTTCGAGCAGGCGTTCGCGGCGCATTTCACGTTGCTTGAAAAAAAGCCCATCGAAGGCACGGTGCGGACGCTGTATCTCTTTCGGACTTGAACGGCGACCGCATGCGCCCCGCACCCGCCCGGGTCGCGTGACGATGCGGCATCCCGCCTTCACGCGACCCGGGGGAATGGGGATGCGGGCGGGCATGCTCCAGGGAGGTCACAGCTCCAGCCTGCCGAGACGCAGGGCGTTGCCGATCACGGAGATCGAGCTGCAGGTCATGGCGGCGCTGGCGATCATCGGGTCGAGCAGGATTCCGGCGAGCGGATACAACGCCCCTGCCGCCACCGCCACCCCCAGCACGTTGTAGACGAAGGCGAAGAAAAGGTTCTGCCGGATGTTGCGGATGACGCTGCGGCTGAGCTTGCGGGCGCGCACCACGCCACCCAAATCGCCTTTGAGCAGGATGACGCCGGCGCTCTGGATGGCGATGTCGGTCCCCGTGCCCATGGCGATGCCGACATGCGCCGCCGCCAAGGCGGGCGCGTCGTTCACCCCGTCCCCCGCCATCGCCACGACCTTCCCCCCGGCTTGCAACTGCCGGACGACCTCGCTTTTCCGTTCGGGGGAGACCTCCGCCTCCACCGCGTCGATGCCGAGCCGCCACGCCACCGCAGCAGCAGCCTCGCGGCCGTCGCCGGTGAGCATGACGATCTGCACCCCCTCGCGGTGCAAGGCGTCGATCGCAGCCTTGGCGGACTCCTTGACCGGGTCGGCGACGCCGAGGATCCCCGCCTGCGCCCCGTCGATGGCGACCCGCACCACGGTCTGCCCCTCGCGGCGCAAGGCTTCGGCGGCGTCATCGAGCGCGCCGTCGCCGGCGAGGCCGACGCCGAGCCGCCCGAACAACTTTAAATTCCCTATGGCGACGGCGTGCCCGTCCACGGCGCCCGCGACCCCTTCGCCGGGCAGCGACCGCAGCCCTTGGACTTCGGCGAGCGGCATACCGCGCCCTTGCGCCGCCGCGACCACCGCAGCCGCCAGCACATGCTCGCTCCCCCGCTCGAGGCTCGCCGCCAGACGCAAAAGTTCGCCCTCGTCAACCCCCTCGACCGCCCGCACCGCCGTGAGCGCAGGCTTGCCCTCGGTCAAGGTGCCCGTCTTGTCCACGACCAAGACCCCCGCCTTGCCGAGCAGCTCCAGCGCCTCGGCGTTTTTGACCAGCACCCCCGCCCGCGCCCCGCGCCCCGCGCCGACCATGACCGACATCGGCGTCGCCAGCCCCAAGGCGCAGGGGCAGGCGATGACCAACACCGCCACGGCGCCCACCAAGGCGTGCGCCATGCGGGGCTCGGGCCCCACTGCGGCCCAGACGGCGAACGTCGCCAGCGACACCACGGCCACCGTCGGCACAAACCATGCCGCGACCTTGTCCGCCAATCGCTGGATGGGGGCGCGGCTCCGTTGCGCCTCGCCCACCAGCCGGACGATCTGCGCCAGGAGCGTGTCCCGCCCCACCTTCTCCGCGAGCATCACAAGGCCGCCGGAACCGTTGACCGTCCCGCCGGTGAGGCGGTCGCCGCGCGCCTTCCCGACCGGCATCGACTCGCCCGTCACCATCGACTCGTCCACGGCGCTCTCGCCATCGAGCACCGTCCCGTCCACCGGGACCTTCTCGCCGGGGCGCACCCGCAGGCGGTCGCCGGGAGCGACCTCGTCGAGCGGCACGTCCCGCTCGTCCCCGCCCGCACCGAGGACGCGGGCGGTCTTGGGCGCCAGCTCCAACAGGGAGCGGATGGCGGCGCCGGTCTTGGCGCGCGCGCCGAGTTCCAATATCTGCCCGAGGAGCACCAGCGTCGTGATGACCGCCGCCGCCTCGAAATAGACCGGCGGCGCACCCGCCCCCCCCATCCCCCGATGGGCGTGGAACGATTGAGGCAAGACGCCGGGCAACGCCGTCGCGACCACGCTGTAGGCGTATGCCGTCCCCGTGCCGACGCCGACCAGGGTGAACATGTTCAGGCTGCGGTTGCGGACGGAATTCCACGCGCGTTCGAAAAAGGGCAGCCCCCCCCACAACACCACCGGGGTCGCCAGCGACAACTGGAGCCACGCGCCGCCGGGGACGCTCCAGCCCGTCGCCATCTCGCCCATCGCCAGAAGGAACACGGGGATGGTCAGGGCGAGGCAGACGCGGAAGCGGCGCTTCATGTCGAGCAGTTCGGGGTTCGCCGCTTCCCCGCCCCGCAAGCCGGCGACGTCCGGCTCCAGCGCCATGCCGCAGACGGGGCACGGCCCCGGCTTTCGCTGGCGCACCTCGGGATCCATCGGGCAGACGTACTCGACATCCCCGTCGCCATCCGTGGCGGACGCGGCGCCCGCAGGCGATTCCCCCGCAGTCAGCCATCGCTCCGGGTCGGCGCGGAATTTCTCCAGGCAGCCGGGGTTGCAGAAGTAGTACGTCGCCCCGCCGTAGTCGAAGCGCCCCGCCGCCTTCTCAGGCGCGAACACCATCCCGCACACGGGATCCTTCACCCGCTCGTCCATAAGCCTCTTCAATCCCCTTCCCCGGCGCCTCGTTCAAAATGCCGTCACCTTGCGGGCGCGGCCTTCGCGGCGGGGCGGCCGACCTGGGCGAAATAGTTGGTGACGCCGTCGGGGTCGTTGAGCCAGACGGTGATGAGGTCGAAGCCCCCCAGCTTGTTGAGCGGGGTCTCGACCGCGACGCCGCGAGCCTTCCCCTTGGCGTCGGCCAGCGCCGCGTCGCTGACCACATACTGGATGCCCGCGCTCCCCGTGTCGACACCCCGCCCGTCGCCCGCCTGGTAAAGGTAGACCGTCGTCTCCTTGTGCCGGTAAGGGTGTTTGGTGACGCCCAGCAGCTTGTCCTCCTCCGGCGGCAGCTCGTCCAGCCCCACGAAGTCGCGGTAGAAGGCGCGGCTCGCATCCAGGTCGGAGACGCTGAGGCCGATGCCGACGCCGTCGTCCGCGTTCGGCTTCGCCCCCGGCCTGATGACGACCTCGATCTGAAACCCCGCCGGATCCTCGACCAACGCGGCCCTCGTGCCGTCGCCCTGGTCGCTGAACGCGGGCGCGGGAAAGCCTGCGGCGGCGAAGGCGTCCGTCACCGACTTCTCGTCGGGGTAGGACAAGGCGAAGAAGCGGATGCCCGTCCCCCCCCTGTAGCCGCCCGACAGGTCGTACTTCCTGTCGCCCTGCTGCCCCGCCGACAACTTGACCTGTCCGCTGCCGACGCCGGTCAACAGCATCTGCTGGGATGAGGTCAGTTGGATGGGGCTGAGCGAGCGCAACGCCAGCGCGCCCGTGTAGAATTTGACCATGGCGTCCGTCTGCTCGCGCGGGAAGCGGCGGAACACGTTCATTGAGTCTTGCCGGAACAGGTTGCGGACGGGGCTTTCCAACTGCTCGCGCGTCAGCTCCCCCGGCTTGTAGGCGAGATCGTCCGATACCTGCATCGTCGCCCCCTCGGGGGTGGTCACCTGCCGCTCTTGGGCGGGGGCGACGGCGACGGCGACGGCGACCAGCACGGGGAGCGCCCGGGCGAAGACGGCGGGGACGGCACGGGCGAAGGGGGGGAAAACGGTGGCGGCGAGCTTGTCCTTCATCATCTTCATGGCCTCACATCCTCCGGGAATCTGACGTAGTAAACCACAGTTTGATGAATTCTGTTAGCGGAAATGGCGTTTCGTTGTAAGATCATGCAGGTTGCGCCCCGCGCCCCGTCCGGGAAACATACCGGGAGCGCCGGACGTAAGGATATTCGGCGGTCGCAACCGGTTCAAACGCAGTCGCTGTCGGTGCCCTGTCATGGATCGACGCATTGCCGCAAGGCGGCGCACCACAGCAAACCACAGGCACCGGACCCACGGGCCGCGGCGCCGGATGAAGAGAAGAAAGGACATGTCATGGCAGACTTGGCAGGTGTGAACGGAGAGAGGAAAGAATTCAAAGTCGTCGGCAAACCGAACCTTCCGGGGGTTCTGTCCTGGTCGCAGGCGAGCGGGGTGGCGAAATTCGGCGCGGACTACGTCGTGCCCGACATGCTCGAAGCCAAGTTCCTGCGCAGCCCCTACGCCAACGCCCGCATCAAGAGCATCGACGTGACCAAGGCCAAGGCGGTCCCCGGGGTCGTGGACATCCTCACCTGGGAGGACGACGACCTCAAGGGCGCCGGCGGCGGAGGCGGCTTCGGCGGCCCGCCGCAGAGCTTCATCAGCAACTACGCCGACCAGGAAGGCTTGGAGGTGGGCGTCATCGTCATCGCCGAGAACGGCGACATCTGCGACGAGGCGCTGCGGGCGCTGGTCATCGACTGGGAGGTCCTGCCCCACGTCACCGACCTGCTCGAAGGGCGCAAGCCCGACGCCCCGGTCGTCCGCCCCGTGGTCGCGCCCCCAAAGGCCCCGGCCGGCAAGACGGCGGGCAAGCCGGGCGGCATGGGCGGCGGCATGGGCATGGGCGGCGGCAACCCGCCCAAGAAGGGGAACGTCTCCTACTCCAACGTCAACGACGGCGACATCGAGCAGGGGTTCAAGGAAGCGACGCACGTCATCGAGTACGACGTGAACACGGCGGCATTCGCCGGCCACATCCCCAACCCGCTCGGCACGGTCGCCTGGTGGTTCGACGACCCGCTCCACGGCGAGGGCAAGAGCCTGCAGATCGAAGGCGTGCCCTGGGGGCACGACCAGGTGGCGGGCTCGGCGCGCATCTCTTCCGAGAAGGTGTTCCAGAACTGCATGTTCGTGGGGGGCAGGTACTGCGACTGGGGCATCCGCAAGTCGCAGCAGATCACGCCGATCTTGGCGCGCCGCACCGGACGTCCCGTCCGTTGCATCAACAGCCGCGCCGACCAGTACGACTTCAACCTGAACCAGCGCTACGTCCACATCAAGATCGGCTTCAAGGACGACGGCCTGATCACCGCCATCGACGACTTCTCCGTCGCCGACGGCGGCTCGCAGGGCAGCTCCAACTTCGGCAACACCATGGACCAGACCTACGGCCCGTACTTCACCACCAAGTGCGTGAACGTCAAGCAGAACATGGAGGTCGTGGACTCCAACCGCGGCAAGATGTACGTCAGCGGCCAGCACAACCCGATGAGCTGGGACTCCCTGATGACGGGCATCCACCTGATCGCGGAAAAGCTGGGCAAGGACCCGGTGGAGATCGCGACGCTGAACCTGCACGGCCCGGACTCGCAGGAGGACGCGCGCCCCGTCCCCAGCTACGAAGCCTGCGTGGCGGCGATGAAGAAGATGATGAACTGGAGCTGGCACAAGGCCGGGGCGAAAAAGCTCCCCGACGGGCGTCTGCACGGGGCGAGCTTCCGCTACAACCAGTGTCCGCGCCACTCCGTCTCCGGCTACGAGGCCAAGCTGGAGCTGCGCGGCGGCGTCATACACCTGGCGTCCAAGGGGCCGATCATCGGCCACTACGGCCTGGAGTGCAACGCCATGGTCATCGCCGAGGAGCTGGGGCTGGAGTTCAAGGACATCAAGATCGACCTCGACCATCATGAGACCTACCGCCCGTTCGGCGGCGGGAGCGACGGCTCCACCGCGTCCTCATGGGCGGTCAAGGAATGCGCCAACAAGCTGAAGAAGCTGATCCTGGAGGCGGCGGTCGCAGAGGCGGAGAACCCTCCGGCGGCGGGCGGCTTCGGCATGGGCTTCGGCGGCTTCGGCGCGAAGCCCGCGCCCAACCCGTTCAAGGGCTTGAAGCCCGAAGACCTCGACATGCAGGACGGCAAGGTCGTCGTCAAGGCCGACCCGTCCAAGGGGCTGCCTCTCGGCCAGGCGGTCAGGGGCAACCTGTTCGCCACCTACTCCGGCAGGCCGCCGGCCGCGGCCTGGGCGCAGCGGGGCAAGGTTCTGGACACCATGGACGTGGCCACCTGCGAGGTCGCCGTCGATCCGGAGACCGGCGAGGTGGAGATCCTGCGCTTCGGCGTGGTCGCCGACACGGGCAAGATCCTGCGCCGCACGTCGCTTGAGAGCCAGATAGACCAGGCGATGGATTTCAGCACCGGCTGCCAGCTCCAGGAGGAGTTCGTCTTCGACAAGAACACGGGGGTGCGCCTCACCTCGAACATGTTCGAGTACAAGAAGGTGAGCATGCTGGACATGCCCAAGGTGCAGACCGAGCTGCTGGAGACGCGGGCGGGCAACGCCTGCTACGGCAGCAACGGCATCAGCCACTCGCTGGCGAACACGCACCTGGTCATCATGGCCATCCACAACGCCACCGGCAAGTGGGTGGAGTCCCCGGCGACCCCGGACCGGGTGCTGAAGGCGCTCGGCAAGGCGTAACGCCGCAGAGGCGCGCAGGGCGACCCTTGGGAGGCGCCGAACGACATCGCGCATCCCAAGGGCGCCCTGCGACAGCCCCCCCCCCGGACCGGCGAGCCGAACCGACCGCGTCCGCCAAAGACGTGACGGGCGGCGGCGCCTCCCTCCACGCCTCCCCCCGCAATGCGACGCCTTCATCGCGCGGAATCGCGCGTCAGCCCCAGGCTTCCCGCCAGACGCCCCCCATCGCCCCAGACGTCCGCCGCACCCCATTTGACAAATCCGTTTCCGATGTTTAAATAACAGGAGTGCGCCCGGTGAGACAACACGGGCGACAACACAAAACCACGTGACGACGCAACCGAGCGCGGCACCAAAACCGGACAAGATGATTCCGAATCGCGCCCGTGCGGCAGTTGCGCCCGCATGCGTCGTCGCCACAGGAGGTTCAACCATGACTTCGAGGTTCGACTTTTTTGAGAACATGGCGCGGATGCGCCGCGAGCTGGATCATATCCTGGGCGCGGGCGGCGAGGCATGGAGCTTCCCGTTTTCCAGCGTCTCCTTTTTGCCGGGACGGGCGTCGCGCGCCTATCCGCTCATGAACATCAGCGAGGACAAGGACAACTTCTACGTAGACGCCTTGGCGCCCGGCCTTGCGACCGAGACGCTGAACGTCTCCGTCTCCGGCGACCAGTTGGTGATCTCGGGGGAGAAGAAGCCCCTGCCCAAGAGCGTGAAATCCGAGTTCCTGCACCGCAGCGAGCGCTCCGCCGGACAGTTCTCGCGCAGCCTGACCCTATCGGCGCCGGTGGAGGGGGAGCGCGTCGAGGCCTCTTACGCCGACGGCGTGCTGAAGGTCAAGCTGCCCAAGGTGGAGGCGGCGAAGCCGCGCCAGATCCAAGTCGCCTTGGGCTGACGCCAGTGCGCCCCGATAGGAATTTGCGAAAGTGATCGAAGGGAAAATCCAAGGGAAACGAAGGGAGTATGAAACCATGACTGAAAAAACCACGGCACTCACGACCGAAAGCCCGAAGACGGTCGCCGACAAGACGCAGGCGACCCGCGACGAATCGCTCTACCTCGCCCCGCCGGTCGATATCTTCGAGTCGGAGGACGCCCTCACCGTGGTCACCGACCTGCCCGGCGTGACCAAGGAGGACGTCGACGTCCGCGTCGAGGACGGCATCTTGACCATCAAGGGGAAGGCGAGCTACGCGCCCGCCGCAGAGACGTTGCGCGAGGAGTTCCAACTGCGCGGCTACTACCGCCAGTTCCAGCTCAGCGACCTCATCGACCAGAACAAGATCTCGGCGGAGGCGAAGAACGGCGTCCTGACCATCCTGCTGCCGAAGGCGGAAAAGACCAAGCCGAGGCAGATACAAGTCACCGTGGGCTGACTCCGATAGGCTGACGGCCCGGCCCGGTCTCGGCCCGGTCAATTAAGGGATAATCATTTTCCGAGATTTCTGTTACCATGTGCGGGATGTCCCGGAGTCCGGGGCGGCGGGCGGGCTTGACGGCCTCCGCCGCCCCGACGCCACAGGCGCGGACTCCGTCGGACAGGTCGGATAGGATGCATCGTGACACGGGCCGGGGTGCCTGAAAGGAGAAAGCATGAGTTCCACGAATGACAGCGGAAAAAGCGACCGGAGGGAGTTCTTCCAAGGCGTCACCTCCGGGGTGGCGGGGTTGGCGATGGTCTCGGCGCTGGCGCAGATGGGGGTGCCAGTCGTGAACGCGGCGCAACCGGACCAGAAGGTCGAAGCCAAGCCCAAGCAGGCGGAGTCGCCCTTTTTCAAGAACCCGCCGCCATGGCCCAAGGGCACCGACGGGCACATCTACGACCATCTGTTCACCAACAAGCTCCGGGAGAACTCGCTGATACCGGACGTCGTCCCCGGCCCGCAGGCGTATTTCCGGGGCGACAGCGACCTGCCCGGCGCGAAGATCAACATGGGCTGGCAGATATTCACCAAGCCCTACAAACTGGAGATGGAGTCGCACCACCACGACTGCGACGAATACCTGTTCTTCCTCGGCTCGACCTTCCCAGACCTGGTGGGTTCGTTCGACGCGGAGATCGAGTATTTCATGGGCAAGGAGTACGAGCGGCACATCATCACCAAGGCCACGGTGCTCTACATCCCGGCGGGCTTGGAACACAACCCCTGCGACATCCGCCGGGTGGGCAAGCCCCTGTTCTTCAGCGCATTGGAACTCGCCCCCTATTTCAACGGCGTCTACCAGACGATGGGCTACATGGCGTTCAAGAGCGCCACGAAGATCCCCTAGGGCGGCGGCATGGCACAACGGCGAGGCGGCCGTCCTGCGGTCGCCCCGACATCCCGCAGATTTTTTCCAATGGGGTGAAATAAAAACGGGGGTCGCGAAACTTTGCACATGGAGGGATAATTCCATGGCAAACGACGCGAATCGCAGACACACCTTTCACCATCGCAAAAACTCTTCACGGCTCGGAGCGCCCCCGCGCCCGCCCCGCCCCACGCCCGAGTCAGGCGTAGCCTTGCTCGTGGTCATGTTCATGCTCGGCCTCGTCTCCATCCTGGGACTCGTCCTGACGATGCGCGCGACGACGGAGGCGCGCATCGGCGACAACTCCGAAAGCCACATGCGGGCGGTCTACGCGGCGCTGTCCGGCCTGGAACACGCCCGGATGCTCGCGCGCGGGATCGAATTCGACGCCTGGCTGCGCGGGCCGGACGGCGTCTGCGACAACACCCCCGCGTACAGGGCGGAGGCGCGGCGATTCAGCTTCCGGCTCCCCGTCCCCGTCGCGACCGCGCAAAGGCTGGACATCGCCGCGCCGCTCGCAGACCTGGGCGCGACGTCCGACGACGGCGTCCCCAACACCGGGCTTTTTTCCGGCAGCCCCGGCACGGAGTTGATTCCGCGGCTGGGAATCGCGCAGTGGGCGGGGCCGTTCCCCGCCTCCCGCTATTTCGTCAAAGTCGCCGACAACAACGGGGAGGCGTCCGAACTCGCCGGGGACGCGGGGGACGACCCCTTCTCCGACGGCGACGGCATCGTCATCGTCCGCGCCGTCGGCGTCGCCGGGACGTTCGCCGAACAGGTCGGCGCGAACATCCGGCGCAACTCCGTGGCGGTCTACGAATCGCGGTTGAAGCGCGCCGCGACCTGGAACCTCGGCGCGGCGATGACGGTCGTGGGACCTGCGGCGGCGGCGAGCTTCACCGGGACGCCGGAAATCGCGGGAGGAGACGCCGTCGGCATCGGCGTGCTGGACACCGCCCCCGACGACGGGGCGTCCCCGGAGGCCGCCTTGCGGGCGGCGGCGGCAAGCGGCGGGACGGTGAGCGGCGGCGGGCTGTCGGAACCCTCCGTGCGCGACCTGACGGCGGCGGCGCGGGCCGACCGGGACAAGGCGTGGTTGCTTGACGCCTCCCGGCTCCAAGGCTTCGCCACCCGCGACGCCCCCCAGGCGGCGGACCGGGTCTACGACGGCGGACAGCTCTGGACGGCGTCAAGCACGCCGCCCCTCGGCGCCTACGACAAGGACCTGCCCTGGAACGCCCCGTCGCAGGCGCCGCGCGTCACCCTCGTGCGCGGCGACCTCGCGGCACCGGATGGTCTGAGCGGCGCCGGGGTGCTCGTCGTGACCGGCGGCCTGGAATGCGCCGGGACCTTGGATTGGCGCGGGCTGATCCTGGTGTTGGGCGAAGGGCGGCTGTCATTGGACGCAGGCGGCCCGGGCGTGGCGGGCGGGCTGGTCGTCGGGAAATTGACCGGGACCGGCGCAGGCGCGGCCTTCGGCGCGCCGGAAATCGAAATCGGCGGCGCGACCAAGGTCACGGCGGATCGCGAGCTGGTCCGCATGGCGCTACGCCTTTTCCCGGTGGAGCGGGTCGGCTTCCGCGAGATCGCGGGCATCGACCCCTAGCCGCAGGCGCCTCCGCCTGCCGCACCGTCCCCGCACCGTCCCCGCAGTGCCGCAGAGGCGGTTTGGCATCCATGGCTTTCCGTAGTAAAATTCCCGCTCATTTGCAAAGGGGGGCTGGACGCCATGGCAGGAGAAGGCAAACTGGGGGATCGGATACGGGCGTACCGCGAGCGGTTGGAGCTTACGACCGAGGCGCTGGCGGAAAAATCGGGCGTCGGGGCGGCGGTGCTTGCGGCGGTGGAGGCGGGCGACGTCTACCCCGCGCTGGGCGTCTTGGTCAAGATCGCGCGCGCCTTGGGGCAGCGCCTCGGCACGTTCATGGACGACCAGTACCGCGCCGACCCGATCATCATGCGCGCCGGGGAGCGCGCCAGCGAGAGGATCAGCCACAAGGCGGGCGCCTCGGGCGGGTTCGAATACTTCCCGCTCGGCCGCGGCAAGACCGACCGGCACATGGAGCCGTTCTACATCGAGATCGCAAAGGACGCCGCCCGGCAGGTCTCCTCGCACGAGGGGGAGGAGTTCATCGCCGTGGTCTCGGGCGAGGTCGAACTCGAATACGGCGACGCGACGACGACGCTCCACGCCGGGGACACGGCATACTACAACTCGGTCGTGCCGCACATCCTGAAGGCGGGAGGGGGCGAGCCCGCCGGCATCTACGCCATCGTGTTCACCCCGTTCTAGCCGGCAACGCGGTCGTGGCGCGTCTCGGCGCCATGCGGAATGAAACAGGAAATTGGAAACCAGGAACCAGAAGACCGAAATGAACGACAAGACCTTCGACCTGACCGACCCGTTCGGCACCGCCCCGTCCAAGCCCCCGTTCCAGCAGGCCGTCTCGACCGGCGCGCCGTGGAACAACCTGCCCGTGACGCGCGACTACACGCTCGGGCAGCTCCTGGACCAGACCATCGCCCGTTGCGGCCCGCAGGACGCGGTGGTCTACGCCGACCGCGACTACCGCCTGACCTGGTACGAGTTCGGCGAGGAGGTGGACCGCATGGCGCGGGGGCTGATGGCGCTCGGCGTCAAACGGGGGGAGAAGATCGCGCTCTGGGCGACGAACGTCCCCCACTGGGTCACGCTCATGTTCGCGGCTGCCAAGATCGGCGCGATCCTCCTGCCGCTGAACACCAACTACAAGTCGGCCGAGATCGACTTCGCGCTCACGCAGTCGGACACGGAGAACCTTTTCCTCATCAACGGCTTCCGCGACACCGACTACGTCGCGACGATCTACGGGCTGATCCCGGAGCTGCGGGGGCAGCCGCGCGGCTCGCTCAAGTCGGAGAAGTACCCGCACCTGAAGCGCGTCTTCTTCCTCGGCCCGGAAAAGCACCGCGGCATGTACTCGCTCAACGAGCTGCTCGCCCTTTCGGTCGCGACCAGGCAGGAGGACTACCTGGAGCGCCAGCGCGGGAACAACTGCCGCGACGTGGTGAACATGCAGTACACCTCGGGCACGACGGGCTTCCCCAAGGGGGTGCAGCTCACGCACTCCAACATCGGCAACGACGGCTTCTGGATCGGGGCGTGCCAGAACTTCTCGGCGCGCGACCGCGTCTGCATCCCCGTGCCGCTGTTCCACTGCTTCGGCTGCGTGCTGGGGGTGATGTCCTGCGTCAACCACGGCGCGACGATGGTGTTCGTGGAAAAGTACGACGCCGTGACGGTCATGATGTCGATCGAGAAGGAGCGTTGCACGGCGGTCTACGGCGTCCCGACGATGTACATCGCCATGCTCGACCACCCGCTGTTCGACCGTTTCGACTTCTCCTCGCTGCGCACCGGCATCATGTCCGGCTCGACCTGCCCGGTGGCGCGCATGCAGCAGTGCGTGGACAAGATGAACATGCGCGAGATCACCAACCCCTACGGCCTGACCGAGTCGGGGCCGGTGATGACCCAGACGCGCTACTTTGAAACCAGCATCGAGCGCAAGTGCAACTCCATCGGCCAGGCGCTGCCCGGCATCGAGGTCGCCATCATCAACGCGGAGACGGGCGCGCTGTGCGCCGTGGGCGAGCAGGGGGAGATCTGCTGCCGGGGCTTCAACACCATGAAGGGGTATTACAAGATGCCGGAGGCGACCGCCAAGTGCATCGACACCGACGGCTGGCTCCATTCGGGCGACATCGGCTGCATGGACGCCGACGGCTACTTCTACATCACCGGGCGGCTGAAGGACCTGATCATCCGCGGCGGCGAGAACATCAGCCCCAAGGAGGTCGAGGACTTCATCGGCCACATGCCGGGGGTGCAGGACGTGCAGGTGGTGGGGGTGCCGAGCAAGAAGTACGGCGAGCAGCCGGCGGCCTTCGTCATCAAAAAGCCGGGGGCGGACATCACCGAGCAGGACGTGCTCGACTTCTGCCGCAACAAGATCGCCTGGTTCAAGACGCCCAAGTACATCGCCTTCGTCGAGGAGTACCCGATGACCGCGAGCCAGAAGATCCAGAAGTACAAGCTGCGCGAGACCGCCGCCCAGCTCTGGCCCGACGCCTAGGCGGCACCGCCCCGCAAGGCCGCCGCCTCCGCGTCGCCGGACGTCACGGGCGGTTCCAGACGAAGGCGCCGAACTCCTTGCGGGGCAGGAAGCCCAGCCGCCGGTACCAGCCGCAGGCGCGTGAGTTCTTGTCGGAGACCGTCAGGCTCAGGGCGCCGAAGCCCCAGGCGCGGAGCTTGCCCAGGCATCGCCCCATCAGCGCGTCGCCCACCCCCGTCCCCTTGCAGTCTGGGCGCACGGCTATCTGCGGGAGCAGGGCGCTCCCTTCCGCGATGCGGGAGCAGATGGCGTAGCCGCAAGGCCCCCCCCCTTCGTCCAGCGCCATGAAGGAGGCGTCCGGCAGGAATACGCCGCAACCGGGATTCCCCACCAGGCTGCGCAGGTAGTTCTCGCAGGCCTCCGCCGTCAGGTAATCCTCGCAGATGTCCGCGTCCAACTCCCCCCGGTAGCTCTCCACCGTCATCTTGGCGGCACCTTTGAGCCGCGCGGTGTCGAAAGGGACGATGGTTGCGGAGGGGGTGCCGCGCCTTTCCACGGCGCGTCCGCCCCCGGCCCCGTCGCCAAGGCGCAGGGTCATGTAGAGGCGGGGGTAGCGCCGGAAGCCGTTGCGCGCGAAGACCCCGGCGAAGCTCTGCCGGCGGAAGGGGAGTATCTGGGCTTCGACGCGGCGGACGGCGGACGAGTCCCTGAAGCTCGCCACCGCCAAGTCCAGAAGGCCGTCCGCCACCTCCTGCGCGTCTTTGGCGGGGATCGTCCCCGTCGTGTAAAGCGCGCCGATGTTGCCTTTGGAACGCGCCTGGGGTTGCCCGGGGGACGAACTGATGAGGAAATAGATGTAGCCCGCCATCTTCCAACCCGCGCCAGCGGCGTCGCCGACGAAGGCGGCGTAGCCCGGCAGCATCTTCTTGTCGATGAAAGACAGCAGTATCTGCTGGATGATGGAGTAGTCCCAGCCGAGTTCGCCCAGCCACGCCTCCTGCTCCTCCTGCATCAGCAGGGAGAGGTCGCGCAGGCGGGGGGCGCCCAACCGGCTTATCGGGATGTAGCGGATGTCTGGCATGGGATCCCGAAGCCCTCGTCGCCGGATTCGGAGTGCATGCCGTTGACCGTGTCGCGGATCCCGACCCACGTGTCCACCGGCATGTCCAGGAACGCATCGGCGACATGCGGGTCGAACTGCATCCCGGAGCAGCGGCGTATCTCGTCGCGAGCATCCTCGAACGACTTCGCCGTGCGGTAGGGGCGGTCGCTGGTGATGGCGTCCACCGTGTCGGCGACGGCGAATATCCGCGCGCCGAGCGGGATGTCCGCGCCGCCGAGGCGGTTCGGATAGCCCATGCCGTCCCAGCGCTCGTGGTGGCACAGGACGATGTCGGCGGCGGGGGAGAGGAACTCTATCCCCGACAGGATGTCGTAGCCCGTCTCGGAGTGCTTGCGCATCTCCAGCCACTCGCGGTCGGTCAGGCGCCCCGGCTTGAGCAGGATGGAGTCCGGGACGCCGATCTTGCCGATGTCGTGCAACAGCGCGCCGCACGCCACCTGATCCACCCCCTCGTGCTTCAAGCCGAGGTATTTCGCCAACGCGATGGCGTATTCGCGCACCCGTTGCGAATGCGCCCCCGTCTCGTGCTCCCGCACGTCCAAGGCGCTCACCATGGTCTCCAGCGTTATGCGGTAGCTGGCTTCGACTTCGCGCAACGTCTCGTGCAGCTCGGCGGTGCGCGAGCGGATGACGGCTTCGAGCTTCTCGCGGTGCCTGCGGTTCTCTATCATCAGGTTCCGTCGTTCCAACGCCATGTCCACGGAGTGCCGGATGGTGTTCAGGTCGAAGGGCTTGGTGATGAAGTCGCAGGCGCCGATGCGCAGGGAGTCCACCGCGACCTGTATGTCCTTGAACCCGGTGATCATGATGAACGAGGTTTCGGGGTTTTGCGCACGGGCGCGGCGCAGGAACTCCATGCCGGACATGCCGGGCATCCTGACGTCGCTGATCACCAGGGAATAATTCCGCGCCTCCAGCTTTTCAAGCGCCTCGATGGCGCTCGCCGACTCCTGGCACTCCGAGCCGAGCTCTTCGAGCTGGCGCATCAGCACCGTCCGCACACTGTCTTCGTCATCCACGATCAGGATGCTTTCCCGCGTGTTCTGCATCGCCATCTTCGACCGCCCTAACTGTTGGTTGGTTGATCGCCCGCCGCTCCTCCGCCAGCTTCCCCAGCTCCCGGAGGACGTCCCGGTGTTGGGCCGCCATCGATTCCCGGAGAAAGCGCGCCTGCGCCCCCTGCGTCCAAAGTTGCGCCCCGCCGGCGTCCCGGAAGGGCGATTTGCGCGAAAGGAGGACGCGACCGCCTGCAAACACCTGCGTCACGATGCACGGCTCCGGGAAGTTCGCGTTCTCCGTCTGCACATGGAGTTCGCGGCCGCAGAAAACCAAGGTGTCGTTCAGCCCCATCATGTGCTTCGGCTTCTTCGCCGTCGTGGGCGCCGCGTCGGAGGCTTTCACGTCATCCTTCCCTCGCCTTGGATTTTCCGCCCCGTTCCCGTCCATGCCGCGCCCAAAATCCTTATCGACGCAAGGGATTGAATCTTTAATCGCGACGGCTGCGGAGTGCGCGCTTGACCTTTTCGATGGCGACGACCATCGACACCATGAGCGTCACCATCACGACGGCGGCCAAGGCCGCCTCCGGCGCGTCCAACCGGTTGCGGAAGACGCGGTTCATCCCCGGGAACAGGGCGCAGCCGTAGACGATCACCAGGTGCACGACGTAGATCACCAATGTGTGCCTGCCGACCTGCTTGACGATTTGCGGGATGCCGCGCAGCCTTTGCGCGAGGAAGGACATCGCCCCGTTCAGCATCAGGACGACCCCGACCCGTCGCGCCACGACGCCGATCTGGCCGACCCATGCGGCGTCCCACCCGAAGACCGCCCCACCGAAGCGTGCGAGCAGGATGGACACGCCGAGGACGAGGACGCCGACCCCCGACAGCCTGCCGCTGAAGCCGGGCGAAGTGAAGGCGTCGGGACGCCGCGCCAGCCAACTGCCCAGGACGGCGCCTGAAAGCACGTAGCCCGCCCAGGGGAAGAAGGGGAAGTACGAGCCGGTCCCGTGGTAGAGGTATGCCGCTAAAAACGCGGGGAGGCGGTCTTTCCAGGCGACGGGCTCGGTGACGGTGAACATCCCGAAGAAGAAAAGCGCGCCGCAGAGGAACACCAGCCAATCCTTGAGCCGTGCAGTCTCCGCCACGAGGTCGAAGATCAAGATGAACAGCAGGCCGAAGCCGATGAGGTGGAGCGCATCGACCGTGAAGAACACCCGCCACTGGTTGGGGGTGACCGTGCTGAAATCGACGATGTGGCGCCCTGGATAGCGCAGCAGGTAGCCGATGGCGACCAGGGTCAGGAAGCGGATGAAGCCTTTCTTGACGCGCGGGTTCTCGAAAAAGGGGATCTGGCCGGCCCGCAGCAGGTAGGTGAACACCGCTCCCGAGGAGAACATGAAGATCGGCGCGGTGAAACCCCGGATGCCGAGCCAGACCGCGTAGACGGGCGAGTCGGGGCGGCGGCAGGCGCTGTCGAGGAAGGCGTCCACGGTGTGCCCCTCGACCATCATCAAGACCGCCAGAGCCTTCATCATGTCGAGGAAGTATATCCGCCGCTTCCCCTGGGCCGCCGGCATCGCGGCGGACGCCGGCGCGGGTGTCGCCGGGGGCGCGGGCGCCCCCCCGCCCGCCGTCTGCAATGTGTCTGCCTGGTTCACGGCGTAAAAAATAACACCACTGCGGCGGATTGCCAAAAGGTTTGCGCGCTCGGCTGGCGCTTCTCGTAGAAGCCCGCGAACACGAGGTTGCGCAGACCGTCGATTCGGGGAACGCGGCTCCCCCGCGTTTTCAACGTTTCCGTCGTTCGATTAACTGAAAAAGTCAGGTTTTAGCCGACCTCAGATCTCGTAGCTCCAGAACTCGTCCTGCTCCAACTCGACGCTCTTGAGCTTGTCGTCGGACTTGAACTGCAACTCGGGGTTGCGCACGCTGGCCCGCGTCTTTTCCGGGACGCTCTTGGTGATGAAGGCGTTCGAGCCGATGACGACGCCCGTGCCGTGGTCGATGAAGAAGTGGTGGCCGAGCGACGCCCCAGGGTGGATGTCGATGCCGGTGATGCCGTGCGCGTGCCCGGTCATCATGCGCGGGATGAGCGGGACTTCGAGCAGGTAAAGCTCGTGCGCAGAGTGCGCGGCTGGGATTTGACAAACCAGTCTGGATATGCAACACTCACATCATTATGCGAACGATTACATTGGCAATTGACGATGATACCTTTGTTTTAGGCGAGTCATACGCACGGGAAAACGGACTTTCCCTTGACGCTTTGGTTTCCAGCCTCATACGCCGTCAGGTCGCTGGTTTTGACAAACAAGCATGGCTTGACAGTACTTTTAGCATCATGGATGCCGCAGGTGGATGTTCCTCCGGCAAGCGCTGGACCAGAGAGGAACTGCATGAGCGTCAAGCCGTTTCTTGATACGAACATTTTGGTCTACACCGCCGACTCGCGCCATCCTGAAAAGCAACTGACCGCCAGAAACATACTGTCGCATTTTGTTTTGAACTCCCGACCTGTTATTTCAATGCAAGTGTTGCAGGAGTTTTATACTACTGCGGTCAAGAAACTGAATATAGCGCAATTTGAAGCAAAGAAATTGTGCCATAATTTTACTATGCTGAAAACAGTAATATTGGACACGCACAATCTGGAATGCGCCATTGATATTAGCATTGTATCGAAAATTTCGTTTTGGGACGCCATGATTATCGAAGCGGCAAAAACAGGCGGTTGCGACATTGTTTTGTCTGAAGATTTAAACGACGGGCAAACAATCGCCGGTGTAAAAATCATAAACCCTTTTGCCAACAGTGATTGGAAATCGAATATCGGGTTATGAAAACAGAAAATATCTGCGATGAAATAACAGAATACCTTATCGCCAAATACACCAAACAATCTGCTCAAAATCTTGAACTCATAAAAGATTGGACTCTTGAAAATGAAAGAATGAGCGCTTACTACGGGCGTGAACTTCTTGAACTTATCCAAAATGTAGACGATGCTTATTTAGAATTATGCGATAACGACCCCTCAAAAATTGGTCATGATGTAAAATGTCAAATAACCTATAAAGATAACAAACTTACAATTGCAAACACTGGCACTTAGGGAAACGCTGAACAATTCGCAGATGCCTTCAGCATCCATGAGAAACCAGTTCAAAATTTTGGATTCGCCCCCTGTCGGGATGAAATTTCTGTCAGAACCGCATGGGACACCCCCCTTGG
>JAISUT010000059.1 GCA_031271905.1 Acidobacteriota bacterium
TCGGTCAGGAAGGTCGCCACGCCCTTCGCGTCCACGGTGGCGGCGGTGTTGTAGGAGCTGCTCCACTCGTAGTCGGAGGGTTTTTTCGACGCGCCGTTGTCGGCGACCAGTTGCAGCACATCCCCCTTCTTGGCCGTCTCCCTGCCGTCCTGCTCCGTGACGTAGACCAGGCTCACCTTGTCCTTGGTGGCGACGACGGAAGCCTTGTCGTAGTAGGCGTCCACGTCGGTGCCGACATAGTGGATGGCGTGCAGGACGAGCCGTGCGGTTGCCGCGCCTTCTGGGATGGGGGTGACGAAGCTCTGCAAGTTCCAGTTCGGGTTGCGCTGGTCTTGGGTGTAGCTCTTGACCACGTTGCCGGAGCCGTCGAGGAATTGCAAGTCCACGCGCCCCATGTCGTGCGGCGGCTGGTCGTAGTTGCAGACCATGACAGACATGGCCACGGTGTCGCCCGCCGTGTAGCCGCGAAGCGGCACGTCTTGGTAGATGAAGGTGTTCTCCCTTGCGGCTTTCTTGGGCCACGAGAGGAATTTGCCGTCCCGCGGCTTGTACCTGTCGCTGTTCACCGCATAAGGCACGGATTCCCATTTGCCGTCCGGCACCGTCCAGCCGTTCATGCCGTCCTCGAAGCTGGGGTTGACCAGGAGGTTGCCGTCCGCGAACTCCTCGTCTTCGTCCTCTTCGTCTTCGACGACGGCCGTTTTCTTGGTGGTTTTCTTTATGGTGGTCGCCGCGAATGCGTGTTGCGAACCCCAATCGCGCCAGAAGCGCACACAGGTCGGCAAACGGCACATTCGAGTCAGAACGTCGTGTCATGATATGTTCGAATACTTTTTCGAATCTCCCCACACCCCTTCCAAGCCGAGTTTTCAGTATAACACCCGCAACACATAAAAGCGGACACTGGAGTTCAACCTAGTAGGATTAGTAGGATTAGGTGCAAAACTCACGCTCTACAAGGCGCTGGGCGGCGGCGCGTAACCGCGCGCGCCAGCCTGTCCACGCATCTGCGCATTGCAATTGGGGCGCGCCCGCCGGACGCGCCCTTGGGGGCAGGATTCAAACTATTGCAATCGATTCCTTCGCAAAAATCCTATGGGGGGACGGGATGGGGGACGATTTTCAAAATATCCTGTAAGTTGTTGAAAACAAAGGATGGCTGGCGGAGGAAGTAGGATTCGAACCCACGAGGGGCTTGCACCCCTAACGGTTTTCAAGACCGCCGCCTTCAACCGCTCGGCCATTCCTCCGGTCTTTCGCAACTGTAGAAATTATGCCTGCGCCGCCGCGTTTTGCAAGGTTGGCTTGCGTTGGCGGCGGCGACGACGGCGCGAGGCGCGGGTCGCCGCCGCCAGCCAACGCGGGGTTCTGAAACGCCTGCCCGAAAACCGCCTGCCGCGTCGCTACTTTGGCTGGATGTACCCCTCGGCCTTGAGCAGCTCGGCGATCAGCACCGCGCCGCCCGCCGCGCCGCGCACGGTGTTGTGCGAAAGGCTCACGAACTTGTAGTCGTGCAGGATGTCCTCGCGCAACCTGCCGACGGCGACCCCCATGCCGTTTTCCAAGTCGCGGTCGAGCCGCGTCTGCGGCCGGTCGGGCTCCTCGAAATAGCGCACGAACTGCTTGGGCGCGCTCGGCAACGCCAGCTCCTGCGGCTTGCCGCGGAACGAACGCCACCGCTCCAGCATCTCGTCCTTCGAGGGCTTCTGCTCGAAAGTCACGAAGACCGCCGCCAAGTGCCCGTCCGAAACCGGCACGCGGATGCACTGCGTCGTGATGTCGGGCTTCGCCGCCTTGACGATCGCGCCATCGACGACCGCGCCCCAGATGCGCAACGGCTCCTGCTCGCTCTTCTCCTCCTCGCCGCCGATGTAGGGGATGACGTTGTCCGTCATCTCCGGCCAGTCCTTGAAGGTCTTGCCCGCGCCCGAAAGCGCCTGGTAGGTGCAGGCGACGACGCTGACCGGCCTGTACTCCATCAGCGCGTGCAACGCCGGGACGTAGCTCTGGATGGAGCAGTTGGGCTTGACCGCGATGAAGCCGCGCGCGGTTCCGAGGCGCTTTTTCTGATGCTCGATGACGTCGAGGTGGCCGGGGTTCACCTCGGGGATCACCATCGGCACGTCGGGCGTCCAGCGGTGCGCCGAGTTGTTGGAGACGACCGGCGTCTCCGTGCGGGCGTAGGCCTCCTCCAGCGCGCGGATCTCGTCCTTCTTCATGTCCACGGCGCAGAAGACCAGATCTACGCCGGAAGCCACATCTTCGATCTTCGACGCGTCTTGGACGACGATGCGCTTCGCGCCCTCGGGGATGGGCAAGTCCAGCTTCCACCTGCCGCTGACGGCATCCTCGTAGCTCTTGCCCGCCGACGCGGCGCTGGCCGCGATGGAAGCCACTTCAAACCAAGGATGATGTTCGAGCAGGGTGAGGAACCGCTGTCCCACCATGCCCGTGCCGCCGACGACGCCCGCTCTCAGTCTCATATCCGCTTGCGCTCCTCCAAACAATCTTGTTAATTGTGAGGGAAACCGCCGCAGAATCCCAGCGGTATCTTTCAAGGGAACCTCTAAAAACCCCGGACGCTGCGTTGCACCTTGGTCGAAAATGCTCATTCGCCTCGGCAAACTCCGCTTTTCGACCTGCGGCGACGCCTTGTCGGCGAGGTTTTTAGAGGTTCCCTCAACAATAAATCGGGGGGCAGGGGTTGAACTCCCGGAGAAGTTGATGGTGCACCCATGCGGTAATATGTTAGATTTGCCCGTCGGGTGCGAAAGTTCCAGAGGCGCGCGAGGCCGCCGCTTCGCAACCCGATGATCGAACCGGAGGGAGGGGCGTCATGGATGTGGACACGGCAAAGGGTGCGGCTGGAGCGGCTGGACGCGACGAGTACGCCAAGCTGTCGCTGGGCGAGCGCATCGGTTACGGTTTGGGCGACTTCGCCCAGAACCTCGTCTTCGGCACCGTCGGCGGTTTCCTGCTGCTCTACCTGACGACGGTCAACGGCATCGCCTCCGCCACGGGCGCTTTCATCTTCACCTTCGTGCGCGTCTTCAACGTGTTCTGGGATCCGTGGGTCGGCACCTTCGTCGACAAGCACATCTTCAAGACGGGCAAGTATAAGCCCTATCTCCTGTACGCGGGCATCCCGCTGGTCGTCTTCGCGGCGATGCTGTTCTACCCGAACCCCGCCGTGCGCGGCTCCGTGCCCTTCGCCTTCCTGTCCTATCTGGCGACTGCGATGATCTACTCGTTCGTCAACATCCCTTACGGCTCGCTGAACGCCTCCATGACGCGCGACCCCGGCGAGGTGGACAAGCTGACGACGACGCGCATGATGCTCGCCAACGGCGCCAACCTGCTGGTCTACACCCTGTTCCCGATGTTCGTGCAGATGGCCGCCCCGTCGGACCGCTCGCTGAAAGACACCGGCCTTTTCGGCTTGAAGCTGAACCTCGGCAACTACACCGCCTCCGACGCGGGCGACGCCTGGTTCAACGTCTACGCCGTCTACATGGTCCTAGGGTTCGTCGCCCTGATGGCGTCCTACTTCACGGTCAAGGAGCGGGTCGTGGCGACGGCGGAGCAGACCTCCGAGGTCAAATACTCCGACCTGTTCGCGGAGTTGAAGAACAACCGCCCGTTGCGGATCCTGGGACTGTTCTTCCTAGTCGCATTCACCTTCATGTTCTTCGGCAACACGGTGTTCGGCTTCTTCGCCCAGTACAACGTCAACCACTCGGAGTGGATGGGCGCCATCGGCCTGGTCGCCTCGGTTCCCGGCATCGTCTTCCCGGTCTTCTGGCCTAGGTTGCGCAACATCTTCGGCAAGAAGGGGTTCTTCTATTTCTTCCTAGGCATGTTCATCGTCGGGACCCTGCTGCTGTGGGTCTGGTCGTGGCCGTCGATGCACGACAGGCTGTGGCTGGGCTACATCGCCCGCTTCATCCACCAGTGGGGGCTGTCCTCGGCGACCGGCTTCATGTGGGCGCTGGTCCCCGAAGTCGTCTCCTACGGCGAGCTGCGCTCGGGCAAGCGCGAGTCCGGCGTCGTCAACGCCATCATGGGGCTGTTCTTCAAGCTGGGCATGGCCGTCGGCGGCGCCATACCGGGCTTCATCAACGGCTGGTTCGGCTTCGACGGCGACGCCAAGACCCAGAGCGCCAAGGCATTGCTCGGCATCAATCTGTCGATGGTCTGGTTCCCGGTCGTCCTGGCCCTGCTGGCGATGTACATCATGAGCAAATATCCGCTCTCGGAAGCCGACGTGGACGACATCAACCGGCAGCTCGACGCGAAGCGCGCCTGACGTTGCGTTGCCGCGCCATTGCCGTGCGTTGCATGGAAGGAGTTTCGCCTGCGTCGTTGTACCGGTAGACGATGGACAGGGCGCGGGCGGCGTTCAGATCCAGGGGGCGGGCGAGGATATCATCCTTCCATTGTTCGATGACCGACGGCGGCGTGGCGACGACGATGACCTTGGCCTTCTTGCGCAGGGGCAGTTCGCGGGCGATCAGAGTCCTGCCCGGGGCGCGCAGGCGTCTCTTCGGGTTTGGATGTCGTGAGGTCCCTTGGACGGAACTTGGCGGAGGTGCATGGGAATCGAACCCACCGAACCCGGCTCCCGCCGAATCCCAAACTGGATTTGAAGTCCAGGCCGACCACCAGGCCGGATTCACCTCCGCGACGCCATCGATTGTAACAGAAATCGCCGGGGGGCGGGCCGATAAAATTCTGGATGGAAAAAATGCTTCCGTGTTAGAGTGTTGCGGACTGAAAATGTGTAGGGCGCACTGCTTCCGCGCCAAAGCGGAGAAGCGGACGACGGCGCCGGGATGGGAATGGGGGAGGGGCGCGGCGAGCGGCCCGGCCCCGGGTTGCAAGGCATGGCAAAATCCTTAGACGACGGTTCATCGCAGATGTTCCCCGACGAACTGGGGATACTGCGCTCCACGCTCTACCACCTCTCCGAAGGGGTGGTGGTGGCGGACAAGGACGGGCGCTTCCTGATCTGCAACCAGACCGCCCGCCGACTGCTGGAAACCGCGACCCACGGCGGCAACCCCCAGGCGTGGCGCGACATCCATGGCGTCTTCAAGACGGACGGGCAGACCCCCTACCCGCCTGCGGAATTGCCCAGCGTCCGCGCCCTCGACGGGGAGGACGTGTCCGAGACGGAGGTGTTCATCCACAGCGACGAGCGCCCCTCCGGCATCTGGCTCGCCGTGCGCGCCACCCCCCTGCGGCGCGAGGATGGGGAGATCGGCGGCAGCGTCGTGGTCTTCCACGACGTGACGCACAAGAAGGAGCGCGCCACGCGCCTGCGCATCCTCGCCAGCGCGGTGGAGCAGACCGCCGACAGCGTCATCATCACCGACCGTCGCGGGCTGATCGAATACGTCAACCCCGCCTTCGAGGCCACCACCGGCTACAAGCTCGACGACCTGAAAGGGCTGACGCCGCGCATCCTCAACTCCGGCGTCCACGAGCGGATGTTCTACGAGAACCTCTGGGACACCATCCTCTCCGGCAACGTCTTCCGCGCCACGATGGCGAACAAGAAGAAGACCGGCGAGATATTCTACGCGGAGCAGGTGATCGCCCCCATCTGGGGCGCCACGGGGAGCATCACGCACCTGGTCACGATCTTCCGCGACGCCACCGAGCAGCGCAAGCTGCAAGAGCAGCAGTTCCAGATGGGGTTGGCGCGCGCGGTGCAGCAGCAGTTCTACAACGCGCCCCCGCCCCGGATCGACGGGTTCGACTTCGCCGCCGCCGCCTTTCCCGCCGACGCCATCGGCGGCGACTACCTCGACTTCATCCCGATGCCCGACGGCGGCATCGGCTTCGCCATCGGCGACGTCTGCGGCCACGGCATCAGCTCCGCGCTCCTGATGGCGGAGCTGCGCGCCTACGTCCGCGCCTTCGCCCCCCGCAGCCGCGACCTGTCGGAGATCTTCACCCTCACCAACGACGCGCTGGTCGCGGACATGGGGCAGGACAAGTTCGTGACGCTGGTCTGCTGCCGCCTGCACCCGGAGACGCGGACGCTGGCCTACGCGAGCGCCGGGCACACGCCCGGCTTCATCATCGGCAGGGACGGCGCGGTCAAGCGGATGCTCGACAGCATCGACATCCCGCTCGGCTTCATGGAGGGGCATGCGTTCGCCCGCAGCGGCGACATCGCCCTGGAGCCGGGGGACGTGCTGGCGCTCCTGACCGACGGCATCATCGAGGCTGAGCGTCCGGACCAGGCTGGCTTCGGCGTGGAGCGCGCCATCGAATATGTCCGGGCGCACCGCGACGAGGGGGCGAAGGATCTGGTGGACGGGCTTTTCCGGACCGTGCGCGAGTTCTCCGACGGGATGCCCCAGGTCGATGACATCACCTCGGTCATCTGCAAGGTCACAGGGCGGGTTTCATGAAAAGACGGTGGAAAGCGGTCGGGTGGGTGTTGTGGGCGGTCTTCGCCTTGTCCGGCGCGGCGGCGGTCGGCGCGTCATCTGCGCCGGAGACGCCGCCCGCCGGGCCCGCCGCGCAAACACCCGGCGCGGAACCCTCGCCGGAACCGCCTTCGACGCCGCCCGCCGCCATGGCGCCGGGGGCGCCGGTCGCGCCGTTCCACCAAACCATCTTTTCCGTCTACGCGCGCTACGGCCCCTTCTCCCCCGAGGAGCGGGCGGACAACCTGGAGCAGAAGATCAAGCAGGTCAACGCCGATCCCGACTTCGCCCCTGAGCTGATGGAGATCGTGCCCGTCGGGGGGTATCGGGAGATCGTCTACAAGGACATCGTCGTCATGTCGGTGTCCGACGCCGACGCCGACGCGTTGCAGAAGACCTTGGACGCCGCCGCCGCATACTACCGGGACAACATCGCCGCCGCCGTCGCGCAGCACCAGAAGGAGACGGAGCTGCTGACCGTCCTGACCAAGGCCGGCCTCGTGTTGCTCATCCTCGCCGCCTTCTACCTCATCATCAAGTATGTGAACAAGCTCTTCCAGTTCATATGCGGCAAGGTGGTCGCGCTCAAGGGCACCGTCATCAAGGGGGTGCGGATAAAATCCTACGACGTGCTGGACGAGGGGCGGTGCGTCCTGGTCGTCCTCTTCCTCGTGCGCGCCGTCAAATACGCCTTCCTCCTGACAGTCCTCTACGTCTCGCTCATGCTGCTGTTCAGCGTCTTCCCCGAGACGCGGGGGCTGGCGGGCAAGCTCTTGTACAACGTGCTGGACCCGCTTTCCGACATCGTGATCGGCGTCCGCGACTACATCCCCAAGGCCATCGCCATCGCGGTCATCGTCACGGTCTTCACCTACCTCATCAAGGCGATCAAGTATTTCGCGGGAGAGATCGAAAGGGGGCGGCTGGTCATATCCGGCTTCTACCCCGATTGGGCGATACCCACCTACAACATCGTGCGGGCGCTCCTGCTGGCGTTCATGTTCGTGGTGATCTACAACTTCCTGCCCTATTCCGACTCGGACGTGTTCAAGGGCGTGTCGGTGTTCCTCGGCGTCATCGTCTCGCTCGGCTCCACCTCCCTCATGGGCAACCTGATGTCGGGGCTGGTCATGACCTATATGCGGCCGTTCCGTGCGGGCGATTTCGTCAAGATCGGGGACGTCACGGGGACGGTGCATGAGAAGACCCCCTTCGCCGTGCGGATCACGACCGTCAAGAACGAGGAGGTCGTCATCCCCAACGCGACCGTGATGTCGGCGTACACGACGAACTACACCTACTCGGTCGGCGGCGCGAGCGCCGACGGGGTGACCGGGATGGACGGGGGGGACGGCCTGATACTGCACGCCACGGTGACCTTCGGCTACGACACCCCTTGGCGCCAGGTTCACGATCTGCTGCTGGACGCCGCGCGCAAGACGCGGTACGTCTTGGCGGAGCCCCCGCCGTTCGTCCTGCAAAACGCCCTCGGCAACTTTTGCGTGGAGTACCACATCAACGTCTACGTGCGCGAGGACAAGAAGATACTCGCCATCTACTCCGACCTGTACGCGAACATCCAGGACGCATTCAAGGGGGCGGGGCTGGACATGGTCTGCCCGACCTTCGAGAACTTCAGGGGCGAGACCCGCATCACGGTGACGAAGTAGCCTCGCCGGCGTTTTCGCCGGGGCGTCTCCCGCCATGTCGGATAACGCCGCATCCGGCGGTGCCGTGTGGTAATATCCAACCCTGTTTTAACGGATGGGTGCGAAGGTTTTTATGCTGGCTAAGAGAATCATCCCGTGCTTGGACGTGCGCGACGGGCGGGTGGTGAAGGGGACGCACTTCGTGAACCTGGTGGACGCCGGGGACCCCGTGGAGGCCGCCGCCGGCTACGACGCCGCCGGCGCGGACGAGTTGGTCTTTTTGGACATCACCGCGTCCTCCGACCGGCGGGACATCGTGACGCGCATGGTGCGCGCCGTCGCCGACGCCATCTTCATCCCGTTCACGGTCGGCGGGGGGTTGCGCACGCTGGAGGACATCCAGGCGATCCTGCGCGCCGGCGCGGACAAGGTCTCGCTCAACACCTCGGCGGTCGAGAACCCGGAGCTCATCAGGGAAGGGGCGCGCTATTTCGGCTCGCAGTGCATCGTGGTCGCCATCGACGCGCGGCGCGTCCAGCCCTTCGACGAGTCCGCCCCCCGCTGGGAGGTGACCACCCACGGCGGGCGGGTCACGCGGCCTTTGGAGGCGGTCGCCTGGGCGGAGGAGGCGGCGCGCCAGGGGGCGGGCGAGATATTGCTGACCTCCATGGATTGCGACGGGACGCAGGCCGGGTACGACAACCTGCTGAACCGCCGCGTGTCCGAGCGGGTGGGCATCCCCGTCATCGCCTCCGGCGGCTGCGGGACGTTGCAACATCTGGCGGACGCCTTCGCCGAGGGCGACGCCAGCGCGGCGCTGGCGGCGTCGATCTTCCATTTCGGCAACCACACCATCGCCGAGGCGAAGGAGTTCCTCCGGGGCAAGGGCATCCCCATGCGCCTGTAGGCGGAATCGCGACGCCGCCTTGCGGTCGCCGCCGCGCTTCTTCGCGACGCCTCTCCAAAGGCTTCAGGGAGCCTCTAAAAAAACCGGACGCTGCGGCGACGCCTTGTCTGCGAGCTTTTTTAGGGGTTCCTTCAAGGTCGCCGCGCGCCCACCCTACTTTTTCTTCTTCGCCGTCGCCTTGCCAGCCGCCTTGGATGCGGGTTTCGCCACGGCCTTCTTCGCCGTCGCTTTCTTGGCGGGCGTGACGGGCTTGGCGGACGCCTTCGCGGCGGCCTTCTTCACCACGGCTTTCTTGGCGGCGGGTTTTTTCGCCGGGGCGTCCAGCTCCTTCGCCTTGGCTTGGAGCTCCCGGTAGCCCGCCTCGCCGAGGATCAGCTTCGTCTCGTCGGGATACATCTCGAACAGCGGCTCAGGTCCCGGACGGTACTTGCGGCACATGCCGGTTTTTTTGTCCACCGGCGTGTCGTCATCGACCGTCATCTCGCCGTCCTCCTCGTACAGGGGGTAAATGGCGCAGTAATACGGCTTGATGCCGGGCCAGCCGAGCTTCTTTTTGCGGGAGACCACTTGCAGCGAGCATTTGCGGTCAGCCTGCAAGAAGACGCAGCAGGTCTTGCCCGGCCTTTGCGGGTCATCGACCGTCTGCGTGCCGTAGCCCGACTCGTCGTCCTTCTCGAACCACAGGCTTTCGTCGTGCCGTTCCTTGGGCAGGCACGCCTTGACCGCCGCCTTCCACTTCATGACGGGCGGGTACTCCTCGTCCTTCACCCAGACGCCGCCGGAGCAGCAGTCCGCCTGGCAGTCAACCTGCGAGCAGGGGTAGGTGGTCTCCTTGCGCAGGACTTTCAAATCGACGCTGATGCCGCCGATGACTAGCTTCTTGCTCTTTGCCATAGGTCGCTTCGTCTCCCAGATGTTCGTTTCGCGCGCAATCCACGCGGTGACGCGATCCGCGCGGTGAGATTGTAAGCCAAAAGGCCGGCGGCGCGATAGTCCTTTTCCGCTTTCCCAACGGGCTTTCCCAACGGGGTGTTTGTGAGATTTCCAAAAACCTTCCCCGAAGGGAGCCCTGGCGCGCGGCGCGCGTCCCGGCGGTCCCGTTTGTCTGCGGGCGGTTCGAGGCGTACCATTTCAGACATGTGGCGACATTCGGGGGGCGGCGCCGGCGCCGGTCGCGCGGCGCGGGGATTATGAGGCACGGGATGCGGCGGGAAAGGCGGCGCCATCTGGCGGCGTTGCTGCTGGTCGGCTTCTGCGCCTTCCTCACTTTGAACATGACCCAGCCGCTCCTGCCGATGCTGCGGGAGATGTTCCACGTCTCGGCGGGGGAGGCGAGCCTGACCGTCGGCGCGTCGGTGCTGGCTGTCGCCCTCATGGCGCCGCTGGCGGGGATGCTCGCCGACGCCTTGGGGCGCAAGAAGGTCGTCGTCTGCTCCCTGCTGGGGGCGGCGGTGTTCACGGCGCTGGGCGCCGCCGCCCCCAACCTGCACCTGCTGGTGCTGTGCCGCTTCCTGCAAGGGGTGTTCATCCCCGGCATCGTGACCGCGACCATCGCCTATGTCACCGAGGAGCCCCTCGGCGGCTCGTCCAGCTCCGCGATGGCGACCTACGTCACCGGCACGGTCGTCGGCGGCTTCGCGGGCCGCTTCGTCGCGGGCGTGGTCGCCGCGCGCCTGGGCTGGCACGCGCCGTTCGTCGTGCTGGGCGCCCTGACCTTCCTGGGGATGCTGGCGGTCCAGCGCTGGCTGCCGCGCGAGAAGGCGTTCGTCCGGCAGGCCGACTCGCACGAGGCGCTGCGCAACCTGCGGACGCACGTCAAAAACCCGCAACTGCTGGTCGTCTACGCTACAGGCTTCCACGTCCTGTTCTCGCTGATGGGCGTGTTCACCTACATCAGCTTCTACCTGGCGGCGCCTCCGTTCCACCTCTCGACGGCGGCGCTGGGCTCGCTCTTTTTCGTCTACCTGATCGGCGCGGTGATCACGCCGGTTTCCGGGAGGCTCATCGACGCCATAGGCAACCGCCGCACCCTCTCCATGGCGCTGGTGCTGTCGGCGGCGGGGGTGCTGACGACGCTCGGAGGGCGTCTCTGGGTGGTGGTCCTGGGGCTCGCCGGATGCTGCTCCGGCGTCTTCGTCTGCCAAGCAGCCTGCTCCGGCCAGATCGGTAAGGCGGCGCAGACGGCGCGCTCCTCGGCGGCGGGGCTGTATGTCTCGCTCTACTACCTGGGCGGGAGCGCGGGCTCCACGCTGCTCGGCTTCTTCTGGGAGTGGCGCGGCTGGCCCGCCTGCGTCGCCGTCATCGTCGCGCTGGAGCTGGTCATGGCGTGTGTCGCCTGGCGCTTCTGGCGGGACTACCCCCCGACCCCCGTGCCGCGCTGATCTGAATGCCCCCCCCGGGGGCGCCCCTCGTGCCCCCACCACCACCCGGCTCCGGCTCCGGGACGTAAAAAATCGTATGCGGATTCCAATGAAATCGCCGCGGAACGCCCGGGGAAATCCCGCATCCCTCCCTCGTTTGGACGTTTTGACCCGTGTTTTCGCCTGTTTCCATGGGGATCGCCGCTCCCGGCGCGTGTGTCGCATGTTTCAAATGATGTCGTAAATATCGTATACGATTTTTTTTGCTTGACCTTGGAAAACCCTCCATGCAAGGATGGGCAACCGCTCGATAGAGGAGGTCGGCGGTCTCACCCGATTTTTGGAATGCGTTTCTACGGATGTTTCTTTTGCGGACGTTTGTGAGCGGGCGGCGTTCCGGGGAAGGGGAAGAAGGGCCCCGGGACGTCTTTCCATCTGTAAAAAACCGCCCCCCGTACTGGCCGGGGGGCGGGTCTAACGATGGTTTTGACGAGGTAGGCATTATGTCAAGAAGAACGTGTACGGGTTGTACGGCGCATTCTCCCGGCAGAATGTCCGGGGTTCGCCGATGTGGTCCGCCCCCCGATGAAGACGTGAAGCGCATCGGGGTTCGCGCAGCGCAGTGTTTCTCGCTTCTCGCCCTCGCGTTGCTGACGGTGCTGCTGTCGGCGCCGGCGTTCGGGCAGGGGACTTCCGCTTCCTTGCGCGGAACGGTCTCAGACGCTTCAGACGCGGTGCTGCCCGGAACGGCCATCACCGCCATCAACGTGGACACCGGCGTTGAAACCAAGGTCACGACCAACAATGTCGGAATCTACACGTTGGTCTTGCAGCCGGGCGTCTACATCATCAGCGCCGAAGCCGCAGGCTTCCAACGCACCACCCGCACCGACGTGAGGCTCGGCGCCGGCGCACAGGTCAACCTCCCCCTGGTGATGGCGGTCGCGGGGCAGTTGACGGAGATCGAGGTCACCGAGACGGTCGAAAGCATGGTGCTGGAGGCCAGCGCCTCGACCGGGACCGTCATACAGGAAGACGTCATCACATCGATCCCGACGCTCGCCCCCAACGCCATCGAGGCGACGCTCAACGTCATGGGCGGCGTGACGAAGATGACCTCCGGCAGCACGGTGTTTAGCGCCGCCTCCCAGGAGGTCGCCGGCATATCGTCGTCGATGATCAACGTTTCGCGCGACGGCATCACCGTCAACGAAGTCCGCAACCCCACCGGCATCGCCGCCTCCTCGAACATCAACCCGGAAGTCGTCGGTGAGATGAGGGTCATCCAGTCCGCGGTGGACGCGGAGATGGGGCGCGGCGCCGGGCAGATCCAGATCACCACCCGGTCGGGTTCCAACGCATTCCACGGCTCCGCCGTCTGGAACGTCCAGAACACGGTGTTCGACGCGACCGATTTCAGCGTCAAGCAGCGCGGGCTGGAGGCCAACTGGCGCAATGTGCACAACTATACGCTGACCGGCAGCGGCCCGATCATCAAGAACAAGACGTTCTTCTTCGCCAGTTGGGAGCAACAGATCGCCCGCGACAAGATGATCCAGATCCCGCGCGTCATGACCTCGTGCGCGAGGCGGGGCATCTACCGCTGGCTGTCTTCCAACGTCAACGGCGTCCAGCAAGGATGGCTGCCCAACGTCATCAGCTCGACGGATTCGTACAACATCGCCCAGGGGAACATGCGCAGCGTGAACGAGGACGGCACGCCTTGGGGCGGCGGCACGGTCACAAACACCGTCGGCAACGCGCCCTACACCGTGGGGCCCACCAGGGTGGAGTTCGAGAGCGTCTTCGGCGTGTTGCAACCGAGCGTCAGGGCGCAATTGAACCAGCCGGGCGCCTCCGGCGTCTATGGCGATTGCTCGATCATGGACACGCTGGGTTACGACCCGATGAACAACGTTTTCCTGACCACGACCGACGGCTCGAACACCAACGCCTGGGCCAGCGGCGCCTACCGCTACGCCTACGACCCCACCGGGTTCGCGGATCGGTTCGTCAGGACGGGCGCCGATTACGGTTCGGGCACGGTTGTGATGCCCGAGGCCAACTATTTCATGGGCCAGGGCGACGGGCTGAACTCCGCCGGCTATAAGTGGAACACGCTCATGATAGGTCAAGGCGCCTCGAACTACGGTCTCGGCGGCGATCCCGACCGCAAGTCGATCACCGTGAGAATCGACCATAACATCAACAACAGCCACCGTCTGAGCGGCACCGTCGATAAGGAGTTCTACCATGTCTGGGACGCCTACCGCGTATGGCCGGAATCTTACGGGGGCTACCATGGCGACATCAACCGCAAGCCCCTGCGCTTCTCGGTCACCCTCAACTCCACGGTCACATCGACCATACTGAACGAATTGCGCTTCGGCGTCTCGCGGTCGGACACGTGGGTCTATAAGCCGCTGGACAGCCCGCAGGACGGGGAGAAGATGAAGGCGGTGTTGCAGGCGTTGGCGGGGAACCTCCCGGCCAGCGCGAACAACCCGTACGCCGGCTCGTGGGCCGCCGACCAACCGCTCCTCATCGGCTTGGGGGACGGGGACGGCGGCGCGGTGAACACCACCGCCGCCCTGAACGCCACGGCATACCGGAACGACGTCAACCCCGTGATGGGCGCGACGGACAACATCGACCGCTCCCATCCCTACGGCACGCGCGGCAACCTCCAGGCGACATGGGGCGGGAGCGACCCCCGCTGGTCGATCGGCGACACGGTGACGTGGATAAAAGGCACGCACAGCTTCAAGGGCGGCTTCGAATATCGCCGACAATCCTCGTACCAGTCCTACCAGGGCACCACATCCTCGTTCGCGCGCGGCGGCGGGAACACGAACCTTTCGACGGTTCGCGGCGGGATAGTCTCTGCCGCCAGCCAGCGCCGCAGGGAGTCGCTGGCAAACGCGAAGGCGGCGGGGTTGGGATGGCAGAACGTGTATCCGGGCAGCCTGGACAACGCCTCGGGGACCGTGTCTGGGAACTTCGTGATGCCTTACAACATGATGACCTTCTTCTCCGGGTCGCTCTCGGACACGAGCCTGATGTACTACGCGATCCCCGACCAAAGCGCCGTCAACGGCGCCAGGTGGAACGACATGCTGGCGGGGGAGGATTCGTATGACTACACCATAAGGAACCAGGAGTTCAGTTGGTTCTTCAAGGACGACTGGAAGGTGACCAGCAACCTGACGCTGAACCTCGGCGTGCGCTGGGAATACTATGGGGTCCCCCATGCGGACAACGGCGTGACCTTGGCGGTCAAGGGCGGCAGCAAGAGCGCCTGGGGCATTACGACGCCTGGCGATTTTTACAACCACGGCGAAGGCTGGGTCGTGAACCGGAACTACCTGCCCGGTTTCGAGAGGGACGCCGCAGGCAACCCGATCCTCCCCGATCCGGTGATCGAGTACGAGTATATCGGCCCCGGATCGCCGAACCCCGACAAGTCGGTCTGGAACAAGGATCTGAACAACTTCGCGCCCCATGTCGGCTTCGCGTGGCAGTTGCCCTGGTTCGGCAGGGGGCTGACGACGTTGCGCGGCGGTTATTCGGTCAGCTACTCCCCGATCGACAACTTCAACAGCTTCCCGGGCCAGTTCGTCAACGTGGGCGCCGCAGGCGTCACCTACACCAACACCTTCACCGGCTCCGGGAGCCTGACCGATCCCAACAGCACGGCCTATTACATGGATCTCACCGACCTTGGGAACAACCCGAGGCACGATGCGCTCCTGCCGCTCCAAGTGCCGGGGAACGTATACCCCCTGGGCGTCCAGAGGAATGACGCGATCTTCAGCTCCGCCGTGACCGCGATCGACGAAAACCTCAGCAGCCCCTACGTACACAGCATCAATGCGTCGCTGACCCGCAGCATCGGGAACATGTTCACGGTCGATGTGCGGTACATCGGCACTTTCAGGCGGAACACGATCAGCAGCCTGAACGTCAACGCGAACCCCTACCTCGACACCTCCCTGCTGAACTGGACGGAGGAGCTCAACAAGGTTCGCGCGGGGGGCGAGAGCATGTACATCAACAGCCTCATCCCGCAGAACGGGCCGGCGGGGAGCCAGATGTATTACAGCACCGTCGCCGGCGAGACCGGTTCGGATCAGCTCCGGCGGCAGCAGGCGGGCAACTTGGCGCGCGCGCTCTACGGCACCCTGGTCAGCACCCTGGGTTCCGCAAACGGACAGCTTCCCACGACCTTCGGCACGGAAAACGGGCTGCTCATGCGTTCCGGATGCCTGCCGGGGGATCGCCCGGGCTACATCGCCGCTTTCAACGCGGCCGCCAACCCCCACAGCGTGGATGTGAACCAATACCCGTGTTCGGTCGGCACGCCGCTGAACATGTTTTACTCCGCCCCGCAGTATGCCAACGTGTACATACGGCATAACGACAACTCGGTGAACAACTACAATTCGATGCAGGCGCAGGTGACGATGCGTCCTACCCGCGGATTGAGTTTCCAGACCACCTACACGTGGAGCCGCAACATCGGCGACTCCGCATGGACAAACTACCTCGGCGACCGGGACTATGTCCTGTCGACCCAGCATCGCACCCACATGCTGAGGGCCTTCGGAAGCTACGAACTGCCTTTCGGCCCGCAGGGGTTCTTCCTGCGCAACGCTTCCGGCTTATTGAAGAAAGCCATCGAAAAGTGGCAGGTGCACTGGGTCCTGGGGATGGAATCCGGGCCGCCGCTCTCCGTGACCGCCTCCGGATCGGGCTCCACGCTGTGGGGCAGGACCTGGCCGGTCCTTGTGCGTTCCGACCTTTGGGACGACAAGCAGGGGAACGCGAGGATGGAATGGGGGCCCGACGGCGAGTTCGTGTCCGGCACCTATCTGTCCAGGGATTATGTGAAAGTGATCGATCCCGTCATCTGCAACCCTGACAAGATGACCCCCTCCCTTTACTCCGCGCAATGCGGCGTCCTGACGGCGACCTACGCGCTCGCGCTGGCCACCAAGAACTCCAGCGGGCAACTGGTTGCCGCCACCTACGACCGCGACACCGTGGGCGAGGACGGCGTCACCTACAAAGCGGGAACCCCCATCATCGTGTTCCGCAACGCCGACCAGTCCGAAGGCGTCAACGCCAGCGGCAACTACAAGCCCAACCGCATGACGGGCCAAGGTCGTTTCAGCTTGGACATGGCCGCGTCGAAGACGATCGAGTTCATGGACGGCAAACGGTTCGAGATCCGCGTCGACGTCCAGAACATACTCAACCACCCGACTCCGATCGGCGGCACGGCTCCCACGGCGATGGAATCCGGCGGTCGCTACGTGTCGATCGACTCTCCCACCATGGCCATCTCCACATCCACCCCCATCGGCCTGTTGCAGAACAAGGGGGGGCATCGCACATTCCAGGCGAAATTGGCATTCCGGTTCTAAGGGGTCGTTTCGCTGGAGGGTATGGCATGTAGGCAAACCACGGGGCGCCCTCGGCGACGGGGGCGCCCACCCGGGAAGCCGGGATGGGGCGTGGCGAGACGGTAAATCGCCCGCCCCTGCACCCCATGTGATATAGTCGCTAGGAATTTTGGGAGGTCGCCATGGCACATCCTTGATTTTCCAGACTCGTCACCGCATTCCTGCTTCTATCCGCTTTCTCCATCCTTCCCCTCTCCATCGGACGGGCGGCGGACGACGCTTTCGAGCCCGAGGCGTCCGAACCGCTCAGGATAAAGCTGTCCGTCACCCCTTCCCGGTGCCGGGATGCATCGAAAAAATCGCATGCGAATTCCAGTGAGATCGAACCGAACCATCGGTGGGGGTCTCGCCATTCTCCGTCGTTTGGGCGTTTCGACCGGTGTTTTCGCGGGTTTTATACGGAAAACACCGCTCCCGGCGCGGGTGATGCATGTTGTAAATTAGGTCGCAAAAATCTTATACGCAAAAATCTTATACGATTTTTTGCTTGACCTTTGGAAACCCTCCGTGCAAGGATGGGCAACCGCTCGACCACCCTATTAAAAGGAGAGGTCGGCGGCGGACACGCCCAGGGAATGCGTGATTGAGAAGGGCGTTTTGGTGAAAAAGGGCGACGCTCCGGGGAAGAAGGGCCCCGGGGCGTTTTCCATCTGTAAAAAACCGCCCCCCCGTACTGGCCGGGAGACGGGTCTAACGATGGTTTTGACGAGGTAGGCATTATGTCAAGAAGAACGTATGCGGCGGCGTATTCTCCCGGCAGAATGTCCGGGGCGCGCCGATGTGGTCCTCCCCCCGATGAAAACGTAAAGCGCATCGGGGCTTGCGCAGTATTTCTCGCCCTCGCGTTGCTGCTGTCGGCGCCGGCGTTCGGCCAGTCCACGGCCGCGTCCCTCGGCGGGACGGTCATGGACGCCTCGCAGGCGGTCTTGCCCGGGGCGGCGGTCACCGCCATAAACACCGCGACGGGCGTGGAGACCAAGACGACGACCAACAACTCGGGCGTCTACAACTTCCCCAGCTTGCAACCCGGCGTTTACAACGTGGTCGCCGTCATAAGCGGGTTCCAGACGGCCACCAAGACCGATGTGCGCCTGGGCATGGGTTCGCAGACCCGGTTGAACTTCGACCTCGTGGTCGCCGGGACTACGACGGAAGTGGAGGTGACCACGAGCGTCGAGAACGTGATCCTGGACGCCGGTTCCTCGACCGGGACCGTGTTGCAGGAAAACGCCGTGATCGAGCTGCCCTTGGTCGCCAACGACGCGATGGAGTTGATCAACGTCATGGGCGGCGTGGTCAAGTCCGAAAGCCCGACCTTCTACGGCGACCAGCAGACCTTCGCCGGCGTCTCGGGCAACAACATCAACATCTCGCGCGACGGCATCTCCGTCAACGAGATCCGCTACAACTCCGGCATCACCTCCCCCGCCCGGCTCAACCCGGAGCTGGTGGGCGAGTTCAAGATGGTGCTCTCCCCGGTGGATGCGGAGATGGGGCGCGGCGCCGGACAGGTGCAGATGACCACCAAGTCGGGGACGAACGCCTTCCACGGCTCGGGCGTCTGGAACATCCAGAACTCGGCGTTGGACGCCTACGACTATTCCGACAAGGATCAGGCCGTGGTCAACCCGCGCGCCTGGCGCAACCTGCACAACTACACGTTGTCCGTCAGCGGCCCGATCATCAAAAACAAGACCTTCTTCTTCGCGTCTTGGGATCAGGCGATCGCGCGCGGCCGCACCTCGCTCAGCACCCGGGTGCTGACCAACTGCGCGCGCAAAGGCATCTACCGCTACCTCACCGGCGTGCGCAACACCAACGCGCTCGCCGACCCGGCGGTGATCTCGGGCACGACCCCGCAACGCCCCACCGTGGACTTCGCGGGCAACCCGTTGCTCAACTACACGTTCCCGGACAACCCGATGTACGGCGCCTTCTCCGGTCAGCAGAACAACGCCACGCTGATGTACCAGAGCGTGCTGGGGGAACTCGACTCGACGGCGCTCGCCCAGATCGCCGCCGAACCGGTCAACTGCTCGCAGTACCTGCCCGACTACGGCCCGAACGACATGATACCGGTCACGGCGAACTTCCGCGTCTCGAACCCTTGGGACAATTACCGGAACCAGTACGACCAGAGCGGCTTCGTGTCGCGCTTCACGGCGATGATGCCGGAGGCTAACGACTGGCAGGTGGGCGACGGCCTGAACATCGCGGGCTATCGCTGGACCCGCACCAGCAAAGGCTCCGCCACGATCTTCGGCGGCAACCTTTACGACGACAACCGCAAGGCGCTCACCGTCAAGATCGACCACAACATCAACGTCAACCACCGCATCAGCGGCACATACTCCTATGAGACCAACTACGGCGACGACGGCGAGCGCGTGTGGCCCGAGTCGTACGGCGGCTACGGCGGCCTGATCGAACGCAAGCCGCAGACCTTCACCGTGACGCTGACCTCGACGCTGAGCCCGATGCTGCTCAACGAGTTCCGCGTCGGCATGTCGCGCACGGAGACCGAGACTTACGACTCGATCTACAACCCGCAGACCGGTTCGACGCTGAGTCAGATCCTCGTCGACCTGATAGGGTCGGACGACGCGACCAGGTTCCCGCGCTACACGAACCTGCCGATCCTGGCCGGTGCGGGCGCCGGCGGCACCGCCATAGAAAGCACGCTGTTCCATCCCGAGGGCGGCCTCAACAGCCAGCCTTACGGCTCCCGGGGCAACCTTTCGACGACCTGGGGCGGCGTGGATCCGCGCTGGACGTTCGCCGACACGGTCACCTGGATGAAGGGGTCGCACTCCTTCAAAGGCGGCGTCGAGTACCGCATGCAGAAGTCGTACCAGGAGAACAACGGCTTGCCGTCGTTCTCCAACGGCGCCGACACCTACCCGTCGGTCAAGGGCGGCGTGTTGAGCTCCCTTTCGCCTTACCGCGACGATGCGTTCTCCTCCGGCGCCAGCGCCTGGCAGAACATGCCCGCCGCCGACCTCGACTACTTTACGGGTCTGCGGACGCAAACCGGCAACTACGCCGGCGCCTACAACCTGATGACCTACATGACCGGCTCCATCGGGGTCATCTCCCAGTATTTCTTCGTCACCGACGCGAAGAACCCGCGCTGGAACAAGGCGGGCGACGGCGAGCTGTTCAAGGTCGCCGACCTGCGCAACCGCGAGTTCAGCGCCTTCTTCAAGGACGACTGGAAGCTCAACAACAGCCTGACCCTCAACCTCGGCGTGCGCTACGAGTATTATGGCGTGCCGTGGGATGCGCAGGGGTTGACCGCCGGAGTCCTGGGCGGTTTCGCCGCCGCGATGGGGGCGACCGGGGGCGACCTGTCCAACTGGATGCCCACGGTCAGCCAGTTGGAGTCCGTCAGCGGGCCTGCGGGCACGGGCGACACCGGCTACCGGACGCAACAGGCGTTCATCGGCCCGAACTCGTCGCACCCGGAGATCTCGGCGTTCAACAAGGACATGAACAACTTCGCGCCCCACGTCGGCTTCGCCTGGCAGTTGCCCTGGTTCGGCGCGGGCAAGACCACGTTGCGCGGCGGTTATTCGATCAGCTACACGAAGGTCAGCAACTTCGACAACACCTTCGGCTACTCCTCGGTGCTGTCCAACGCCCCGGGCATGACCTACGCCTACCTCTACTCCGGCGGGGAGAACTGCCTCGGCGTGGATCAGAACGGCGCGGCGCCGGGGAACGGCTGTTACCTGAATTTCGACAACTTCGGGAAGCTGCTGCCGTTGTATGACAGCTCGAGCGGCTTCCTCGGCATGGCGACCCAGCCGACCATCTTGGGCGAGCAGCCGATCTACAAACGCGACCAGACCCTGAGCATGTACGATCCGAACATCAGGAACCCGTACATCCAAAACCTGACCCTGTCGCTGACGCGGCAGATCGGCAACAACCTGACGGTGGACGTCCGCTACATTGGCACGCTCACCCGCAAGGGGATCTCCAGCACCAGCATGGGCCTGAACGTCAACACGCCCAACCTGATCAACTCCGGCTTGATGGAAGAGTTGATCAAGGTGCGCGCCGGCGGCGAGTCCGCCATGCTGAACGAGATGATCCGGCCGGGAACCCTCAACGTCCAAGGGAATAACTTCACCTTGAGCGGCTCCCAGCAGATCCGCAACCAGTACGCGACCAACCTCGCCCTCGGCAACATGAATGCCGTGGCGGCGGCCCTCGCCACCGCCAACGGCGCCGCCACCGGCAGCTTGGCGACCCTGCAGGCGCCCGGCGTCAGCGGCCTGGTGTTGCGCAATTCCGCGAGCGGCAGCACCCTCAACGGCAAGCCGACCCCGGAAAACCTGATCTACGCCAACCCGCAGTACGCCGCGGTGTACGTCCGGCGGAACCAGGAACACGCCAACTACCATTCGATGCAGGCGCAGGTGACCATGCGCCCGACGCGAGGCCTCAACTTCCAGGCGACCTACACCTGGAGCCGGAACCTGGCGCGCGCCGCCGTCACCGACTACCGCGACTGGACTGCCGATTACTGGCTCTCCGGCCAGCACCGCTCCCACCAGTTGAACGTCAACGGGACGTACACGCTGCCGTTCGGCGCCAACGGGTTCATCGCCCGCAACGCCTCCGGCTTGGTCAAAAAGGCCGTCGAGGGGTGGCAGGTCGGCTGGATCGCCAGCGCGGTCAGCGGCGTGCCGATGTCCCTCACCGGTGCCACCACCCTGTGGGCCAACGGTGCCATGAACATCACGCCCGAGGGCGAGAAGCTGTGGAACAACAAGGCGGGCAAGGTGGAGTGGGACGACGAGCTGAACGACGGTCAGTTCTTCGGGGGCAAGTACGAGCGCATCATCGATCCGCAGTGCTTTAACCCCGCCGTGATCGCGCCCGGCGCGTCCGGCATCCCCGGCACCGGGCTGCAGGGGACTTGCGCCACCAACGCCAGCGGCTTGAAGGCGATAGTGCTCGTCGATCCCAGCAAGCCGGTCGCCGGGTACCAGACCGTGAACACCGTGACCGGGGCGTTGAGCAACCCGGTCAACGGCACGATCATCTTCGAGAACCCGCTGCCAGGTCAGCGGGGCAACTTCCAGGGGCCGCGGCTGACCGGTCCCGGTCGCTGGAACCTCGACATGAACATCAGCAAGTCCATCGAGTTCATGGAAGGCAAGAGGATCGAGCTGCGCGTAGACGCGCAGAACATCTTCAACCATGCGACCCCGTCCTACGGCTCCTCTACGCTTGGCGCTCGCAACAACACGATCTCCAACCCGTACGTGACCGTGAACACGAACTCCAGCAACTCGTTCGGCCTGCTCGACACCAAGACCGGACACCGGACATTCCAAGGGAAGATCAGGATCAGCTTCTAAGGGACGGTTCGAGTCGCACAGGGGCGCGGCGCACCGCGCCCCCCCCGGAGTGGCGGGATGACACCCCGCCGCCCCGGGATGCCAAGGCAAGCCACGGGGCGTTTCGCAACATGCGGACGCCCCGTTTTTCATGGCGTCGCCGGCAGGGGGGCGTTTTCCCCGCGCCAGACGCATTTGGGCGACATTTCGTTCTGGACGACGCAACGAAGTCCGTATACATTCTGGCCATCGGCAACCGGCAACCGGCGATCCTGGATGCGGCGCATTTTCATGTGAACCGGTCGCCGCCGGTTGGCATCTATTACGAAGATATTAGAGAAGGGGCTTGGATTGGAGGTCTTGGACATGGCTGATGCCAAAGGCAGGGGGACGAAGAAGCGCGACGAGAATGTCGAGACGGAAGGCGTCCTGGTGGACGGGAAGTTGCAATACATCGTGCCGGCGGTGGACAGGGCGGTGAAGATCCTCCTGCTGTTGAAACGCGAAGGGCGCGAGATGACGATAGCCGAGATAGCCGACGCGACCGGGTGGCCGCGCAGCAGCATCCACAAAATCCTCCTGACATTGAACTACCACGCCCTGCTCGACCGGGACGTGCGCACCAAGCGCTACTCGCTGGGAAGCGAGTTCACGGACATGGGGCAGTTCACCATCGCCGCCGGCGTCCAGAGGTTGCGTTCCGTCTCGAGGCCGTTCCTGGAGCAGCTCGTCAAGTACAGCAACGAGAGCGCGTCCGTGTCCGTGTTGCGGAACACGCAGATAATATTCCTGGACGGCGTGGAGGCCCCCGTCCCCAACCGGGTATCCGTGATCATCGGCGTGAGCATGCCGGCGACGGTCACCGCGAGCGGCAGGGCGGTGTTGGCGTTTCTGCCCAGCGCGCGCGTGGACGAGATCGTGCGCAGCGTGGGGCTGCCGTCCACGAGCGGGAAGTCCATCGTCAGCATACGCGACTACTACAATGAGCTGGATATCGTCCGCAAGCGGGGCTACGCCATAGACGGCGAGGAATGGCGCACCGGGATGGTCGGCGTGGCGGCGCCGGTGTTCAACCCGAGGAAGCAGGCGGTCGGCGCCGTGTCCATCGTGGGCGAGCCGGCGCGGATGCCGATGGACAAGCTCGACCGCTACGGAAAGAAATGCGTGAAGGTCTCCGAGGAAATCACCCGCCAACTGCGCTGACACGCAGACCGCCTTGCCCCATGACATCGGTTCGCGTCGCGCGACGCCGCAGGCGCGGCACCCCATGCGCCCGCTACGTGCTACAAGTTTGTGGTGGAAATTCCTCTCCCATACATCTCTGTAATTTTCTCGCGCCCCGGCCCCGTCCGGCTGTCTTCTATATTGTTGATATGAAACGCCTTGTCAATGTGTTTCCCCGTGGGGGTTCTGGTCTGGATATTGCTTACTTCCTAACCACGGAGAGAGTTAATTTAGAAATGAGCCTTCCGGGGCAGGCGAAGCGTGTCGCGGCGCCGGGGGCTTGATTCGAATGAAAGGGAATCAAACTGATGAGTAACTCGCGACTGAATGCGATCGCGGCTGTCACCAACTACAAGCCGCTGGAAAAGCCTTTGAATTTTGCGGAAACCCCGTCGAAAAACCTGTTCGGCGTCAACGTCTTCAGCGACAGCGTCATGAAGGAGCGGCTGCCGAAGCCGGTCTACAAGGCGCTCAAGCGCACCATCGACTATGGCGAGAAGCTGGACGTGAGCGTCGCCGACGCCGTCGCCGTGGCGATGCGCGACTGGGCGATTGAAAAGGGGGCGACCCACTACGCGCATGTGTTCTATCCGTTGACCGGCCTGACCGCCGAGAAGCACGACAGCTTCCTCGAACCCGACGGCAAGGGCGGGGTGCTTGCCGAGTTCACCGCCAAGCAGCTCATCCAAGGGGAGCCCGACGCTTCGAGCTTCCCGTCCGGCGGCCTGCGCGCCACGTTCGAGGCGCGCGGCTACACCGCGTGGGACGTGACCAGCCCGGCATACATCCTTGAGAACCCGAACGGGACGACGCTCTGCATCCCGACGGCGTTCAGCTCCTGGACTGGCGAGGTCTTGGACAAGAAGGTTCCGCTGCTGCGCTCCATGCAGGCGCTCAACGCGCAGGCGCAGCGCATCTTGAAGCTGTTCGGCAACACGGATCAGGAGCTGGTCTACTCCACCGCCGGCTGCGAGCAGGAATACTTCCTGATCGACCGCAACTTCTTCTTCGCCCGCCCCGACCTGATCAACGCGGGACGGACGCTGTTCGGTGCCAAGCCGCCCAAGGGGCAGGAGCTGGAAGACCAGTATTTCGGGACGATCCCCGATCGCGTGCTGGCGTGCATGCTGGAGACCGAGCGCGAGCTGTACAAGCTGGGCGTGCCCGTCAAGACGCGGCACAACGAAGTCGCCCCGGCGCAGTACGAGATCGCCCCGGTGTTCGAGAACGCGAACCTGGCGACCGACCACCAGTACCTGATCATGACGACCCTGCAGCGCATCGCCCAGAAGTACGGCATGGCGTGCCTGTTGCATGAGAAGCCGTTCTCCGGCATCAACGGCTCGGGCAAGCACCTGAACTGGTCGCTGGGGACCAAGTCGGCGAACCTGCTCGAACCGGGCGCCACGCCGCACAGCAACATGCAGTTCCTGGTGTTCTGCGCCGCCGTCATCCGCGCCGTCCACCAGAACGGCGACCTGTTGCGCGCCACCGTGGCGCATGCGGGCAACGACCACCGCCTGGGGGCGAACGAGGCGCCGCCGGCCATCATCTCCGTCTACCTGGGCGAACAGCTCACCACCATCTTCGAGCAGCTTGGCAAGGGCGAGGTCAAGGGCGCCAAGAAGGTCGCCTTCCAGAACGTCGGCGTGGACACGTTGCCCACGTTCCCCAAGGACGCCGGCGACCGCAACCGCACCAGCCCCTTCGCCTTCACCGGCAACAAATTCGAGTTCCGCGCCGTCGGCTCCAGCCAGTCGGTGGCTGACCCCCTGACCGTGCTGAACACGATCATGGCGGAGTCGCTGGACTACATCGCCACGGAGCTGGAGAAGAAGGCCAAGGGCGCCCCGGACAAGTTGCAGGCGGCGGTCCAAGACATCCTGAAGCAGATCGTCAAGGATCACTTCGCCATCGTCTACAACGGCGACAACTACGTCGAGGCGTGGCAGGAGGAGGCGGCGAAGCGCAAGCTGCCGAACCTCAAGAACACGCCGGACGCCTTGCCGGTGTTCACCGACAAGAAGAACGTCGCGATCATGGAGAAGTACAAGATCCTCTCCAAGCGCGAACTGGAAAGCCGCGAGGAGATCTACCTCGAGCGCTACGTCAAGGACGTGAACATCGAAGGGAACCTCTCGCTGGAGATCGCCAAGACGATCATCTTCCCGGCGGCGGTGCAGTACCAGTACCAGTTGGCGTCCACGGCGCTGGCGCTCAAGCAGCTCGAAAAGAACCCCTGCACGACGGTCTTGGACGAGGTGGACGAACAGGTCGCGGCGTTGCAGGGCGCGATGAAGGCGCTGGAGGGGGTGCTGCGCCACGAGGTCTCCGGCTCCACGATGGACCACGCCAAGTATGCGCGCGACAAGGTCATCCCCGCCGTCGCGGCGGTGCGCGAAGTGGCGGACAAGCTCGAAAGCCTGGTGTCGGACGAGTATTGGCCGTTGCCGACCTATCAGGAAATGCTGTTCATCAAATAGCCGCTGTTTGCTTATTGGTGTGGCAGCGCAAGCCCGCTTGGTGGGAGGTTCGCAAGCCCCGGGGATCCTGAGCTCCGGGGCTTGCCGGGCTTTCCGTCCGACGGGCGGATTCCCTGTCTCTTTCCCCGCCTGTCCACATTTGCCAGGGCAGGCAGGTCGGCGACGACCACCGGGGCGCCTCGGAAAACAGGCCGAGGCGTCCCATCACGCCTTCCTCGCGCAAACTCTCCTTTTTGATGGGAGCCTCTAAAAACCTCGCAGACAAGGCGTCGCCGCAGGTCGAAAAGCGGAGTTTGCTGAGGTGGATGAGCATTTCCGATGTGACATCAGCGCTTGACGGCGCCTACAGCATGGCGAGGAACGCCCGCAGGCGCTCTTTGCACGATGCCACCTTGCGCGGCAGGCCGAGACGCGCCCCATCTTCATAGACCGCGATCAGCCTCTCCAAGTCGGGGCCGGAGTCACGCCCGGTCAACGCCGCGCGGATGGGATGGTACAGGTTGCGCCCCTTCTGCTTCGTGGCGGCCTTCACGCCGCCCAGCATCTCGCGGTAGCTTTCCGAATCCAGACGCTCCCTCCCATACGCCAGGCGCGCGAACTCCTCCGCCACCGCCCGCGCCTCGGGTGGGGCGAGCGCCGCCCGCGCCGCGTCCTCCAGCGCCAAGGGCGCCTCCGGTGGAACCGCCGTCTCGCCGCCCGCCGCGTCGGCGAAGCCGTAGACGACGCCCGACGCCGCAGGCAACTGGTCCAGGTGATCGACGTGGGTCTTGACCAGGTCTATCACCCGTCCCAGCCATGCGTCCGTCGCCGCCGGATCCGGGTCGGCGTCCGCGTCGGCGACCAGCCCCGCCTCCTCGAAATAGGGGCGGGCGGTTTTCGCCAGAACCTCGCCGGGGGTCTTGTTGATATAAGTGCGGTTCATCCAGTCCAGTTTCGCCGGGTCGAAGACCGCCGGGCTTTTCACCACCCGCCCGAGGTCGAACTGCGCCTTTATCTCGTCCGCCGAGAATATCTCCTCGCCGTCCGTCGCCGGCGACCAGCCGAGCAGGGCGAGGTAGTTGACCAGCGCCTCCGGCAGGTAGCCCCGCCGCCGGAACTCCTCGATGGAAGTCGCGCCGTGGCGTTTGCTCAGCTTCTGCCCGTCCGGGCCCAGGATGGTCGAAAGGTGCGCGAAACGGGGCGGCGCGAAACCCAGCGCCTCGTAGGCGAGGACTTGCCGGTGCGTGTTCGGCAGGTGCCCGTCGCCGCGGATGACGTGCGTGATCCGCATCAGCGCGTCGTCGATGACGCAGCAGAAGTTGTAGGTCGGGCTGCCGTCGCTGCGCAACAGCACCGGGTCGCTGACCATCGACGTCGCGATCTCGACGCGCCCGAAGACCAGGTCGTCGAACCCCACCGTGCCGGGCCGCACCCGCAGCCGCAGGGTGAAGGGCGCTCCAGCCCGCAGCTTCTCATCGACTTCGCCTTGGGGGAGGTGGCGGCACTTGCCGGAGTACAGCGGCGTCTCCTTTTTCGCGGCCTGCTCCTGCCGCACCGCATCGAGCTCCTCGGCGGAGCAGAAGCAGCGGTACGCCTTGTCTTCGTCCAGCAGCCGCCGCGCATATTCCCGATAGATGCCATAGCGGTCGGACTGCCGGTAAGGGCCGCAGTCGCCGCCGCGCCCGACGCCTTCGTTCCAGTCCAGGCCCAGCCAGCGGAGGTCTTCCATGAGCTGTTCTTCGTAGCGCGCCTCGCTGCGCTCGGCGTCCGTGTCCTCGATGCGCAGCATGAACGTCCCTCCGAGCCGTCCCGCCCAGAGCCAGTTGAACAGCGCCGTGCGCACGTTCCCCACATGGATGAAGCCGGTCGGACTGGGGGCGAAGCGCACACGCACAGGTTTTTGCATATCCATAAAGTCCGCCTATCTGCAAATCAGGGCGACGGCTTGCGCCGAGACGCCCTCGCCGCGCCCCTCGGCGTTCATCCCCTCGGTCGTGGTCGCTTTCACGCTGACCGCCCGCATGTCGATGCCCAGCGCCCCGGCGATGTTCCGTCGCATCGCCTCGGCGTGCGGCGCGATTTTCGGTCGCTGGAGCAACAGCGTCGCGTCCACGTTCCCGACCCGCCAGCCCGCCGCCTCGACCTTCTCCCGCACCGCCTTCAGGAAGAACATGCTGTCGCGGCCGCGCCATGCCGGGTCGGTGTCGGGGAAATGCCGCCCGATGTCGCCCAGCGCCGCCGCGCCGAGCAGGGCGTCGCACACCGCGTGAAGCAGCGCGTCCGCGTCCGAATGCCCATCCAGCCCCTTCTCGAAAGGTATCTCCACCCCGCCCAGGATCAGCTTGCGCCCCTCCACAAAACGGTGGTAGTCCAGTCCCTGCCCTATGCGCCAATCGCCGCCTGCTGCCATGTCCACCTCGCCCTGTCCGTCCCCCGGCCCTTCTCCCGACGCGCCTCCCCGACCGGCGCGCGCCTGCAACAACAGCCGCGCGAGCCGCATGTCGAGCGGTCGCGTTATTTTGATGTTCTCCGGCGCCCCTTCGACGACCGCGACCGGATGCCCCGCCCAGCGCACGACGGAGGATTCGTCCGTGCCGAGGAACCCCTCGCGCGCCGCCCGGTCGAGCGCCTCGGCAAGCAGCTTCGCATGGAACGCCTGCGGCGTCTGGATGGCGTAAAGCTCCTCGCGCGGCGGCGTCTTGAGCACCCGCCCCGACCGCGACACCCTCTGGATGGTCTCCGTCGCGGGAAGGCCCGGCACCGCCGCGCCTTTCTCCCACGCGGCGTCCAACACCCGCCGCATGACTTCGCGCGGACAGAGGGGGCGCACGGCGTCATGCACCAAGATGACGTCCACGCCGGGGCCCACGCGGCGGCAGCCGTTGCGCACGGATGCCTGGCGGTTCTCCCCGCCGGGGACGCAGGCGACGGGCACCCGCAAGGGATGGCTTGAAAAGACCGCTTCCGCCTGCGGAATGTGCTCCGGCGGCAACGCGACGACCACTTGCGCCACCTCCTCCAGGGCGGCGCACGACTCGGCGGTGCGCAGCAGGATGGGCTTGCCGTCGAGTGCGAGGAACTGCTTGGGGACGCTGGCGTTCATGCGCGTCCCCGTCCCCCCGGCGGCGATGACGAACGCCGCCCGGGGCGTGCGGTTTTCTTTGGACAGGATCATATCTCGCTTTATGGTGAGCAAAGCGCGGCGGCCGCGTCACGACCGCCGCGCCGACGGTTTACTTCTTGCCGTCATCGGAGACGCCGACGGGATGTTGCGCCTGGGCGGAGCGCCGGTCGTACATCCGGCGCTCCGCCCGGGTGCCCTGCGTCGAGGGGCTGGAGGAGTCGGACTCCTCCGGGAAGCGGCCGAAGATCATCTTCCCCGCCGTCGTTTGCAACACGGAGGTGACCTGCGTGGCGATGGTCTTGCCGATCATGCGGCGGGCGTTGTCCACGACCACCATCGTGCCGTCGTCGAGGTAGGCGACCCCTTGGTTGTACTCCTTCCCCTCCTTGAGGATGAAGACCCGCATCGTCTCGCCCGGCAACACCACCGGCTTGAGGGCGTTGGCGAGCTCGTTGATGTTCAGCACGTCCACGCCCCGCAGTTGCGAGACCTTGTTGAGGTTGAAGTCGTTGGTGACGATCTTCCCCCCGATCTCCTTCGCCAGCTCGATCAGCTTGAGATCCACCTCCTTGACGTCGGGATAGTCCTTTTCGACGATCTGCACCGTGACGCCGGGGACGGACTTGATCTTTTCCAGCACGTCCAAGCCCCGCCGCCCGCGGTTGCGCTTGGCGGAGTCGGCGCTGTCGGCGATCTGCTGCAACTCGCGCAACACGAAGTGCGGCACGATGAGCGCCCCTTCCAGGAATCCGGTCTTGCAGATGTCCGCCACCCTGCCGTCGATGATGACGCTGGTGTCCAGTATCTTGCCAGTCCGGCGGATGGAGTTGTCTGAGAACAGCGCCCCGAACTGGGAGAGGTTTAGGCTGTTGCCCCGGTGGATGCCGCAGATCAACCCCCCGTAGGTCATCACGACCAGGATGAGGATCTGCACGAACGCCGCCGTCGGCTTTTCGAGCTGCATCCGCGCGACCACGAGGCTGATCAGGTTCGCGCCGATGACGCCGATGAGGGCGCCTCCCATGGCGCCCAGCAGGGATTTGATCTCAAGCTGCCGTATCCTGAACTCGGCGACGACCACAAGCACGCCGACCACCACCCCTGCCGCGAGCGCCGAAGCCAGGCCGGCGGGCTCCTGCCCGAAGGGATGGATGAGATATCCGCTTATGAGAATGACCAAAAACAAAAAGACGCGCATCCACCAGATGTTCATTGGAAACTCCTGTATATGAAACGTCTAGCTATGGAACCGACGGCACCCTTCCGGCGCTAGACCTCGCCCGCGCTTATTTCGAATGATGGCGGGCGAGACATCCGTATCCCCCCAAGGGTCGTGCCGGTGCCTCATGGGATAAATTTTATTTACGTGCCGGAAAATGAGACTCCGCGCACCTCGTCGCCCCGTTTCGTCCAAGGCAGGAAAAGGGCTAAAGGCTCTGCGAGTAAATGTAATCCTAAGGTAACCTCTAAAAAAACCGGACGCTGCGTTGCGCCTTGGTCGAAATGCTCATCCGCCCCAGCGAACTCCGCTTTTCGACCTGCGGCGACGCCTTGTCTGCGAGCTTTTTAGGGGTTCCGCTAATTCACATCCATCCGGCGAGCCAACCTTGCGAGCCAACCTAGTAAACAATAACCCACTTGGAGAGTTTGTAAATAGCAAATTTAAGAAATGGGCCGGACGCCGGGGGGAACCCCCTCACCCGAAAAGCAGGTCGGAAGCCTCGCCCACCGTCTTGACGGGCTCGATCACGATGCCGTTCACCGGGTCGGGCAACGGGAGGTTCCCCGCCGGGATGACGCAGCGCCGGAAGCCCATCGCCGCAGCCTCGCGCACCCGCAGCGAGGCTTGCGTCACGGGGCGCACCGCGCCGGAGAGGCTCAACTCCCCGAGCAGCACCGCGTGCGCGTCCAGCGGCCTGTTCCGCAAGCTGCCGAGGATGGCGGCGAAAATGCCCAAGTCCGCCCCCGGCTCGTCGATGTCCAGCCCCCCCGCCGTGTTGACATAGATGTCGCTGCCCGCCATGTGGACGCCCAGGCGCTTTTCCAGCATCGCGGTCAGCACCGAGATGCGGTTGTAGTTCACCCCGGTCGCCACCCGCCGCCCCGTGCCATACTGCGTCGCCACGACCAGCGACTGCACCTCGACCAGGATGGGGCGCGTCCCCTCGAGCGCGCAGACCACGGCGCTCCCCGCCGCCAGCCTGTCCCGGTCCATCAGGAAGAGGCTCGACGGATTGACGGCGGGGACCAGCCCCCGCGAGGTCATCTCGAAGATGCCGACTTCGCCCGCCGCGCCGAAGCGGTTCTTCACGGCGCGGACGATGCGGTGGTGTCGCCGCCCCTCGCCCTCGAAGTAGAGCACCACGTCCACGATGTGCTCCAGCGCCTTGGGCCCCGCGATGCCCCCCTCCTTGGTGACGTGGCCGATCAGGAACACCGGCAGGTTGCGCGTCTTCGCCAGTTGCAGCAATTGCATGGCGGCGTGGCGCACTTGGCTGACGCTGCCCGGCGCGGAGTCGAGCGACCCGGCGTAGACGGTCTGTATCGAATCGACCACCAGCACGCCGGGGTCGGTCTCCCCGACCGCGTCCAGGATGAGTTCCAGGTTCGACTCCGCCAACAGGTATATGCCGCCTCCGTCCCTCGCGCCCGCACCGGAGGAGTCCGCAATCCTCTCCGCCCGCAGCTTGATCTGTTGCGCCGACTCCTCGCCCGAGGCGTACAGCACGCGCACCCCCTCGTCCCGCAGCGAGTGGGCGAGTTGCAAAAGCAGGGTGGACTTGCCCACGCCGGGCTCTCCGCCGACCAGGATCAGCGAGCCGGGGACGATGCCGCCGCCGAGGGCGCGGTTGAACTCCGGGTTGCGCGCGTCGATGCGCGGCACCGCCTCGGTCGAGACCTCCTCCAGCAACATCGCCCCGCCGCCGCCCCCCCGCCCCGTGTCCCCGCGCAGGTGCGCCGGGGCGGCGTCGTGGAACCTGAAGCGTTTCTCCTCGACGAAGGAGTTCCAACTGCCGCAGTCCGGGCAGCGCCCCAGCCATTTGGCGGAGGCGTGGCCGCAGTTCTGGCATTCGAACATGGCGGGCGTCTTGCTCATAGGAGTTCCGTTCTTGCAAACATGCCGTCATTATAACCGCGATAACCGCGTTTTTCACCGGTCGGCTCACTTTTTATCCAGAAGCCGCATTTTTTGATGTAATCTTTATTGGTTTTGCTTTGGCGCGGCGGCGCAGGCGCGCCCACATCGTGGCATCGGGGCCGCGTCGGCGGCCCTCCGGGATCGCATCAGGGGATGGAGATATGTTGAAGACGCGGAATTGCGGGGATTTACGTTTGCAGGATGTCGGACTGACGGTGACGCTGGCGGGATGGTTGCAGCGGAGCCGCGACCACGGCGGCCTGGTGTTCCTAGACCTGCGCGACCGGTCGGGGGTGGTGCAGGTGACCGCCGACCCGACCGTGGGCGAGGCGTTCGAGGTCGCGGAGAAGGTGCGGGGCGAGTATGTCCTGCGCATCGAGGGGGTGGTGCGCGCGCGGCCCGAGGACACGGTGAACCCCGACCTTGCGACTGGCGAAATCGAGGTGCTGGCGCAGTCCATCCAGATATTGAACCCCGCCAGGACGCCGCCGATCCCGCTGGACGACGACGGCTACAAGACCGACGAGACCACGCGGCTGAAGTACCGCTACCTCGACCTGCGGCGCGAGCGCCTGCAGCGCAACATCATCCTGCGCCACAAGGCGGTCAAGTTCATGCGCGACTACCTGGACGCGCAGGGCTTCCTGGAGATCGAGACCCCCATCCTGATCAAGTCCACGCCCGAGGGGGCGCGCGACTACGTCGTCCCCAGCCGCGTGCATCCGGGCAAGTTCTTCGCCCTGCCGCAGAGCCCGCAGCAGCTCAAGCAGTTGCTGATGGTCGCGGGCTTCGAGAAATATTTCCAGATCGCCCGCTGCATGCGCGACGAGGACCTGCGCGGCGACCGGCAGCCGGAGTTCACCCAGCTCGACCTCGAGATGTCGTTCGTCGAGCGCGACGACGTGCTCGCGGTGGTCGAGGGGATGGTCTCCGGGCTGGTGCCTGCCGTCGCGCCGCACAAGCGCTTCATCGCGCCGTTCCCCCGCATGAGCTACGGCGAGGCGATGAGCCGCTACGGGAGCGACAAGCCCGACATCCGCTTCGGCATGGAGATCGCGGACGTCACCGAGCCCCTGCGCGACTCCGAGCTGCGCTTCATCTCCGAGGCGGTGGCGCAGGGCGCGGCGGTGAAGTGCCTCCTGGCCAAGGGGTGCGGCGACTACTCGCGCAAGGACCAGGACACGCTCGCGGCGCTGGTCAAGGCGGCGGGGGCGAAGGACCTGGCGACCATCGCCTGGACCGCGGAGGGGATCAAGGGGAACATCGGCAAGAAGTTCGCGGCGTCGGAGGTCGAAGCCGTCGCGGCCCTCACCGGCGCGTCGGAGGGCGACTTGGCGTGCATCGTGGTGGACAGGCCCGCGACGGCGTGCAAGGCTTTGGGCGCGTTGCGGCTGGAGTTCCGCGACCGGCTCGACCTCGCGCCGCCGGACCTGCTGGCCTTCGCCTGGGTGGTTGATTTCCCGATGTTCGAATGGGACGAGGACGAGAAGAAGTGGAGCTTCATGCACCACCCGTTCACCAGCCCCCGCCCCGAGCACATGCACCTGCTGGAAAGCTCGCCGGGCGAGGTCATGAGCGACGCCTACGACCTGGTGTGCAACGGCTACGAGCTTTCCAGCGGCAGCATCCGCATCCACGACCGCGAACTGCAGTCGCGCATCTTCCGGGCGCTGGGGTACGAGGAGGAGGAGACGCGCCGGAAGTTCGGCCACATGCTCGACGCCTTCGAATACGGCGCGCCGCCGCACGGGGGGATGGCGCCCGGCATCGACCGGCTGGTGATGCTGCTGGCGGACGAGCCGAACATCCGCGAGGTGATCGCGTTCCCGAAGACGGCCAGCTCCGTCGACGTGATGTTCGACGCGCCGTCGGACCTGTCGCCCCGGCACCTGCGGGAGTTGCACATCCGCACCAGCGATTGAATTGACGGGGCGGCGCGCGCCGTCCCCGCCCCTTTACTTCTTCACGAGGGAGACGTCTCCGAGTTGCGTGCCGAGGCGCAGGGGTGCGCCGCCGTCGCCGATGGTGGCCTTCAACTGTTGCGCCCGCTTCTGGATGACGACCTCGGGGGGGAGGATCTCGCCGTCAACTTCCTGCGGCGGGTAGTCCACGGTGATCGTCCCGTTGCGCGTGTCGAGTTGCAGCGCGGCGGAATATTTCTCCGGCAGCCGGAGATCGACGCGCCCCGACTGGGTCGCGGCGGTGAAGCCTTGGCCGCGCCACTGGCTCCCCCACATGTCCACGTAGATGTCGCCCTTCGAAGTCTTCCCGGAGAAATAGCCGTCGGGGTTGACGATGTTCATCCTCCCTTCCGCGAGCGTCGCCTCCACCCAGCCGTTGACGGTGTCGATGGAGAAGTCGCCCCGCTTTATGCCCGCCGTGACGTCCGTCCGCGACTTTGGCACGTAGATGGTGAGGTTGACCTCCAGCGTCGCGGGTTGGGGCGGCGCGCCGGTGACGGAGATGGTGGCGGTCGTGTCGGTGTAGCGCACGCGGATCGGCGATTTCGTCAAGAACTCGCGCGCCGCCTCCGCCTCCATGCCGGTGACGATCTTCTCGGCCTCCATCCGTACGGAGCCTCGCTCCCATCCGACGATCTTCACCGCGCCGGGGACGTCCAGGGAGATGCCGACCCGCCCACCCGGATAGAACTTGAACTCCTTCTCCTGCGGCTCCACGTATCGCAGCGGCGCGTCGCCGCCGGTCGTGGGGAGCTCTTGTGCGACGAGGGCGGGAAGCATCAGCAACAGGCAAATGGCGGGTAAAGCTCGCATGTATGGGACTCCTTCAGAAAATTTTAACAATCGGCCGGTCAGACCTTCGTTTCCGCATTCCATGTTCCTATATCGGCGCCTCCCCGCCTATATATCAGAAAATAATGCGCCCCCCTCCCGGCGGACGCGGGAACCCGGAAACTTCCCCTGCACGTCCGCGCCCCGATTTGCTATGATTCTGCGTTTCACGGCAGGGGTCGCCTTGCGACGCCTTTTAATTTAATGCGGACAGTGCCTTGGGCGACGAGGTACCGCCCCCCACTTTGGTTTCCTTGCGCCATGAAGTGTCCCTATTGCGGATTTCTGAAAGACCGTGTGGTGGATTCCCGCGAGAGCCGCACCGGCGACTCCATCCGCCGCCGCCGCCACTGCCTGAACTGCGGCCGGCGTTTCACCAGCTACGAACGGATCGACGACATCCCCTACATGGTGGTGAAGAAGAACGGGGGGCGGGAGAGGTTCGACCGGAGCAAGATCATGGGCGGGTTGCTGAAGGCGTGCGAAAAAAGGCCGGTCGGCATGACCCAGCTCGAGAAGATCGTGGACAAGGTGGAGGCGACGGTCCAGGAGAACCCCGAGCGCGAGCTGGAATCGACCGCCATCGGCAAGATGCTCCTCTCGGAGCTTTTGCGCCTGGACAAAGTCGCCTATCTGCGTTTCGCATCCGTCTACCTCGCCTTCGAGGACGTGGGCGAGTTCATGACCGTCATCAACGACCTGTTCGAGAAGAAGCAGTGAAATCCCCCTGGTGAGGCGATGCGGCAAGGCATACGGCAAGACACGCTCCCGGGGCGGCGCCGGAAGCCGTCCCGTCACGCGGAAGGATCCCCCATCCGTGCGGGCGAAGACGCGCTCGTCGAGTTTTTGAAGGACCGCTTCCCGCCGAAGAAGCCAGCGTTGGAGAAAGGCATAGGCGACGACGCCGCCATTTGGCGTCCGCACGGGGGCGAGGGGCTCTGGGCGGTCACGACCGACATGCTGGTCGAGGGGATCGACTTCCGCCGCGAATGGACCGCCCCGGAAGACTTGGGCTACAAGTCGCTGGCGGTGAACCTGAGCGACTTGGCGGCGATGGGCGCGGCACCGCGCTTCTTCACGGTGGCGCTGGCGCTCCCCCCGGACTTGACGGGGCGGTGGGTGCGGCGGTTCTACGACGGCATCGCCGAATGCGGCGACGGGCACGGCGCGGCGCTTGTCGGCGGCGACCTCTCCGGCGGCGGGACGGTCGTGGTCTCGATCACCGCCTTCGGCGAGTCGGGGGACGGGAAGGTGGTGTGCCGTTCGGGCGCGCGGGCGGGCGACCTGCTCTACGTGACCGGGACGCTGGGCCGGTCGGCGGCGGGGCTGGAGTTGTTGCGCCAGGGGGCGACGCATCCCCGCGCCGCCGCGCAACGGGAGGCGCTACGGGCGCACCGCAAACCTGAGCCGCGCTGCGCCGCAGGCGCATGGCTGGCGCGAAGCGGTTGCGTCCGCGCCATGATGGATATCAGCGACGGCCTTTCCACCGACCTGCCGCGCCTGTGCGCGGCATCCGGAGACGGCGCGGGCGCGGGCATGGACGCGGAGGTTTTCCCGGAAAGGCTGCCGGCGTTCGCCCCGTCGTCCCTGTGGGGGTGCGACCCGCTGGCGCTCGCCTGCGACGGCGGCGAGGACTACGAGCTGCTTTTCGCCGTGCCGCGCGCGCGCCGGAAGCGGTTGCTTGCGACCTACCCGCCGGATCTCCCCGCGGTCACGCACATCGGAAACATGGTCGAAGGGCGGGGGAAGGTGTGGCTCGTCGCGTCGGACGGGAGGCGGCGCCCCCTGCCCCCGCGCGGCTTCGACCATTTCGCCAGGTGAGGGGCGCGCAGTTCGCCGGACGCATCGACGCGCGCCTCCTCGGCGCGGGGATGCGGTCAGAGATAGGTTCGCAGCTTGTTCAAGACCATGTCGAAGTCCAAGGGCTTGCCCACATGGTCGGTCATCCCCACCGACAGGCACTTTTCCACATCTTCGCGGAAGACGTTGGCGGTCATCGCCACGATCGGCACGCGGCTGGCGGCGGGGACGTCCAGCTCGCGGATGCGCTGGGTCGCCTCGTAGCCGTCCATCTCGGGCATCTGCACGTCCATGAAGATCAGGTCGTAGGCGTCCGGGTTCTGGCAGAACATCCGCACCGCCTCCACGCCGTTCTCCGCGCAATCGATGGCGAGCTTGGTCGGCTCCAGGATGGCCTGCACGATCTCCCGGTTGATCTTCACGTCCTCGACCAGGAGGATGCGCCGGTTGGAGAAGTTGTTCGCCAATAGCGCCGACTTCTCCTCCGCCGCCACCTCCGCCTCCTCCACGCGACTCCCCCTCGCCTCGGCGCCGTCTTGGAACCGTGCGGTGAAGGCGAAGATGGAGCCCTCGCCGGGGCGGGACTCGACCCATATCTCCCCGCCCATCAGCTCCACCAGGCGCTTGGAGATGGCAAGGCCCAGACCCGTGCCGCCGAAGCGCCGGGAGATGTCGCCGTTCCCCTGTTCGAACACGGTGAACAGGCGGGCCTGCTGCTCGGCGGTGACGCCCATCCCCGTGTCGATCACCTCCACCTTGACGACGTGTCGGTCGTCCGCCCGCCCGTCCAGGCTGGCGTTGATGTAGATCGTCCCCCTTTCCGGGGTGAACTTGATCGCGTTGGACAGGAGGTTCATGACGATCTGGGTGAGGCGCTGGTCGTCGCCCGCGAGCGAGGCGGGGATGTCCCCGTCCACATGGAGGATCATCTCCTGTTGCTTCTCCTCCGCCTGGAAGCCGAGGATGTCCACGGCGCGCCGCAAGGTCTTCTCGAGGTTGAACTCGACGGTCGCCAGCTCCAGCTTGCCCGCGTTGATCTTGGAGATGTCCAGGATGTCGTTGATGACGCCGAGGAGGTGCCGCGAGGCGTCCTCGATCCTGCCGAGGCAGTGGTCTTTCCTGTCGAGGCCCTCCGCAGTCTTGCCCAGCGCCGTCATCCCGATCACCACGTTGAGCGGGGTGCGGATCTCGTGGCTCATCTTGGACAGGAACTCGCTTTTGGCGGCGTTCGCCGACTCCGCCGCGCGCCGCATCTCCATCAGGTTCTTGATGAGGTTGTGCTCCATGATGCTGGAGACGATCAGCGAGCCGCACGTCTGGACGGTGAATATCTCCTTCTCGTCGAACCCCCGGTTGTCGGCGTTTGCAAGCATGATGAAGCCCCAGAAGCGGTTGCGGTGGGTGATGGGGACCATCAGCGCAGTCCGGGTCTCGGCGGAGAACACGTGCACCCCCGGACCGGGGAGCGACGTCCTGAACCGCTGTACGTGCCGCCCCTGCTTCAACTCCTCGATCCACTCCTCGGGCAAGTCGCGTGAGACGGCGCGGGCGCGGCTCCAGTTCTTGCCGAACCAGCGGAACACGCGCCGGCACAACCCCCGCTTCCTGGTGGCGTCGTACTTCCACAGGGAGATGGCGTCCTCGCCGTTGATGAGTTCGCAAACCGCGCGCAACGCCTGGGAGACGGAGTTGCGATAGCCGGTCTCCTGCCCGGGCGACAGCAGGATGTCGCCCACCTCGTGGATGAGTTTGAGGAAGCTCTCGTTGCGGCTGCGCTCGCGCCGCGCCTCGTTGCGCGACTTCATGACGCAGTTTTCGGGGATGTTGATGCCGAGCGCGATGCGCCGCGCCATGTCGCGGCAGTTCTCCGAGCCGCAGGCGCCGCAGTTGAAGTTCTGCTGGGTGTAGTCGTCCTTGTTCAGAAGCAGGAACGACGTGTGGATGGCGGCCTCGGAGATCTCCGGCACGGTGTCGGGGACGACGGTGTAGTCGCGCAGGAAGTCGGCGAGGTCGAGCGTCGCGTCATACGCCTCCAACGACTTGCGCCTGTCCTTGAGGGGTATGTTGTATGCGTCCTCCGCATGCTCGGCCATACGGTGGTGGTTCGGGTCGCCGACGCCGACGGTCCCGACCGTGCAACCGTCCTCGCAGTTGGTCACCTCGAAGATGTCCGGCAAGAGACGCGGGTCGGTGGCGGCGTAGCCGTCAAGCTTCCTGAAAGCGTTGCGCCCGCTCGCCACCTCCACGCGCAGGCGCCTGCCCAGGTAATACTGGAGGTTGTCGCGCATCCCCCCGGGAAATGGGAGCAGGGAGTCCAACCCGGTGGGGCGCCCGTCAAAGTCGTCGGACTCGTCTGGCAGCTCGATGCGGTTGTTCGCGAGGTGCTTGCGCAACTGGTCGAAGGTCAGGCTGTATTCGAAAACCCCCAGGGCGCGTTGCTCATAAGGTTTGGCGATGCAGGGGGAGAGGGATGCGATGGGGGTGAGGACGCCTAGGTGCTTCTTCATGTAGACCGCCAGACAGGCGGTCGGGCTTTTCACGGGGGAGAGGTGGTCGAGCAGTTCGTGGCGCTTGCGTTCGCAGTAGGCGGCGATGGCGACGCAGGGCTGGATGATCAGGCGTTTTCCGGGGTGCCGCTCCATGTATTTGAGGTGCGCCCAAACCCCGATGTCCGCGCCGACCGATGCGTCGTACAGGCCGCAGGCCCCCAGCGAGCGCAACCACTTCAGGACGCGACGCCATTGGGGGAAGCTGTTCCTTATCGAAGGCGCCACGATCAGGGAGATGCCGGTTCCCGAGGCGAGGTCGCGCAGGAAGCGCCCGGTGTCGTCCTCGTAGTAGCGCGCCCCGTGCTTGCAGGCTTCCAGACACGCGCCGCAGGCGATGCATTGCGAGTAGTCCAGCGAGACTTTTATCCTGCCGGCGGCGTCTTGGTGCACGGTGTTCGCCATGTCCATGGGACATTCGCGGACGCAACGGTTGCAGCCTACGCACTTCTCCTCGTCGTTGCCTATGACCTGTATCACAGCGCACTTCCCGGTTCGACGAAGCGGTGTTGCGCCGCAAAGACGCCGCCGCGCACCGCACGGCACCGGTTTTTGCGCGACCGCCGTCCGAACCGTGCCTTGGTCACGACATCCATCGCCACCTCCCCATGTTCCCACGTCCGAACAAACGACTGTTTTATAAATCATTTGAACCCCGTAAAACAAGGGGAAATTGTATTTTCGGGATTTTTGGCGGTTTTGGATGTTTGCCCGGCGCGTGGGGCGTGTGCGCGGGAAGGCGCGTCCGACGCCCCTGAATGCCCCTGACTCGTGGCGGGGGTTGCCGGCGGTTTCGCAATCGCCTCCGCTGTGGTATTAATTTGGCGTGGTTCCGAGGCGCTTATGCAAAGACAAAAAGAAAAAGAATACGCGGATGTTTCGTTCACGCCGGAGATGGCGGATGCGCTGGAAGGCAGGCTGGGATACCATTTCCGCGACCGGTTGCTTTTGCGGCAGGCGTTGACGCACCGCTCCTACGTCCACGAACACGAGGAGCAGGGGTTGCGCCACAACGAGGCGTTGGAGTTCTTGGGCGACGCGGTCTTGGGTTTTTTGATCAGCTCCCGCATCTTCCGGCGCTACCCGGAGTCGAACGAGGGGGATCTCAGCAAGATGAAGGCGTACCTGGTCAGCGCCACCAACCTGATGAAGCTGGCGAAGGCGATACGCTTGGGCGAGTGCGTCCTCCTGAGCCGGTGCGAGGAGAAGACCGGCGGGCGGCACAAGCGGAACATCGTCGCGGACGCATGGGAGGCGATCCTAGGCGCCATCTTCCTGGACGGCGGGGTGCTCGCGGCATCCGAATTCCTGAACCACCAGATGAAGGACTGCATCGAGGAGATCGACCTCGACAAGCTGACCGCCAGGGACTTCAAATCCGCACTCCAAGAGCGCTTGCACGACTTGGGGCGTTCCGAGCCCGTCTACCGGGTCGTGAACGAGCTGGGACCCGACCATGAGAAGACCTTCGTGATCCAGGCGGTGGTTGACGGCGAGGTCGTCGCCGAGGCCTCCGGCGGCACTAAGAAGGCGGCGCAAAAGGCCGCCGCGCAACTCGCTTTGGAACGTCTGAAATAAGGGGGCTCCTGAAAAACCCGGACAACGGCGCCGGCGCCTTGGTCGAAAATGCTCATTCGCCCTGGCAAACCCTGTTTTTCGACTTGCGCCTGCGAGCTTTTTAGAGGTTCCCATAAGGCTGGCGCAAAGGGGCGTCCGCGCCTTCGCCGCGCGCCCTGCGCTACCCCTTGCTGAACTTGTCGTCGAAACCCACCAGACCGTCTTTCGGGAGGTAGACCTTCTTGTCGGGGTCTTTGACCGTGTGGCCGATGGTGAAGGACGGGACGCCGTGCTTGGCTGCGATGGCATGTACGGCGCCGGCGTCGGCGGGATCGACGACGATGCAAAACCCTATGCCCATGTTGTAGGTGAAGTACATGTCCTCGATGCCGACCCCGCCCTCGTTTTGGATCAGGTCGAAAACCGGCAGGGGTTCCGGCAGATTGTCCAGCACGTAGCCCATCGGCGCGTCGGCGCGGTTGAGGTTGAGGAAGCCGGTGCTGGTGATGTGCGCCATCGCCTTGACGCGCAAGCCGGACTGCATCATCTCCACCGCCTCGCGCACATAGATGCGCGTCGGCTCCAGCAGCTCCTCGCCGATGGTGCGCCCCAGATCCGGGACGTAACGATCGGCCTTCCAGCCCAGTTTCTCGAACACCACCCGGCGCGCCAGGGTCAACCCGTTGCTGTGGATGCCGCTGGAGCGCAAGCCCACGACGGCGTCCCCTTCGGCGATGTCCCGCCCGATCATGATCTTGTCGAGCGGCACCTTGCCGACGCAGGTGGCGACGAGGTCGAAGCCGTAGCCGTCCTTCACGCCGTGGATCATCTCCTTGATCTGGGCGATCTCCCCGCCGGGGATGGTGACGCGCGCCAGCTCCGCGCCCTTGTACAGGCCGCGCGCCAGGCTTTCGAGCAGGTCGGGGTGCGGCACCTGCACGGCGATGTAGTCGAGCAGCGCCAAAGGCTCCGCCCCCACGCAGAGCAGGTCGTTGACGTTCATCGCCACGCAGTCGATGCCCACGGTGTCGTACTTCTCCAGCATCTCCGCCACGATGATCTTCGTCCCCACGCCGTCGGTCGAGACCGCGAGCCCCACGCCGCCCACGTCGATGACGTTGGCGAAGTATCCGAGCGGCAGCTTCACCTCGCCGGGGCGCAGGTCGAAGCTGCGCTCCACCCAACTGCCCAGGCGTTGCATCCCTTGGTCTTTCTGCCCGGAGTCCACGCCGGCGGTCTTGTAGCTCATCGAAGTTCCTTGGGGGTCCTGGGGGTTGTCAACGGTCATGGGTATCCACCTCGCCTTGGGTCGTTCAGTGCCAATCCGATGCAAATGATGCCAATTAAGTGCGCAATGGTATCACGGAACGGGGGTGGTTTGTAGTTCTATGATGGGAACCTGATGGGCGTCCTCGGGGCTGGTCGGCAGACCCGCCGATGAAACCGTGCCGCCGCCCCTATATCAAATTGCATGGAATGAAGCAGTTTAGGGAGTCGATGGGGATCACTTCTTCGCACATGCAGATGATGCCCCCCGCCCCCGCCTCGAGGGTGGTTTTTTCCAGCACGGAAAACTTCTTCACATCCCTGCGATCCGGATTCGCCGATTTCTTGATTTCAAGCGGGTGGACGAGGTTGTTTTCCTCGATGAGGATGTCGATCTCTTTTTGGTTCGAGTCCCGATAGTAGGTCATGTTCCATTTCAACGGCGAATAGGAATAGTTTTTGAGCAATTCCGTGACGACATGGTTCTCGAAGAAAGAACCGCTTGCCGCGCCGTTCATCAGGGTTTCGCGCGTCAGCCACATGGACAGGTGCGCCGCAAGGCCGCTGTCGCAAAAATAGAGCTTCGGGGTTTTCGCGAGCCGTTTGAGCGCATTGTTTGCGTAAGGGCGGAGCAGATATACGATGGACAGTCCCTCCAGCAGGCGCAACCATTCTTTGGCGGTCGGCTGTGAAATCTCCGCAGTTTCGGCAAGCGTGGCGTAATTCACCTGCGCCGAGGTCAGCGCGGCGCAAGCCGAGAGGAATTTCCCGAAGCGCAGCGTGTCCGTCACCCCCCCCGATTCCGCCACATCCCTCATAAGGAAGGTGTCGATGTACGAATCGTAGTATTCTTGCCGTTGCTCCGCGTCGACGTGGAGCACCTGCGGCATGCCGCCGCGCCAGATGTGCTCGAACACCTCCACGAGGTCGTTCTTCGGGGCGATGGATTGCCGCCCCTGCAAACAGGGTAGCGAGAAGTCGAGTTCGTCGGGGAAGCGGATGCCCGACGCCTCGGTTTGCGACAACGGATGCAAGGTGAGGATGCCGACGCGCCCGGCGAGCGTTTCGCGAGCCTTCGTCATCATTTTGTACTGCTGTGAACCGGTCAGCCAAAACCGCCCCGGTTCTTCGCTCCCGTCGCACAGGATTTTGATTTGCCCGAACAAATCAGGCGCGTACTGGACTTCATCGATCAGAATCGGCGGCTTGTAAGCCTGGAAGAACATCACCGGGTCGGACTGCGCGAGTTCGCGCGCCATCCTGTTGTCAAGGCTGACGTAGGTGCGGTTTGTGCCTTCCGCCAAGTGCTTCAGCATGGTGGTCTTCCCAACTTGGCGCGCACCCGTCACAAGCACGGCTTTGAAGAATTCGCCCATGTGGGTGAATTTGCGTTCTAAACGGCGTGCAATGTAATTCATCGCAACTCTCCCGGTTCGGACAATCGAAAGCACGGTTTACATTATCCTAGATTCTGTGGGGCGTCAAGGAAGTCCAAATCATCGACGCGGGGATCCGCGACGGTGCCGCTTGGGATCGACGAGGGTGTTTTCCGCTTGACATTTTTCGCGCAAGTCCCCTATGCTCGACCTCAGCGTGCGGCACCCGCGGTTTTGGCGCTGACGCGGCAGATTCGGCAAACGGGAGGCGCGCATGACCAACCCCACCGGAGGCAATCCTGCAAGCAGAATCAAGCGGGCCCTCGCCCGAATCCCCTCCCGGACCCCCTGCGGACGCGTC